>JAQBOV010000106.1 GCA_028287895.1 Mucilaginibacter sp. | reverse complement strand
AGAAATTGTAGATGATGAAGTAATCTTCAGGCTAAATCATCTGGCGGAAGATACAGTGGTAATGATCAATGCCATGAAAGCTGTTTTAGAAGCAAAAGATGAAGCTTATCCGTTTTAAGGTAAGAGCAATTTTACCTGTGTATACCTCGTAAGTTTAAAAAAAATGGCAATTGATACCATGACAGAAAATACAGAATTAGAACAACACCCTGTTGCCATGCATTGGATAGATGGGGAGTGGGTAGATTCGGCAGAACATGGGCGCAGCATAAACCCTGCTACCGGCGACGTGATCGGAATGTTTGCAAAGGGTACTAAAAAGGAAACGGCCGAGGCTGTTGATGCTGCTCTTTGTACTTTTAATTATACAGAATGGAAAGAGAATCCTCAGTTACGCTCACGTGTTCTTAATGAGCTGGCAGACCGTTTTGAGGTAAGAGCTAATGATATTATCCAACTATTGGCTACCGAGAATGGAAAAATATTGCCAGAGGCAGGATTTGAAGTGAGTATTACACCAGCTATGTTACGCTATTATGCAGCATTAACCCTAACAGAACATGGACGGGCAGCTGAATGGAAAACCAGGAAATATTTCTATTTTAATTCGTGAAGCCATTGGGGTTGCAGGAATTAGCGTACCTTGGAACTCCCCTGTGGCGCTTTTAATCCGTTCACTGGCACCTGCCCTGGCGGCGGGTTGTACAGTTGTAGTGAAAATGCCAAGCCAAACTGCTCAGGTAAATTCACTCATTAGTGAGGTAATTAGCGAAGTGCCAACTTTACCAGGAGGGGTGATTAATATCGTTACCGGAGACCGTGAAGTTTTAAGCTATATTGTTGATTCGCCGCATGTACCAGTTATCAGTTTTACAGGAAGTACAACAACAGGTCGTGCTTTGGAGCTGGTAATCAGTCACAAACATAAACTGGCGAATAGGGGTCACCGGATTTCGTTTTTCCAACTTAGGCATCTATGAAGAAAGTATTACTTTCGAGTATAATGAAATGGACAAATATGACCGTGCCCTGCAATTGCACCATGTTGGCGTCATAATAAACACTCCTGAAGTATTTTTAAAAGCATTTTCCAGGCTCACTGCATCGTGCAATTCCGTAATTGCTACTTCAGTACCTTAATTTTCCCATTTCCCGCCTTTCACGGGATTGCGCAAAATAGCCCTTACAGGCAGTTTTTTTTCAAGTAATAGGTTAGCTGCCGCGCGGCCTACATGGCCGGTGACTCCAATAATCGCATACATAATATGATGTTTAAAAATGAATAACGGAGACGATCCGCTTTATACCAGTACCGCGCCGCCGTCAGTAACCAGTGATTGGCCGGTGGTATAAGGTTGCTTCATCAGATAGACGAATGCCTGGGCAATATCTTCAGCTTCACCAACTCTTTTTAGCAGAAGCGTACTTTCCAAATGTTTATAAAACTCGTTACGCTTTTCCTCGCTCAGGTTATTCCATAAGTTAGTTTTGATCACTCCGGCGGCAATGTTGTTGACGCGGACGGGGGCAAGTTCTACAGCCATGGCACGGGTAAAAGCATCCATTGCACCGCAGATAGTTGCACCAAGGCTATATCCCGCACTTGGGCGCTGTCCGAAGTTGCCGCTCATCAGCGTAATTGAACCACCTTCTTTTATATAGGCTTTACCATATTTGATGGCAGCAAACGCTCCCCAAAAACGAATGGTGAAAAAATCCTTGCCACTTTCAATATCCGTATCATCCACCATGCTCATGGTAATGTTTTCACCGGCTGTATACACCAGATGGTCAAAATTGCCCACTTGTTCAAAGAAGCCTTTGATATTTTTTTCCTGGCTCAGATCTACCGCGAAACCACGGCTGTCATCGGGTAGTCCGCCTAAGGCTTTATCGATCCTGCCTTGATTGCTGGATACAATAGTAATATTTGCGCCCTCGTTTCCCGCTGCCTTTGCTGCTGCCAGGCCCAAACCGGAGCTACCGCCCAGAACGATTACTTTTTTACCACGCAGGTCACTTGATTTTAATTTACTTTCCATGATGTTTTTTTAATTAATTTGATTGCTCAAAGTTCCGGAACTATTAGAAATCCGCATTTACCAATTGGTAAAAACGATCCGAACTTTATTATAATTTATTCCCGATAGGAAATTTCACACCTGAAATTCCTTCGCAAGCGGCCAAAAAACCTTCCTGGATGGTTACATCACTGGCAGCAGGATGGTATTCTCTTCGCTTTTGATGGTAAAAATATTTTCCGTTAACCAATGCTTTTTCATCATTGCTTACGGCCAGCCATACCTGTGTTTTCGGAGCGTCCGCTAGACTATCCGGTGCGCCGGCGCCTCCCATTTTGGTTGCTACCCATCCGGGTTCCAGTGCGTTGGAGTAGATGTGCGGATAATGCCTTGCAACCGCGAAGGAAAGCAATACATCGTGCAATTTAGTATCGGAATACGCCTGGTAACCGTTCCATTTTCTGTTATCCCAGGTTAAATCGTCCAGTGATGGGTTGCCCTCTCTATGCAGGCCAGAGCTCAGATAAATCAGTCGTTCGGGCAAATGAATCAGGCTTGTTAAGATATAAGGTGCAAGAGAATTGACAGCGAACAGTGGCGGTAACCCGTCGATAGAATTGCCCCGGCGGGGTTCCTGATAGCCTATGCCGGCATTGTGAATAACTGCGTCAAAGTGGCCCAGGTTGTTTACTTTTTCTGCCAGTTCAATGATTTCTTTAATGCTGGAAAGATCCCCTGAAACTGCTTCTTCTGCGCCTTGTGTTGCAGACAATGCTTCTTCTGCGCGTTGGTCGTTACGAGCGTGTACTACTACCTGGTGGCCGCCGGCGATTAATAATTTAGCAGCCATCTGGCCAAGGCCATCTGCTGCGCCTGTAATGAATATACGTGACATTGTTCCTCCTTTATTTGTTATACAAATGTCGGAATGGGAAATTTCCTGGCATTTAATAATTGGTAAAAACGTACTACCGGATATTCTTACGTATCCTGCTGAGTGATTGCTGTGTAATGCCCAAGTAAGATGCCACATCGCTCAATGGTACACGCATGGCTACATCTGCCTGCTGCATAATAAATAATTTATAACGGGCTGTGGAATCCAGGCCGAGGTAACTGTTTCTTAATTCTATCTTATCAAGCAGCGCTTGCTGCGTTATCTGGTCTAAAAGGCCTTTCAGGTAAGGTAATCTTTCATATAAATCAAGCAATTTAGGCTTACTAATTGCCAGTACTTCTACGTTACATGCAGCTTGAATGCCTTCTGCGGCCTTGGTCTGATTATTAAAGCTTTTTAATATGGTACAAAACTGGTTCTCTTTGAGAAAATAATGAATTACCTCATTTCCTTTTTCATTTTGAACAACTATTCGCAATATGCCTTTGCAAATAAAAAAAAGCTCCTTGCAAATATGATCGGGATAAAAAAGATGATTGCCCTCGGTGAAAGACCGGCTTTCAAATGCCTTTGTGATAAGGACTTTATCATCATCATTAATTGACTGGAAAAATTCCAGATATGATACCAACTGATTTGCCATAAAATTCAATTTTCGTTTTATCGACAAAAGTCAAAAAAATCTTCAAAGAAGCGCAAATTAAGGAAGTGCCTTGAATTAAATAATGCCTGTCCAATAATATTGATAACACAAAAAACCCTGTAATATCTCACAAATTTTCTTCACTGCAATCGTCACCAAGATTTCCGGTAGTATCACAGTTCATATCGCCCCTTTCGCTCATTGCCCATTAGGTAGGCAAACACCATGCTTTTTTATTAAGTTAAGCCGCTTAAGTGCACGACTATTGGGAACGGTTTTTATTAGCTTGTTTTCTAATCCTTAAAGGCCTTCAGCCAGGCCGGAAAGTCGGCGGCCATTGCTGCTTCATTAGCCTGATGTTGTCCGATGATGGTGTCGCGCATCTCCGACCAATCCGTTCCCATGGCATCAACTCGCTTTTCGACTTCATCCAGCGCGATGTCCCGGCAATAGATCGTGCTGCCCGGTTGCTGTTTCCAGGAGTCGGCGATTGTGCTGATATCAAAAGGATCATACCCCAATTCGTCTACCAGGCTAAAAGCAATCGCTTTTGCCTGGGCGCTATCACCTGAAACCGCTAAAGCGATACGGTCTTTATCACCTTTCGGCCTGCCCGGCAAGTTCAGGCTGGTCGCGAAAATGGAGTTGAATACCTTAACCACCGGAACGCCCAGTTGCTGCTGGACCCATAAGCTATCCAGGCCGCTTTGTTCCAATGAGGGTATCACCCCATCGCGGAGAGCCGGGTAATAGTTCCCTGTATCAATAACCACTACGTTTTCCGGCAGGTCCTTAAACAGGCCTTCGGGAATATCGGGTATATTCTTTTGAGGGATTGCGACGATGATAACTTGCTTATTTTTTACCGCATCTGCTACCGTAGTGGCTTCCGTGCCTGTTTCTTTGGCAAGCTCTTGTCAGGATTCCGCATTATAGCTCAGTTTTTACGTTAATATCACCCAGCTGATGTGGCTGTCCTTGACCGGTGGTGACCAGCTGCTGCAAACTATGCAGGAAATAGTTCCACCCCTGGAAGCAGTCCTGATAACATTCACTTTCGGGAACCAAACCAATATGCGTGAAATGCAATTGTGTCTGGTTGCCTTTTTTGGATATTTCGAAGGAGACTTGGGTGCTGGTCCATTCGTTTTTATCGTCCAGGAAACTTAAATAGCTGTCCGTAACCAGCCAGACGATCTTTTCGTTTGGAATCACTTCCGTTAATTTTTGTTTGGAATAGTGCATATCTGCAAAGCGGACTTCAAACTCGTCATTCAGTTTTGCTGAATGGCCTTTAAAATCCTCCGTCCACCAGCCACGGATATGGTTAATGG
>JAQBOV010000019.1 GCA_028287895.1 Mucilaginibacter sp. | reverse complement strand
ATCCCTTCGCCCGATCTGGCGTTCTTTATGTACCCCGCCAGGTTCGCCGTGCCCGGTTTGATATTGTTCGTCCGCATACCGATCTCGTACAGCTTGTTCTCTGTGGTGGCCTCCGGGATCTTCTTTTCCTTATCTTCGGCATAATCAATTATTGCGGTTTGCTGCGGTGCGTTTGTACCAGCCGGCTGGACATTAAAAAATCCGGCGGTCAATTCGGTTCGTATCTCCCGCCCCTTTGTTAAAAAAACCTGCTGTCCGGAAATGGCAAAATGGAAATCGGTTTTATTGAAAGCCATATATAAGACCGTTTCAAGTGATTTATCAGTTGCCTGCAGCGTTACTTTTAAGCTATCCAACTGTGCCGGATTATAGTAAAAGTGATAGCCCGTCTTTGATTCCAGCTCCGTTACAAATTGCTCAATTTTAGCTTGCTGAAAATTAACACTGATCAATTTTTTGTCTCCATACTGGGCATTTACCAGCTTAAAAAAAACCAGGAAGAAGCCTAACAGGGAAATTTTTTTCATTTGGGCGGATTTGTTTATATAGTAATGAAGCGATCAGGAGCCAATGTATTTTCGATTCTTGAGCTGTGGTTCATCATGGTTTCATCAAAATAATGGTTCTTTGGTTGATTTTAATAGTGCTGCTGAGCTACGAGGATGAGTTTGTTTTCGTGTTTTTTGCAACCGGCATTTATTCAGCGGCATAGGCAATTTACTAATTGGTTAAGTGGTCATAATATGAGGCTATTTTGGTCATGGCATCTTCCGGGTTATTTATAAACTCTATATTATTTTTCCGGATATATTGCTGAAGCTCGCTTTTTTTGTCTTTCAGGACTTTTAAAACAGAATTTTTGCCGCTGACCTGGTAATAGGTATTCCCTTTTCTGAAATAGTACTTGTTAGTGGTATTAAAATAACTTTCAGGGGCAACCGTCGCCGAGGATGAATTTTGAATGGACTTCGCTCTTTTAGCTAAAGCTTCAATCTTTCCGCCATAAAGCTGATCATAAAAACCGGTTGTAATACCTGAGCTATTGCTGCTTATTGAATCCGCTTCAACTCTTACAAAATGATGTTCATCAAAAGTGAAATCATGCACTTTGTTATTCAGTAATGAAAACATTGAAAATTTATTGTACAAAAGCACCACAACTACATCCTTGCAGACATCATACATTACAGGAATGTTTTTGTAAACTATGCCATCATAATTCACTTCGCCGGGTTCCCAACCTTGCACATCATAAGGAAAAAGTGCATTGCCTTTTATGTGAGGGTCATAAGGCGGGTACTCGTGACCATTATACAATCTTGATTGCTGACCGATAGAATTATAGAAATTCGTAACTGTTTGGGCAACGCTTATTTGAAGTGACGAACTATCGCCCAAAGCCGACTGCCCGGATGATTTGCCAATAAATACCCCGCTCAAAAAACACAGGAGACTTATTTTGAGGATACATTTTTTCATTAAATCGGAAAAATAAAAATTGGTCAGGCAAAACAGAAAAAGGGAATTTACATGTCTTTTCGTTAGAAATCAAACAGTTATTTCAAAAACATACTGAAAAGTCCTTTTTTGTATCAAGGTTGTTACCCGGGTTCCTGGAAATAATATTTTAAGCAAATTAAATAACTAATAAATTAGGTATAATTAATACTAAAGCAAAAAGGGCTAACCGAATTAATTCGGTTAGCCCTTCTAATATTAATTTTTTTATTAATTATAGTTTGCGCTTAACTTCCACATTTTCATAGGCTTCAACGATGTCGCCTGTTTCAATGTTGTTGAAGTTCTGTATGTTCAAACCGCATTCATATCCTGCGTTTACCTCTTTCACATCATCCTTAAATCGTTTTAAAGAAGCCAGCTCGCCGGTATAGATTACCACACCTTCACGAATGATACGTATTTTGCTGTTGCGGGTAATTTTACCATCCAGCACCATACAACCTGCAATTGTACCCACCTTACTGATCTTGAACGTTTCGCGTATTTCCACGTTGGCTACTATCTTCTCTTCAAACGTCGGGGCAAGCATACCTTCCATCGCGGCTTTTATCTCGTTTATTGCATCGTAGATAATTGAATACAGCCGGATATCGATTTGTTCCTGCTCGGCCAGCTTACGGGCGCCACTTGATGGGCGTACCTGGAAACCAATTATGATCGCATCAGAAGCCGAAGCCAGCAATACATCGGATTCCGATATCTGCCCAACCGCTTTCGAAATAATATTTACCTGTATCTGCTCAGTCGAAAGTTTAAGCAACGAATCGGATAAGGCCTCAATAGAACCATCCACATCACCCTTAACAATGATATTCAATTCCTTAAAGTTACCAACTGCCAAACGACGGCCGATCTCATCAAGGGTAATATGTTTTTGCGTACGCAAGCCTTGTTCACGTTGTAACTGAAGGCGTTTATTCGCTATTTCGCGCGCCTCTACTTCACTTTCCAATACGTTAAATTTATCGCCTGCGGTTGGTGCACCCTGCATACCCAGTACCTGTACCGGCGTTGAAGGTCCTGCAAATTCAACCCGCTGACCGCGCTCGTTCGTCAATGCCTTTACCCGCCCGCTATAGCAGCCGGCCAGTATCGGATCACCAACTTTCAGTTTACCGGCCTGTACCAATATCGTAGTAACAATACCGCGCCCCTTATCCAGCGCAGCTTCAATAACGGTGCCCACTGCACGTTTATTTGGATTGGCTTGTAATTCAAGTAATTCCGCCTCAAGCAATACCTTTTCTAAAAGCTTGTCAACATTTAAACCTGTTTTGGCTGATATTTCCTGCGATTGATACTTACCGCCCCATTCCTCAACCAGGATATTCATGGCTGATAATTGTTCGCGTATTTTGTCGGCGTTTGCACCGGGGCGGTCTATCTTGTTAAACGCAAAAATGATCGGCGCACCTGCAGCTTGCGCGTGGTTTATCGCCTCGCGTGTTTGCGGCATCACACTATCATCAGCAGCAATGACGATAATTACAATATCGGTTACCTGTGCACCCCTGGCACGCATAGCAGTAAATGCCTCGTGACCCGGCGTATCCAGAAATGTTATTTTTCCCTTATCATCAGGCAATGTTACCTCATAGGCCCCGATATGCTGCGTAATACCGCCTGCTTCGCCGCCTATTACATTCGTTTTGCGTATAAAGTCAAGCAAGGAGGTTTTACCATGGTCAACGTGTCCCATTATCGTTACAATAGGTGCACGTGGTACAAGATCTGCCGGATCATCCGGTGTATCCAGATTAGCCTCTTCGTCTTGTGGTTTTACAAATTCAATCTGGTAACCAAATTCATCGGCGACGATGGTTAATGTCTCTGCATCAAGCCGTTGATTAATGGAAACAAACATCCCCAGGCTCATACAGGTGGAGATGATCTGCGTAACGGAAACATCCATCATTGAGGCCAGTTCATTTGCCGTTACAAATTCGGTAACCTTCAATACCTTGGATTGCAGCTCCTGCTCTAATGCCAGTTCTTCGGCAGTAGCGGCAACATCATCACGTTTTTGCCTGCGGAATTTGGCCCGTTGTGCAAATTTACCAGATTTACCGGCGCCGCTTAAACGGGCCAGTGTTGCTTTGATCTGATCTTGTATTTCTTTTTCTGAGGGTTCTTCTTTTGGCGTATTTGACGCGGAGCCCCTTCTGAAATCAGGGCGGCTACCGGCGCCTGCATTAGGGTTCCTATTCCTGAAGTCGGGACGATTGGGATTGATATTACCCTGTGGAGGTGGCACGCCACCTTGCTGCCCCTGCTGCGGATGATTACCACCCTGGCTATCTTTACGCTTTCTTTTGCGTTTATGGTCAGCCGCGCTACTGGTGTTGGATGATGAAGCAACCGGCTGATTACGCTTTGGCGCATTTACCGGTAACTGTATCTTACCAATTACATTTGGACCACTTAACCTTTCGGCCTTGGCCCTTATTACTTCATCAACCTCGGGCTCAACTGGCGTTTCGGCAACGGGTGTTTCAACCACAGGTTTTTCAGCCACGGGGTTTTCAACAATCGCCGGTTTTTCCGGCGGAGCTTCTTCTTTTACCTCTTTAACAGGCTCGGGTTCAACCGCCTTTACTACGGGTGGTTTTACTTCTTCTTCCTTTGGTTCAGCTTTTACTTCCGGAATAATTTCCTTTTTGACAACTACAGGTTCTTCCTTGACAGGTTCTTCCTTTTTCTCAACACGAATCGGTGCATTAAGGTCGATCTTACCAATTACCTTTACACCCGGCAGGGTGACGTCACTACGTTCCTCTGCCTTCACTGCCTCTGGTTTTGGTTTTTCAACCGGAGCTGAAAAGTGGCCCGTATTTTTGATCAGGATCTCTTCATTCTCAAAATCCCTGGAACGGCGCGGCTCATTTGGTTTGTCAGGAAATTGGCCGGGCTCTTCTTTCCTTATCTTGCCGATGCTGATCTGCTTAGCCTCTTCCTTAATACTTTTGTCAAAAGCAAATTCCTTGAGCAAGGCAGAATACATATCGCTATCCAACTTAGCCATAGGCTGTTTTTCTATCTTATAGCCTTTGGAAGTCAGAAAGTCGACAATGGTATTCATACCAATGTTCAGTTCCTTTACTGCCCTAATTAATTTTATAGATTTGTCGTCTGACATTTATTATTACTTTCTCTGCTTATTATTGCAAAAATACTATTTTAATTTTGCTTATTCTGTTTATTCAAACTCAGCCTGCAGAATAGATAAAACATCTTTCACCGTTTCTTCTTCCAGATCGGTGCGTTTAACCAACTCGTTAACGGTTAATGCAAGTACTGATTTTGCAGTATCAAGCCCGATACGTTTAAACTCATCGATGATCCAGCTCTCTATTTCGTCTGAGAATTCTTCTATATCCACATCCTCATCCTGTTCATCTGCCTCGCGGTAAACATCAATCTCATATCCGGTCAATTTTCCTGCAAGCTTAATGTTGTGCCCGCCACGGCCGATTGCTAATGATACCTGATCCGGTTTTAAATAAACTGCTGCTGTTTTTTTCTCGTCATCCAGCTTAATAGATGTTATTTTAGCTGGTGATAATGCGCGCTGAATGTATAGTTGCAAATTATTGGTGTAATTGATCACATCAATATTTTCATTTTTCAATTCGCGGACGATACCGTGTATGCGCGATCCTTTCATGCCCACACAAGCGCCAACAGGATCGATACGGTCATCGTATGATTCTACGGCAACTTTTGCCCTTTCGCCCGGTTCACGCACAATTTTTTTAATGGTGATCAGTCCGTCAAATATTTCCGGTACTTCAAGCTCAAATAAACGTTGTAAAAACTCAGGTGCAGTACGCGAAATAATGATCTTGGGATTGCTGTTCAGCATATCCACTTTGCTCACCACCGCTTTCACGCTGTCGCCCTTTTTAAAGTAATCGGCAGGTATCTGCTCGGATTTGGGAAGCAACAATTCGTTACCTTCATCATCCAATACCAATGTTTCTTTTTTCCAGACCTGGTATACTTCACCGCTCACAATTTCACCCACACGGTCTTTATATTTCTTAAATATTTCGTCTTTCTCCAATTCCAGGATTTTTGAAACCAGTGTCTGGCGTGCAGCTAAAATAGCACGTCGACCAAAGCTTTCAAGGGTGATCTGTTCGATGTATTCATCACCAACTTCCAGGTCAGGATCATATTTATGTGCTTCCGCCAGTTCAATCTCCAGGTCATCATCTTCCGAAAAACCATCTTCCATCACCACTCTTGTGCGCCATATCTCTAAGTCACCATTGTCGGTGTTTACAATTACGTCACAATTCTCGTCATTGCCGTACTTTTTTCTGATCATGCTTCTGAAAACGTCTTCCAGTACGCTCATCATGGTGGGACGGTCAATGTTTTTGAAATCTTTAAATTCCTGAAAAGACTCAATTAAATTAATATTGCTCATTTTTCACTTGAATGATATTAAAACTTTGGTTTCTGTTATTTGCATCAAAGGGATTACGCTTTCAATTGTTTCAGCTTTCTTCCCTTTTTGTTTATTCGTTTCTTCTATAAGAACCGCGTCTTCCGTTATTGCGGTTAATTTGCCTTCTTTTTTGCTGCCATCGGCCATTTTTATGGCTAAGCTCCTTCCTATATTTTTTACATATTGCCTGGGCAATACCAGCGGTGCATCAATGCCCGGAGATGAAACTTCAAGGTTGTAGGCAGTATCTACCGCATTCTCCTGTTCGAGGTGAAAGCCAACATGCCTGCTTATCTGTGCGCAATCGGCAATCCCTATTCCTTTATCACCATCAACCAGAATAATCAGTTTTCCACTGGAATGCATTTTCACATCCACCAAAAACAGATCAGGCCTATCGGCGATCTTTTCTTCTACCAGTTCGATCACCCTTTTTTCAATATCCATTATCCGTACTTTTTAGGCAAACGATATTATTTGTAAAAGAAAAGAGGGGACAATTGCCCCCTCTTTTCTTATTTTAATGCAAATGTAGGAATTTTTATTTAATTTTCAATAGCATAATACGATTTTTATAGGCATTGACGCTATTTACCTGGCAACGGGCTCATTTGTTTTTTATGGCATTCAGATTGCCTGTTTGGTGATGATTTCAATATCTAAAAACCAGATCCGTGTAGCTCAGTGACCCGGGGCGCTTTTTATCTTTAATATATTGCCAGGCATCTACGCCCTGATCGTGCGGGTAGTATCGTACAAAATAGGCCTGGCCTTTTACAAATGAGGTATCGGGGGTGAAAACTACTACGCTGTCCTCAACGCTGTATTTACCCGGTTGGGTATTTTGATCATCCTTCAGATCGGTATCGGCAGGCATTTTGTAAACAGGGAGTAAACTTCGCCAGGCATCATTGGCCGTATCTCTGCCAATATCAGCAATAATTGCCCTATCAAAACCACTGATCTTTATGGCCCGGTTGCTATCTGTAAGACTCACTTTAACAATAATTTTCGGGGGATAATGTGCGCATCCCAGGCAAAGTAACCACCCCCAAAATAAAGCCGCATTTTTCATGATATGATGTTGCTAAGATAGATAAACGATTAAATAACTTATGCCTGCTTAATCTTATATTAGCCGCATGTCCGACTTTAGGCTCGAAGTATTTTATACCGTTGCTAAAAGGCTGAGTTTTACCAAAGCTTCGGCCGAATTATTTATTACCCAGCCGGCAGTAACCAAACATATACACGAACTTGAAGATCAGTACAAAGCCAAATTATTTGAACGCAAAGGCAACCATATAATTTTAACGGATGCGGGCGAACTATTACTCCGTCATGCGGAAAACGTGTTTGAACTTTACAGGAATGTAGAATTCGACATCAACGCACTCAACAAACGCAAAGAGGGCCTGTTGCGCCTTGGCACAAGTACCACCATTACACAATATATGGTTGCTCCGCTTTTGGCCAGGTTCCGCAATAAGTTTCCGGACGTACGGGTAAGCCTGATTACCGGCAATACCGAACAGGTCGAGAAAGCCTTACTGGCCAAAGAAATAGAGACCGGGATAATTGAGGGCTATTCAAAAAATCCGGAGATTAGTTACCACGAATTTTTAAAGGATGAGATCGTGTTGGTCTGCGGCAGCAGGCACCCCTTGGCAAACAGGAATTCATTAAAAGCCCATGATTTAAAAAATATCCGCTTTGTGCTTCGCGAACAAGGCTCCGGTACGCGTGAAGTAATCGAGCATGCTTTAAAAGACGCAGGGATAAACATTTCCGAACTCCCTGTCGAAATTCATCTTGGAAATACCGAAAGTATAAAATCATACCTGTTAAATGCGCCTTGCATGGCTTTTTTATCTGTTCACGCCATTGTAGATGAATTAAAAAGGGGCGAACTTAAGATTATTGATGTTGAAAATCTGTCTATCGAACGCAGCTTTTACCTGATCAGTTTACAGGGAAAAATAACCGGTCCGGCCGATCTGTTTTTTCATTTTGCACAACATCATAACTTTAAGTAATGGGAAATTAATATTTACAATTTGACCCGCAACCTGTGGCTGCCCACTTTTGTGCCATTAAAACACAAAAGAAATGAATACCACAGGACTAAAAAATACACATCAGCAATTTTCATTAAATGAAAACGCCAGGAAAATAATTTTCATACTGGCTCTCTTAGTGTGCCTTTTGCCGATCATCTCGCCGCCACTGGCATTGTTACTTGGGTTGATATTGGCGCAATTAATGGAAAATCCATTTTTACATCTTAATCATAAAGCCATCAACTGGTTATTAAAAATATCAGTCGTTGGCCTGGGTTTTGGCATGAATATTTTTAGCGCCATTCAAGCAGGACGCGAAGGCATATTATTTACAGTAGCTTCAATTATAACGGTAATGACCGTGGGAATAATTGCCGGCCATTATCTTAAAGTGGATAAAAGGACCTCCTTTTTAATCTCAGCCGGTACAGCCATATGCGGCGGTAGCGCTATTGCTGCTTTATCACCCGTTATAAAAGCAGGGGAAAAACAAATATCCGTTGCATTGGGAGTCATATTTATTCTTAATTCTATCGCCCTGTTTATTTTTCCAATTATCGGTCACCGTCTGCATTTATCACAAACCCAGTTCGGATTATGGTGTGCTATCGCGATCCACGACACAAGCTCAGTGGTAGGTGCGGCATCACATTATGGCGCCCAGGCATTGCAGGTAGCTACCACTGTGAAACTGGCGCGCGCACTTTGGATAATCCCTGTAGCATTTATTACCGCCTTTGTGTTCAAAACCGGTAACAAACAAATCCAAATCCCATACTTTATTGGCCTTTTTATATTGGCTATGGCGGTAAATACCTATGTGCCTTTTGTAAAAACAATTACACCTTTTATAACAAGTATTGCCAAAACAGGCCTCACATTAACGCTTTTTCTGATCGGCTCAAGTCTGTCGCTTAAAGTCTTAAAATCAGTAGGTGTTGTTCCTTTATTCCAGGGCGTCATGCTTTGGGTACTGATCTCGGGGGTTTCGCTTTGGGCGGTTATCACCCTGGCTTAGGGCAACGATAATTTCATCGGATCATCATTAAATTGAAGCTTATATTTCGAGTAATTTTCAAAACCTGATTGCCTAATGCTGACCAAGGTATTGCAATACGCTGTATCGTTTCTTTGTCGCCATCGAGTTGGCATCCAACATCTTTGAACGATGGAAAACTTATTGATCAAAAAGTGCTGGACAACCAGTAAATTTAGGTGAAGATTTACTTGTTGATGCCATAGGGATCTTTTCAGCCTTTTTTAGTACATCCTCATTATTTCCTTTATCAAAAACGCTATTAAACGGAGCTCTTTGACCCAGCATTTATCATATCGAAGCTTTTACCTAATACAGGTATAATCTTATTAATTTTCAGAAACTATTGTTTCAACGTCTCTTCAAACAGCTTATATATCCGTTTATATTCATCCGCCCAGCTGCTGGGCTGTTCAAATGCGTGATCTTCTACCGGGTAGGGGGCCAGCCACCAGTTATCCTTGTGCAGTTCTATCAGCTTTTGGCTCAGCCGTACGATATCCTGGAAATTTACATTCTGGTCGATCATGCCATGCAGCATCAGCAAATTACCTTTTAAGCCGCTGGCAAAATAGATTGGCGAACTTTGCCTGTAGGCCTTTTCATCATTATAGGGCTCATTTAATATTTCATCGGTATAATCGTGATTATAATGCGCCCAGTCGGTTACTGAGCGGATAGCTGCACCCGATGTAAATACATCAGGCTCCGTAAAAAGGGCCATTAGCGTCATAAAACCGCCATACGAACCGCCGTACATACCTACATGTTTGGGATTGACGCCATATTTACCGGCCAGGTATTTTACTCCGTCCACCTGGTCGCTCAGGTCCTTGCCGCCCATGTGCCGGTAGATGCCGGTACGCCAGTCACGGCCGTAACCGGCACTGGCTGTATAATCGATGTCCATTACGTAATATCCGTTATCTGCCAGCAAGTTATTGAACATAAACTCCCTGAAATAGTAGCTCCATGAATAGGTGACGTTTTGCAGGTAACCCGCACCGTGCACAAATACTACAGCCGGTTTTGCCGGATCAGGATTTTTAGGCTCGTAAACCCGCGCATATACTTCGCTGCCGTAACGATTTTTGAAGGTAATGATCTCCGGCGCGCGCCAAGGGTAGGAGTTATACTCTTCACTTACAGAGTTTGTAATTTTTGTGACTGAAGCGCCCGGTTTGTTTGGCTGCAGGTATAATTCCCAGGGTTTATTCGTCCAGGAATACCGGATAGCCAGCCATTTTTCATCGGGCGAAAGTACCACCTCGTTACCGCCTTTCATCGATGTAAGTTTAACAGGCGATCCGCCGCTTACCGGTATGCGGTAAAAATCTGTAACACCCGGATGCTCAATGTTCGCTGTAAAATAAAAGGTCTTTTTATCCTTTGATAATTCAAGTGTTTGCACTTCCCATTTGCCGCCGGTCAATTGTTTTTTATCACCCGTGGCCACATCCACCAGGTAGATATGCGAATAACCACTGGCTTCGCTCTGATAATAAAAATGAGTGTTATCCGTCCAGCCTAAACTACTCCGGCCCGGGCCGCCCACCCATGCTTCGTTGCGCTCGCGGTCAATCAAGTTCAGTTGCCCGGTGGCGGGATCCAGCTTCATGATCCAGCGGTCTTTATTGTCCCGCGCTTCCACCGCTATCACAGCATTTTTACCATCCCTGCTCCAATAAGGGCCGCTAACTGTTACCTTACGGTCTTCATTTAGTTTAGTGCGGGTTTCCATTTCTTTGGGATAGTCTTTTACATAATCCGGGAGATCCTTTATGCCAGGTACCCCGTTGGTCGAAATGTTGTATACTGTATCCCGCTTCGTATCAAAAATAAAGGATTCGGACGAAGCTTGCGGCCCGCCTACTTTTTCCCGGCTCGGGATAGGTTCTGTAAAACCGGATGCTGTTACGTAATCCGGCACAACGCTCAACTTTTCATCTTTTGGCAATGTGATCAAACGGTAAGTGATATACCGTCCATCGGGACTCCACTCCAAACCATTTATTCGTTTTTCATCAACCTGTATCTCTTTCAATTTTTCAGGCTGAACGGCTTTACGTTCGGCGGCATTCCACTTATCGCGCTTATCCTTTTCTTTAATCACATTAAACAGCTCCAATTGCTGATCTTTCAGCCATTTTTCCTGAGCAGCGGCACTGCCATCACTGGATTTAGTATCACCGTTCTGTCGCCCTTTTCTGCCCGTTGACGCAGCTTGTGTTCCATCTGCCGAACCTGAACGGACAAAATTAGTTAGCTGAATTAATTCACCGCTATTTATTTTAAGTGAATATAAATTATCATTGCGGACAAATAGCACCCTGCTTTCGTCACCACTAAAAACAGGATTGCTTTCCTTTTCAGTGGTGCTGGTTAATTGTACGATCTTCTCTTTTATTATATCCGAAAGGAAAATATCTCCATTGTTTTCGAACAATTTAGCGGTATGTTTTTTATTCCAGCTTCCTTTAGCCGGGGCTAATGTCCTGCGTTCGTCCAAACTTACTTTTTGGGGTCTGGTATCGCCTGTGGCGATGCTGTACAGTAAGCTTTGGTCGGCGCCCTCAGGGTTCCAGTTGAAATAAACCCTTTTACTGTCATCGCTCCAGCGGATGTTTGACGGTGAGGTGCCTATCCATTTAGGGTCGCGCATAATCTTTTCAACAGTCAGTGTTTCCAGTTTTTGGGCAAAAGCATGGAAGCAGGTTATTATCAGGATCAGGGTAAACAGTTTCTTCATATCCAATACTAAGTTAGAATGGTTGACCGGGTTAGACCTGCCGGCCGAAGGCAGTTCGGGTTGATTAGGTTCAAAGACTTAATTTTATCACTCCTTAATCAGCCGATTATAATGCCAATGTACCAACTTACGCTATATTAGCATTTTTAGCAATTGTATTGTTACAAATATGGAATTAATGGGAACAGGTTTTGCTATCCGGGGGTGGAAGTTGGGTGATGAGGTGTCCTTGCAAAAGCATGCCGATAACCCAAAAGTCTCGGCATGCCTGATGGACAGGTTCCCGTCTCCATATACGATCCAGGATGCTATATTCTGGGTGAACAACCTGGTTGGGCAGGATCCGCTGGTCAACTTTGCTATTACCATAAATGAGGAAGTTGCAGGCGGAATCGGCCTTGAACCCCGGCAGGATGTTTACCGCAAAACGGCCATATTGGGCTACTGGCTCAGGGAAGAATTATGGGGACGCGGTATGATGACTGAAGCCGTTAAGCTGTTAACTGGCTATGCTTTCACACAACTCGGTTTTATCCGCATACAGGCCAGTGTTTACAGTAAAAATCCGGCATCAATGCGTGTATTGGAAAAAGCCGGGTATCAAAAAGAAGGTGTGCTCAGAAACGCGGTAATTAAAAATGAGGTGGTGATGGATGAGCATATTTATGCTGTTTTAAAGTAAGAATCCCTTATTATTTCTTTTTAGAAAATTTCTTACCCCGATTGAAAAAAAAGCCGTTAAACGTGGTAAATAAGTCCGTTAAACGCCCAGACAAAAAATACTATCAAAAATCGCGTATTATTACTGAACGTTCCCTACGGACGTCTACAGCTTAAATAAAATTCTGGAATGATCTCCGGGTGATCAGAGCCCCCTAACCTTAGACGCGGAATAAGCTGAAATCCTTATAAAAGAGTAAGCGGCCGATAAGCCGAAAAAGGACCTTACAGAAAAGACAATGGTTTTCATGTAAAACTCGATGATATGGAATTAAACGAAGAATCGCGTAAACGTGTACAGGCAGGCATTCAAGAGCTGATACTGCATGAGTTGGCAGGTCATTTTCCAAATCCCGATGATCCCGGTCCAAAATCTAAGCACCTGGGAAACCGGTGATCATTTTTCCATGGCCCCGGCAAAATTTGATTGGTTGAATTGCTAGTTCACTATCCTGCCACTCAAATCAACTGTCTTTGCAAATGGATTCAGGTATTTATTTACCAGCACAGCAAATTCCAGCCGCGTTACCGGCCGGTTCAGGTCAAAACTGCCGGTTAATTTAAACTGGGTAGTCCAGGCTTTTTGCATGTATATCTGCAGTGTTTTTGGGTCTGTTAAGGTGTAATCGCTGATCAGCGAGAGCAGATTTCCCACAGTGAATTTTTCACCCGGCTTTTCTTTATTGAACCATAAAAAACCGCGTGTGTATAATTCTGTTAAAACAGGTTTTATTTCTTCGGTGCTTGCCATATCATTAGGCTCAAAATGTATTTCTATTGCACTTCCGTTTGTTTTCGGAATACCTTTTAACATGCCCGTTGCGCTTACCTGCTGTATGGCTCTGAAATGAGCATTTTCTTGAGGTATATCAGTAAATGGCATCAGGTAGCCTTTGTAATCCAATATTTCTCCCTGAATTACCCTTACATTCAAATGTTTGGTAGTGGTTTTAAAAAATGCACAAAAAGCCGCTGTAGCGCCTACGCCCTGTCCTAAGGTCATTTGTACTGATGGATTTGCAGTGCTGGCATTCACCAGGTGGCTGACCGAAACGGCTTGTTCGGTTACCAATAAATTATCCAGGTCTTTTATCACGATCGCACCTAACGGAATGGAATAGGCCCGAAAAGGCTGGGTTACACTTGTGGCCTCCGGTACAGCATCGCCCACACCAATCGATGTGCGATATAATTTAGATTCACGGTCATAAGGTTTAAAAATATCATCCAAAACCATACGTATTATTCCTTTAGCGCGCTTGTATTCCCGCAGATAAGGAATATAGGGCAGGTGATCCGGTGTATTAAACTGATCATCCAAGCCAAGATTTTTATAACCTGATTCGGTCTGCAAATAATAAATCAAGCCCAATGTCTGCAGCTTTGCTTTTTTATACAATTCATTCCTGTTTTCCGAATTCAGCTTATCTGCGTTATCGGGGTGGTTATTATTGTAACTGGCCCAATTGATCATATACTTATCGTTGGGTATGCTCACCTTTTTAAGCATTTGCTTAATGTCCTTCCCTTTTAACCAGAAATATAAAGCGGGGTCATATCCCTCGGGTTTGGCAATTGTTTTATCGGCATTACGGCCAAAATCTTTCAAAATAGCTATCCAGGTTATATTTTCAATTGCAGGGGATGCTTCTTCCGGAGCCTGGGTTTCTCCCGTATCTTTTCGGCTTTCAGAGCCGCTAACAAATTGTGCGCCCGCCTTTGCCGCTACCTCACCTGTTTGCGTTCCATCAACAACCACTTTTGCTGCTACGGTAACCGTTTGGCCATTGATAGTAACAGCCACTTCCCAGCCGGTGCCATCCTTTTTAATACTTGTCCAGGGAGTTTTCAGCATGACCCGAAGATTTTTTACCGTATCGGTTATCTTTTTTAATATCTCCGCGCCTGTATAAGGTTCAAACCGAAGAATCGAATTATGCGTGGTATCATAACCCAGCCGGGGCCTGTAATAATCGATTACCCTCCTGCGAAACTCGCCCCATATTCCCGAGGGTAAATCATGGTTGGCATCCAGCACACACATGCCGCCCATGGTCATGCTCCCGCCAAGCCATGAGCCCGGTTCAATCAGCAATGTTTTTACTTTGCTGCGTGCGCACTGTATAGCTGCCGCAACACCACTGGCCCCGCCGCCTACAACCAGCACGTCGGTTCTGATGGTCTCGGCATCAGCCACGGAAAAAGCGAAAAACAGCAGGGGTACAAGTAATTTTCTGAGCATCTGTTTAAATAAACATGTGTAAAACGCTAAATTAGACTAAACCTTGCCGGGCACAAAAACAATAAAGCAACTATATTGCTATTTTTACATTCAGCCTTCTACTATTGATAACGCAAAGTAAAATATTTATACTTGAAAAAATCTGATTTATTAAACATACAAGCCATGACCGAAGAAGAATTACGCTACCCGACCGGCAGGTTTAAACCGCCCGTATCCTATACCCACCACGCCATCAACGGCTGGATAAACGACATCAAAATATTGCCCGGTAAGTTGCGTAATGCGGTAATTGGTTTGAATGAAAAACAGTTGGATACCCAATACCGCACCGGCGGATGGACGATCAGGCAGGTGATACACCATGTTGCTGACAGCCACATGAATTCTATCATCCGTTTTAAATGGGCGCTCACAGAGGATAATCCAACCATAAAGGCTTACCAAGAGGCAGACTGGGCGCTTTTGCCCGATTACCGCCTGCCAATTGAAGCATCGTTGAAAATGCTGGACGGTATTCATCAGCATTTGACAGCACTTTTTGAAAGCTTTACCGAAGAGCAATGGAACCGCACCTTTGTACATCCGCAATCCGGGGATACGATCCCATTAAAACGTAACCTGGCCGTTTATGCCTGGCATGGCAAGCATCATTTGGCCCACATTACGGAAACGATAAAGAGATTTTAGCTTTGAAAGCGGACAGCCTGATATTCGATCTTGACGGCACACTTTGGGATGCTTCTGCCTCATGCGTGATGGCCTGGAATAAGGCTTTGGAAAAAAAAGGAATAAAAGATTTCCGTATTACAGAGCAACTGGCATTTTCATTTGCCGGGAAGCTTCTGGATGAAATTTTTACCCAATACTTCACCTTCCTGCCACCGGATCAATATAACGATATGGCAATGGCTTATGCCGAACAAGAAGCTTTTCACATGAAAAACTATGGCGGCCATCTTTATCCGAATGCTAAAGAGGAATTGATATTATTAGCTAAAACATATCCGTTATTTATAGTGAGTAATTGCCTGGCGGGATATATTGAAAACTTCCTTCATCAGCATGGCCTTGAATCGGTATTTACAGATTTTGAATGTTCCGGCCTTACCGGTAAACCTAAGGCTGAAAACATTGCCATGATCATTTCCCGCAACCAGTTAGAAAGCCCGGTTTATATAGGGGATACTTTGGGTGATTTTGAGGCAGCAAAACAAAATCGCATGCCGTTCATTCATGCGGCGTATGGGTTTGGAAAAGTTTCTGAAAATAAATACAAGATTAATAATCTGAAACAATTGGAGAATGTCTTGAAGACGATAATCTAAAGGTAGGTTTAAAATGTATCACATGTCCATCATTTTATGCTGACGACCCATTATCATTAAAGATGGGTTAATACGCAGATAGACCTCGAAACCAACAGTTGCACTGCCGTAAAGCGGGCGTAAAGTTGATGGCGAAACATTTAAAGTAGCCTGCAGGCCGCCTGTTAGGTTGATTTGTTTAAATGTGGAAAGTACCCTGTTAACACCGAGGGTAACCGCATTGATATTAAAGTTTGGGTTGCCCGGGTAAGCGCCGGTCAAATCCAGTTCATCAGCATCCTTTTGTACATATTCATAGCGGCCGTAAACAGCAGTTTTATGCATTTGCCAACTGCTTTCCAGCAAGGCTGACGGTAGGGTCTTACCGTTGTCTGAATAGTGATTTTGCCCGTAAACCAGCGTAGCAGCTATATAACTATCCCCGTTCAGTGTTTTGATATAAACAGCCGATGCAGTAAACCGATCTGCATTTTGCTGCGGCTCCAGGCTTTCCGGGCTACGTATCCACCCGTTTGAAACCTGCAATGCCCATTCTTTGGAGGGGTTGTATGACAAGCGCAATGAATAAGAGTCAAACCTGATAGGATCAAAATTGTAACGAAATTCATCCGGCTCCCGGCCGGTAAATATGGAACCTTCCAGTTTAACATCCTTGTACCTGAACCCCAGTGTGGAAACCCCAAAAGTAATATGTGTCGCGTCAGCATAATGGTGACTGAGCGGCGCATCCGGATTATTCATAGCTGAAAGGCGATGCATAAATACCGGCGGCCCCAGAGCAGGTTCGCCGGGATAACCGAATGACAAAGACAGATCTGCGTCTTTGGCAACCCGTTGTGTATAATTAACGCTCAGTTCGGCAAACAGGTCATGCGGGTGTTGCGCGTCGACCAGCTTTTTACCTTTATAGGATTCACCTGTTTGATACAGCAGCGGGTATCCGCCCGGTCCAACCAAAAATGGATCGAATGAAAACATGGTATTGACCGAAAAAAGGCCATTGTTTCCAATCTTCTTTTGGGTCATTGCCATCAGCCAGTTCGGGGCATCAAATTTTTTGCCACCGCGGCTACCGGATTTAAAAAGGTCCTGGTTATTGTAGCGCATAAAAATACTGCCGTGTATCATGGTCATCCATTTTTTCCCCCGGATCATACCGGCATACATGGGCGTTTCATCCGGCACCCATGATGTTCCGGATCCATCCCGGTTCATCGGCACATCAAGCGAATACTGGCTGTTCATCGTCATCGGTTTCATGGTGTCCATTTTCATATCGCCCATATCCATGCCCTTCATTGAACTATCCATTTTCATCCGGTGCTTTTGTGCTGAAGCGGTGACAATGCTCAGCACAGTTAGCGTATATATGATCAATACTTTCATAGCGACAGGTATTAAGATACCTTACAAAATTACGTGCCCGGCTCTATCAGCCTTACACATATCATTACAAATTGTTTTTTAATCGGCTGTAAATATTGATAACTTAGGGCTGTAAAACCATTTTATGAAGAAAATTTATTTCTATTTAGCCGCCATGCTGATAGCATGTGCCTGGCAAAACAGCTATGCCCAGCTGCTTAAAGTTCCGCAATTGAGCTCTGCCCAAACTATTGACCAGGAGCTTGGGCTAGGTAAAATTACATTAGCCTATTCGCGCCCGAATGTAAAGGGCCGTAAAATATTCGGCGGCATGATTCCTTATGGCGCAGTATGGCGCACAGGTGCCAACGCAGCCACCACCGTTAAATTTACCGATGACGTAACTATTGAAGGTAATAAAGTACCTGCGGGCGAATATGGCCTGTTTTCAATTCCGGATAAAGATCAGTGGACCGTGATCCTGAACAAAACAGCCCATCAGTGGGGCGCCTATACCTACAAGCAATCAGAAGACTTTTTGCGGTTTAAGGTGAAAACTATAAATCATACCGATCCGCTCGAAACGCTGACCATGCAGTTTAATAATGTGGATCAGACTAAATGCGAACTGGAAGTAAGGTGGGAAAACATTTCTTTCTTGTTCCATATCAGCACCGATGTCGACTCCAAGGTAATGGCCAATATTGATGATGTAATGAATACCGATAAGAAGCCTTATTTTGAAGCTGCACTCTATTATTACGAAAATAGTAAAGATATGAAAAAGGCTTTAGAGTGGATAAGCACTGCTGAAAAAGCTGAACCAAAATCACCGTTTTATAAAGTCTGGAAAGCCCGCATACAGCTAAAAATGGGCGATAAAGCAGGAGCCCTTTCGACCGCACAAGAGGGGGTAAAACTGGCTAAGGCTCAAAATGATAAGGAATACGAGCGCCTGAACCAGGCGGTTGCGGACCAGGCGAAATAGGGAATTTAATTTATGCAGCTTGCATAATAGTTCCGGCAGTTGTATAAGACTTTCTCTCTATCGCAATGACAAAACAACAATGATTGCTTAAAAATTAATTTGGTGCCTATCAAGCAAAAAAATAGCCAAACCTCGCGTTTGGCTATTTCCCTAATTAATTTTAATGCTATTATTTAACTAAAGATAAAATGAAAAACTTAACTAAGTATGAAGTAACCGGATTGTTACAAAACAATTTATTACTTATCTGATTAGTTATAGTTACGGTGTGGTTCGTTTGGTTGTCCCGTCGTCCTGTTTGCCCGCCTATCTGGTGTGAAACGAAATGTTAACTTTTCGCTTCTTCGCGCGCTAAAAGGTTAATTATCCCCGCAATAATGATCAGCAAAATACAGCCTAGTGCATTCAGCCATAGATAAGCAATTACCTGATAATAACCCATAATGCAGATGATGATCTCGGTGAGCACTGCAGCTATAAATACCGGTGTCCCGCGTATTTTTTTGAGGTAAAAGGCTACCACAAAAACACCCAATATTGTACCGTAAATATAAGAGCCTAATTTATTCACGGCCTCCAGCAGGTTGCCCATTTTGCCGGCATAAAGAGCCATTGCGATACAAACCAATCCCCAAAAAATGGTAGCCAAACGTGATGCAAGCAAATAATTTTTATCCGAAGCGCCGGGGTTGATGATACGCTTGTAAATATCTACCACACTGGTAGAAGCAAGTGAGTTGAGCGCGCTCGCCGTGGAGCCCATGGATGCCAGGAACACAATGGCTATCAGCAGTCCTATCAATCCACGGGGTAAATAATGCGTCACAAAATTCAAAAAAACATAGTTGGTATCATCGGTATCAGCTCTGTTATTGGTTTTTTTCATTAAAGCAATTGCATTTTTCCGGATATCGGATTGCTGTGCATCTGCTTGTTTTAAAGCGTTGCCTGCCGCTTTGATCTTGGCAGCATCCTTGGTTTGTAAAGCTTCGGTTAATTCATCAGCCTTAATCTTTTTCTGTCGAAAAGCAGTTGAATATTGTCCCTCCAATTGATTGTACTGCGTTGCGTATTTACCTTCTTTCACCTGTTGCACTTCGTACCGGTTAAAAAATAAAGGTGGCTGGTTAAACTGGTAAAAAGCAAAAACCAATATACCGATCAGCAGGATCATAAATTGCATCGGTATCTTAATCAAACCGTTCATGATCAACCCGAGGCGACTTTGCCCAACCGAACTGCCGGTTAAATATCGTCCTACCTGGCTCTGATCGGTACCGAAATACGATAGCTGCAAAAAGAAGCCGCCGATCAATCCGCTCCAAACCGTATAGCGGTTATTAATATCAAACTTCCAGTCTATCACATTCATCCTGCCCAGTTTCCCTGCAAGGTGCAACGCTTTGGTAAAACCAATACCCGATGGCAGTAAACTTACCACCACCAATCCCGCCAGGAACATCCCCAAAAAAATAATGCTCATTTGCAGTAATTGGGTATAACTCACCGCCTTTGTTCCGCCATATACGGTATAAAATATGACCAGGCCGCCAATAAAAAGCGTGGTGTAAACCGTATCGATATTGAGTATGGTTGACAGGATGATGGACGGCGCATAGATGGTAATACCGGTTGACAAGCCCCGCTGCACAAGAAACAGGAAGGAGGTAAGGGCCCGGGTTTTCAGGTCAAAGCGCTGCTCTAAAAACTCGTATGCGGTATAAACCTTCAGCCGGCTGAAGATAGGCACGAAGGTGATACAAAGCACGATCATCGCAAGCGGCAGGCCGAAATAAAATTGCACAAACCGCATCCCGTCTGAGTAGGCCTGGCCCGGTGCGGATAAAAAGGTGATGGCGCTGGCCTGTGTGGCCATTACGGATAAGCCGACTGTGTACCAGGGCATTGAGCGGCCGCCCATCAAAAACTGATCGATATTTTGGCTTTTCCCGCTTTTCCATATACCGTATATCACGATGGCCAGCAGGGTAACACCTAAGACGATCCAGTCGGGTAAGCTCATTTAAACATTAAGGTAATGAGCCAAAATACAAAAATTAAAAAAACCAGCCATACGATAACAATACCGTAAAACTGGTTCCAGTTTTTTATGAATGAGGGGAGTTCGGGATCAGCGTTGCTCACGGCCTCTGACAAATACGCTTAAAAATAAAGCAGCTGTCAATAACCCTAAAACACCACCAACAAATATCCAGGTATATCCTTTATCAATAATTGCACCTACAAACAGGCCGCTAACCAGCCCAACCAGGTAATATAAAGCGTTAAAGTTTATTTCTTCTTTTTTTTCTTCGTGATGATGTGCCATATTATGCTTATTTACAACAGTGCAAAAGTAATTGTTTCTGTAATGAAACCAATAGTTTAATTGTGAAATTGAACATTTTTGTCTCAAGCAATGATTTACTTGATTTACTAAATTTGGTAAACCTATTTCAGTGACAAGACAAATTTGATAATCAGGATCCTTTGATCTGAAAATCATGGTTCACCCAATCACGGATTGCTCTTCGGTTTATTCAGCATATTAATAAACAATCGGTATGCCCCCGGCACACCGGCAGGCAGTTGCCTGAAAAACGCCAGCGAGGTATAAATAAAACGTCCCTTGCCGTATTCTGTGGTGATTAGCGCGCCATCTTTGGGCGCCTCGCCAGGGTCGTTCATCTGTAAAACCTTTTGATATTGCGGGTCGGCATCCCTTGTGAAATACAAGCCACGTTCCTGTACCCAACCCTCAAAATCCGCCTGGCTGATCTTATTTGGATAATTTAAAACCGGGTTATTGGGATCAATGATGGTCACTTTGGCATTCTCATCAGTCACGCGTTCATTTACCACCTTAAATGGATATGGCCCGATCTGTTTGGTCACCAGGCCATTGCTGTTATTGTACTGAACCAGCAAATTCCCGCCATTTTTTACATACGCCAATAGTTTAGGCTGCTCAAAAGCTAAACGGGGATTTATATTATAAGTTCTTACGCCTACTACGATAGCATCATAAACAGAAAGGTCGCTATTGATAATCTCATTTTCTGTCAATTCATGTACCTGATATCCTACCTGCCGCAAAGCATTCTGCACCAGGTCGCCGGCTCCGTCTATGTATCCAATTTTTTTGCCGGTGATTTTCAGGTCGAGTTGTAATAATTTGGCCTGTGCGGGCGGGAAAATTGTAATGTTAGGGATATGGTTATAGTGAATGGATAATATGCCATAACTATAAACTGCGGGACTCATGCCCAAGGTGATCTGGGCTTCCAGTATGCCTGTTTGCGATTTGGCGTTGGCGGGGGTCAGCGTAAAATCCTGCTCCCATTCATCGCCTCTGGCTTTGTTTTGGAAACTCACAGTCTCCGGGTTGACCTTCCATCCCACAGGCGCGTTCAGGTGAACACTGCAGGCGTTTATGTTTTTAAAAGCCTTTAATTTTACCTGCACCGTTTGGGCTTGCTGCGAATTGAAAATATATACCTGGTTTTGAATATTGGCAGTGACCGGGGGTGTAATTTCAACCGGCTGGTAAATCTCGCCTTTAGCGGGATCTACGTATTTGTAGACCAGTTTCCTGTCGATAGCGATAGCGTGGCCTTCAACCAAAAACCCAAATTTCATAGTTGGTGCATTAGGATTTTCAGGGTTTCCTGCATTGGCTTCATTGTTAATGGTATAAGTGCCCGTTGGATGTGGCGATTCCAGCCAATAGGGTTGCGATATTTCGCCGGCCACGCAATCATTGTTAAAGGTTTGGAGTTCATTTGCAGGGATAAGCTGATCTCTATTGGTAACAGGCATCGGGTATTTTGCCACCGGTTCAATGAACTCCGAGGTGGTACCTATGTTATCTGCATGTTGTAATACGGTCAGCCCGTTTAATGAAATATTCAGGCCAAAACGGCTTATTACCTGCGAACGGATACTCATCTGATCGCCCTGCGCATAAGTCGGCTCGGCTGTATAAGCTTCAAACCACAATCCGGCGCAAGGGGCAACCAGGTCTTTTAGTTCCTTAGTTTTTTGATCCCGCCAGTAAGAAACGGGTAGCTTTTCTACCCGCTCCAATAAAGCAAGCATTGCCTTTACGGATTTCTCCGGGTGGTTCATATCAAGATCCCTTTGGATTCTTTCAACTTCCGGTCCCATGGCCTCACCTCCCTTTACCCGGCCCCAGGTGGTGTTCACCCCATCCATTAAGTCATTTTTTGGCGCGTCCCCCAAAATCGTTTTAAAATATTCATAAGCATTACCCCTCTGCCTTGCCGATCCAAAGCCCTGTGTTTTGTGATTCGACCGGCTTTCGGCAGCCAGTTCACCATATCCTTCGCCAAGCAAGGTATTATATACCCCCACATTTATTTTAAACTGATCGGGCGCTATGGTATTTGTGTTGCCGAAATTAAAGGTGTTCCACATCAGGCGTTTTGCTTGCCAGGGTTGCACATATTGTAACTGTTCGGGAAAGCGTTTTGGGTCAGCGGCGGCGGTAAATGCTTCCTGCGCTAATATCGCTGATGCCGTATGATGACCGTGTCCGCCTTCACCGGTTGTAGGAAAACGGCAGATGATCACATCCGGCCTGAACTTGCGGATCACCCAGACGACATCGCCCAAAACCTTTTCCTTATCCCATATTTTTAAGGTTTCATCTGGTCCTTTTGAAAAGCCGAAATCGTTAGCCCTTGTAAAAAACTGCTCTGCTCCGTCAACTTTCCTTGCTGCTAAAAGCTCTTGTGTGCGTATCAAGCCCAGCAATTCGCCCTGCTCGTTGCCAATCAGGTTTTGCCCCCCATCACCACGGGTCATAGACAAATAGCCGGTCCGGTAATGTTTTTCTTGCGCCAAATAAGCCAGCAGGCGGGTATTCTCGTCATCCGGATGTGCAGCTACATACAACACGCTGCCCAGCACAGCCAGCTTTTTAAAATTTTGCCCGACGGTTGCTATATCAGTCGGGGGAGCAGTTTGTGCGAAAACCGTTACGGTAATCAATAAAAATATCAGGAGTAAAAAGATACGCTTCATATTGTAAAAGAGTGAAGATAGGCAGCCGTTTTTAATACATCAAATGTAAAACAAAACTGTTACATCAAATATTTTACAAATAATCGGTCGTTTGATTAGAATTACATTTTGGTAATCAAATGATTACATTATAATAACAAAAAACATTTCAATACAATCAATCGATTGATTAATTTTGCGGCGGAAAAATGAAATGGATAAAGATAAAATAGATAAGAAAGACCATATCCTGGATGTAGCTGAAAAAGTTTTTTCAGAACTCGGATTTGATGGCGCTTCCACCCGGACAATTTCGGGTGAAGCAGGCGTGAATATGGCTATGCTGAACTATTATTTTGGTTCAAAAGAGGGTTTATTCCTGGCAGTTTTTAACCGTAAGATCACCTCATTCCAAAATTTGTTGCAAAATCTTGGTAATGATGAGAGCATGACTGCATGGAACAAGATAGAAAAGTATGTTGAAATGTATACGGAGCGGGTCGTCAATAACAACTGTTTTCAGAAAATGCTATACCAGGAAATGTCTATGCAACGCAGAGGCGATCTTGCTGACAAAATATCTGAAATATTAATGAAGAATGTATCCGAAGTACGTAAAATATTACTGGATGGCATTGGTAATGGAGAATTTAACAACGATATAGATATAGAAATGGTG
The DNA here is from genome assembly GCA_028287895.1 of Mucilaginibacter sp. Taxonomy (GTDB): domain Bacteria; phylum Bacteroidota; class Bacteroidia; order Sphingobacteriales; family Sphingobacteriaceae; genus Mucilaginibacter. The sequence continues at coordinate 54,068 of JAQBOV010000019.1, read as the reverse complement.
ATCGCTACGATTTATGGAACGAAAAATTTTATTATCAATGCGCCCCAGTTGACCTCTAATATGCTGGGGTATGATATACAAAATGACAAATTGCTGGAAGAAAGGCTGAAACCCCGTATTGAAGCTTACCTGAAAAAATTGTTAAAAGCTTACATAGTGAAAGAACATGATAACACAAATAAATAAATCCCTAAACTCAAACCCATTTAAAAAAATGGTTCAAACTTTTTACCGCTTGGCAATTGGGGTAATGGTAACCGGTTTGATATTCAGCTCATCCGCGTTTGCACAAGAAAGAACCCTGACCCTTGATGAAGCCATTAAGCTGGGCGTTCAAAACAGCAAGGTATTGAAGCTTTCGCAATCAAAAATTGATCAGGCTGTCTCACAATACAACCAGGCTAAAGACAAGGCATTGCCTACCGGTAACGCCAGTTTGGCTTACAACCGTGCCGAAATACCTGCCAACCGACTTGCATTTGGGCCAAGCAGCATTGATCTGCCAAAAAGTGCTAATGCCTACTTAGGCATTGTGTCGCTGAACGAAGCCATATTTGCAGGCGGAAAATATAAGTACGCACGCCAATCCACTGACCTGTTGACCAAAGTATCCCGTTTGGACGCTGACAAGGACAGGGATGAGATCACTTACGACGTGATCAGCTCTTTTTATAACCTGTACAAAGTATTACAGAGCAAAAAAGTGGTGGAGCAAAACCTGAGCTCTATCGATCAGCAGATACATCAATCACAGCGTTTCTTCGAGCAGGGGCTGGTAACTAAAAATGATGTGCTCCGCTTTCAGTTGCAGCATGCAAATGTTGAACTAAATCAGATCGACCTGGAAAGCAATCGCAAGATCATCAATTATAGTCTGGACATTTTACTGGGCTTGCCCGAAACCACACAGATCAATATTGATCAGATAAGGGAAACCGATCACCAGGTAGGCGCCCTGAGCAGTTATATTGATACGGCGATGATGAACCGCCAGGAAGTGCAGCAATTGGTATTACAATCAAAGGTTGCCCAAACCAATATAAAAAGCATTCAGGCCAACCAGCTTCCAACACTTTCGGCTTCCGCCGGCGGCTATTATGTGGATGTTAATGCCAACCCGTTGCCCAAGTCAGGTAACTATATTACCCCGTTAACAGTAGGCTTAACCTTTGGATGGAATTTCTCATCCCTGTGGACCAACAAAAACAAAATTGCTGAGGCAAAAATTCAGCGCGACCAGGTCACGATCAACCAGGGTATCACTGCAGATAATATCCACAACGATGTGAATAGAAGTTATGAAAATTATATGGTGGCATTAAATAAAATAAAGCTGCTGCAAACTTCGATAGACCAGGCCGGTGAGAACAACAAAATACTCGAATCAAAATATAAAAGCAATATAGCATCTGCCACGGACAGGGCCGATGCCGAAACGCTGCTGTACCAGGCACAGATTAACCTGGAACTGGCTAAAGCTGATGCAGGACTTGCGTACTATACCTTATTAAAATCAACCGGAAAACTTAACAAATAATAAAAACACACCATACAATGGCACAAGAACAAGAACCAAAAAAGAAACCCAACAGGGTATTACCTATCGTACTTGGAATTATATTGATAGGCGGTATCATTTTCGGGATAAAAGAATATATCTATTACGGGAAACATATTGATACGGATGATGCTCAGGTCGATGGCGATGTAAGCCCGGTAGTTGCCCGCGTTGGCGGCTATGTTGACAGCATCTTTTTTGAAGAGAATGGTCATGTAGTAAAGGGCCAGGTTTTAGTAAAACTGGACGACCGTGACTATAAAGTAAGATTGGAGCAGGCATTATCGGCACAAAAAGGCGCAAGCGCCGGCGTAGGGGTTGGCCAATCGCAAATAATTGCTATTTCTGCCAATTCTTCAAGTGCGCGCGCCGAAGTAGAATCAGCAGCAGCAAAAATGGAAAAAGCAAATAAGGATTATGCCCGTTACGCCAACCTGGTAAAAGACGGATCTGTTACCCAGCAACAATTTGACCAGGTAAAATCAGACAGGGATGTTGCCGAGGCTACTTATCGGGCAGCACAGGATCAATATAAAGCTGCACTGGAGCAGGTTGGTACCAGCCGCAACCAGTTAAAAGTGACCGATGTCGGCGTTACCCAGCGCCAGGCAGATGTTGATTATGCCAAATTGCAGTTAACGTATACTACTATTCTGGCACCGGCAAGCGGCGTTACCTCTAAAAAGAATATTCAAATAGGACAATTAGTGCAAGCCGGTCAAACTTTGTTTTCAATTGTTAATGATAACAGTTTGTATATCACTGCAAATTTCAAGGAAACACAGCTGACCAACTTAAAGAACGGACAAAAGGTGGATATTGAGGTGGATGCTTACCCCGACCTGAAATTAAAGGGTGAAGTTTACAACTTTTCGCCCGCTACAGGCGCTAAATTCTCTTTGTTGCCCCCGGATAATGCCACGGGTAACTTTGTAAAGGTGGTACAACGTGTGCCTGTAAAAATAAGGATCAATGCAGATAAAGAAACAATGGCAAAATTGCGTCCGGGTATGAGTGTAAATGTTTCTGTAATCTATAAAGACTAAAACAATGGCCGAAACAGGTTTTAAAAAGTGGATCATCACCATAACAGTAATATCGGCCTCACTATTGGAGCTGATAGACACGACAATTGTGAACGTCTCGTTACCCCAAATACAAGGTAACCTGGGCGCAACCCTTGAGGATGTAGCCTGGGTAGTAACCGGCTATGCGGTAGCTAACGTAATTATATTACCCATGTCGGGATGGCTGGGCAGCTTCTTCGGCCGCAAAAATTATTTCCTGGGCTCTATTATATTATTCACAATCGCATCATTCCTTTGTGGCAATGCACATAGTTTAAGTGAATTGGTGGTGTTCCGTATATTACAGGGCGTTGCCGGTGGTGGTCTGATATCAACCTCGCAAGCCATATTGGTAGAAACCTGGCCCCGTGAACAAATCGGAACGGCTACTGCCTTATTTGGTTTAGGTGCTGTGGTGGGTCCAACCGTAGGTCCAACTATAGGGGGCTATATCACTGATCATTATACCTGGCAATGGATATTTTATGTAAATATTCCGGTAGGCGCAATTGCGGCCTTCTGTGCTTATACTTTCATCCATAAAACCCCGAAGGAAGCCAAAGGAAAGCCCATAGACTGGTGGGGCATAGCTTTGCTGGCAATTGCCGTGGGCAGTTTACAGGTCATACTCGAAAAAGGTGAATCGGAGGACTGGTTCGCAAAAACATACATACTTGTTCTTACCATCACCGCTATTTTAGGTACCGTGCTATTTATTTGGCGTGAAACGACTTACGAATTCCCAATTGTGAATTTCAGCATTATGCGGCACCGAAGTTTTGCCGTCGGTATGTTTACATCATTTATATTGGGCTTTGGTTTGTATGGATCCGTATTCGTTTTCCCGGTGTTTTGTCAGAATTTGCTCGGTTTCACTGCCCAGCAAACAGGTGAGCTGTTATTCCCCGGTGGATTATGTACCATTGTGATGATGCCCTTTATAGGTAAAATGCTTAACAAGGGGATACCGGCACAGTTTATGGCTACCATAGGCATGTTTTTATTCTTTGTGTTTACTTTTATGCTAAGCGGCTCCACCCTGGAAACCGGTGAGATTAATGTTTTAATACCGTTGCTGATCAGGGGCGTGGGGATGGCCTTATTGTTCGTACCGTTAACGACCCTGGCTATATCAGATTTAAAAGGACCCGAGATGGGCCAGGGAACAGGTTTAAATAATATGATGCGGCAGTTGGGCGGCTCATTTGGTATTGCTGCTTTAACGACCATCATTCATATCCGCCAGGGAGTACACAGGAATAATCTGCTTACCAATATCAATCCCTATAATAATGCCTTTACACAAAGGCTGCATTTTTTGGAACAGGCATTTATGGCCAAAGGAAAATCGGCTATTGATGCCACCCACATGGCCTACAGTGCAATCGAGGGAGCCGTTATCCGCCAGTCGTTATTACTGACCTACAATGATGCCTACCTGATATCAGGATTGATAATGCTATTTTCGATCCCATTGCTGTACCTGCAGCCGTTTAAAAAGGGCAAGGTGAGTATCCCAACCGATGCGCATTAAAATGATTAAAGCCGTTCAGCTTTTAAACTGAACGGCTTTCCCCAAAAAAAATTTAACAATTAAAAGTTTAGTAATATCACCTGCCTGGCTGAGGACTATTTCAAAATAATCCAGCTACCAGAATTATGTTATATTAAGCGGTAAACTTATGAGTTTTAAATTTCAATCCCAAAATTTTTGATGAAATATTCTTAACAAAAATCTCCTCATTCCGGTATATTCTACCGGCAAAACCACCAATATTCCCTTATTGCAAACTCAGCCGTTCCATCCGGCCGGATGACCGTATATTAAGCAGGCAATTACATTTTTTTGTAAACAAAAAGTTCAAAAAGAGCTTATTAACTTAATATGAAGGTTTTAAGCAAAGCATTTATTAAAGAGTTTTGGAAAGTTATAGTGGCCACATTCACAGGCTTCGTAAATGATAACGGATTAAAATTAAGTGCCTCATTGGCATATTATACCGTTTTCTCTATCGCGCCTTTATTAATATTAATAATTTCCCTTACCAGCCTGTTTTTAGGACGCGATGCTATTAACAATAATTTATATCCCGAAATAAAAAGTTATGTAGGCAGCCAGGCTGCTGTACAAATACAGGAGATCATAAAAAATCTGCAATTTTCGGGCAAAACAGGGGTAGCGCTTATAACAAGTATAATTATTCTTTTGATAGGCGCAAGCAGTATGTTTGTGGAGATACAGGATTCCATCAATATTATCTGGCGGGTAAAGGCCAAGCCAAAACGGGGCTGGGTTAAGCTAATACAAAACCGCTTTCTGTCATTCTCGTTGATTATCAGTATGGGCTTTTTATTGCTTGTTTCACTGATGGTAAATATCGCCATTAACGCCTTAAGCGAAAGGCTGGCACATTTCTTACCCGGTGTGACGGTATTGGTATTAAGCGTTATCAATCTGGTTATAACCCTTGTTGTGATCGCGGTGCTTTTTGGCATCATATTCAAAGTTCTGCCTGATGTGAAAATAAGATGGGGCGAGGTGCGTATGGGGTCAATTTTTACGGCGATACTTTTTATGATCGGACAGTATTTAATAGGGCAATATATACATTATACCGCGCAAGGCTCAGGCTATGGAGCGGCGGGATCTATTATTATTATTTTAATATGGATATACTATTCCTCGGCCATATTATTTATCGGCGCAGAATTTACACAGGTTTACGCCGAAGCCACGGGCTGCCATATTGAGCCGGCAGAATATGCAGTACATGTACAACAAACCGAAGTTGAAAAAGTGGTGAATGAACTGCCTGCCCAAAATCCTTCTATCGCAGGCAATTTAAAGGATATGAAAAAGCCAGATCGTTAAAAATTATCGTGTATATAAGTGATTATCCGCACCATTTCATCGCGTATCTGGCGCGCTGGCCTGGTAAAATTATTGTTCATGAATGAAAACGCCAAACGTTTGCCTTTACGGGTGATCAAATATCCGCTCTGGTTGTGGTTATTAGATAACGAACCGGTTTTAGCCCAAACAAATGGCTGCCCATTATCTGTTTTGTAGGCGCTTTTTATCGTCCCTGCGACACCGCCTGCGGGCAGCAAACTGTGCAGCAGGTTATCATTCTTCATTTCATCAGAGATTTTACACAGCAGCATAACTATACTTCTTGGGGTAAACAGATTAAAACGGGAAAGCCCCGAGCCGTCAACCCATTGAGGTACGTCAGGCAGATCATTCAGATAATGCGCTTTTGAATAGGCAATCACCGAGTCGGCATTCAGCGTTTTAAATTTTACAGCCGAACACACCAGTAATAACTGTTCAGCAATAAAGTTGTCACTTGGCTGCAGCATACGCTTGTAAACCGTATCAGCATTGGCATCAAAAATAGTTTTTACATCGTCGCTTAAGGGCAGATGTATCTCAGCAATCTCTTTTTTTAATGTATCCTGTAATAGGGACAAAGTTAATGCCGTACTGGTTTTCCAGGGTATTTCCTTTCTGTAATTTGCCGGAATTTGCATTGCCGGGTATATAAAGCTGTTATTCAAAAATTCACGCTGTACTTTAAATGATGCCGGCTTATAGCTACTGTCGCACTTTAAATATTCTTTTAACCCGGATGGCGTGATCTGTAGTGCACCACTTTTATCAGCAAACAAGACTGCTACATTATCTTCAATGGGCAGTTCCGTTATTTCGGCCTGGTAATAATCGTTATAATCATCCCAGGCCCATCCGGTGCGATAAAAATCATTTTGATACTGCCCGGATGAAAAAAATAGTTTTTTATCCGAATTTTTCAAAAGATTAAAGCCGTTTACCCCTTTCAGGGCGCTGTGTAGAAACGAGGGATCACCGGTTCCCCAGAAGATCAATGAATCATGGCGGATGATATATTTTAAAGCAGGGATGGAATCGCCAAGCATTTTAAGGCAGGTATAAAATGTAAACAGCTTGGTGTTTGATGCCGGCGTAAAATATTTGTCGGCATTTAGCTCATATATTGTTTTCTGCGCATCCAGATCATACAACGCAAAACCTGTAAAATGATCCTTAACGATCAACGAATGCTTAAAGAGCTTCCTGATCTTTCGTTTTCTGATCTTTCCTGCATGTGCACCATTGCTCAGAAATAGGAATACGCCTGTGAGCCACAAAATCATTAGCGCTCTTCTCATCATAATAATTTTCTATAACTAAACTTTTTGTTGTAAATTTAATAAGCCAATTATAAACAAATTGTTATTCAAAATAGCTCATAAAAACAAGCTTCTACCGGTTCTGGGTCTGATATATTTACTGTGCTTTAGCTTTACACCCGCAAAGGCGCAATATTTTGATTTAAATAGCGGATCGAAATCTGTAAGGTTACCTTTTAAGCTGATAAGAAACCTGGTTATCATACAGTTAAAAATAAATGACCGCGGGCCTTTCAATTTCATTTTAGACACAGGCGTTGGCTTAATGATCATCACCGAGCCTAAATTGGTTGATTCCATAAACCTTCAAAATAAGCGCACTATAAAAATGGCGGGACTTGGCGAAGGGGATGCCTTCGAGGCCTATGTTACCCCGCCGCTAAAAATTGATATACCAGGATTAACGAGTTATGATGTGGCAGCTGCTATTCTCAAAACGGATCACTTTAATCTCTCAAATTTTGTCGGAATTCCGGTACACGGATTGTTAGGGTATGAGTTTTTTAACAATATAGCCGTAAAATTAAATTTTACAGATAGTACGATAACTGCTTACCGGACACGGGATGCGCGTTTGTTTAAAAAGGGAGCAAGAATTCCAATAACAATAGAAGGTCACAAACCTTATCTTGAGGCTAGAATAAAGCTGCCTAATGGCACCGAACAGTTGTGCAAATTGGTTATTGACCTTGGAGCGGGGCATCCGGTCTCGCTCGAAAACATGATCAAAAAAAATGGCCTTCCTCAAAAATTTGTTATTGCTAATTTAGGAGTAGGATTAGCCGGCCCTATTAGTGGGTTTCTAAGCCGGATAGATGAAGTAGAACTGGGAAAATATAAAATAAAAAAAGTTATTACCTCGTTTCCGAATGATTATGATGAAGAAATGCTAAAAAACCTGTCGATACCCAGAGATGGTAATCTTGGGGTGGGTATCCTCAAAAGGTTTATGGTGATATTCGATTATCATGATAATGCCCTTTACCTTAAACCGAATTCAAGCTTCGGTGAGCCTTTTGAGCATGACATGAGCGGCATAGAGTATTACGCAGCAGGAGACGGCTTTAAACACCTCATCATCAGCCGGATTGAACCCGGCTCTGCTGCTGACGAAGTAGGCCTGGAAAAAGACGATGAAATTACAGCCATTAATTTTAAGCCGGTTGCCGATATGACGCTTGAGCAAATTGACAATATCCTTAAATCAAAAAATGAACGCAACCTATTGATTGAGGTTTACCATGATCATAAATTCGACAAGGTTATTCTCACCCTGAAGCGCCGCATATAGATTACCGGAGGGAAACACGATATTATAATTGGCTTATATTTTCAAAAAAGGCAGTTTGCAAATCCAAAAGTGACTTTACCTTTATTTTTTCACCATAAGCATCGAAGCATAGGAATTCCGACTTTTCGGGATGCTTAGTATACAATTTTTCAAAAAAGTTAAATGTTTTGAAAAAATAATGTCGTGTAATAATGTTTCTTTTGGTTTGTGATGCATTTAGTCTGAATCCAAAGGCATCAATCCACTCATGGATCTTTGTGTGAAGAGAAGATGCTATATTTTTCATGGGTTAATGGCTTTTTTAAGTGAAACGAAAAAAACATGCTTGTGTTTTAAATTTGTTTGTTTTTTTATTAACAATGGTTTATTAATTGGATTCAAAATCCATCAGATCGATTATGAAATACTAAGAAAATATTTTTCTCAAAATGTAAATGTAACCTATTAGATTTGTTCACGTAAAAAGCTTTAATTAATTTATTTAACGTACCCTATATGAGACGAATTAGACACATATTACCATTGATATTACTAATATGCTTTGTTAGTATTAATGGTTGTAAAAAAGACAAAACACCGGGGCCTTCAGGGGTTACCGGGGCAACTGGTCCTACCGGAACTTCGGGAGCAACAGGCGCTACCGGTCCACAAGGCCCAGTGGGACCTTCAGGCGGACCAGTTGGACCAACAGGTGCTACCGGCGCTACAGGCGCAACCGGTGCAACGGGAACAGATGGAACTAATGGTACCAACGGAACTAACGGCACCAATGGAACCAATGGCGCAACCGGCGCTACAGGCGCAACCGGAACTGCTGGAGCTGCCGGAACTCCCGGCGCAACCGGGGCTACAGGTGCACCCGGAACTGCTGGTGCAACCGGGGCTACAGGTGCAGCCGGAACCGCTGGTGCTACAGGAGCTACCGGTGCTACTGGTGCCTCTGATGTACAAAGCTATGTCGAAAGAAATATTACAGTATCTCCGGCTGGAACTGATATAGCAGTATCGGCAATAACCCAACCGGTTCTTGACAATGGCCTTGTATTGGTTTATTTCGGTACAGCCCAAACCGGACCATGGTACCCGTTGCCATATAATAATGGGGCAGGTTTGAGTATTGTAACTTCCAGCATCAGTTTGGGCAAAGTTACGGTCACCTCAAGTACAACTTCATCCGGATCTTACTTCAAAATTGTTGTAATACCTGGCACATCGATGAACTTGCTTAACGTAACCAATCCGGGTCTTAACTTTAGAAACTATACCCAGGTAGCTTCTGCATTACATTTAGGAAACTAAAATATTTTTCTCCGATTTTCACAAAAAGCCTTCCGATATTAGTATCGGAGGCTTTTTTTTGTTTATGTGTAACAATAACATTGATCTTTAGCTATTTAAGCTTTATAAGTTGAACCTTTGCGTTTTATTGTTGTCCCTATAATCTAAATATTCACACGCTTAATAAAACGATGAAATCCTATCTGCTTATCTTTTCATTTTCTTTTCTGACCGTTATTTACGCCCATGCGCAAACCGGGCGCGAAGTTGACGGAAAAGTGATCGACTCAACTAAACTCGCTGTTCCGGGCTCAAGCATTAAACTGATATCAGACAAGGGCGACAGTACCATAGCAGTTGCAGATGGTACCGGCAAATTTGTTTTTCCTTCGGTCAACGGAACTAAATTTACCCTCACCGTATCTTCTATCGGTTATCAAACCCTAAAAAGACGTTACACCCTTGATAATGATACTAAGCCGGCCGTTCTGGACCCGATTTTATTAAAATCAGAGGCAACCGCATTACAAGGGGTTACTATTGTAGGGGTTAACCCGGTAAACCTGAAAGAAGATACGGTTGAATATAAAGCCAGCGCTTACAAAGTCCGGGAAAATGCGCCCGTTGAAGACCTGATAAAAAAATTGCCGGGCGTCGATGTGGACGTTAACGGCAATGTTACCACACAAGGAAAACAGGTTACAAAAGTGAGGATAAATGGAAAAGATTTTATGGGTGGCGACGTGCAAAGCGCTACTAAAAATCTGCCCGCCGATGTGGTTGAAAACATACAAATGATAGATGATTATGGCGATCAGGCGAACTTAACGGGTGTTAAAACCGGTGAGCCTGACAAAATAATGAATATCACCATCAGGAAGGATAAAAACTACGGCTATTTTGGACAGGCAACGGCAGGTGATGGCCAGGATGCGCTGCCTCAAAGCCAGGGTATACCCAATGCAAACCGTTACCTGGGAACCTTAAATACTTTCCGCTTCGATGGTGATCAGCAAATGGCTCTTTTGGGAAGTATAAATAATACCAACGTAAATACATTCTCTTTTAACTCCAACACCGCAGGCGGTGGTAGCGGCCTCGGTGGCGGTGGCGGTCGTGGCAATGCATCGCGCGGCGCCCAGAATACAGGAAGTCTGATAACCACCCAAAATGGTATCACCGATGCGCATTCCCTGGGCGCCAATTTTCGCGATCAATGGGGTAAAAAGCTATCTGTGTATGGCAGTTACAGCTTTGCTGATAACACCGTTTCGACCAACAGCACCAATCTCCAGCAAAATACAAGCCCTGTAAATCCAACCACAAATAACCAGATCAGCAATGAGGTTGACAGAAATATCAATCATCGCTTTACCTGGAATATGGAATATAAACCCGATACAATTAACTATTTAAAAGTAACCCCAACGTTTTCATATGCAGGCACCAACACCAACGACCAGGAAAATGTCAGATATTTAAGTACAAAAAATGATTCGGTAAGGTCTGCTTATACTTCCGTGTCAACCGGCAATTCATCTGCTCCGAATTTTGGCCTTACCGCTTTATTTAATCACCGATTTCATAAGCACGGCCGTAACTTCAGCATCAATGTCAATTTGAGTTCATCTACAAGCAACCAGTTTCAAAACCCCATATATAATTATACCCAGGGTACACCCACCGCCCCGCTCAACCAGATGATCAATACCGACAGCCGTACGACAACCCTGGGTTCTACAATATCCTATCTTGAACCGATAGGGAGGTTTTCGTACCTGGAGTTCAATTATGCATTTAGCCATTCCAATACAGCAAATAATAAACTGACAGATATCTTATATGACGCCGCAAATTATTTATTCACTCGCGACAGCGCATTAAGCACACAATACACTTATACTTTTACAACCAACCGCTTCGGCTTAAACTACCGATTCATTGAAAAGAAATATAACTACACTTTAGGTGTTGCAGTTCAGCCGGCGGTACTGGACGGGTATTCACCACTAACAAGTCTGTCAACTCATGTGAGCACCTTTAACGTTATACCCACTGCACGGTATATTTATAATTTTTCGCGAAGCCAGTCATTCAGTTTAAATTACAACGGCTCAAGCAGTCAGCCAAGTTTTACACAGTTACAGCCTATTACCGACTTCTCGAATGCGCTGTACCCGGTTCAGGGTAATCCCAATCTGAAACCTCAGTTTACAAACAATTTTTCAATACGATACAACGCATTTAGTTTTGCTACGGGTAATATCTTATTTGCCAATTTTTCATTCCAGCAAATAAATGACCAGGTAGTAACCAATACCATTACGTACCCGCGCAGATTTACCCCTGATCCCAGATTTGCAAATACTATTCTGACCCAATACTTAAACGCTAATGGTTACTATAACATTACCGGCAATGTAGTTTACGCTAAACCCTGGGAGAACAGAAGATACACCCTGACGTTTACAGGTACAGTTAATTACAGTAATAGCATAGGTTATTTAACCAATATAGATTCGTCCACCTACGCTTCCAGCACGGAGAAGAATATAGCTAAAAACCTGCAATTTACGCCCGGAGTGCGGTTCAGGGTTGATATAACAGATGTAGTTGATGCTCAGTTTCTAACTAATTATGCGATAAACCGTACCGACAACTCTGTAAACAACTCCCTGACAAACGGAACATCAAACATAAGGACCTGGAATATTGCCGTAAACGGGAAAAACTATTTCCTTAAAGACTGGACATTCAGTTATGATTATGGCAAAGCCATTAATTACGGCTATAGTTCAACTGTAAAGGTAACCAACCCCGATGTATTGAACTTATACCTTGAACGCAGGTTTTTGAAAGACCACAGGGCAACCATACGCCTTTCGGCTTTCGATTTATTCAATCAAAATACAGGGTTTTCATCTTCTTCAACACCAAGTTCGTTTACCGAGACACATGTTAACAGGCTTGCCCGTTATTACCTGGCAACATTTACGCTTCGTTTACAAAAATTCGCGGGTAAGGCGCCGACGCAAAATCCGGATAGAGGATTCAGAAAAAGAGATGGGGGTGGTCCCGGAGCAGACGGCCCCGGAGGAGCTAATTAAATTGCTTAATCCGTTAAAAAACGCATGCGAAAAACCATAGGCGTTTTTTATTTATATCAGTTGAGGTTTGCCAGGCAAATATTAATTATTTATCAGCACATTATTTATAACCTCCTCCAGCTGCTGCAGATCGAAAGGTTTAGCCAAATAACTTTCGGCGCCTGCGTGGCTTGCCAGAAGCTGAATATCACTATTTGCGGAAAAATAAATTACCGGTATGTTTTTTAATTCATCGGTTTTTTTGAGTGTTTGTGTGGCAATAATGCCACCGGCGTCGGGTATCCAATTATCCATCAAAATAACATTCGGACAAATCCCCAAAACTTTTTCAGTTACGTTATTGCAGTCCGTGAATGTATGAACTTCCCAACCCTGTTCTTCTAAAACATAACTGCAAATAGAAAGTATGTCCTCATCATCATCAAATATTATAATCTTCTTTGTAAATGATTTATCCATTTTCTGCGGATGGGTTTTAAAGTATTTATACCTGATATCTCCGCAAATGTTTTTAATTTTTTTAAATAAATCAAATCAATATGTTTATAACATGCAGCAAAACCCATAAAGTTCTTAATAATAGCATTTTATGGACTTGCAATTTTGCAAAATAAATAAGCCGAAAAGACTGGCAGTTATTTACTTATTAAAAAAACCAATCAGGCGAAGGAATAGAATTTGTGATAAAGTTGCCGATGCAGGCTCGCAGGTGTTCAATTTTTTGAAGATGAACATCCTTATTCAAGCAAAAGATATACAATTTCGTCAGGGGCAAAAAAATTGCCTTTTATTGCCGCAGTACCAACATTTGTTAACTATGGCTCATTAATGAAATGCCGGGCAATACTCAATGGGCAAACTGGCAAGCGAAGAAAGACCGTGAATATAAAGCGAACACTATAACTCACCAATATCCTCATTTCGCAGAGTTAAATACTTTATCAGGTTTTGTGCAGCATGATATTGCTGCCGGTGGACGCTTTTAAACCTCAACCGTCTTTTATTGATTTCCGCCAGCATCTTCCTTTCAAGCCTGGTTAATTGTTGGCGTATTCGTTCCATTTGATCACTCTCTGGTGGCTTTCTAAGCCGGCAAACCCTTTCAGTTGTCAAACATTTAACATGATAGAAAAGACCGAAGAAGAATCGTTCCCGCCAATATCTTCAAGCATGTTCTCCGGCACGTCGCCCCGACTTAACGCGCAATAATAAGCACAAATCCACAAATAATGATCACGTTGATCAGCATCACTACCGACCAGATGTTCAGGTTATGGCGGCTTAAAGCAGCCATGCGGTAATTCAGCTTTTTAAGCCATCGGTTATTTAAAAGTACCAGGTGGTTCAGCAATAAAAAAAGTACAGCACCTAACAATATAGTGGCACTGGTACCCGTACCTGCAGCAAATGATTGCAAATGCAGCATAAACTGTGCTAAAAGCAATCCCGTGGTGAGCAGGATAATGAGCAAAAAGCTTACATTAAATAAGGATTTGAATTGTGGCAGTTTACCCTGGCCGAAATTTCTGAATATCCACCGGTAAGCTGTTACATAAACGGATTGATAAGACTTAAACATGACTGAATGTGTTTAAAGGTTAACGGTCGGTGATGCCCTTGGTGGAAAGCATCATCTGTGATTTGCTGGTTTAATAATAAAAACGTAAAACGACAAACAAAAGTATATTATTTGGATTTATTTTAACTCGCAAAACAATATATGAAAAACAAGCAAAATAACAAAACTAAATTACTGGTATGCCATTGGATTTACGAAGTTTTAACAACGCGTAAACTTTATCCATGTTTTTATTTTGCTTTATTTTGCAACATCAGTTCAACGTAGTTAACCTTTTCAAATTGAGCCAATAAACTCACATTTGGATCTATGATAATTTGTGCCGGATTCGCCGTTACAGAAATCTTTAGATGAGTTATCTTGTTTTTTATTGCAAAAGTTTGAATTTTATTACCAACCATAAATTGAAGTGGAAATTCAAATGCCGGTGCCTGGTCTTGAACTATAGCTATATCTATCATCTTTTTATGAGCATCATATAACCAGCCATATCTTACATGCGGTGTTCCGGGTGTATATAACCATTGTTTAAAAAATTGTTCCAGATTTTGCCCGCTGGCTTGCTCCATTACCGCCCGCAGGTCATCTGTATTGGCATTGCCGCCATCGTATTTAGCGTAATAGCTTCTGATGCCTTTCCAGTAAGCGTCCTCGCCCAGTTTGCGTCTCAGCATATGCAGCACCCAGCTGCCCTTTTGGTAACTGTTGGCATTCAGCAATACCATATAATTATTGTGTACCGTGGTATCAACAACCGGGGTTATCCTGCGTTTTTGAAAATCAAGGACGGTCTTTCTATCAGCCAGCAGGCGTTTTTTTAAGGTATCGATACCATATTTATGCTCCAGGTAAACATTGGTCATGTAAGTAGCAAAACCCTCACTCAGCCATAAATGACTAAATTTCTTTTCGCTGGCCGCGTCGCCAAACCACTGGTGCGCAATTTCGTGAGCCATTAGTTCTTCGATACCTTTATCACCTACAGAATTTTCGAAATAGAAAATAGCGCTGGCATTTTCCATGCCGCCAAATATGGTTTTGGATTGCACATTGGCCAATTTCTCGTAGGCATAGGGGCCAACTTTGTCCATGTAATAAGCCAAAATGTCTTTAGCCACTGCATAACTGTTGAAACCTTTATCCTTATTCTCCGGAAAAACATAGGTATAAACCGGTATGCCTTTCACATCGCCCGTATGATCGACCGCGAAATCTGCAACGCCTATGACCATAACCTTGGTTGGCAGCGGCGCGGTTTCTTTCCAGTGTGTTTGCGTTAAATTATTCGGCAAGGCCGTTTCGCTTACTTTCAAACCATTGGCCACCACCTGGTAATGATCAGGCGCTGTTACTGTAAAGTCAACCGTCGCTTTATCGGCAGGGTCATCCACACAGGGCAGCCAGTTGTGCGCACGGTTGGGCCAGTTATCACCAAAAAAGGTACGATGTCCGAATTTATTGGTGGAGATGATAAGCCCATCGGCAGGTACACCACGGTACGTTATGATATAGCTATGCTCACTTTTCGCTTTTGCCGCAGCGGTGATATTAACCGCATCATTATCCTGCTGAAATTGCAGATCGGTGCCATTTTCGGTTACACTGCTTACCAGCATTCCTTTACCTGCATCATTTCGTTTTATTAAATTGACCTTAAATGAACCGGCATCTTTTAAATACTTAACCGCTATTTCTGCCTGTCCCATAATTGCATTGTCCGCATCGTTCAGTTGCAAAGTAAAACCATAGTGCTGCACATCGATAATAGCGCCCGGCGATTGCGCATTTGCTGGAATGTAAAATAAAAACAGAAGGCAAAAGGATAATGAGAAGTATTTATGCATATCAATTTTACGGATGACGCTAAGATAAATTATTTTCGTCTGAACCATTATTTTAGGATTCACAAGATTAGCTTGACATTTCAGTGGTTAGAAAAATAATCGTGGCAATCCTCACAATCCTAAAAACGCCGAGCCCCGCCGAACACCGTTTAAAGCAAACAACAAGTGAAAAATCATGGTTCAGAAAAATAGCCTCTACCGCGGCATCCGGCGCATCATGTTGGCCATGGCCGCAGGATTACTCATTTGCTTCATCACCTTGCGCATATCCTCAAACTGTTTGATCAGGCGGTTTACTTCCTGCAGGTCAGTTCCTGATCCTTTGGCAATACGGTTGCGGCGGCTCTGATTAATGGAATCCGGATTTTCTTTTTCAAATGGTGTCATCGATTGAATGATGGACTCAATGTTTTTAAAAGCATTATCATCCACTTCCACGTTTTTCATCATTTTGCCAACACCGGGTATCATGCCCATCAGATCCTTCATGTTACCCATCTTTTTGATCTGCTGTATCTGGCTGTAGAAATCGTTAAAATCGAATTTGTTTTTGCGGATCTTCTTTTGCAGTTCGGCAGCTTCCTTTTCGTCAAACTGCTGCTGGGCACGTTCAACCAGCGAAACCACATCACCCATTCCCAAAATACGGGAGGCCATACGATCAGGGTGGAAAACATCCAGCGCTTCCATTTTCTCGCCAGTACCAATAAATTTGATGGGTTTATTCACCACCGACTTGATCGAAAGGGCCGCACCACCGCGGGTATCGCCGTCCAGCTTGGTTAATACAACGCCGGTAAAATCCAGGCGGTCATTAAATACCTTGGCCGTATTCACAGCGTCCTGGCCGGTCATGGAATCCACCACAAACAATATCTCGTGCGGACTTACAGCGGCTTTCACCTGCTCAATTTCCACCATCATGGCTTCATCGACAGATAAACGGCCGGCGGTATCTACAATCACTACATTATTGCCATTCTGTTTGGCTAAAGCAACACCTTCTCGCGCAATAGCAATCGGGTCTTTTGATTCCAGGTTGGCGTATACAGGTATCCCTATTTGCTCGCCTAAAATCTTTAGCTGCTCAATAGCTGCCGGACGATATACGTCGCCGGCCACCAGTAAAGGTTTCTTATTCTTTTGTGTCTTTAAAAAATTAGCCAGCTTACCACTGAAGGTGGTTTTACCTGCTCCATTCAAACCTGCTATCAGTATCACCGTGGGTGAGGCCGGGAAATTAAGATCGGCAGTGCTGCCGCCCATCAGTTCCGTCAGCTCATCATTCATGATCTTGGTGAGCAACTGCCCGGGCGAAATCGAGGTCAGTACATTCTGACCCATTGCTTTTTGTCTCACCTCATCAGTAAAAGCTTTAGCGGTTTTATAGTTAACGTCGGCATCCAGGAGGGCCTTGCGTATCTCCTTCATGGTCTCGGCCACGTTGATCTCTGTAATGGTTCCCTGTCCTTTCAGGACCTTAAATGCCCTGTCGAGTTTATCTGAAAGATTTTCAAACATGAATATAAAATACTTTAATTTGAGGATACAAAGGTATGATTTTGAAACAATTCGGGTTCATCAAAACTTTGTAAAAACAGAGATGGCTTTACAATATATTAATAACTGCTGATTTCTCGTTGAGAGCTACCCTTCCTTAAAATCGGTACTGTCCTAATGCCATGTATACAATTAGCACTTTTTTAGTCGCTTCACTGCAACGTTTTACCCTTTTTCAACATCTTATCTCACACAAAATATATGGATGAGAGTTTTTTATATCCTTCTTTTTACGCTTATTGCCCTGGGCGCATTTTCACAACCCCCGGTCAGAAAACTGGTTGCCGTTAAAACAAATACTCCCCCAAAAATAGATGGCGTGCTGGATGATGAGGTCTGGAAAAATGTACCGGTAGCTACCGATTTTGTTGAGTTACAACCCACCGCTGGCCGTCACGAAAAGCCACAAGAGCGTACCGAAGTAAAGATCATATACGATAATACGGCTATTTATATAGCCGCCCGCATGTATGAAACCAGTGTAAACAAAGTGGCACGTGAGCTAACTACTAGGGATAATATTGCCGCTGATGATTTCATCGGAATTTTACTGGATACTTATCATGACGGCATTAATGGATCTGGTTTTTTTGTAACTGCTGCCGGGGCACAATTTGATGCCAAGTATGCTCCAAACCCCAACGGAAACACGGAAGATGCCACCTGGAATGCCGTTTGGGAAAGCAGGGTTAGAGTGGATAATCAGGGCTGGACGGCTGAATTTAAGATACCTTATTCGGCTTTACGGTTTGCCAAAAAAGAGGTTCAAATCTGGGGTATGAACCTCATAAGAGAGCGCAGGGGAGAAAACAAACAATTATTCTGGAATGAATTGGATCCTAAAAAGAATGGCTTGATGAACCAGGAAGGAGAGCTTGATGGTATTGAAAAAGTAACCCCGCCAGTGCGGCTGGCCCTTTATCCATATTTTTCAACCTATGTAAATCACTATCCTTATAACACACCGGGATTAAGAAATACCACCACTTCATTTAATGGCGGAATGGATGTAAAATATGGCATTAATGAAAGTTTTACATTGGATATGACCCTGATACCCGATTTTGGGCAGGTGCAATCGGATAATAAAATACTCAACCTAACTCCATTTGAAGTAAAATACCAGGAGAACAGGCCATTTTTTACAGAAGGCACAGAACTATTTAACAAAGGCAACCTGTTTTATTCAAGACGGGTGGGCGGGCAGCCTATTAATTACGCTGCGGCTTCTGGTAACCTGCATCCAGGTGAAAGCCTTATCAAAAATCCTACTGAAGCCAAACTATACAATGCTACCAAACTTTCCGGAAGGATGGCAAACGGCCTTGGTATAGGCCTATTTAATGCCGTAAGCGCCCCCACCTATGCCACCATACAGGATAGTGCCGGCCATAAGCGTTATTTTGAAACATCGCCGGTAACCAATTATAATATCCTGGTGCTGGATCAAAACCTGAAGTATAATTCGGCCATAACGCTTATCAATACCAACGTTGAACGTTTTGGAAAGGATTATTCTGCCGATGTGGGCGGATTTGTTTTCAATCTGAACAACAAGAAAAACTCCTACAACCTGAGCGGCTACGGCATGATAAGCAACCTGTTTTATACCAACAGAAAAACCACTACCGGCTTTAGCTACGAAATAAACGGCGGTAAAACACTCGGAAACTTTACCTGGAACGTTGTAGAAGACCTGGTCGACAATAAATACAACCCCAATGATCTGGGCATACTATTTAATAACAACTATTTCGATCATAACGTCAACCTGCAATATGCTAATTACAAGCCTAAAAAATATTTTACCCAGTGGGGTGTGTTTTCAAATGTATATTATTCACGCCGTTATAATCCATCAGCTTACCAGTACTTTAATCAAACCATAGGCGGTTATGCCAATCTGAAAAATTATTGGGGAGTAAATTTCCGGGTGCAGCACACCGGGGAAGCAAACGATTTTTACGAACCCCGGGTAGCAGGCCGCGTTTTCCGCGTAGCCGGCAGCTACATGATGGGATTAAATGCTTTTACCGACCGGGCCAAAACATTATTCGGAGGCATCAGTATTTTTCACCGGGAATATGCCATAGCGGGTCGCCAGGGTACCGATGCTGAAGCCTTCTATAATTTACGCATCAGTAACCATTTTGCATTTGGCCAGGATGTTACCTACAGTCCTTATATCCATTTCACCGGTTACTCCACTACAGATAGCGTAAGCAACAATCCTATTTTTGCTTTGCGTAATGTGCATACGGTGCAAAATATATTCAGCCTTAAATACACTTTTACCAGCGACATGGGTCTTACTTTAAGGTTAAGGCATTACTGGTCAAAACTTAATGTATTACAATACCACGACCTGGCTCAAAATGGTTCGCTGGTTAATCTTACTTCATCTCATTTTAACCGGGATAATGATCAGAATTATAATGCCTGGAACATTGATATGGTGTATGTATGGCAATTTTCGCCTGGATCGGAAGTCAGTATAGCATGGAAAAACTCGTCATTAACTAATACGGACCAGGCTAAGCTGGGCTATTTCCGCAACCTGCAAAACACTTTAAATGAACCGCAAAACAATAATATCTCTTTCAAAATATTGTATTATATCGATTATCAAAATCTCAGGAAAAAAACAAAAAAATCAGATTAGTACTACCTCCTTTACGGAAACTTATAATTCACACCCAGTGCCAACCCTTCTGTGCCCTGTGGCCTGGGTGAGGTGTTTTTATCATACAAAAAAGTACCGTTCATGGTTACGTTTATCAAACGGTTTACTTTTGCGGTTAAGGTAGCATCCAAACGATGCGTAGTGTAGGAAAGTGCCTGCTGATAAGGTATAAACAGTGCATAACGGGCATTGATATGCAAATTTGACATCAGGTCCTTATCAATAGCAGCCACCACCTGGAAGGCAAGCTGATTGATAAATGTATGCCCCGGTTTTACACCATAATTGTCGGGCTGATTATGATAGATGGTTGTATCGACAACAAATGTTTGTTTGGCCGTACCTGTGCCCAGTCGCAGGTCGAAATATTTTGCCGGCTTATACTCAAAACCTAACGATTCAGTAAAATAACCGGGTGCCATAAAGTTCGATATGATTAATCCATCGTCAACGGTATTCCCATTGGCATCGGTATAAGTATAACCCGCCGCAAACTGCGATTCAAAACTTAAAGATCCAAAAAAGTACCAGTGTTTAGACAGCTGCGTAGCAACCTTATTATCCAGGAATATACGGTCATTTGTTTTGCGGGATGACTGTCCTTTATTTTTTGATACACCGTATATCAGATTCAATTCGGTCACATAGTCAAAAGGCGATTTACTGTATTCTGTTTTAAAATCAAAGTTGGTTCCCAGCGCAACCGCATTTACACCGCCGCCGCTCCAGTTATTGCTAAATGCCGATTGGTTAAAATTTAACCCGAAAACAACACTTTTATGCCAGTAACTTACCCTGTAGTCAAGCAATTCTATTGGTATGAGCTCTTCGCTGATCTGCATGGGCCTGATATGGATGGGGAGGGCATTTTTGCGGGGATCTAAGCGATATCTGTTGAATAAATTGGTATCTGCTTTCAGACTGTCAGTATCTTGCGCAAAGGCGGATGAAAAAGATAGCATAAGCAGAAGTAACCCAAGACCTATTTTTGACATATGTGCAAATTAAAGCAAAAACAAATTCGTTTTAAAATCAAATCAGGCTTATAACATTTATTCCTTATGTTTATTGCCAATAAAACCCGGTCATAAACCGGGCTAAATAGAGAATGAGCCTATCATGGAGTTGCAGCCGCCCTCATGCCCGTATATTATTTATAACCACGGCTCTTATGATAATTTGTTGCAGCAAAAACCCCCTGAAGACCATTTAATAGCCAAGGTTAGCTGAAACCGTTTTAATCCGGTTTCTGGCTTTTAGTTGCGTTTAACGGAGGCAAGGTATATATCTTTTTATTACGCAGGTATCTTCTTAAATTGTTGCGTATCAGAGTTATAAATTCATACTCGCTGGCGGTAGTAACGGTGTAATATCCCGGCCTGTATTTGATCATAAAATCAGTTAGTTCCTGGTCCCTTAATCTGGTGATATTACCCACATAGGTACGGTTAAAGCGGTAATCGATCACATTTTGTTGATAATCGCTCTGAATTATGCCCTGTAAATGCTGTGCATTGCGCCCGCTGCGGCTTATGGAATTCCATAAGGCATCTATACTTATCCCGGCCCCGCTGCCTGGCGATACACTTAAAATATCATTGTAAGCGCTTGAACCATAAGCTTTGCTAAATTCCTTGCGGGTAGCTTGCAAGCGCTGAAGCGGTGTAGCCAAAGAATCATGAATTGTTACTTCTTTTAAGGGGATAGCAAGCCGTTGCAAAGAAACCGCCATGTTTGCATTGCCTTTTACTAGTAAAGTATCCGGCAGGTAATCCTCTTTTAAAAAAATTAATTTATCGCCGGGGCGGGCATCTACCTTAAATTCGCCTTTTAAATTATTATAAAAGGACTTTCCCGTGGTAACGTTTATAATATTGGTCCGGGCAACCCGGTCTTTTGTATCCTTGTCAAAAACAACCCCTTCAATCTGCCCGTCGGCGGGATGGGTCTGTTTATCCTGTGCAAGGGCGCTAAAAAATCCGCAAAATAATACTAGCAGCAGCCATAATCTCATTCTAAAGTTAAAATTAAACTTTCGGCCGCCCTTCATCACAAATTTTAACAAAAATTAACATCACTATTTAGCCACCACCAGCCTTTGCCCTATCTTGATGTTGTTATCAGGAAGGCTGTTCAACGCCTTCAGGTCATCGACTGTTAGTCCAAAACGCCTGGAAATGGAGTATAGTGTATCCCCGGTTACTACGGTATAAGTTTTATTAGCCGTGGTCTCCTGGTTAACTGAATCCTTATGAGCCATCAGGGCGTTATCATTTATCTGGGTAAGCACCCTATCCTCACGTTTTTCTTTTTGAACGTCCGTTTCAGGACGGTCATATTGATCGAGGTGATATTTTTGTATAACATTGATCAGCAATTGCGGGTAATTAGGGTTGGTGGCATACCCGGCGGCCTTTAGTCCATTGGCCCACCCTGTGTAGTCATTTTTATCAAGCTGAAAAAGTTTGGCATAGCGCGGCCTTTTCAAAAATTCAGAGTGGTCGCGAAAGGAATCTTCGGGCCGGTCATACACCCGGAAACAATCGTTATGATTATCATCATCCTTATAATATCCCTTTCCTTTCCATTCACTGGTACATTTAATGCCAAAATGATTGTTGGCCACCCGGGCCAATTCGCCATTCCCGCTGCCCGACTCAAACAAACCCTGCGCAAGGGTAATACTTGCAGGTATACCGTAAAGGTTCATCTCCTGTATAGCGATGACTTTAAACCGTTCGATATAGGTAAGTGAGGTGTAGGGGCTATAACCTGCAATGCTCTGACTGTTGGCCTTTTGAACATCCTGGTTATTACGGCGGGCCTCCCTGTTGCTGATCAATCCATTGTGGACAGCACAGGAGCTTAACAACAACGCCTGTAAAAATATAAACAGTGAATAGGCTGGTTTTCGCATTGACAATAAATTCTTAGTTGACAGTATAGATCATTCCATGCCAAACTTAAGATTTATATACAAATTTATTGCTTGTTTGTTAATTGGCTTTGATCTTCAGGTTTTTCGTCCAAACTATTCAGTTGGTATTTTTGGATAATGCCTAAAACCTGCGATGCCCATTGATGACTGCTGCAGTAGCCGCTGCGTTGTATACCTTTTGCCCAGCCGGTATAATCATAATGAGTAAGCGATTCGGCCAGGTGACTAAATTGCTTGCGCTCGGTCATGATGCGGGCAAAATCCTGGAATGAATCCATTACCGAACTGTATTTTTTATAAGCTGTGCGTTTGTTATCATAGTAAACATGAGTGTTATAGCCTTTTACACCAAACTGGTTATTCAGTTTTTTTGCAATATTGCTGTTACCATTTGCCGATTCATGCATAGCCACAGCAAGGATAATGCTTGCCGGCACGCCTGTTTCGTGCATAATACGAACGGCATTGTCTTTAAATTTTTCAATATAGGATTGAGAGGTGTTTTGAGCTGAAACAGCTAAAGAGGATACTAACAGGATTGCAATCAGTAAGAATTTCTTCATAATTTATTTTTTTCTAATGAGCATAAGGCCATCACGGACCGGGAGGATCAATTTTTCAACCCGTGTATCTTCGGCGATACGATCATTAAGTTCACGAATCGATCTGGTATCGACGTCACTTTCGTTGCCGTATACCTTCCCTTTCCACAAAACATTGTCAATTATAATAAGTCCACCTGAGTTAACTTTGTCAAATATTAACTGAAAATAAAGAAAATTATTTCTTTTATCTGCATCTATAAATACCAGGTCAAAATTATTTTCTTCTATTTCTACGATAATCTGCGCTGCATGGCCGAAATATTGCCTTATCTTTTTATCCACATTTGTGGATTTAAAGTGTTGAGTCAACATTTCTTCCATTTCATGGTTCACTTCGATCGTATGGAGAAGTCCATCTGCTGTCAGCCCTTCAGCCAGGCAAATGGTAGAATAACCGGTATAGGTTCCTATCTCCAGTATACGCCGGGGACGCATCATTTTGCTCAGCAGGCTAAGCAACCGCCCCTGGTAATGACCCGATAACATATGTGGCTGCAATACTTTTAAATACGTTTCGCGGTTGATCTTTTGCAGCTCCGGTGGTTCGGGGTCACAATGGTCTTCCAGGTATAATTGCAGATGATGATCCAGGATCTCCATGCGGCAAAGATACACCGTTGATGCTAATGATTTATGGATTTCGCTGATTTTTTTACATAAACAGCTTATTGATAGTTATTTATGCACTAATTGAGTTGGTTTATTTATTATTTAATCCAAAAAATCAACGGTTCAGGCGTTCCATCCAGGATTGCAGCAATATCACCGCCGAAACAGTATCCACCAAAGCCTTATTTTGTCTGTCCTTTCTATTCATGCCACTTTGGGCGATCGCAGCAGAAGCCATTTTGGAGGTAAAACGCTCGTCCAGCATTTCGATGGGAATATGCGGGAAGGTCTTCCTGAGCAGGTTTACAAAGCCCTTTACATGTATAGCTGATTGTGATGGGGTGTTATCCATCTGCTTTGGCTCGCCTACTATGAAACGTTCCACCTGCTCGGCCAGCATGTATTTTTTAAGGAATTCAATAATTGCATTGGGGTGTATGGTATTCAGACCTGTGGCAATAATCTGCATTGGGTCGGTCACGGCGATGCCGATGCGTTTGGTACCATAATCGAAGGCCATTACTCTGGGCATAATTAGTTTTTCCGGTGGTATTGGGTGATGACTATTAAATTTTTCCAAAAGTAGCTTATCAATTTTTCTTTATAACAATAAATTAAAACCTGGACCCAAAACCTAATACTTATTACTAAAAATTACTATTTTGCACCAATGCAGTTTAAACACATTGCGGGACAGGCGGCCGTAAAGCAAAGACTTATCAATACGGTAAATGATAATCGTGTTAGTCATGCCCAATTGTTTTTGGGGCCCGAGGGTTCGGGAGGCCTTGCTTTGGCTATTGCGTATGCCCAATACTTGTCATGTGAGGATAAACAGCCGGATGATTCATGCGGGGTTTGCTCGTCATGTCGTAAGTACCAGAAACTGATGCATCCCGACCTGCATTTTTCATATCCCTTTTTTGCAAAGGATAAAAATGATACTGCGCTAAGTTTTATTGAACAATGGCGCCAGGCCCTGCTGAGCCATACTTACCTGAGTTTGGATATATGGCGCAGTTACCTGGATGCCGAAAACAAACAGGCTAACATTAACATTGCTGAGTGCCACCAGATCATCAAAAAACTAAGCTTTAAGCCTTTTGAATCCGTTTATAAAATACTGATCTTGTGGCTGCCCGAGTACCTTGATAAGGAAGGTAACGCGCTCCTTAAAATAATTGAAGAGCCGCAACCTAATACCTTGTTTTTGCTCGTAGCTCAAAACCAGGACCAGATATTGAATACCATCCTCTCACGTACGCAGCTGGTGAAGATCCCTGCTTTGAGCTATGATGAGGTCAAAGAAGAGCTGATGCAAAACCATCATCAAACCGAGTTTGCTGCTGCCGAAACAGCCTACTTAAGCAACGGTAATCTAACCGAGGCCCTGGCAATGTTGCAACAGGAAAACAAGGGTTACCATACTTTATTTGTGCAATGGTTGCGCCAGTGTTTTGGAAATAAGGGCCCCCAGGTGATGGCATTTGTGGATCAGGCATCGAAAATGGGCCGCGAAAATCAAAAAAACTTCTTACGCTATGGCATTAGCTTTATACGCGAGTGTTGCCTGCTGATGGCCGGGGCCGGAAATCTTGTTCACCTGCCGGCCCAGGAGCTGGAAACCGCTCAAAAAATGACCAGCGTAATGAATACGGCCATGGCACAAGCCATAAGTACTGAACTTGAAAAAGCGCATTATCATGTGGAGCGAAATGCTAATCCAAAAATCTTATTTTTAGATGTATCTTTACAAATTATAAAAATTTTAAATTTCAAAGCGCTCCCCAAGGGGACTCATTATATACCGAATTAAATTATGGGATGTGGAAGTTGCTCATCGGGCGGATGTTCGCCCGCAGGCTGTAAAAGTAATGGCTCGTGCCTTACTAATGGCTGCAGCAAATTAGATGTATACGACTGGCTGTCAAATATGGATATGCCGGCTAATTATAGGCCTTTCTCTATTATAGAGGTAAAATTTAAAGGTTCCAGAAAGGACTTTTTTATCAATACTGATAATATTTACTTAGAGGCCGGCGAACTGGTTGTGGTGGAAACCGCAACCGGGGGCTTTGACGTGGGTCATGTGTCCGTAACCGGTGAACTGGTCAGGATGCAGATGGTAAAACGTCATGTAAGTGAAGCCGATGTTACCAAAAAAATATATCGCAAGGCAACACCTGCCGATGTAGACAAGTGGAAAGCGGCCAAAGAACTGGAATGGGAAACCATGCACAAAACACGTAAACTGGCTTTAGAGCTGGGCTTATCTATGAAAATAAGCGACGTGGATTACCAGGGCGACAAAACAAAGGCTACTTTTTATTATACTGCGGAAGGCCGTGTCGATTTTCGCGAACTCATCAAAAAGATGGCCGAAGCTTTCAGAATACGGATCGAGATGCGGCAGATCGGGATGCGGCAGGAAGCCAGCCGTCTTGGCGGTATCGGCTCTTGCGGTCGCGAATTGTGCTGCTCAACCTGGTTAACTGATTTTAAAACAGTTTCCACGTCAGCTGCGCGTTATCAGAACCTTTCGCTAAATACATTAAAACTGGCCGGCCAATGCGGTAAGTTAAAATGCTGTTTAAACTACGAGCTGGACACCTATATGGATGCTTTAAAGTATATACCTGATAATGTAAATGTGCTCAAGACCGAAAAAGGCGATGCCCGTTTACAAAAAACAGATATCTTTAAAAAGTTGATGTGGTTTAGCTATCCCAGAGAAGACAATTGGATACCGCTTGAAATTGACCGTGTAAAAGAAATTCAGAAACAGAATAAAGAGGGTATAATTCCCGCCGATTTGGGCGAAACTATTGAGATAGAAAGCAAACCGGTAAAAGTGCTGGATTATGAGAATGTGGTTGGCCAGGACAGCCTTACCCGGCTTGACGAGCGCAACCGCAATAAAAAGAAAAGCAAAAATCGCAATAAAAACCAGGGCAATAAACCATCACAGGGTGTAGTTATACCACAGGCAGCAACAGAGAATAAACCAACAGAAGCGACCAAAAGCAATGGCCCCAATAACAAGAACCGCAATAACCGCCGCTTTAAGCCAAACAGGAATAACCGGAACGACCAGAATAAGGGGAATGAAAGCGGCGCATAAGTTATTTTTTATAGCATTACCGGCATTGGTAATGCTTTTTTTGAGCGGCTGCACCGATCCCAACGCGATAATTGATCAGAACACACCGATCGATAACCATAACTGGTCATATGCCAACAGGATAAAAAATTCGGTTAAAATTGGTGATCCTTCTATTCCTTATAACGTGTATATCAATTTGCGTGTAACCGGCGAATACAAATACTCTAATATTTTTGTGCTCATACGGCGAAACGGCCCCAAACTAAAAGGCGTAACCCGTTATGAGCTTAAGCTGGCCAATCCGGATGGACAATGGCTAGGTCAGGGATCGGGCAATTTATACAGTTACCAGGTGCCTGTTCTTACCGATTTTAAATTCCCGGAAAAAGGAACTTACACTTTTGAAATAGAACAAAACATGCGCGACAACCCCCTGCACGAAGTAAATGATGTAGGTTTGAGGGTGGAAAAAGCGAGGTAATCGAAAACCCTTCCCGGCATAATAACGATATCAAAACCATAATAATTTGCGGCTGTTTAAGCTTAAAAGGTGATGCGAAAACGGCTGTTAATTTTAAGTGTGGCAATTTCATTTTCTGCTATTGCCTGCACCGGCAATCCCGCTAATGCCCCGGACGGTGGTTCGGCTGGTTCGAATGGCGGCGGCGGATCAGTTAACCGTGCCGATAGCCTTAAAAAGCCAGGCGCAGGCATTAACGTCGGCAGTTCCAATAATTTAGGGTTGAGCGATACAATAACTCCTGCCCGCTCTCCGGCATACCCTTTTACAGATACAGCTAAGAAGAAAAAGCCTTAATCTAAAAATTTCCTACCTTCACGCTGCTAAATTTCCTACCTTCGTTTTGCTAATATTTTTATCAAAATGAGTTCGGTTATTCTTATAGTTTCTATCGTTATCCTGCTAATTGCTGTGGTGCTTTTTTTGAAAAGGCCAAAAAGTGCCGATGGTATATCCGGGGCGGAGGATATGCTCCGCCTGCGCGAAGAAAACAACCGGCTCCAGATTACTTTTGCAAAAGCTGAAGAAAGGGCTGCCGGACTGGCACTCGAACGGGATAAAGCTGACAAATTATTACAGGACGAACGTATAAGGTATGATAACGCCGTAACCGCCCTGAACCAGGAGCTGCTCAACGAGAAAAACCGGATGGCAAAAGCCGAAGAGGCCTTTAAAGCGCAACGGGAACGGCTAACGGAGCAGGAAAAATCGATACAGGACATACAACAAAAATTTCAGCTCGAATTTCAAAATATCGCCAGTAAGCTGCTGGAAGAAAAATCACAAAAGTTTGTTGAAACGAATAAGACGCACCTGGATATCCTGTTAAATCCTTTGAAGGAAAATATTAAAGCTTTTGAGGAAAAGGTAGACAAGGTGTACAATATGGAAGCCGCCGAGCGGAATACGCTTAAAGGGGTGATATCGCAGTTGATGGAATTGAATAAACTGATCAGCAATGAAGCCCAAAACCTGACCAAGGCCTTAAAAGGAGATAGCAAGAAACAAGGTAATTGGGGTGAGGTTATCTTAGAGCGTGTACTAGAACGATCCGGCTTGGTGAAAGATCGGGAATACCGTTTGCAAGCCAGCTTGACGTCAGCCGACGGCAGCCGCTTACAGCCAGACGTTATTATTGATCTGCCCGACGAGAAGCATCTGATCATTGACTCCAAGGTATCCCTGGTTGCCTATGAGCGGTTGGTTAATGCCGAAAGCGAGGAAGAACGCAAATTATATTCAAAAGCCCATGTGGAGTCTATAAGGGGTCATGTAAATGGTTTGTCTGCAAAAAACTACCACGACCTGTACCAAATTAACTCCCCCGATTTTGTATTGCTTTTTGTGCCGATAGAATCATCCTTCAGTTTCGCCGTACAGCTGGATGCTGAATTGTTTAGCGATGCATGGGAAAAACGTGTGGTGATCGTAAGTCCATCCACCTTGCTGGCTACCTTGCGTACCATATCGAGTATATGGAAACAAGAGCGGCAAAACCGCAATGTGTTGGAAATTGCCCGCCTAAGCGGTGCCATGTATGATAAATTTGTGGGGTTCGTGGGCGATATGGAGAGTATCGGCAAAAATATTAAACAAAGCCAGTCTGCCTATGACAGCGCTATAAACAAACTAACCGAAGGCAACGGTAACCTGACCAAAACCGCCGAGAAAATAAAAGGCCTGGGCGCAAAAGCCAATAAGCAATTGGATCAGAAATTTATTGATGGTGAAGATTAATGTAGCTTAATTTATAGTACAGCTGTAATTGGAAGTGATAACAGCAGTACCATCAACATTCAACTGATCAGAGGTTACTTTTATTCTCATGTTAAAACTACCATCTTTTGACAGAGGAAAATTATCCTTTATACTATAAACCATTTTACCGGTACCCGTGCCCGTGACACTGATACCCATTGTTCTGA
This sequence comes from Mucilaginibacter sp., assembly GCA_028287895.1. Classification (GTDB taxonomy): domain Bacteria; phylum Bacteroidota; class Bacteroidia; order Sphingobacteriales; family Sphingobacteriaceae; genus Mucilaginibacter. The sequence goes on along the minus strand of JAQBOV010000019.1, from coordinate 24,189 downwards.
TTTTAAAACTCATGCCGAAATTCGGCACCATATCAAAATAGGCTTTACCACCTGACATGCTAAGCAGTTTATAGGTAATGCCGCCATTCAATTGAATATTGTTATCACCACTTATTGGTATGTTCGTAGGTGCGCTCTGGGTAAAGGTGTCGCCCGGTTTCAATGGCCGGTCGGGAAATTGGATCTGCTTCTGAATCATATCCATCATCTGTTGTATTTTCTTTTCGGTGGTATCATTAATTTTTTTCCCTTCGGCTGAATCTATTTTTATTTTTCCATCCTGGGTTATATGCCCCATTATCTTAATGTCTTTTTCAGTCGCTTTTGGCGGGATGGGGACATCTTTGCCATTGGCGTTTACAGTAAGATTGACTACTTTATAATCCATATTTAATGGAAAGGTATTATCAGCACCCGAAGCACCTGTCTTTATATTCCCATTTATACCAATTGCCAGATTAGCGTTAACCGGCGCGGTTATTCCCTGCGATTTGAGTTTGCTAATGAACGCCGTATCCCCGTTCAGGTTAACATTAAGTTTCATACTCATGTTAACAGATGTCTGATAATTATGACCCGGCAAATATTTTATCTTAAATACAACACCGTTCTGTGCTTTTAATTGGGTTAATAAAAAGCACAATAATGCCAATAAACCAAGCTTTCTCATATTTCTAAAATAAAACTAAAGTTATTAAATATATCAGTTTTAAAAGCATTCCCATCCTTAAAAACTCCCTGCAGCGCGCTGCTAGGTGTAAACGTCTTTAAAGTTTAGGCCAGACAGGGGTAATAACTCGGTAGAAGAACAGTGAAAAGTAAAGCTTTTATGCGCCCTTAGGCCGGCCGGCACTGTACATTTTTTATGCGAATGCATAACAACAATGGCAAGCACCTGCATAATCCTAATTTTTGTGGAGCAGCCTTTTTAAGACACAATATAGGTATGTGCAGCGGCTTCAGGGGGCCGGGGGAAATGCATTCCAACCCTGGGCTTTTAGTGCGTGTATCACACCGGCCTTAGTAATCAGGTTACAGCCTGCTGAGGCTTCGGTTACATGCCCGATAATGGAAATATCCATCTGTAGTTTAATTTTCTCGTAGTCGGCCTGTTTGATGGTAAACAGCAATTCATAATCCTCCCCGCCACTTAAGGCACATACTGTTGGGTCAAGATTAAATTCTCTTGCCGTTTCATAAGTCATTGGGTCAAGCGGAATTTTCTCTTCATATAAATTACATCCTTTATTGCTTTGCTTACAGATATGTAATGTTTCTGAGGCCAAACCATCCGAAATATCAATCATCGCTGTAGGTTTAACATCAATATCCTTCAGTAATTCAATAATATCTTTTCTTGCTTCGGGTTTAAGCTGGCGTTCTATGATATAATCTTTCCCTTCCAGATCAGGCTGAATATTTGGATTTTCAATGTAAACCAATTTTTCCCGCTCCAGTAATTGCAAGCCGGCATAAGCACCCCCAAGGTCGCCTGATACACAGATCAGGTCGCCTTCCTCGGCGGTATTCCGGTATACTATATCTTTTTCATCAGCATAACCTAAAGCAGTAACACTGATCACCAGGCCCTGGCGTGATGCCGTGGTATCGCCGCCCACCAGATCAATATTGTATTTTTCACAGGCCAGGTATATCCCTTGATACAATTCCTCAACCGCCTCCAGCGGAAATTTGCTGGATATTCCAAGGGATACGGTTACCTGTGTGGCGATTCCGTTCATAGCGTAAATATCACTCAGATTGACCTGTACAGCTTTATAACCCAAATGTTTAAGCGGGGTATAAGCAAGGTCGAAATGTATGCCTTCCAATAGCATATCTGTTGATACCAATACTTTTTTACCGGTAAAATCAAGCACAGCAGCATCGTCCCCTATTCCTTTTACTGTACTTTCCTGTTTTAATTTAATCTGTTTGGTTAGATGGTCAATCAATCCAAACTCACCTAATGATTCTATACTGGTTCTCTCTCTATTTTCAAACATGTTTATTTCGTGGTGTGATCAGAGGCCTAATCGGGCTGATATTTCCAGCATTCTTTCAATCGGCTTTACTGCTTTTTCAATGATATCTTTTGGAACAGTTACTTCAGGCACTTCATTTTTCATACATAAATAAAGTTTTTCAAGCGTGTTCCTTTTCATATGCGGACAATCGTTGCATGCGCAATTATTATTCGGCGGCGCAGGGATAAAAACTTTCTCCGGATTATCCTTCTGCATCTGGTGAATAATACCTGACTCGGTGGCAACTATAAATTCCTTTTCAGCGCTTTTGGTGGCATATTTCAACAAACCCGTTGTGGAACCAATGTAATCAGCAATTTTCAATATCACATCTTCACACTCGGGGTGTGCAAGTAATTTAGCATCCGGATGGCGTTCCTTTAATTTGGTAATTTTCTGTCTCGAAAATATTTCATGTACCATACAGGCGCCGTTCCACAAAACCAAATTCCTTCCTGTTTTCTTAGCCACGTAGGCGCCAAGGTTTTTATCCGGGCCGAATATGATCTTTTGATCCTTCGGTAAACTTTCCACTATCGCCACCGCATTGCTCGATGTACAAACAATATCACTCATTGCCTTTAACTCCGCCGTACAATTCACATAAGTGATGACCAGGTGATCAGGATAAGCTTCTTTAAATTTCCTGAACAAATGCGGCGGACAACTGTCAGCTAATGAGCATCCTGCCTTCAAGTCGGGTAAAAGGACCTTCTTGCCTGGTGATAGTATTTTTGCGGTTTCAGCCATAAAATGAACACCGGCAAATACAATGATATCCGCATCCGTTTTGGCTGCCTGCTGGGATAATCCAAGGCTGTCGCCAATGTAATCAGCAATGTCCTGTATATCGGGTTCCTGGTAATAATGGGCCAAAATGACGGCATTTTTTTTCTTCTTTAATTTTTCAATTTCCTCAAAAAGATCAAGTGCCGGATCTATTTCTTCGTCCACAAACCCTTTTAGATTTAAGTCCTCTAAGGTATCCATTTCAACAATTCAATTAATAACAATTAGATTTATATATAAAAACAAACTATTGTTATTGGTGTGTTAGTTCTGTTTAAAAGTAGTGATACAAACTATATAAAAGATTAGTTTTAATCTTTTATCAACAAATTAGCTTTATATTTTATAGTTTAGTTAGTTGATTAAAAGAGATATATAATAATCAATATTTTCTTTTGAAAGTTTTTTGTTAATATTTTATAGGCATGTAAAATGTTAGTTATGACAATAATCTGGCGCAAAAGTAGCGTAAAGATTATTGATATTGCAGGCATAAATTAGGGTTATCAACCTAATAGTTATTTGTTAGTTTTTTACTTACACAAAATTAACATGTTTTAAGTCTCTTGTTAACACAAGTAGTACTTTTGCACAATATTATACATCTATATGACGAGGACAGCGGATTTTTTGGTGATAGGGTCAGGTATAGCAGGATTGAGCTTTGCACTTAAGGCCGCAAAGCATGGTAAGGTACTGATAGTTACAAAATCAAATGAAGATGAGTCTAACACGAAGTATGCACAGGGCGGCGTAGCAGTAGTTGTGGATAAAAAAGAAGATTCTTTTGAAAAACACATTGACGATACGTTAATTGCGGGTGATGATCTATGTGATAAAAAAGTTGTGGAAATGGTTGTACAGGAGGGACCGGAAAGAATTCGGGAAATTATTGATTACGGAACCAACTTTGATAAGACGAATGAGGGATTTTATGATCTGGCAAAAGAAGGCGGACACTCGGAATTTAGGGTGTTGCATTATAAGGATATTACCGGCTGGGAAATAGAAAGATCATTACTAGACCAGATTCACCAAAACCCCAATATCACTATTTTAACACATTATTTTGCGGTAGACCTGATTACTCAGCACCATATGGGTGATTTTGTGGATAAGTCAAGTAATGATATTACCTGTTATGGCGTATATGTATTAAATACATTGAATGGGATGGTAGAAAAGATACTTTCTAAGGTAACTGTAATGGCATCCGGCGGGGCAGGGCATATTTACTCCATAACTACTAATCCTACTATTGCTACCGGTGATGGGGTCGCAATGGTTTACCGGGCCAAGGGTAAAGTGCGGAATATGGAGTTTATCCAATTTCATCCGACAGCTTTATACAATCCCGGTGAATACCCTTCGTTTTTGATATCAGAAGCTGTACGTGGTTTTGGAGGAATATTGAAACGTATTAATGGCCAGGAGTTTATGCAGGAATATGATGAACGTAAGTCGTTGGCGCCCAGGGATATCGTTGCCAGGGCCATTGATGCGGAGATAAAAAAATCAGGTGAGGATTACGTGTATCTGGATATAAGGCACCGAAGCAAAAAGGATATCCTGGCCCATTTTCCAAACATCTACGCTAAGTGTTTAGAAATAGGTATCGATATGACAAAAGATATGATACCGGTGGCTCCGGCCTGCCATTATATGTGTGGGGGGATTATGGTTGATCATTCGGGCAGGTCCTCAATTATGCGTTTATATGCTTGCGGCGAATGTTCATCGACTGGCTTACATGGCGCTAATCGTCTGGCATCCAACTCATTGTTAGAAGCGCTTGTATTTGCACATTGTATATATGAAGATGCCATTGAGACATTTAATAGTAATATTATACCTGAAAATATACCTGCATGGAATGAGCATGGTGTACAGCTTTCCAACGAAGATATCCTGGTAACCCACAATGTACGTGAAATGCAAAAAATAATGAGCGACTATGTAGGTATTGTTCGTTCAGATTTCAGGTTGGACAGAGCAATGCGCAGGCTGGGCTTATTATATGAAGAAACAGAGGAGTTTTATAAGCGTACCAAGCTATCGGTAAAGCTGTGCGAATTACGCAATCTGATACAGGTATCTTATATTGTGGTAAAGTCAGCGATGATGCGTAATGAAAGCAGGGGGCTGCATTATACTACTGATTATAAACTACACGCTGAAGAATTGCACGATACAGTATTTTAGATTTGAAATCCGGATGGATTTTTGTTAGTCATTTTTAAGCTTTTTATGTCAAAAGTGAACAAGTACACAAACTCAAGCTTCTTAATTATACTCCTTTCTTTAAGTGCATCAGCTGTTTACAGACATTTTGAAAACGGAGTAATTCTCTCTTTAAATAATTACCTCGCGTTTGTTTGCTTAGTTATTTCTCTAATAATATGGCTTGTTAAGTCTAATATAGTGTCTGTCGCGATATTGATCTTATTACTTCTGGGGACCATTAATATTATAAATTTTACAGCGGAAGTATTCAAATTGAGCTATTTTGGAATGGGATCGGATTCCAATTCATTAAGTCTTAATCCAATAGGCTTGCCATTATTGATTATCTATTGTATTGTTAATAGAAGCGCGGTAAAAGGAATTGCGGAAAGATTAACGTATGGGCCTGACATGGACCAATTTTATTATAAAAAATTTAATTCGAACAGTCAGGATGAATTAAATAAAATATTTGCTGATTTTAATGACTATCCCCCTGAGGCGCAGATAGCTTTAAACAAACTAAAAAGAGAGAAAGATAACAATTAAAAGAGCGGAAAACGGGATTCGAACCCGCGGCCTTCAGTTTGGGAAACTGATGCTCTACCAGCTGAGCTATTTCCGCTAATTTTGATCAAACATAAATAAAAATATAAACCAATACAAAAAATCTCTAATTCACTTATTCTGTAATTCAATAATTAAAAAAATGCCTGTTATACTACCCGTAAAAGATAAAAGTCCTGTTTGGGGAAATGAATGCTTTATTGCCGAAAACGCCACCATTGTGGGCGATGTGATGATGGGCGATAACTGCTCAGTTTGGTTTAACGCGGTGATCAGGGGCGATGTGCATTATATCAGGATAGGGAATAATACCAATATCCAGGACGGAGCGGTCATACACGCCACCTACCTGCGTGCGGCAACCAATATAGGTAATAACGTATCCATCGGACATAATGCGCTGGTGCATGGCTGTACGCTACAGGATCATGTGCTTGTAGGCATGGGAGCTATCGTAATGGACCATGCGGTGGTTGAGGAATTTGTGATCATAGGCGCCGGATCGGTAGTGCTGGAAAATACCGTTTGCGAATCCGGCTATTTGTATGCCGGCACGCCTGCCAAAAAGATAAAGCCCTTAAGCACCGGGCAGAAGGAAATGCTAAAGCAATTACCTCAAAATTACATCATGTACTCGGGGTGGTTTAATAAGTAGCAGGTTCTTTTGGGATATCAATTGGTTCCTCCGCTTCCCAATTTGACCGGAGCGTAATATCTTTTGGATATAGCCATATATTTTCAGGCTGTATTCTTTTTTTCACATTCCCGCTATCCCATTTTCCGTTTCTGTTATCATCATAGATGACCCTTACTTTGTATTTACCAACAGGATAGTTTTTATAAACCAGCACCGTGCTTTTTGTAACCGCATCCCGTCGTATTATATCTTTCTCATCGTTGCCGTTGATCAGTTCAATTATATATCCCTTCGACGTATCTGGTATAGTGATCTTCAAGGTTAGCGGCCCATAGTTATCAGCTTTATCTAATTCGAATATTTTAAGCAGCTTTTTATTTTTATCTCCGTAAATACTAGTCAACGCTCCTTCGTTGAAAATGAACTGGTACCGGCTGTTGGACTTCCATTTATAAAGCAACGTAAGTTTTTTCAGGGTTGCGGTATCTTTTCTTACAGTAAAATTAGATACATAGCTGGAATCCTCAGTGAGCGTTATTAAAGAATTATCGACGCTTTCAATGGGTATGTTGGCGGTAACGACCAGATCAGTACCGGGTTTAAGTTTACCATCAGCACTGGTGTTGTACACTAAAGAGATGACCCGGTCAAACGCTTCTTTCCGGCCCTTTCTTAAGGTTACCGTATCAAGGGGTTTGTTGTTTTGTAAAAAAGAAACGCGGATTGAATCAAAATCCATATTTCGCATAAAAATCTTGGCCGTATCCCTGGTTTTATTGAACTCCACCATTTTTTGCGCGTCTAATGCAGCAGGGACAAGAATCTTTACGGACGGATTATCGAGGCTTTTGTTGAAAGTAAAAAACATTTTACCGTCCGCATCAAACCGGTGGTCAACCATTCTGAACTTCGCCGGTTCCTGCTTAAATAAATTCAAGTGAATGTTGGAAGTATCTTTTCTCAAATGAATCGGTTCCTTTTGAAAAGCGATCAATTCATTATCATTGTCATATATTCTATTCGGGGCGGCTTCCTTCAAAGCGTATATACGATAATCGCCGTCATGTAAATTGTTTAGCGAAAAGTTTCCCGATGAGTCGGTACTTGCAAAGATGGTCGGTTTCTTTTTCCCAAACAGGGTATCTTGTTTAACCGGGAAAAGCATTACTGTTACGTCTTTTTCTTTTTCCTTGGTTAATAGATTTTGGACATTTCCGGAAACGCTAAGTGAGTCAATATGTGGTCCGCTTGAAAACACATAAGTGAAGTTTGGTAAAACATTTCCCTCATTCAAGTCGGCAACGGCTTTGCCAAAGTTGATTACATATGTTGTGTTTTTTTGTAACGAATCTTTAAAATCTACAACGATAGATTTTTTGCTCACCTTGTAGGTCGGGAGCTTTTCCATTGACGGACTGATGTTAATTTCCTGGAACGGATTTTTTAAAGTGAAGTATTCATCAAAATCAATCCGGATCTGTTTCGCCGAAAAATTCCTGGTCATGTTTGGCGGGGTAGCCTTTAGTAACTTGGGCGGCGTGCGATCTCGGGGTCCGCCTTGTGGTTTTTGCTGACTTGCGCAGCTAAATAGTGCCAATGTGATAACAAAGAGCAGTAAATTCTCACGTAAAAAAGCAGTCTTTTTATTTAGCCTCATTTTAAGCCGTATAATCGATTTTTATTTTTTGATGAAGATTGTTATTCGGAATTAAAAATAATGCTTTTAATGGCAAGTTTTTTAATTGTACGTTTTTTGTATTTAAATTATTGATTATCAGCCAACTATAAATTATCTTGAAATGTGGACCATTAAAACCGAGATGTCAGATGGCGAAACACCCGAAATCCTGGATGCTTGTCCTAAAGTGCGCGGTTTTATCTTCATCAATTTTTCTCGGGCTTCTTTTGACAGTGACACCAGCCCTTGATAGTTAAACTCCGGATTGATCTCCTTGTCTTCCATCTTTCTCATTTTTTCTACAATGTCCAATTCCTTCTCAAAGTAACTCTCATATTTGATTTTTATTTCAGCCTGCTCAATTGTTTCTTTATCGTAGTTGTTGAGCAACTCATCAAGCGCTGAATTGGCTTTCCTGAGGTCTGAAAAAGACACCTGTGGTCTGCTCAGCAAATTGAAAAGTTTTACATTTTGCGTAAGGGGGGATGTGCCCAGTTCTTCCAGTAATGAATTAACGCCGGTTGCTTCTACCGAAATACTCCTGGTATAGGCCACAATCTTATCGGAATTTTTAATCTTCTGATTCACCTTGTCCATACGCTCTTCATTGATCAAGCCAAGGTCATGGCCGATGGGACTTAAACGAATATCGGCATTGTCCTGACGTAATAATAATCTGTGTTCCGCCCGTGAGGTAAACATGCGATAAGGCTCTTCGGTACCTTTGGTTACCAGGTCATCGATCAAGACACCAATATACGATTCTGAACGTTTCATAATCAGCTCGTGCAGGCCGTTGTTTTTTTGGTGGGCATTTATGCCGGCGATAAATCCCTGTGATGCGGCCTCTTCATATCCTGTGGTGCCATTGATCTGCCCGGCAAAATAAAGGTTGCTTACCAGTTTGGTTTCCAAAGTAAGGCCAAGCTGGGTAGGAGGGAAGTAATCATACTCGATGGCATAACCCGGTCTGAACATTTTGGCATTTTCAAAACCAGGAATTTGTGTCAGGGCTTTGTACTGTACATCTTCCGGAAGAGAGGTCGAAAATCCATTGACATAAATCTCAACCGTGTTCCATCCTTCTGGCTCAACAAATATTTGATGACGTTCGCGCTCTGCAAAACGATTGATCTTGTCTTCTATTGATGGGCAATACCTCGGTCCCAATCCTTTAATCCGGCCGGTAAACATGGGCGACTTTTCAAAGCCTTCTTTCAAAGTTTCGTGCACCTGGCTGTTGGTGTAAGTGATCCAGCAGCAACGCTGATCGGTGGATCGCTGTACGTTTGTGTAAGAGAATCGACCGGGGTTTTCGTCTCCCCATTGTTCTTCCATCACACTATAATTAAGTGTGCGGCCGTCAACACGGGGCGGGGTGCCTGTCTTCATCCGCCCGGATTCAAAACCTAATTCTACCAGCTGCTCTGTTAATCCGGTTGCTGCTTTTTCACCGGTACGGCCACCGCCAAACTTCTTTTCTCCGATATGTATTACACCATTAAGGAATGTACCATTGGTCAGCACGACGGCGTCACATTCGATAGTTATACCCATAGCGGTGCGGACTCCCTGGATGGTGTTGTTTTTTACTAATAGGGAGGTAACCGTGTCCTGCCAGAAATCCACATTGGGTGTCCGCTCTAATGCCAGGCGCCATTCTTCGGCAAAGCGTGCGCGGTCATTTTGAGCGCGCGGGCTCCACATGGCCGGGCCTTTTGACAGGTTCAGCATGCGAAACTGCACCGTGGTTTTATCGGTAACAATACCCGAGTAGCCGCCCATCGCATCAATTTCCCTCACAATTTGTCCCTTGGCTACGCCACCCATTGCCGGGTTGCAACTCATCTGCGCTATGGTTCCCATATTCATGGTAATCAACAAAACGGATGAGCCAAGGTTGGCTGCCGCCGCGGCTGCCTCACAGCCGGCATGTCCGGCACCTACCACAATTACATTATATTTTTTAAACATTTTACCTCCATGTTCCACGTGGAACGTAAAAAGTTACGCCCAGTGATAAGATCGTTTCTTGAATATTTACTACCGTGTTCCACGTGGAACACGGGACTGCGCCCAGCCGTTAGAGCGCTTCCCGATTTTACTCCCATGTTCCACGTGGAACAATTCAAAATTACACTCAATTACCGGATGTTCCACGTGGAACTTTAAATAATGATACTAACGCTACAAAAGCCCAGATTCCCTCAAGAATAATAAAGGGGTAGAATTTGATCATGCAGGAGGCAAGGCAGCATAGGCCCGCTCCAATAAAATTCAACAGGCTATAGGTTTTACTTTGGGCCTGTAGCTTTTTATATAAATTAAGCAAGAATGCAATCAGTAATGTGATTACGCCCGCGGATGCAATGAGATCTGAAAGTTTCATTCTAAGCCTCGTTAAGTTCAGTTAACTGTATCCAGCGGATGCTTTTTCCGTCGAGCTCGTCATTTAAGCCGGCAATTTGCTGCGCTATTTCTATTAATTTAGAGTGGTCATGCACGCCTGAATTGAGCTGTGCCGTTAATGCCTGTATTTTATTTTCAAGCAAGGCGATTTCTTTGTCCAGGTTTTCCAGTTCCTTTATTTCCTTAAAGCTTAATTTGCTCTTTTTGGGTTGGGGTTTTTGTTCGGTCCTTTCCCCGGCAGGACCATTCTTGGCTTGCTGTTTTGCTATTTCCTGCTCGTAACGATAGGAGGAATAGTTGCCATTAAATATCTTTACACGGCCTTCGCCTTCCATGATAAATAACTGATCGGTGAGTTTGTCCAGTAGATAACGATCGTGCGATACCAGCATTAATACCCCGGTATAATTGGTTAAAAACTCCTCCAGTACATTTAGGGTGTCGATATCCAGATCGTTGGTAGGCTCATCCAGGATAAGGAAGTTCGGGTTTTTCATCAAAAGGCTCATTAATTGCAGCCTTTTTTTCTCGCCGCCGCTTAAATTGGCTATAAAGCCATATTGCTTTTTTGGCGGAAAAAGGAACAGTGTAAGCAGGGCAGATGCCGAAATGGTTTTGCCATCCGCCATTGTTATAAATTCAGCTACGTTTTTAACCACATCTATTACCCGGTCATCCTCCTTGAAAGTAATGCCCGATTGGTGAAAATAGCCCATTACTGTCGTTTCGCCTTTTTCAACTTCTCCTTTATCCGGAGCAAGGCCACCTGTGATCATATTAAGCAAGGTGGATTTGCCGCTGCCGTTTTTACCTGCAAGGCCAATACGGTCGCCTTTTTTAAATACATAGTTGAAATCTTCCACCAGTTGCTGATGGTTGAAACTTTTGTATAAATGGTGAAGTTCCATTATCTTATTCCCCTGCCGGGCGGTTTTTACGCTTAATTCAACCTTTCCTTTAGGACCATTGTTTTTGGTTTTCTCTTCCAGGTCATAATAGGCGTCGATCCTTGCTTTTGATTTAGTCCCGCGTGCCTGTGGTTGTCTGCGCATCCATTCTAATTCCTTCTTCAGCAAATTGGAATTCTTTTGAAATTGCAGCTCCATCGTGCTTTCCCTTTCGGCTTTCTTTTCAAGATAATAGCCGTAATTTCCAAAGTAGGGGATGATCTTGCCGTTATCTATTTCCAGTATCTCGTTACAAACATTGTCCAGGAAATACCTGTCGTGCGTAATCATCAGGATAGTTTTGGCGCCTTCGGTCATTAATTTTTCCAGCCATTCAATGGTGTCAATATCTAAATGGTTGGTTGGCTCATCCAGCAGGTAAACATCCGGATCTTCAATCAGCAAACGTGCCAGGGCAAGCCGTTTTTTTTGACCGCCTGATAAAGTATCAATCTTTTGGTTCAGATGGTGTATATCGAGCCTGCCCAATATGGTTTTTATCTTATATTCATATTCCCAGGCATTGCTGTCGCTGATCTCTTCGGTTACCTTATCGATAGCCTTGGTATTGTCGGGGTCGTTTTCAAGCAATTCTTCATACTTTTTTATGAGTTGCTGTTGCTTATTATCCGAATGGAAAATATAATCACTGATAGTATAGGCCTTATCAAATGACGGGTCCTGCTCCAGGTAGCCCATTCTCAGGTCACGGCTTTGTACCACTTTACCCTCCACAGGTAAAAATTGCCCTGCCAATAGTTTTAACAAGGTGGATTTGCCTGCACCATTGATACCAACCAGGGCAACTCTGCGCCCGCGGTTGATGCCAATGGTTAAATTTTTAAACAACCAATGATCATGAAATGAATGACCTAAATTTTCGGCAGATATATAAGTGCTCACGCTAATCGTTTTATTTTATCGGAAGGATGAATAAATACACCTTCCGCGTTTTTTAAAGATTGATTAAACATTGCCAGGGCAACGGTTTGTGCAGGTATGCTCCTGTATTTTTTTAAGCCGCCTACTAATAAAGGATCAATTATCTTCATTAGCAAGGTGGCTATGCGTTCTGTAGGCCTATATTCTTTTCGGTCTCCTGTTATTAAAGAAGGCTGATAAATGTGCAGGCATTTTAAACCCATGTTTTGTACGTCAGCCTCGGTTTCTCCTTTCATTTTTGCATAAAAATTAGAAGACGTCCTATTGGCGCCGATAGCCGAAACTAAATGATATTGTTCAACGCGATTTTGCTTTGCCAATTGTGCCAGCTTAAGGGGATAATCATGATCTATTTTTCTATAATCCCCCAGATCAGGTGTCTTTTTTTTTGTCGATCCCAGGCAGCAGAAAACGGCATGACCGGTTATGGCCGCAACGTGTTCATCCAGTTTTTCAAAATCAATAACCAGCTGAACCAGTTTCTTATGTTCAACAGGTAATTCTTTTCTTACCAATATCAAAATCTCATCATAGCCGGGCTTTAGCAACAGTATATTTAACAGTGTACTGCCAATTAGTCCGCTTGCACCCGCTATAATTGCTTTTTTTGACATTTATAAAGGTAATTTTCTGCAAAAATACGCATAATAAAATTGTGGATTAAAAATTGTATGTTTAAACATGTAATGTAGGCGTGTGGCCATAACCCATCAGAAGCAATCGTTTAAAATAAATTGATCGCTCGTGAATAGCTTAGGCGCCATTAAAACATATCAGATCAATGAAAAAAGTATTTCACCCTGCCAATGAGCGGGGACACAACGACATCGGTTGGTTGAAAGCTAACTTTTCTTTTAGCTTCGGCCCTTATTATAACCCTGCAAAAGTGCATTTTGGTGCATTGCGCGTATTGAATGATGATATTATTGACGGGGGTACGGGTTTTGGTACACACCCACATGATAATATGGAGATTATTACTATCCCAATTTCAGGCGCTTTGGAGCATCGCGACAGTATGGGCAATATTGGTGTGATAACAGCCGGTGAGGTACAGGTAATGTCAGCTGGAACAGGAATCCAACACTCGGAATATAATCATTCTAAAACTGAAAAGGCCAATACCTTGCAGATATGGCTATTTCCAAAGGAAATGAACATCGAACCAAGGTACGACCAGAAAAGTTTTACCGAAGAACTTAAGATTAACCATTTCACAACTTTAATTTCACCGGTAAAAGGCGGTGATGCATTATGGATCAACCAGGATGCCATATTCTCCATGGGCGATTTTGAAGCCGGACAGGCGGTAAAGTATGATATACAAATACCTGGTAATGGCGCTTATATCTTCGTGATTGAAGGTAAAATAGCCGCCGATGGAACTGATCTAAACAAAAGGGATGCTTTAGGTGTTGAAGATATAGGTTCACTCACCCTTGAAACCCAAGCCCTGTCACGTATCTTGATTATCGAAGTGCCGATGCGGTAAAAAGGGCATACCCGGCCAAAGGTTTTTGAACTGCCAAAATAATCCGAACATTAATGTTTATAAACGGCTATCAATTAATCACCAATGGCAGAACAGGTAATACCAGGCTGGAAGAAATGGCTTGAAGGAAGCGGAGACCAGGTACTATTTCTAACAAGTTTTTTCAGAAATGTATTCAGGGGCGGCTTTGAATGGTCGGAGTTTGTACGTCAGTGCTATGAGATAGGCTATAAGTCTTTTATGCTCGTAGGCACTACCGCATTTATAATGGGCTTGGTGTTAGCATTGCAGCTCAGACCAACCCTTGTCAATTTTGGGGCATTAAGCATGATGCCTAAGTCGTTGGCAGTATCTATTGTTCGAGAGATAGGCCCGATAATTACAGCGATCATATGCGCCGGAAAAATAGGTTCAGGTATAGGCGCTGAACTGGGTAGCATGAAGGTAACTGAGCAGATAGATGCTATGGAGGTATCGGGCGCCAATCCGGTGCAGTACCTTGTAGTTACCCGTATACTTGCCACAACCTTTATGGTGCCTGTATTAACGCTTTTAGGGGATGTTTTAGGTCTGATCGGGGGTTTTCTCGCCATCAATATCACCAGCAACGTAAGCGCTCTGCTTTACTTTAATAAATGTATCGCCTCTCTGGATTTTACCGACTTTTTACCTGCCTTTATTAAAACTATCTTTTTTGGTTTTATCATTGGCTTTGTAGGCTGTTATAAAGGCTATAATTCCAACCGCGGAACGGAAAGCGTGGGTCTTGCTGCTAATTCGGCGGTGGTAACTGCTTCACTGTGGATTTTTGTTATTGATGCTATCGTCGTTCAGATAAGCAGTTTACTTTTTTATAGTTAATATGGAAACAGAAAAGAATACCCAACAGAAAAGCAAACCATCTGCCGCAAGGGATGAAACGGTGATCCACATTAAAGGGCTGAAAAAATCATTCGGTTTAAAAGAGGTTTTAAAAAATATCAGCCTTGATGTGAAACGAGGGGAGAACGTAGTGATACTGGGTAAATCCGGCACCGGTAAATCGGTTGCTATACAGTGTATTGTTGGTATGCTGGTGCCGGATGGGGGTGAATTAACTGTTTTTGGCGAAGCTGTTGCCGGGTTAAACGAAAGAGAATTAAAAGAGCTACGAATGAAAATAGGCTTCCTCTTCCAGGGCGGTGCCTTATATGACTCGATGACTGTAAGGGAAAACCTTGAATTTCCGCTTACAAGGGTGTTGAAACTAAACAAGCAGGCTGAGATTGACCAAAAGGTTGAAGAAGTACTGGAGGGTGTGGGCTTAGCAGATGCGATTGATAAAATGCCGTCTGATTTGTCGGGGGGTATGCGCAAAAGGATCGGGCTGGCGCGCACCTTAATTGTAAATCCTGAAATAATGCTCTATGATGAACCCACCACCGGGCTTGACCCTATTACATCAAGAGAGATAAGTGAGTTAATACTGCAGATGCAAAAGAAATATAAAACCACATCGATCATCATTACCCACGATATGGAATGCGCAAGCATAACAGCCGATCGCATAGTAATAATGAACGACGGGGAATTTATAACTGAAGGGTCATTTGAAAAGCTTAAAAGCTCAAAAGAGCGATTTGTAAGATCATTTTTTAATTAAGGCAACATGAAAACCACTACGGGACAGAAAATAAAGATCGGTGTATTTGTTATAGCGGGATTAGCCGTGCTGGTTCTGGCTATATTTTTTATTGGAAATAAACGAAACCTTTTTACCGCTACATTTAATGTAAACGGCATGTTTAAGAATGTAAACGGGTTGCAGGTAGGCAATAATGTGCGCTTTGCGGGCATCAATGTTGGCGTTGTTGAAGATATACTAATAATGACAGACAGTTCGGTGAAAGTTGTTCTGACATTGAATAATGATGTGAAGAAATTCATTAAAAAGGATGCTAAAATAAGTATCGGCAGCGATGGTTTAATGGGTGACAAACTGGTAATTATCACCCCGGGCGGCGGTACAAGCAACGTGCCGGTTAAGGGCGGCGAGCAGTTAACAGCAGTTAACCCGCTTGATGTGGATAAGATAATCAGTAAATTCACCAAAATAGCTGATAACGCCGGCGACCTGGTAGAGGGGCTTGCGGCTATAGTGAATAAAGTGAACAGTGGAAAGGGTAGTATAGGACGGCTGCTGAATAATGATAAAATGGCCAGGAATATGGAAAATACGGTCAAACAGGCTCAAACCACTATGGCAAATGTGCATAAAACCACCGGTACTTTAAATGAAGATCTTAAAGCTGCCCAGTCGAACTTTTTGCTAAAGGGCTTTTTTAAGAAAAAGAAAAAATTAGAGAAAGCAAGACAAGATTCGATAAAAAAAGCCCAGGAGCCACCGCCGGCGGCGCCTCCAAAGCAATAAAATGCCATTAAACTTTTTAGTTTGTTAATTAGCGCGATGAATTACAAATACTTCGTTAATTCAGGAGATAATGGCGTGGTTTGCGAGCGGAAACGGTGAATCAGCTTACCATTTTCGTCAATCAGGAATTTTTCAAAATTCCATTTGATCTCACCTGTGAAATCAGGATTTGGTGCCGATGTTAAATATTTAAACAGCGGGTCGATATCATCGCCTTTAACGCTAATCTTTTGGCTTAAAGGAAACGTAACACCGTAGTTTTTCTGACAAAATGTTTTGATCTCAGTGGCAGTACCCGGTTCTTGCTGACCGAAGTTGTTAGCGGGGAACCCGATCACCACTACTTTGTCTTTATAAGTGTCGGCCAGTTTTTGTAGTTCGGCGTATTGCGGAGTAAATCCGCATTTTGATGCGGTATTTACGATTAAAACCTTTTTACCTTTGTACTTTATCAACGAAAAATCCTGGCCATCGATGGTTTTTAGTTTAAAATCATAAACAGAAGAGGGGGCGATAAATAATAACGTTAAAAAGATTGCAAGTATTTTCATGGTTTTATAATTTGGTTTTGCTGCTTAATTACAATGTAAAATTAAGGCTTACAAATCATAGTTGTCCATAGATACTATCTGTGTTATGTAAAATTTCTGACACCTA
Organism: Mucilaginibacter sp.; assembly: GCA_028287895.1. GTDB lineage: Bacteria > Bacteroidota > Bacteroidia > Sphingobacteriales > Sphingobacteriaceae > Mucilaginibacter. Next base: position 7,411 of record JAQBOV010000019.1, on the reverse strand, counting down.
AATAATGATCTTCCTTGCCTGTCATGATTCTCTTGCTTTCTGCCTTTTTGTCCTGGTACCCCAGCAGATGCAAGGCGCCGTGAATGATCACCCTGTGCAACTCGTTTACTTCTCCGGAATTGAATTTTATGGCATTTTCGCGGATGCGATCGATTGAGATAAAAATATCACCCACAATTACTGTGTCCTTAGCTGAATTATCGAAAGTGACAATATCTGTGTAGGTGTCATGTTCGAGATATTGCTGGTTGATCTGCAGCAAATACCGATCAGAGCAAAAAATATAATTGAGTTCTTTAAGCGTATACCCCTCAGCTTCAATAGTGGCTTTTATCCACTGTTTTACCTTGGTTTTATTTTTTAATTTAAAGCGTATATCTTCTTCAAAAAAATTTATTGAGGGCATTATATCTTAAAATGAAGTTCAACTTCATTTCCTTTTGTGTTGAATATACATTGATCTGCAAGCTGTTTTACAATAAAAACACCTCGCCCGGTCAAATTTTCAAGGTTTTCTTCAGCAGTTGGATCGGGTAGATGGTCATAATCGAAACCGGGGCCCTCATCAGTAATGGTCCATACTACGCGCTTACCATCAACCACTTCAGCATTTACAATAACCTTTTTGCTGTCGTCTAATTTATTGCCGTGTACAATAGCATTTATAGCGATCTCATTCAGACAAGTCATCATGTTGGCAAAGGTATCTTCGCTTACATTGTGCTTGTCAGCAATTTGTTCTATTAAATTCTCCAGCAGCGTTATACTTTCCGGTTTGGAAGGAAGCTGTAAAGTATAAAGCTCACTGGTTTGGACATTCGCTTCTTGCATACTATTTGGCATTAAGTTGATCAAAATAAGATTTTATTTTTAGTTTGTAATACAAATTAAGTGCCGGAGATACAGTCTTAATCTGTTCGGTTTGTTTTTCTTTTATTTTCTGATAGTCCTGTAACGCTTTTATATATCCCGGCGGCATATCTTTTCCTGCATTGCTTTCGCGTTGCTGCTCTTGATCCCGTTGTTGCTCCGCTTTTTCTGCTTCCAGCATGCGGGTTTGGATTTGTTGTTGCCTTTTTAGCACCTCATCAGTTATTCTCCTGTTTACGATATCGTTTTCAGTTTGTTCCATTTCTTTTGATATTTTATCCAAATTGCCCAAACCACCGGTACCGTCTTTGTTCTCTTCTCTGTTAATTTGCTGCAGTGTCTGCCTTATTATTTGCTGCTGCCGGGCCATCTTTGCCAGCTGTTCGCTCATTCCGCTTTGCTGGCTTTGCGACATATTACCCTGCTTTTGCATTTGGTCACGCATCTTCTGCATATTCTGATTTAACTGCTGCTGCATTTTGTTCAGTTGCGATAAAGAGGGTTGTTTTGATTTCCCTTTGCCGCTTTTTCCATTCTTCATCGAATTTTGCAACTGTTCAAGCGCTTCGTTCAGCATTAAAGCCAGGTTATTCATTGATGTCATAGAATACTGCTGATTCCGCGAAGCTTCCGCTGTCCTGCGGTCGCTCATGTTTTCTAATGACTGGTCAATATGACTATTTATGCTGGTGATCTCCTGGTTTACAGTTGATTGTATCTGCTGCACCCGGCGACTTAATGCGTAAAGACTGTCCTCTGCTGTTTTTAAATTATCTTTTATGTTTTTTTGTTTTTGTGCTAATATAATATAATTTGGATCAGATGGGTTAGTATTTTTTAATGTTTCCATTACTTTCTCCTGATCGAATGAACTATTAACGAGGTTTTTTAATAATTCGCGTAATTGCTGTGCATTAATATTATTTTGTGACTCCTCACCCTCCTGGTTTTTTTGTTCCATTTGGCTGGCCATCTGCTGTATTTGTTTAGCTGCAGCCTGCTGTGATTGTGCTGCTTTTGGCTTATTATTGTTTTTCAGATCGTCAGCACTTTTGCTCATCTGCTGATCAATTTTTTGTTCTTCAGCTTTAGGATTTTCGAAACTATTCTTCTGCTCGGCGCTTTCATTTAATTTTTGCAGATCATCTAATGATTGTTTTACATCCTGAAAATCCTGCTGTATTTTTTGTTGTTCCTGTTGCAGCGTTTGCGGATCGGAGTCTTGTTGTTTGGTCTGATCAGCCAACTTTTGTTGCTTGTCAGCCAGTTGGTTTAGCTGGTTGATGTTTTGGTTTAGTTTTTGATCAAATTCGAGTTTTTTGTACAACTGCAGTATACGGTCGAGTTCTTTTTTTAAGGATTTATTATCCATCTGCATTTTTGACAGTTCGTCACGGGTCGAGTCCTTCTGCTCCTGATCCATCAGTTGCTGCAATTTCTTTAGCATCTCCTGTGTTTTCTGATCCAGAACGTTGTTAAAAAGGTTTTCGATCTCCTTTTGTTTTTCTATTAGCTCTTTATTTTGCTGTTCATTCTCCTGCCGGTTATACAGGTTCTTTTTATTTTCAGCCTGAATGTCTTTTACCAGGTCATTTAGTTCCTTTTTCTTTTGCAGCAGATCGTCTATCTGTTTCTTCTCATCAAAAGATAAGGAATTTTTGTTTAGCAAAAGCTCGTTTAACTTTTGTGCATCGCGTTCCACCTGGCCTGCAATTTTAATCGCATCCTGCATCTTTTGCTTAACAACTTGCGTGCTGTTATTTAATTGTTCAGTAATCTCTTTTTGACCGGGGACATTGAGGATGTGTTCTGGCGAACGTGCCTTTTTAGGGCCGGCAACACCATCGTTATCTGCCACTTCAAAATAATAAGAAACCCGATCGCCGGGTTTAACACCCAGTTGTTTCATGTCCCAGAAATAAAAGAAATCAGCCTGCGTTTTACTCAGATCAGCTTTAACCGGTCTGGTTATGGCATGCTCCGCACTTTTATCACCTGCCGCGCCTATCTTGTAATTAAATGTAAGCGATGAAAAGCCGTGATCATCCTGTATTTTGCCATCAAAATATAAAGCTTTGCTGCTGATGGAGTCGGATTTTTCATTTACAGCGATGGCCGGCGGTTCATCAGCTATCACATTAATACGGTACGATGCAGAGTCGCCCCTGCTAACCAAAGTATTCCGGGGGCTGATTTTATACGCAGTGTTTTTGTATATCTTTTCGGCGTGTTCAAATATGTCCTGGCCAGCTTGAACGGCGTCGTACTGATTATTGTTGATATCAAATAATATTCCCGTTGCATTTTGAGTATGTAATTGCCATCTAACCGATGTCCCGGCAGGGATAGTAAGATCGCCGGCATTGAGCAATTGCTCCTTTCCTTTATGCAAATAAGCAGGATAATTCAATTCAACATCAAAATGAAGCAATGAAGGTTTAAGATTAACCTTTATCTCGTAAGACGTTGATGAAAACCCGTTGCCGCTTAGGCGGAAAACGGTATTTTTCTGCAGGTTGCTGAACAGGTAATGGAAACGGCTGATATTCTCCTTATCCAGCCTGAAGGTATTATTAGCCGTTTCAATGTACACGTCGGCAGGTAATTTATTGCCCTCTAATCTCAGGTTGAGTTTCAGGTCATCACCCTGAACTACCGACAGCGATCGATTGAGAACGATAAATTTAAATGGAGCGATAGGGGCAAAGTATTCATTGTGCCTGATGAGCCTTTTGGTGCTCTCTGTTAATATAGATGGCGCGGCAAGCGCAATAATACAAATTACCGATACAGGAAATACGATCCACTTTAGGTATTTGGTGTTCTCCCTGATGTTGATAGCCGAAGGAAAGCTCACCGGTTTCAGCGTTTCAATTTTCTGATCTATACTTGCTTCAATTAATTCCCTTTGCTGGCGGTTAGCATCGGCCAGTTTTTTAAGCTGAAGGGTATTGAGTAGTTTGTCATTAACATCGCCGAAATGTTTACCAATGATATCAGCGGCCTGGTCATGCGTTATGGTTTTACCTAATTTGAACCAGGCTAAAAGTGATGGAATGATTAGCCAGGCTATAAGGCCAAGATTCAAAAGGATAAAAAAGTAAAAAAGAAATGTGCGGAACGCGGTGTTAAAATTTCCGAAATATTCACTTACAGTAAGCACTATGTAAGCCGAAAACAAGCCCGTACCTAAAAAAATCAATCCCCTTAAAAGATTGTTTAAGTAATACTTGCGTATGAAAGTATCGATCTTTCCGATTAACAATTCGTAATTTTCAGATGACCGCATACGCTAGCTGCAAATAAATATCAACATACAAGTTTTAACGAAATCGCTTATTCAAAATTATAACATTTAAATGATAATTAGCTGGTCGTAAGATCAGCGAATTGCAATACCTTTGTAAGGTAAACTTATAAGTTTACCTGATTAGCTAACATGGATCAAAATAAAGACCTTCTGCTTGCATCCGATCTGCGGACTATAGTAACCCGACTGGTAAAAAAGCTGCGTAAGGAATCAGTTACAGGAAAATTGGTTTCGCTTACTGAACGGTCAACAATGTCTTTGCTTTATCAATATAAACAATTACTGCCGAGTGAACTGGCATCAATGGAAAAGGTCACCAATCAATCCATGTCGCAGATATTAAGTTATCTGCTGGAACTGGGTTATATCAGCAGGGTTTCGTCAAAAGCGGATAGGCGCAAAGTGATTATCTCGTTAACCCCAAAAGGTGAAGAAATACTTTTAAAGATGCGAAACGAACGGGATATGTGGCTGGCAAGGGCCATCAGAGAAACCTGTAGTGAACAAGAAGAAGCATTGCTTAAAAAAGTGATCGACCCATTAACCAAACTGGTGGATTTTGAGTGACCGGTTTAATATTTTCTGTGTGGGAGAATTAAATGAAAATAACAACCTTCAGCGCATTTAAAAGCCGCAACTACCGGCTATATTTTATAGGCCAATCCGTTTCATTGATAGGAACATGGATGCAGAAGACCGCAGTAAGCTGGGTAATTTACGCTCTTACCCATTCTGCTTTTATGCTTGGTTTAACACTGTTCGCGAGCCAGTTTCCCTCCTTTTTGTTTTCGTTGATCGGTGGTGTAGTATCAGACAGGTATAACCGTTTCCGGGTATTGCTGGGTACGCAGGTGGCTTCCATGATACAGGCATCTATACTGGCCATACTGATCCTGGCAGGGCATTACGCCGTGTGGGAAATATTGACACTGAGCGTGTTGCTGGGCCTTATCAATGCATTTGATGTCCCGGCACGACAATCGCTGGTTTACGAGATGATCGAAGATAAAAAAGACCTGCCCAATGCCCTGGCGCTTAATTCGTCGATGGTTAACCTGTCCAGGCTTATTGGCCCTGCTATCGCCGGATTTGTGCTCGAGAACCTGGGCGATGGGATTTGCTTTTTGCTGAATGCGTTAAGTTTTATGGCGGTAATAGGTTCGTTGTTATTGATGAAACTGCCAAAATATATTAGCCAGGTGCACACAAAAAATGTATTTGGCGAGTTGCGGGAGGGAATGGAGTATTTAAAACGTACCCCTTCTATCGCTTTTGTGATCATGATGCTTGGGCTCATCAGTTTATTTGTACTGCCTTTTAGTACGCTGCTGCCGGTATATGCCAAGGATATTTTTAAGGGAACGGCATCAACCTTTGGTATTATTGACAGCGTGATCGGCCTTGGCGCATTTAGCGGGGCTATTTTCCTGGCATCGCTTAAAGCGGGAAGCGACTTAAAAAAGATATTAGCCATTAATACGCTGATATTCGGGGCTGGGCTTATCTTGTTTTCGCACGAGGGCAACTATCCCCTGGCCCTTGTATTTGCAACAGTTGCCGGATTTGGCATGATGTCGCAGATCACAGTGAGCAATACTTTAATTCAAACGACCGTAGAACCAAATATGCGCGGGCGGGTGATCAGCTATTACGCTATGGCCTTTTTCGGGATGCAGCCAATCGGCGGACTGCTGATCGGATCGGTATCCAAATGGATAGGTACGCCGGATACCATGCTGGCTGAAGGGGTATTTGCTTTGCTGATCGGGGTACTCCATATGCGCTTCCTGCGTAAAGAAAAACTAAGAAAACAGCAACCTATTCCTGCTCTTGGGGAACAAAATGTACAGGTGATTTAATCTTTCATCCTTCAGATATCAGCAGCCCCTTATTTCCAAAACGCAGGTGTTTTTGTAGCTCCCCTTAATCTACAGTCTGCACATATAGGCGTGCTATACTTATATCCAACTATGGCCCCACGGCATTTATGGTCGCAGAAGTCGTCATACCTCCTTATTTTCCGAATTCACGGACTTTGTACATTCTTATTTTCCGATTACACTTAATCGAGCCAATCAAACATGCATTACGTGAAGAAATCGCTTTTACCTTATAAGATGAAGCATTATCTTTGTCATCTGAAATGCGTACGACTTTATGTACTACCATTTCAAAATCGAGTAATTAACAAATAACGTTTACCTAGCTACCAGGGTAATAAAACACCTGACATGGATGGTAAACTAAAGTTATTTGAAAGTAAGCACTCAAACGGGATGTAGCGTAGCCCGGTATCGCGCCAGCATGGGGTGCTGGAGGTCGGAAGTTCGAATCTTCTCATCCCGACATGAAGATCAAGGCCTTATGAAACAAAATCATAAGGTCTTTTTTATTGGGTCAAACATTTTCGGCAAGTTGGTTCCGTTTCATTGTGTTAAAAAAAAGCGCACTTAGTTATTTCAAGGTAATTCGGACATTTTTGAAGTGGAATGAGTTTACGATTTCAATCCCAAATCCCGTTTTGTTCGGTCAGAATAATAGGAAGTCCGTCCGTGATGACTATCGTATGCTCATGCTGCACACTAAAGCCACCTTTATCACCAACTAAGGTAAAAGCATCGGGAAGCTCTACAGCCCAAGAAGAATCAGTTGTTATAAACGTCTCGATAGCCACGACGGTATTCTTCCGGAATCTTCTTTGATCGAATCGATCTCGATAATTCAAAATTCCGTCAGGTCGTTCATGTAGGGCTCTACCTATTCCATGACCACCCAAGTTCTTAATGACTTTGTAACCATTTTTTTTAGCTTCATTTTCGATCAAGCCACCGATTTCATTTATTTTAACGCCTCCCCTGATCGTGTTGATAGCTTTTCGCAGTATCTCCCGGGAAGTATCGATCAGGTTAGTTTTCTTATGGATATCTTGACCAACAATAAATGAACCGCCGTTGTCAGACCAAAATCCCGCCAATTCAGCAGAAACGTCGATATTCAACAAATCGCCTTCCTGAATAATACGATCAGTCGAGGGTATACCATGGCATATTTCATTGTTGAGGCTGATACAGGTATAGCCGGGAAACTTATAGGTTAGATAAGGTGCAGACTTTGCACCAAATTTTTCCAGTAATCGCCCGCCATAATTATCCAATTCCTTAGTACTCATTCCCGGACAGGCATATGCGCGCATTTCCTTTAGAGTTAATGCGACAGCATCACCAACTTTTC
>JAQBOV010000014.1 GCA_028287895.1 Mucilaginibacter sp. | reverse complement strand
CGAATATTATGAAGAAAACGGTATTAAGGCTGATACATTACTATCAATAATCGCTGACCTGGCGACAAGTATTTTTACTAACGAAGCAACAACTAATATCAAAAAAATCTATGGCGAGAGTCTTTATGTCAATCTGCCTATGGAGCTTTCGGATACGTTGAGGCAATTATGCGTTTTTCTCACTTTAAAATATTTACTGGCAGAATTTAGTTCTACAAATGATACAGAACCGGACGAGAACCGGATCAAACCGCTACGTTATATAATCGTTATCGACGAGGCACATGTGTATTTGAAAAATAAAAACGCCAGCAAGGCTCTTGAAGATATATTGAGAGTGCTTCGCTCGAAAGGTGTAGTCACAATAATGCTTACTCAGGGCGTAGAGGATTACAAGACCAAAAATTTCGACTTTGCCTCTCAAATAAAAATTCCAGTTTGCCTTAATATTAATAATAAGGATTTTAAGTTAATTGAAAATTTTGTTGGTACGTCTCGCAGCAAAACAAAATTGCAGGAGGCAATTAATAAACTTGAACCTGGTAAAGGAGTGATCAATTTGACAGACCCTCAGGTTATTACGATTAATCAATTTTGGCAGACGGTAAAAACGCTTGTTTAAATAATAATGGAGTAATACATCTGAACGTAATACTTTGGGTTATTAACACCATTCCAATGGTTGTTTAAATCTATTAAGTCGGGAAAATGTGTAACTTCATACCTTTGTAAAAAGGATTTTATGTCGATACTTGAAGGAAATAAAATAACTGGTATCTATCAGAATATCATAGAATTATACAGGAAAAATCCTTTGCCTTGGGTGATAGGTTATAGTGGGGGTAAGGATTCGACTGCGACATTGCAGTTGATTTGGAATGCTGTTACGCAGATTCCGGTCGCTGAAAGAATAAAACCTATCTACGTAATATCTTCTGACACGCTAGTGGAAACGCCTGTCATTGTCAAGTATATTGACAGTGCGCTTCAACGTATGAATATCGCTGCACAGGAGCAGCAGTTAAACTTAACTGCGCATAAACTGACCCCACAAATACAGGATACTTTTTGGGTTAATTTAATAGGAAAAGGTTATCCAGCTCCAAACTCCGTTTTTCGGTGGTGTACCGACAGAATGAAGATTAAGCCATCGAATAAATTCATTCTTGACAAAGTTGCACAACATGGTGAAGTAATATTGGCGTTAGGGATGCGTAAAAATGAAAGTGCAAACCGCAATAAGGTCATTGAAAACTACGAAGTGAAAGGATATAGATTGGCTAGCCACGGACAACTGCGGGGGGCCTGGGTGTTTATGCCGGTTGAAGATTTTACAACTGATGATATATGGACTTATCTTTTACATCAGCCAATTTCTCCTTGGGGAACGGATAACCGTCATTTATCAGCAATGTACAGATCTGCCGCCTCGGGGGAGTGCCCACTTGTTGTAGATGATACAACAGCATCCTGCGGCAACAGTAGGTTTGGATGTTGGACGTGTACAGTTGTGACAAAGGATAAGTCAATGGAAGCTATGATAGATTCGGGGGACGACTGGATGTTGCCTTTGTTAGAATTTCGGGATTGGCTTTCATCTACTCAAAACCCGGAAGTTAAACATCTCCAACGTGAATTTAAAGGAAGGGATGGCCGAGTTAAGTTTTTCAACGGTGGGCGCGTCAAATATCGAACCTATAAACTGGAATTTTCGAAAGAAATATTAACCAGGCTATTGGAGACGGAACAAGCGGTGCAACGCCATGACCCGAATTACGAATTGATCAGCATGGCCGAATTAAGTGAAATCCGAAGAATCTGGATAAGCGAAAGACAAGATTGGGCTGATGAACTACCCGGTTTGTATCAAAAGCTCACGGGTAGGCAATTAGCCGGTAATTTTTCAGACGTTTTTGTACCAGGTACAACGGAATTGCAAATTCTTAATGAATTAACAGAGCAACATGAGGTTCCAATTCAACTAGTTCAAAAGTTGCTTGATGCCGAATGGCAAAGTTATGGCATGTTCAGACGATCTTCAATTCATTCGACAATTGAAAAGATTTTTGAAGAAGAATGGCGCTCATTTGATGATCTACAATCATCTGCATTAGAAAATATAGAAAGGGAGCTTTCAGAATGATTATAGAAAGCATTGTATTAAATAATTTCGGCCTCTATAAAGGTGAGACCACCGTTAAGCTGGAGCCTGATAACCTTGTCAATCGTAATATCACTGTTATCTCTGGACAAAACGGAGTCGGCAAATCCACTTTACAAGAGGCTATCCACTTTTGCCTGTTAGGGTCATTATCTATCGATACTCGCGTTTCGGAGGCTACATATGAACGTTATCTTTTAAAACGTTCATACAGAGGAAGCGGTATCGAGTTGCAGGAATCAAGTATTGAACTCAACTTTGAATTTATTAAATCGGGTGCCCCTGTTAAATATAAAGTCAAAAGATTTTGGATGAATGATCACGATAATCCAAATGAAGATTTGCATATTGAAGAAAATGGCAAGCCGCTTAATGAGTTAAACAAAAAAGAAAAAAATCTTTTTTTAAGAGAGCTGGTACAACCAGGACTCGCTAAGGTTATGTTTTTTGATGGCGAAAGACTTTTGTCTTTATATGACCAGGGTAACTTAGCCAATTTTATAGCGGAAAGTTGCCGCTATCTTTTCGGACTTAATTTTGTGGATTTATTAAGCACGGACCTGAACTATTACATCAATAAGCTTCAGAGCCAACAAGATCCGTCACAAAGTTTGGCGGAGATTAATAAAGTAAAAAACGAACTAAGGGATATTCAGAATATAACTGTGGCCATTGAGGCCGAAAAGACGGAGCTTATTGAATCAATAAATTCATTGAAACAATCTGCAGTACAAAACGAACGTCTGATTTCAGATCAAGGTCGATGGGCAACCAGTACGTTAGAAATATTAAAAGCCGAAAAGCTTCAACTGGAACGCGATACTATAATCCTAAAAAAAGAACTGGTAGACATATATACGGCCACAGGGCCTTTTGTATTTTGCAAAAAATTACTTATTCGGCTTAAAAATCGGTTGTTAAACGAGCGGGAAATAGAAAAATGGCAGCATGCAAGCGATCTTTTCAATTATAAGGTCAGCGAACTTGAGCAGAAATTCAATGATCCCCAATTCTTTAATGCTTTAAATATCGACAATGAGCTTAGTGGAAAGATATTTAACGCCCTTAAAGAATCACTAATTTCGACTCCTTATAAATCAGATGGCGAAAATATAATCTATCATGAAATGGCTGACAGTGACCGTAGCCATTTACTATCCTGGATAGAAGAAGTAATTAATGGTATTTCAACTACCATCGTAACAAAATCTGAAAGTATTGTGGTCAAAGATGATCGTTTAAAGATCATTAATAAGGAACTATCGTCGTTTTCCAAAGATGATGTAGTATTGCCTTTGTTAAAAGATCTACAAGAGGTTACGAGAAACATTGGGGCAAGCGAACAGAAGTTAGAAAGTCTTAACAGGAAGAGTGATGAAACGAATAAACGTAAAAACTTTTACTCCGCCCGGCTAATTTCTCTCGAAGAGAAAATGATTAAAGACAGCACCGTTGATGATCGGTTGAAATTAAGCAGTAGAACAAAGTTAGTTCTGGAAAGTTATGCAAGCCAGTTAATGGCAAAGAAGCTTTTGCAGCTTAAACATAACGTTCTGGAGAAATTTAATTTGCTTTGTCGTAAAGACAGCTATCTGGACGACCTCGTGATTGATCCGGAATCTTTTGAAATTAAGTTAAGCCGCAAAGATATGGTTGTTGATCATAATCATTTATCCGCTGGTGAAAAGCAATTGTTAATAGTCTCAATTCTTTGGGGCCTTAGGGAATTAACGAATATTTCATTGCCTCTAATAATTGATACGCCACTTGCACGTCTTGATTTGGAACATCGTAAAACTTTTATTGAACGTTTTCTACCGGCAATACAACCGCAGGTGATTTTGATCGGAACTGATATGGAATTAGCAGGTGACGTGATCGCTGGATTAGAGCATCATATTGCGCATCATTACGAATTAAGTTACAATTCCGAAACTCAGTCAACCAATTTATCGAAAATCGAAAGAATCTACAAAGAGGAGAAATTACATGAAGTTTAATCGGATACGGTTTTCTAAAGAAGCTTGTGATGCTTTAAATAAAATGAAGGGCAGGATGGGATTGAACTGGAATATCCTTTGTCGGATCGGGTTTTGTATATCATTAGACGATAACCTGGAACCTAATCCGCAAGATTATAAAGCCGATGGGGATATTGAAATTGATCGTAAAATTCTGATCGGTAACGAGGACGACTTATATATCGCATTATTAAAGGAACGCTGTATCCTGTCAGGAATTAACGAGAGTCAATATTTTGAATATTTTAAAGCCCACATGAATCGTGGCGCCATTTTGCTTTCAAAACGGATAGGCAATATTAAAGACCTCGCGCAATTGATCCATGACTAATGGAAAATAAAAAGATTTACCTGGACCATAACGCTACCACGCAGGTCGATCCCCGAGTGCTCGAAGTAATGTTGCCATATTTTACTGAGGTCTTTGGCAATGCTGCCAGTATTGACCACGATTTTGGTTATGATGCAAAAAGGGCGGTTGATAAGGCAAGGGAACAAATAGCGAAAGCGATAAATGCACAGCCGGAAGAAATTATATTTACCAGCGGGGCAACAGAATCAGATAATATTGCACTTTTCGGAGTGGCAGAAAAATATGCTCATAAAGGCAAACATATTATCACTTGTGTTACGGAGCATAAAGCTGTACTCGATTGCTGTCAGCGGTTAGAACAACAAGGTTTTAATATTACCTATTTGCCGGTTGACGAATATGGTTTAATAAGCCTCGAAGATTTGGAAGCAGCAATTACCCCGCAAACTATCCTTATTTCTATTATGGCGGCAAATAACGAGATCGGGACAATTGCTCCATTAGCAGGCATAGGGGCTATTGCAAAAAAATACAAGATATTATTTCACTCTGACGGTGCGCAAGCCGTTGGTCATATTCCAATCGATGTTCAAAAAATGAATATTGATATTTTATCTATTTCTGGGCACAAAATCTACGGCCCAAAAGGTGTTGGAGCACTGTATAGGCGTAAAAGTAATCCACGAGCTCTGCTGGCTCCTGTGATTTATGGGGGGGGGCATGAAAAAGGACTGCGTTCAGGCACTTTGAACGTACCCGGCATTATTGGTATGGGTTGCGCTATTGAACTGGCGATAAAAGAAATAAAGGCACATACAAAAAAATATAAAGAACTTACAGATTATATCTGGACAAAACTTAAAGAAGAACTTCCTGAAGTTCTGTTAAATGGCCATCCGAAAGAACGTTTGCCACATAATATAAACGTAAGCATCCCTTCAATTGAAAGTAAAGCACTTATTGTCCAGTTAAAAAATGTTGCCATCTCAGCGGGTTCAGCGTGTACTACAACAAGTGTAGAACCTTCTCATGTAATAATTGCCTTGGGTTTTGGCGAAGACAGGGCACATAATGCAATCAGAATAGGCGTAGGACGATTTAATTCTATTGCTGATATAAAAATAGCGCTAACGGAAATTGTTAACGCTATCAAAAATTTAAAGTCGATTACGGCCTGATTGCGCGCCTACATTTGTGCAACCAACGACAGCCCTTCGTACCACTCTTTATCAGACTTAACGTTCTGAGTTATTCTAGTGATGTCCTCTTTTATTCTGTTTCGTATTACGGCATTGTCCTGAAGCGCATAGGCCCATTCTTTCTCCCAAAACTCCTTGGTTATTTGTCTCAATACCACATCATTGCAATATCTTTCAATTTGACTCATTTCAAATAAATCAAATTTATCATCGAGCCACGCATTTCCGACCTTATCTGTTATATATTCATTTAAGGCAGAAATATTCACCTTGCTCATGAATTTACTCTTAATAATATCTTGCAATTCTTGCGCATTATTAGCCCATAATTCTCCATAATGCCCCTTAATTGCCCGCCACATTGCAAGAAATACTTCTTTTACCGTTTCGTCATCTTCTTTAATGATGGGTAACTGTGTTTTGATATATCTGATACAATTTTCAATGGTCGTAAGGTCAATGAAACCACCGTTATTTGGGGTCAACGGCCATTTAAGCAAATCTTTAAAAGGGCTGTTATCCGCATCGTTCACGTCACCTAACATTGCAGAGTTTTTTCCATAATTTACTCCCGCTTGCCTCAACCGTTCACTTAGGTCTGTTTCTTCTTGATCAATCAGTCTTATAATTGCTTTTACGTTATCAGTTGGAACTTTTTGTGATTTGTTATTGATAACAACAAATTGAAATGCTTGTTCCTGAGCCGAAGCATCTAAAAGCGCAACAAGTAAAACCGGTACATCTTCAGTATCCAGAGATGCCATTCCCTTAACACGATGTTGGCCATCAACGATCAAAGCAGGCCGCTCAGTCGGAGGCAAAGCATCATCAAACTGAAAACTTAACTCACCCCAATCCATTTTATCGCCCAATCCATTTGTCAAGTCATTCTGGACAACGCCAACAATGTCCTGGGTCTTACTTGTAAACGTAGCTGTGCCTTGATTAAAGGCAACAATTACGCTTACAGGAATAGTATTCTGAATATTTTTAGTGAGGAAACGTTTAATAGCTTTAACACGTGTATCTTTAAGTAATCTCTGTGAACCCTGATTATCTTCACCCACCCGTCGAATGCCAGCCCATTGGTCTACGTCTTTGGCCGTGGTAACAAAAATTACTAAATCAACGGCATTGCCAATACCTCGTTGACTCAATTTGTAACAAAAGAAACTTTTTTGATGTATCATTATTCAGGTTTATGTTTAAGACAAAAGGCCGCCAAGTTAAGATAATGCCAGCCATCTTTCAAATCTATTCTTCCTACCGTTAATTCCCCAACTCTATATGCAGGTTCTTGGCATACCTCACAACAATAGTTCGATTTGGCAAAAACAGCAACCTCATAGATTTTAGGATGTCCCGAGCCTTTGTAGTGTTTGTAATCTGTGGCGGATATTGCTATCTCTTCGTAGTGGTAGTCGGCCTGATTAATATAATCTTTTTTATGATTGTTATTGCAAATTTGACAAACCATTCGCAAATTCCCCGAGTTACTTAACCCTCCCATGGCGCGAGGCCAGAAATGATCAGCTGTCGCGCTGGTAGTTTCATTCATTTCTTTTCCACAAACGAAACAGGCCCATTGATAATATTTCTTTTGCTGTTTTGCAATATTTTTGTCGCCATCAGTGAAATTATTTCGAGCAGTATCCATGCAAGGCAATAGCAGTTTACTTAATTTATTAACTTGTTCATCCGAATATCGTGTGTAATTTCTTAAGTAATATCTTAGCGCTGTATTTGTAGCGATTTTATTCTCCCCGTTTAAACGAAAAAAATGTTCGGTAGTGGTCACTAATCTTCGCAGAATATACAAAATACTGCTTTCGTAGACGAGATTCTTTAATTCGCCATCTGCCCTTAAATCGTTATCCATTTCATCAAACGTTGCCATGGATTTCGGAGGATAAATCTCTTCCAAATAGTCTTTAAGCTCTTCGCCTGGCTGATATTCTTCTTGATCGGGATAAAACCCAGGTAATTTTTTATAAGCCATGTGATTGGTTTCTAAGCATCCAAATATAACGCTGTATTTCCGTTTAAGAAAATTTGTAGGACAGCCTATTGGCAAGAATACATCAATAATTTATAAATTCGATTTTCCGGACGGAAAGTACCAAAAATATTGTCTGGTAAAACGCCTTTTGGAATGTCAGGGGCTATTGATGACTAATAAACTTAATCATACCGATATTACAACTATAAGCAGCTGGTTATTCTGGGGACTTTGAGATATCTGAATAAATTTGAAATCAGCAGGTTCAGCTCACACTTTTTTAAATACTTTTAGAGCATGTACAAAACCAAAGCCTTATTTCATCCTGAGCCGCTGCCTTTCGATACCTATATCCCGGAAAATGCTGACAAGCTTATTCTTGGCACATTCCCGACCAAAGAGAGTTTAAGGAAATTCAAGTTTTTCTATCCTAATACTTCAAATAAATTCTGGCGTATTCTGGCCGGTTTACAGGGGAAAGAATTGGAATTCCTGAAAGGCGACGAGGCGGTTGACGAGCGCCGGAAAATTCTTGATAAACTGAATCTTGCCATCAGTGATATGGGACATACCATCTACAGGCAAAATGAAAGCTCTCTCGATGCCAATATTTTTCCCGTAGAATTTACAAATGTATTTCAGATCATAGATGATAACCCTCAGATCAAAACAATAATCATAACCAGCAGTACAAAAGGCACAAGTGTACTATCATGGTTTCTAGCTTATTGCCAGCTAAATGACGTAACGGTATATATACCTAAAAAGCCACTTATTCCTTGGGAGACTTTAATTCACTTTAATAATAAGACCGTAAAGATCATCGTGATTTATTCGACGTCAGGAGCGACTTATATTGAGGAGCCGAAACTCGTCGCCATGTACCGGCTGGCAATCTTGTTTAATAAAACATCTGAAAAAATATAACTATCGTTTTCCGCACTATCTTAGCACCCACCTTTTTATCACTTATGAATTCTGAACTGGTTTTTTCCGTAAAGAATATATTCAGCGAATATCTGACGAAGACCAGTGGCTCTTCCGGTCACATTTATAACTATCATATCCCGGCGTACCAACGGGGTTACAAATGGTCCTCCGATCCGCACGGAGCTGTGACTATCCTTTTAAATGATTTGGAAGAAGCATATTCAACGTTTCGGTCACAGGGCCATAAAGAATATTACCTGCAGTATATTACGCTTAAAAAAAATGAAAAGTCAAGGCACCTCGAAGTTATCGACGGACAGCAAAGACTGACTACGCTGTCCCTGCTTATCTCGGTTTATTCACTGATCCTTGATATAGAAAATCTGGCGGAGAATAAGCTGGAATATGCCATCCGGGGTTCGTTTTTTAACGATCATATTTACAATAGGGAGAATTTGTCAGAATTGCTGAACACGCCCTGGGACCAGGATAAAGGTTTGATGCTGGATGAACCTATAAATAATCAGGACGTTTTTTATATTTATAGTGCGGCGAAACGCATAAATACTTTTATCGGCGCAATTAGTGAAGACGAGTTAAAAGCCTTTTATGAATTCATTTTAAATGGCGTAAAAATTATAGTTAACGTCGTTGACCGTCATGTTGTAAGCGAAAAAGTCTTCAGCAATCTCAACAGCAATAAGGTCGCTCTTACAGAGGCTGAACTGATCAAAGGGCTTCTGATCACCCGTGTGAGCAGGGAACACCTTCAGAAAAGTTCCGGAATGACTTACCGGGAAATGCTTGAATTCAGGATGGTCATTGGCAGGCAATGGGACGAACTATCCCGCTGGACTGCGGTGCCGGAAGTGAAGTCATTTTTTTTTCCTGATACCAGTGGCATTCATGGCCTTTTAAAATTGGTGGCTAATAGTTTTGAGTCTCCGGACAATAAGCTCGATCAAACGATGACGGAGAAGGATTATCCGATGTTTAATTTCTTTCACAAGCTTGGAAATGTTTCTGAAACCTTCGAACGCATAAGAGAGTATGCAGCAAGCCTTCATGACTGGTTCGATGAAACAAGTGATTATAATTTACTTGGTTTTTGTTTTTTTGCCAAAGGTAACAGCAGTAAAAGGAACCAGCTATTGTTAAAAGGCTTCAAATCCAAAAAGAAAGTCTTCAGGAAATATCTTTTAAGAGAGGTTGTGCGCCTGCTCCCGCAAAAGGCCGCCAAGGATCTGTATTACCATCTTGATGATAACGACATCCATCATATTTTGCTGGCTATGAGTGTCTTTTTAAAGGGAAGAACTGTGCGATTCGACTTTCATACCTACATCGATGAGCTATGGTCACTTGAACATATCTTTCCGCAAAGCCCTGAGGGCAAAAAAAAGAAACTTAACCAGGAAGATAAAGACAGGATCATTGAAATGCTCGGGGATTCAGCTACCGATAAAATCAGGAAGGTGCTTCAAAAGAAAGAGCGGACTGAAGATCAGAAGCAACTTTACTATGAAGCGTTGGGCAAAGAGCCGTTTTTAAATTCAATTGGCAATATTTGTTTGCTGACCAGTGAGGATAATGCATCTAACGGCTGTGGTTTTTTCAATGATAAACGCACGAACATTCTCAACCTGATCAGCGAGGGCAGCTTTGTTCCCCGCCACACTTTTGAAGTTTTCAGCAAAATGGTTATTGCCGATGATCCAGGTAACTTATTGCATTGGACAAAAAAGAATATTGAACAGCACACTGAATCTATACAAACAAGGATCGATGAGATCAAAGACGAACTAAAGAATGAAGACAGGGAAATATAATATCCGTGACCTATTTAATAACCGGTACATTGAACAGATCATCGTTCCCGAAATTCAGCGTGATTACGTTTGGGGCGAGGAGCAGGTAAATGGTTTGCTGAATTCAATTGTCACAGATTTCGGAAATTATAATGATTCCGAACTTGATCTTCCCGAAACTATAGATGAAGAATTACGAGCGGAGTTTTTTGAATTTCACCGCAGCCGGGCTTTTGCTTCCAATATTGGTTTTATTTACGCCTATACCGATCACGAGTATGCCGGTAAATATTTCCTGATCGATGGACAGCAGCGTGTTACAACCATTTATCTGGTCATTCTTGCCCTGATGCACCGTAATGGCCTGCAAAAAGAATTCAGGGAGTTCTATCAAAATGAAAATCGTTTGAAGCTTGATTACCGGGTAAGGGAGGCTGCTCATGGTTTTATTGAACAATTTGTAAAGGCAATTCTGAAAGGTACGAAGGATGTTACTGACGAAGTCTGGTTTCACCGCGATTACCTGCATGATCAGACCATTGGTTCCGTCATTGAAAATTATTCGGTAATAGAAGCTTTCTTTGATGATTTTGAATTAGACGAAACCGTTCTGCTGGAATACATTCAGGAGCATGTTGAGTTCTGGTATTTCGATACAAATATCAGCGAACAGGGAGAAGAATTGTATATCTACATGAATGCGCGGGGTGAGCAAATGCAAAGCAATGAAAATCTCAAGGCCGACCTTTTAGGCGCTCTCCCGGCAGCACTGAAAAATGAAAGCGGCGTTCTTTGGGAAAACTGGCAGGATCTGTTCTGGCGAAACAGGAGGGGTAATGAAAATGCGGATAAAGGTTTTAATGAATTTCTGAAATGTATTGCAGGCCTTGATAATTATTTAAACGGAATAAAAGAGTTTTATAAACCGGAAGAGTTTAATGATAAAGAAAAAGGTGGAGAAAAAAATATCAGTTACCCTCACCTTAAAGCAGCCCTTTCATTTCCGCGAATCAAAAAATACATCCGTGCGCTTGAGTATATTTTAAAACATAAAGAGACGTTTGGCGAAAAATACGCATATTCAGGCTGGCTGGACAAATGCATCGAATTAATTTGGAACATTCTGAATTCCCAAACTATAAACTGGTTCGCTGATTATATGGACTCCGGTCGTAGCCTTGAACGAAACAGAATGGTTTTTTTATGGTCGGTACTGCATTATATAGCTAGCCTGAAGACAAAAAATGAGGATGAAATCTTCAGGGTGATCCGTTTCTATTATATCCGTTACCATAATAATAACAGGTCGGTTAATGGCATAAGAGACAAGGTAAAAGAAATAACCACTGACGGGATTTGGGGACTGAATACACTTGATGAAGATAGTGATGACAGTTCTGGAAATAGTTTAACCGAGGAACAACAGAAACACCAGTGGCTTAAATCTATTCCGGAGGAGGAAGTGAGGGATTATGAAGCGCTGATTTGGGAGATCGAGGATCATCCCCACAATATTGACGGCCGCGATCTTTCTAATGTTAATAGCTCTCACCTGGTCAATTACAATGGTAAACCGGCCATGAAGCGTCTGAAAAATATACGGACAAGGTTCTATGAGCTTTTCCCTATAAAAACCAATAAAACGAACTTGGAGAAACTTCAGACCCTTCTGATATTTTACGGGAAATTTTGGGAGGTACAGTCGCCGGATTATTATCAAAACCTTTGTTTTAATAGCTGGCGAAGAATTGTACGAGACTTTGACGGCGATAAAAAAGCCTTTAAAACATTCTTTAAACTTTGGTTAAATGAACCCGGGAAATCACTTGATGACTGGTTATCAGAAGTTATTGACGATGATACTAAGGCACTGGGTGATATGGATCTTCATGAGCAGCTGAAATGGTATGCTTTCCGGTTAAAAATTACAATGTGGGAAAGAGGCGGTAATATTGCTTTAAGAGACTGGGATGGCAAAGACAAAATTTTTAAGCAATCTCCGAAATTTTTAAATACACAGGGAAACATGCGTGGGCACGGACAAAATGAACTCTCTACACTTCTCCCAAAGACTGTAAAAAAGAAAACCTAAACTATAAATATATTAATGAACAATTTTTATACCTCACTGACCGGAAAACAAAAACTATATTTTAATCATTATAAAAGCAATGATCCGTTTTTCGGGTCGATTGAATTTGCCACTCATCTCAATGGCATGCTGATGAAAGGGCATATGGCAGCTGAATGGCAGGAAGCATGCGACATTCTTGATGACATTATCAAACTCAATCTAATTGTAGAGGAAATTCAGCTATTCAGAGCCACATCGATAGATTTTGTTGACCCTTTTATAAGCGATGGGAAATTTCTCAGTCCGGCTTTTATTTCAACCAGTACGGATAAAGAGAGTGTTAAAGAGCACTATAGAGGAATTCCACAGGATACGACACCCGTATTACTGCGAATAGAATGTCCGGCAGGCTCCGGGATAGCGTCGCTCGAAAACGATACCACAAGTGGTTTGGAAAAGGAAATGTTGTTGGGAAGATATCAGGAATTTACTATAACCTCAGATAAGATCCATTCGGATCCGGCAATAATCCGACATATCATGGACCCTGATCTCGCTAAAGGCTTTGAACAAATCCGGGTGATCGATTTGGCCTTAAATAATAGTGCTATAAATAGTTCAGAAGAGGTGCAATCAGATATCCTCAATTAATTTGCTGCTGAAAAATGAAAAAGTACCGTTTTCCAAATGTTGCACTTGATGATTTTACCACGATGCCGGCAGAAAAAATTGAACGTGAAATCAACAGATCTACGGAAGCACTTGCCAGAATAACACCAAAAAATCACCGGGAGGAACTCTCGCTTGTAAGCAATTATAAACGCATTGAGGTGCTGAAAGTGATATTGAACTACCGGGGAAGGGAAGGTTTTAAAGCTAAGTTTGATGAAATCGCGGTGCTGGGTGACTAAATATAAATAAATGACGTATCCGGAACTGGTACTCAAAAGAAAAAATTATAACCTTCAAATTCCAGGTTTAATCAATCCGTCCTGCTATGATCATGGCAAATTCGATAGTGACAGCTATTTGGAACCATGGGCAAAATGGCAGAATAGTATTCCTGCTGAGATTTTAGTAATTGGCCAGGACTGGGGAGGGGTAGATTATTACAGAAAAAACAATGGGAAAGACAATTCTCTGAATCCAACATGCCGTAATCTTATCCGGTTATTTGAAGTGGTCAATATCAATATAGGCAGCCCGGAAATGCCCGGAAGCAGCGGTCGTGTCCATTTCACCAATATCATTCCCTTTCTACGAACCGGACAAATGCAGGGAGACCTTAACAGGATTCTAAATCAGAAGCTTATTAACGAAATCGCTGAGGAGTTTACAGCGCCGCTGATCAGCATAGTTAAACCACGTATTATAATCACATTGGGTACGGTTCCGTTAAGAGCCGTACTTTCAATTTTCAAGATCAAGCCTCAATATCACACTTTAAAAGAGTTTGTCTCAGGGTCACCTTTAAATTTGGATTCCGGACTTTACTTGTTTCCAATGTACCACTGCGGCAGCTCAGGGGCGAATCGTAACCGTAAGCTGGAACTCCAAAAACAAGACTGGCTGAGAATACTTGATAAATTGTGATTACCTATAAGGGCCTATGAGGATTATGCAGGTAATTGTATAACTCCCTGTAATTCTCGCAATTGGAAGCGCGAAAATATTATTCAAAACAAAGAACGCTTGATAGTCAATCGATAATGGTCTTCTGGATGCACAGATCAATATCCAATTTAAATTCCTTGAATCAGCATCAAATGCATTTCCCTTTAGAAATAGTTATGGTGAACTTATTATGGCTGGTACCTGATTCTAATATCGTAAAAATGCACCCACAAATCCTCAAAGTTATGATTGTTTCCAGGTTGTTTGCCCACATGGAAAAAAATATCATTATCTCCGTTGTCATTAGCATAATATAAAGCCAAACGGTTGCCGGTCAGTTCTGTCCCTGTTGAAAAATTGCTGTCCAGCCAATTTCCGTCATAACCGAGATGAAAATCTTTTTGCTTGTAAAATTTTATAGACAGCTCAAGCACTTTTCGGGGATCGGCGCTATCCACATGCTGAAGCTGCGACCGTTTTGGATCGGTCATATTTACAACTGTCAGCAGAGAACTATTCTTATCCACTAATACTGTCCAGGTGTCGCTGGATTGACCGTCTTTCTTCTGAAAAGTAAAGGTTTGAGCGGACTCGTCATAAGCACCGATAAAAAACAGATTTAATACCCATATATTGACATAATTGGTATTCTCATAAAGTGGCTCATCGTAGATCCAGCGGTGTATATCGTCACCTGTGTGCAGCGGCGGTATGGTGGTCAGATAGATCACCTTTTTTTGTTTTGCCGAGAGAAGGAGATATTGCAGTTCTATTCTTTCCTGATCTGTACCGCTTGTTTCTTCCATGTTATTTCGACTTAGAGCAAAATCGCCCTTAGGCTTTCCGATCTGCCGGACATACAACTGATAGCTGGAATCGAGCATCAGGCTGTCCAATTTATAATCAGCTGCATGAGGGCGGCCTTCCATCATAGAATAAAATCTACGGAAATGGCATCCAGTGAACGCCGAACAAACAAGTACCAGTATAATTAACTTTTTCATTTCAGATTAAATTGTTGACGGGCGGAGCTAAAATCAGCATTAATAGAATAACTGGCAGGATATGGCATTTGGTGATAGGCGTCATAAATTACGTAATGGATCAGGCTCTGAAAATCATTGGCGTAATCATTTTCTCTTTTGAGAGTCAAGCCGAAGCCGGTATTCAGGTTGGCCAGATGCAAACTATAACATCCTTTATTATAGTACTGTTGTGTGCTGTCTTTGTAGTTTACAAAAGAGAGACCAGCCAGGTTAGATAAATTGAAGGCATTTTCGGTAAAGCCTGAGAACTTATGGAATCCCAGTTCGATAAGATTTATATAGTGGTTTTGTGGGTTTAGTGAATAGCTTAAAATACCTCCTCCGGTATAATAACGGTCATAGTGGTCGCCTAACTGCAATTCGTTCATCCCATAACCACCGTCATTATAATAGCTGAACTGGAAACGTCCCTGGTGTAGATTGATAAACCCGATCCGTTGCACCGACTTGCCATGGTCTGTCGAAAATACCAGATTGGTACCAAATGATGCGGAAAAATGATAAGGGTTGATCAGGGCCGGATACACAAAATCAGCGAAGTAATATAACGGAACGCGGTTTCCGGGGATCAGTTCAACCCGATCCTGTTTGAGCAGATAATCCGTTCCGCCGGTTAAGGTAAATGCATTTATAAAATCCACGGTGGTTTGGTGTCTTAATTTCCCATAGGCTCTGGAACCGAGACCCCCGTTATAGATCTGGATTTCCAAATTATAACTGGGCGATACAACGCTGGCAATTGTGTACATGACACCGCCATTGACGGCCAGCCGGTAAACAGGCGGCGCGATCCGGTGTTCCCGGAATTCAAAGCCGACCGTAAGTCTAGCAGACGCGCCAATTTGAAAGGGAGCCTGACCCGGATCTGCAGTATACCTTACCTGGGCCAAAGAAAGATGGCCGATAAATAAGGAGAATAATAATAATTTTTGCTTCAGTATCATGGCTTAATAAAAATTATGGCAAATCCAAAACATAGGCCCAACTGAGAACCGCGCAGAATTTGTCAAGTGGTACACTAAACACACAATCTTCGCTGAAATTATTTTTTATTCGCAGAGTTCGTGCAGTTGCGTCATAACCCACAATGGTCACGATATGGTTGGAGGCAGGTGCAATTGACCAGTTAGCTGGTTTTATAAAGCGCTCATCACAAAAGCCGGTTTTTTCTTTAATGGCACAGATAACCGGATGGCCTCCTGCGACTTCCATCCGAACACGGTTCAGGATTGTATCCGCCATCTTATAAACGGCGGGTGTTACGATCTCTCTGATCTTTTTTATTTTGATATCCGGTGGTGTTTGCATTAATGCTGTCGAGAAATGCGCATTGATCACCGCTTCTTTGGTATATGGAAACCGATTGAAAAAACACGCTCCATAGGTTTGCAGGATATACAGGGCATTATCAAGGTTGCCATAATCATTAATATTTCCGCCATAAGTCTGCCAGGCAAGCCGCTTTACAGCATCCGGCCCTAAATGTGCGATAATGCCGTCTGTGTAACCAAATGAAAAAGCATGGCTGGAATCTGCCATGACATGGTTTTGAAAAGCATACTGCGTGCTTAAAGTAACATAAACCGAGGCGTAGGCAAAACAGTTAGCGCCATCCTGCACGGTAATCTTTGGTGTAAAGCTTTCCAGTGAAAACACAGCCGGTGTCGTTTGTGCGAAGGCGCTCAGGTTAACCAGCAGGATAGCCGGCAAAAAAAGACGTTTCAGGGTTGGTATCATGCTATTTATTTTTTAGCCAGCGCAGCAATGTAATCGATGATTGGGATATCAATACCGAAGTTGATAAAGGTGTTCTCACTCTTGAAGCGCTTATCAGTATAAGGACAGGCGAGGCCTACATTAAGTGAAAGCCCGTTGAAAAAAGTGATCCCTAAACCCGCGCCAGCAATTGCGTAGTTAAACTTATCATCAGATTTTAAATTGACCAGGTTATATAATAACCCGGATCCGTAAACCATAATATAAAAATCACTGATTGTCGGCTGTTGCTGTGGTCGCAACCAACTTCGCGGAGATGTTCCAGGCGCATTATAGTAATTGAAGTTTTCACCCGGCTGGAAAGAATGTGTGTATGCCCAATTCCAGAATTTATACTTTAACCCGATCTTTTCGCTGGCGTAATAGAGATTCCCGAGTGATTTAGGGTTGTTATTGGCATCTACTGCCAGGCTGTTTGAATTTAAAAAACTGGCCTGGTTGGTTCCAAGTGAAAAGAATACGGAAAGGTAGACCGTCTTCTTATCAGACGGAGCAAAATGCTGTTCAATCTGCGAGACAAGTGATTCAATATCAATATAAATATAACCCTTGTCATTTATAGTCGCCGTTTGTTCAGTTACCTGCGTGTTTGTTGCAGCGTTATTGTATTCAATAATGGTATTCTCGATCAGGAAATCCAATACCGAACCGACCACATCGTTCTTAAACTGGTTTCTCACCAGTTTAAGGAAATCCTGAGTGATGTATTTTAAGCCATAATATTGGTCCTGAGTTAGGGTGAAATCTTTAAAATCAGATTTTTTCAGCTGGGCATAAAAACCATAAATAAATTTGTAATGATCGTAATCAGCCTGTAGTGCTGTCACCGCAGTTTGAATATTTGCGGAGTTCACACCGGCAGGAAAGACTGCCCCATAGTTCGTGATCAGCGTATTGACTTTGGTTTGAATTTCGCTTGCTGAGAGACTACCGTAATCACTAAGTAAAGTGATAACTTCTGACCCAAGATTACCAGGTGATTTGGAAAGCGTTTTTAAATTATCAAGTAAGGCAGAAGCCTGACTGATATTGGCTAACAGTCCCCTGATCAGCACTTCTACTGCATCAGACTCTGCCTGCAAAGCCGCCTTTTGCGTAGGGTTGGCGGAAGCGATTTCCTGAAGATAAACATTATCCGATTTATACCAGGTCGAAAAAGCAGGATCCGAAGCATCTGCATTAAAAGAAAATCCCGGGTGCAGATCCGGCTTGTTAAGTACCAGGTCATAAACTAGGTCGACCATTAAATTAAAGTTTTTGATATCTGGTGGTATTGTAACGGTCGATTGTCCGCCGGTGGTGGTCAGCGTAACTTTCGCGTCCTCGATGATCTTAGGGCCAACCTTAAACTTTCCATTGATAGAAAACGGTGCAATATTACCTACTTTATAGTGTTCCTGGAACCGTAAATATAGGCGAATTCCGTTGCGTCCTGAACGATGCTTTTGGTGATCACTGTCTTATTTTTCCCGCTGGTCATGATATCCATCAGATGATATACAAAACTATAGGTCGTATAATTCTGCAAATGGTCGAGATAACTGTGATCGTTGAATTCTTTAACAATTGTGTTTCGGAAGACATGCTGTTTGACCTCCTCTTGTTTCTGCTGAATAACTGCGGTAAGCACTTCAGTATTAATTGTGCCTTTACTGAACGAGGGGCTGCTGCCAACGAGGTTAATGGTCGGACCCTGGGCGGATACTTTACCGATATAGGCCAAAAGTATCCCAAGAATGAGAAGTTTTTTCATGACAAGCTTTAGTTTAAGGTTTGTGAATATACTAACTAATATTAACCGATAGATATAATATTAGAAAAATATTATTTGTAAACGCCTATCTGATTGCCTGTTAGGTTTAAAATGCGTTATAATAACGTTTTGAATGATTTTGTGATGAGCCAACAATAGTCACTAATAATATGAAAGCTCAGTTCAGTGGCATGGATAATTAAATTTATCCTAATTCGGTCTGGAAATTTATAAGTATATTCAGTTCGAAGTTGCAAACTTTA
This sequence comes from Mucilaginibacter sp., assembly GCA_028287895.1. GTDB lineage: Bacteria > Bacteroidota > Bacteroidia > Sphingobacteriales > Sphingobacteriaceae > Mucilaginibacter. The sequence continues at coordinate 15,112 of JAQBOV010000014.1, read as the reverse complement.
AACAGCAGGAAATATAAAATAATGCGGTTTACTATTCTGCAGCTTTTCATATCGGTATTGCCGTAGGGGCCTTAATCCTGGAAAATTATTATTATTGTTAGTCAATCATTTCGGAAGGCTTTCCTCTATCGCATTGTACGGTTTTATGGCTAATAACCGTCAATAAGTTAATGGAAAAAGTAACGACTGTAACTTTTAATTATGAAATGCTTCTTTGCAATATCAGGTGAAAATAACGAGTACTTTGACCTCATTAAAACGCTCGTCCATTCAGCGAAAAAAAATACAAATCTTGATCTTTACTGCATCTATAATGGACTCGGATTCAATAGTTTAGACTGGCTAACCAAACAGTCTGTGTCTACTTTGAATTGGGAGATTAGTTTTTTAAATGATTTTCAAGATAAATATGATGGATTAACAGACCGGAATATATGTAAGGGCATGTATTTATGTACTGAACTTCCATTGGTTTTGCAATACTATAATATTTTAGATGAATATATATTGTATGTGGATGTGGATACCATTTTTTGTGGTCCGATTGAACTTGGTGACATCCGTCCTGAATATCTGAGTTGTACCCCAGATTGGGCTTTAGAGGATTGGTCACGATATGGAACTGGGGTGATTCTAATGAACGTTAAAAATATGCTTAATAAGCAGACTGAGTTTCACGAACATTTAAAATCACATAATTATAACTTTGAACATATGCGAATGGGACCTTGTGATCAAGGTGCCTGGAATTCCTTTTTTCATAAGTATATTGAGAGACTCGATCCCTTGTATGACTGGAAACCCTGGTGGGGTATAAACGATAAAGCCAAAATCATACACTTTGCCGGACCGAAGCCTGCTTTCATCAATATTTGCCTTAATAAGTTGCCTTTTGATAAGCGATATACAGAAATAGAATATCTTCGTAAACTTCTTATAAATGAACATATTGAAAGCTATACGCACTATTTGAAAATCTGGGAAAATATTTAATTGCAAATCATCATTTAATAATATAATCCATATATTTAACTTATCAAAACAAAAAAAATGGAAAAGGTAAATTTTGAAGATTCTGAATTTTCGAAGGCAAGTATGTCACAATATGTTCACAACCAATGTGTACAGGTTGCTATTAGAAAAGAGGCGATCGGGGTTAGAGATTCAAAGGATCAGGATAAAAACACTCTTGTTTTTACACCTTATGAATGGGATGCATTTATCCAAGGTGTAAAAGCAGGTGAATTTGATATCTAAACTATAAAAGTTGTTTTTTAAGTTGTAGTGATTTAAATTTCGCTTTAGATAGCTTTCGCCTTTAAAATTGGAAATTTGGCAATTATCAATGTTCGATGCCCAGTATTCTTGAAATTTCTGATTTAAATCTATAAAAGGCAGGATGATTAGGATATGTAGAATGCATCAAAACAATATTTTCTAAACTCTCAATTTCAACATTTTGATATTTGCTTATAATAGCATATTTATCTTTTGGTAAAACTAGTAACTCATAGTTGATAAAATATTTGGCAAGGACAATAGCTAATGCCCCCTGTTCATCATGATGAGTTTGTTCATGGACCGGAATATTTTTCGACCACCAATAAAATAGTTCTGTTAATGCGGAAGTGATATCGCATCCAACTTTCTGAATAAATAAACCTGCATTTACAAAAGGAGTTGAATCGGCCCCTATATTCGACATGCAACCATGCTGCCATTTCTCTCCCTGGAACTCATCCAATATACAATATTTCAATCTTGGATTTTCTAAGAAGTCTAATATTTCAACAGGACTCTTTAAAAGGAAAACGTCACTATCAATATAAAATTCAGTCTGGGTTATATCTAATCTTGGAGTCGGGCACCATTTTTTCCAGGTAGCAATTGAATCTACGTTATATATGGATTCATATTCGTCAAAAAGATGTACTTCAAGCAGATCTAAAGTTTGTTTTGAAAACCCTTCAATGTTATCTGTGAATAGTATATAACTGTGATTCTTCCCAAACCATTTTTGGAAAGAAATCACACTTGGGTATAATAAGTTGTTGATTTGAGTTTTATTGCCCCAGGTACTCCATTTGAAGATCATACAAACTAAATTACTGAATAAGATCAATTAAATAACTATATTATTTACATTTAAAAGAGATTGGCAATACTTGACGGTAATCTTTTATTTAAATCTTACTGCTACGGATTTTATCATATTTTTATAGAACTCCATATTAAATTGTAACTTATTCTTTTATAAAAATGCAAAGTTCGATTAAAAACGAAATCCGGAAATTAGAGGATTTACTCAATGGGCAACGTGATAACTTCCCTTCAATAGAACAAACATTTATTAATCATTGTAAAAGTGATTTCCTGCAAAATTTTATAAAACATGAATTGGTATCCACGATTCATTCTGATTTCTTTAGCTTGATCAATCACAATAGCACGATCCTGATTAATAGCGATAAATTTGAATATTTAATTTTTATTGTTGATTCTGATGTACTTGTAGAGCCTTTAATATGGATGGAACTAAGTCAAATTTGGGTAATCAAAGGCAATGGTTATTTACGCATTCAAATTTTACAGTTGCCCGAGCAATTAAATATTAATTTTTTTGAGCAAAATGTAGAATATAAAATAATTGACGAACGAACAGTCTATGCTGGCGAATCAATATCCTGTTCAAGTCCTTTTCAACTTATCAGAGTAATTGAAATAAGTAACCAGATTGTTATTGAGCGCTTGAATATAAAATATAGGCCGATTGAATTTTATTGGAAATTTAATGAAGAAGGTAAATCAGCATTAACAATAATAAATAATTTGAATGCTCGGATTTTGAATGTTATTGATCTAAAAAGTCAAATGAATATAAATTGATTTTGTAAAAAAAAACGATAAATATCTTATATTATTAATACTTGTCACATGCCCTTAAAATTAACGGTTCCAATGGATTCAACGTCGATTGAATTAGATGAGTTTAATGAAGTTTTGAAGCAAAACAAATATGATTTTCGAAACCAAGATCAGATTCCTGAAATAGCTCGTTACTTTAATCAACTTAATAACAATAAAAAATTTCTGGTAAATTTTCTTTCGGACCAACTGAAATCTTTTCATTCGTCCGCCAAGTGTGATTTCATTGCCCCAAATGCTTTTGTATTATATAAAAAAAAGCGTTACAAGATTAGAGCGGTTATTTGGGAACCGCGACCAAATCTTGAATCGTTAGAAAATAATATTGACTTTGAAGTCTGTCACGATCATAATTTTGATTTATTAACAGCCGGGTATTTCGGACCGGGGTATAAAACCAGATGCTATTCGTATAACAGTCTGCAAATTAACGGGACACTCAACGAGCGAGTAAATATGATTCCAGAAGGCACATTCTCATTATCCGAAGGAGAGTTACTGTTTTACAGGTCCAAGCATGATATTCATATACAAATTCCACCCGACAGTTTATCTGTGTCGCTAAATTGTATATTTAATGATAAAGTGGATATTCCACAATATCAATTTTGTGAAAAAACGCACAAAATATGCAGGTATCTTCATTCTTCAAAAAGTGAATTCTTGATACGTTTATCGGGAGTAGTAGGAGACCAGAATTTCGTTGATCCTTTATTTTCTATTTTAAATAATAATGGCAGTATGCACCAAAAAGCATACGCTGCAAAAGCTATAACACAGATTGTTCCTTATGAAAGAAGACAGGTTGAAGAAATTATAAGTAACTTTAAAAACCCCCTTTTACAGGACTTGTTTAAAAGAGAGGAGCTTAAAATTGGGTCAACATACGATTCAACCGCAGATTGTTAAGTCAATAGGAAGATGAAACGTGCAGCTATTTTTTCTGCATTTACTGGCCTCAGTTTTTCTGACGTAAAAAATCGTCCCTGATGCATTACTTTAATCTAAGTAAATCAAAGTTTGATACAGACTGCTTATTTCACCATGAACTTTTGAACAATATATCTTTGAACGTTTGAACAATACGCTCCGGCTCGGATAAGCAGATATTTGTCTAAAAAAAGAATCATGAAAACATTAGACAAAGTATACGTGAACGGCACGTTCATTACACCACATGGCACCGAAACCCTTGAATTAACCAACCCGGCTACCGGCGAACTCATCACCAAAGTTACGCTGGCGGACGAGGTTGACACCCGGCAGGCTATACAGGCCGCACGGGCCGCTTTTGAAACCTATTGCAAAGCACCCCTCGGTACCCGTGCTGACTACCTCCAGCGCATTCATGATGCGATGCTGGCCAGACGCGCTGATTTATTAGAAGCGATCAATCAGGAATATGGCGCGCCCCAATGGTTCGCCGGTTTTGCCCTGGATGATGCTATCCGCTCATGGCTTGTTGCCAAAGAACAACTGAAACCGGAAACTTTTCGCTATAGCCTTGCAGCGGGAACAACGGTAATGCTGGAACCAGTGGGGGTTGCAGGTTTAATATCTCCCTGGAATATCAGCCTTTGGTTCATGTGTTTAAAAGCCTCTACCGCACTGGCAGCAGGCTGCGCCGTGGTGATGAAGCCCAGCGAGCTGAATCCTCAGCAGAACATGCTGATGGCAGAGATTTTTCACGCCGCCGGTATTCCTGCCGGCTTGATCAATGTACTGAATGGTAAAGGTGAAGTTGTAGGCGTTGAGTTAACCCGGAATCCTGGCATTGATAAAATTTCGTTTACCGGTTCAACAGCGATCGGCAAGTTGCTGGCCAGGAACGCGGTAGACACGATGAAACGGGTTACCCTGGAATTAGGCGGGAAGTCTCCTGTGATCATTATGGAAGACGCGGACGTTCAAAAAGCGGTGCAGTTCGCTTTACAGGTTGGTTTACAGAACAGCGGGCAGGCTTGTGTTGCCGGAACCCGGATCCTGATCCCGGAAAGCCGTAAAGAGGAATTTTGGGCGGCGTTAAAATCCGGCGTTGAAAATATGAAAGTGGGCGGTCCGACCGAAGAAGGCGCAATGATCGGCCCGCTCATTTCCCAGAGGCAATGGAACCGGGTTCAGGAATACATTCAAAAAGGCATTGACGAGGGCGCTGAACTGCTGACCGGCGGTTTGGGACGTCCGGAAGGGCTTCCGAACGGAAATTTCGTTAAACCGACCGTTTTCATCCATGTAGACAACAAAATGACCATTGCCCAGGAAGAAATATTCGGGCCGGTGTTAAGCGTGATCACTTATAAAAACCATGCCGATGCGATCAATATTGCTAACGATACGATTTACGGCTTACATGCCTATATAGCAGGTGAAGACCTGGCGGCAGCAACGAAAATTGCGGAACAGATCCAGGCCGGGCGCGTTGCTATTAACGGCTTTGTCGACGAACCAAGAGCACCGTTCGGCGGCTTCAAACAATCCGGCATCGGACGCGAATTCGGGCCGTTCGGGTTGGCGGCCTACCTGGAAGCGAAAGCGGTGTTTGAAGTAAATAGCTAAATCCCGTTTTAATAATTATCACAGATCATCGTGGCTGCCTGCGGTAGCCACGATGATCTTTTCATTTATTTCAAATAAGCCCTATCTTTAATGTTTAAAACGGACCTTTTTTTTGATGACCCGATGTCAAATACCACCGATCCCAAAAACCCGCAAATTGTTTATTCCTGCACTTCAAAGCGAACGATTGAAGGCGAATTGTTTATCAGGCAGCATGTGTTTGATTACATTATCTCCGGCACTTCAGAGGTATTCTTTGAAGGCAAATCTTATCTGCACCAGGCCGGCGAAGTGCGTTTTGCCCGGCGCAACCGGCTGAGTAAATTCACCAAGATCCCGCCGCCCGGGGGTGAATACCAGTCAGTTTCCATCTGCATCGATCAGCGGACCCTGGAAGAAATGAGCTTGCAGTACAAGCCGGCACATCCTGGCCAGGCCAATCATGATAACGTCTTTTTATTGAAGTCAAACCGTTTGTTTAACAACTATGTAGATTCGCTGCTGCCCTACCTGGTCAACAGCGGGCGAATAAGCAATGACCTGCTCAGACTAAAGATCCGGGAGGCCATCCTCATATTTATGGAGGCCAACCCGGAATTAAAAAATATCCTGTTCGATTTCCAGGAGCCGGGTAAGATCGACCTCGAAGCTTATATGAACGAGCATTACCAGTTCAACGGCGACCTGGAGCATTTCGCCTACCTGACGGGAAGAAGCTTGTCCACCTTTAAACGGGACTTTGAGCAGATCTTTCAAATGACGCCCAGCAGGTGGCTGGTCAGGAAACGCCTTGGTGAGGCCCATTTCCTGCTCAAAGAAAAAAAGCGGAAAGCGACGGATATCTATATGGATGTTGGTTTTAAAGATTATTCCCATTTTTCACTGGCCTTTAAAAAGGCATTTGGTCACTCTCCTTCAATGACCACCTGACCCTTCCGTAAGTGGTAATGACAGTCTCCTGCCTGGCAGACAGGTCACAGCAGTCAATCAGCCTCCTCGACTTGTTTGTAATCCCCTTGCAACAAAAATTAAAATATAAAAATAATACCGTTCGGTCATGTATTTTTGTCGGTATATATTCTAATGACAAAAGGCGAGGCAACAAGGGCATTGATTCTGGAACGTTCAGCGCCAATCTTTAACACAAAAGGCATAGCCGGAACGGCCCTGAGCGATATTATGGAAGCTACCGGCCTTTCTAAGGGAGCCTTATATATCTATTTTGAAAATAAGGAGATTCTGGCCAATGCCGTTGTGGATTACAGCATGGAATTACTGGGTAAAAAGGTTGCCGAGGCGTTAAACATGCAAAAAACAGCCAAAGGGAAGTTATTTGCTTTTATCCGGGTTTTCGATGATCCGATGGATCCGCCCGTGGCCGGAGGATGCCCGATGATGAATTTCGGAACCGAAGCAGATGAGCAAAGCCTGGTCATCAAAGAAAAAGTAAACCAGGTGGTCAACATCAGCCAGCAGCTGATCGCTGACCTCATTAAACAAGGAATAAAGGATGGCGAATTTAATCCCGACTGGGATCACCAGGAGTTTGCCACGGTGATGTTTGCCATGATAGAAGGCGGAATTATGATCTGCCGGGCTAATGGAAATAACGACAAGATGAAGCTGATTTCGGCTAATCTGAAAAAAACAATCACAGCACAATTGCTGTAAAAAAATTTGTTCAAAAATATGACCGATTGGTCACTTATGATAATAATAAACAACAATAAATAAAACGAAAATCATGTCAAAAACAATTTTAATTACAGGCGCTTCGAGAGGTTTTGGTAAACTTTGGGCAGCAGCATTATTGAAACGCGGTGATAAAGTAGCCGCAACAGCAAGGAACCTGGCTGACCTGGCTGATCTGGTGGCCAAATATGGTGACGCTGTTCTTCCTGTACAGCTGGACGTTAACAGCCGTACGGACGTATTTGCAGCCGTAGAAAAAGTAAATGAGCACTTTGGAAGGATCGATGTAGTGATCAATAATGCCGGTTACGGGCTTTTTGGCGCAGTCGAGGAAGCAACGGAGCAGGATGCGAGGGACCAGTTTGAAACTAACTTCTTTGGCTTGCTTTGGGTGACCCAGGCGGTTCTTCCCATCATGAGGGAACAAAAAAGCGGCCATATTGTGCAGGTATCGAGCTTCTTGGGCCTGGTTACTATCCCGGTGCTGGGCATTTATAACGCTACCAAATTCGCGGTCGAAGGATTAAGCGAAACACTGGCATCAGAAGTAGCCGGTTTCGGTATTAAGGTCTCCCTGATCGAGCCAAACGGTTTTTCTACAGACTGGATGGGTGCCTCTGCTATCCAAACTCAGGCAATAGCAGCGTATGACCCCATCAAAAAGGCCTTTGCAGAAAGCGCCACCCCCGATATTATAGGTGACCCGGCTGCAACGGTTGAACCAATACTGCGGTTAATTGATGCAGCCAATCCGCCTTTGCGTTTGCTGTTGGGTAAAATTGCATACCCGGCGGTTAAGGAACGTTATGAGCAGCGGTTGGCCAGTTTTGAAGAATGGGCGGAAGTTTCCGCTGCCGCACACGGGAACTCATAATCTTAATACTATTTTAGATGAAAACACCATTGGAACTATTAAACGCCTATCTTGACAATGTACAGGATCTGGACCTTATTGCCTCACTTTTTGCGGAAGACGGAGCGCTGGAATTACCCTACCTGGCCACGATCGGTTTTCCGCCAAGAGCGGAGGGGCCGCAGGAGATCACCGACTTTCTTAAAAATGTGATCGGCCTGGTAGCAGATTTCAAATTCCATAGTCTGGAAGTATTTATGGAAACCCAGGACCAGGTTTTTGCGGAGTATAAGGTAACCACTACCGTCAAAGAGACCGGCGCAGCATTCAACCAGCATTACATGGGCAGGCTTGTTGCGGAGAATGGGAAGATCAAGTTACTAAGGGAGTCATTAGATTCGGCTGCTACAGCCAAAACATTCGGCATAACCGGCTTTTAATTCTTGAACGTTATAACAATGAAGATTGACCTTTTCAACAATATGCCGGGTTTGTATTTCACCGTTCTTTGTCCTATACTAAAAACAAAGAAAACATGAAAACAATATTAATTACCGGAACCTCAGGCGGCCTTGGAAAGGCAGCCGTTCATTTATTTCAAAGCAAAGGCTGGAACGTAATTGCCACGATGCGTAATCCGGCAAAAACGAACGAATTTGACAAGCTGGAAAATGTGACTATTTTGCCTTTGGATATTACCAATCCAGCAGAAATCAGGCAAACAGCTGCTGCGGCAATTGCAACAGGCAACATAGACGTGGTCTTGAATAACGCTGCCTATGGCGCCATAGGGCCGCTGGAAAGCGTGACTGATGAGCAATTATTGCAGCAGGTAAATACCAATTTATTAGGTGCAATTCGCGTTACCCAGGCCTTTATACCTCATTTCAGGGAAAAGAAAAGCGGCTTATTTATTAATGTCAGTTCCATTGCCGGCTTGACCACTTTTCCATTTGACAGCCTGTATCATGCCGTTAAATGGGGAATTGAAGGCTGGAGCGAAGGGATGAGTTACGAGCTGGCGGCTTTTGGTATCGGTATCAAAACGGTCGCGCCGGGATTTATCCGGACTGATTTCGGATCAAACATGGTAATTACAACCTCTGAACCTTACCAGGAATTAATGGATCATTATTTGGGTGTGGTCAACTCCATGATGGATCCAGCCACCAAGGGTTCAACGCCACAGCAGATCGCCGAAGTGATATATGAAGCGGCGACTGATGGGACTGACCGGGTACATTATACCGCCGGTGCCGATTCTAAAGAAAGGTATGAGCGCCGTTTAGCGATCGGTGCAGAAGCATCTATCAAAGAGATGGCCGCGATCTACCTGGGTAAATAGGCATATTATAAGTTAACTCTATTCATCACAACGGCCTGCCGCTAACGGATGGCCTTAAAATAAAAGTATCATGTCAATACAACTCAACTACAGCCGCGGCCTTTTATTAAGCGCCAAGGCCATTGTGATCGCGGCTGTCTCACTGCTGATGACAGGTTCAGCGCACGCGCAAACCGACACGGCAAACCCATTTGATCATATCAAGCAGATTAAGGCCGGTGTTTTAAACGTGGGCTATGCTGAATTTGGCCCGGCGGATGGCCCGGCTGTCATCCTGTTGCATGGCTGGCCTTACGATATCCATAGTTATGAGCAAGTCGCTCCTTTACTGGCAGCAAAAGGTTACCGGGTGATCGTACCTTATCTGCGTGGCTATGGCACCACTCGCTTTCTTTCGGACAAAACATTCCGCAACGGGCAGCAGTCGGTTGTCGCTGTAGATATCATTGCTTTGATGGATGCGTTGAAAATACAAAAGGCTATTATAGGCGGCTTTGACTGGGGCGCACGTACAGCCGACATCATAGCCGCGATCTGGCCGGAGCGCTGCAAGGGCCTTGTGGCAGTAAGCGGTTACCTTATCGGGAACCGGGAAACTATTCAGAAGCCATTACCGCCAAAGGCGGAACTGGGCTGGTGGTACCAGTATTATTTCGCCACCGAACGCGGCCGAAAGGGCTATGATATTAACCGTCATGACTTCAATAAACTGATCTGGCAAATTGCCTCGCCGAAATGGAACTTTGATGACGCTACCTATGATCGATCGGCAGCTTCCTTCGACAACCCTGATCATGTTAGCATCGTGATCCATAACTACCGCTGGCGGTTAAGCCTGGCCAAAGGCGAGCCGAAGTATGACGAACTGGAAAAAAAGCTGGCGGCAGGCCCTGTTATCACGGTGCCGAGTATCACCATCAGCAGTGACTTTGACGGAGCCGCAGCAGACGGGGCAGCATATGCTAAAAAATTCACCGGAAAATACGCTCATAAAATATTGAACGGTATCGGCCATAATGTCCCGGAAGAAGCGCCGCAGGACTTTGTTAACGCCATCATTGAAGTGGATGGCTATGCTAAATAGCACTGGGTTCATGAAGGATGCTATTGCCCATGTTATAGAAACTAATTAATCTGGTTTAGTAAGGATTTTAAAATTGTTAAGCATTATGAAAAAGAAAAAAGGTTACCTCGCCGGTATTATTGTTGCCATTGTTTTCGCATCACTTGCCGTTTTTAATACTGCACTGGCACAACAGCCCGGCATCAAACGCACCGAGCTTCAGCGGCACGATTTGAGTAGCCCTGAACGCGAAGCTGTCCAGGTGCGTATTGACTTCGAGCCGGGAACTGGATTCGGCAAACATCATCATCCAGGCGAAGAGATTATTTATGTCCTGGAGGGTTTGCTGGAATATCAAATTGAGGGCAAGCCCCCCGTAAGGCTTAAGGCGGGCCAGGTTTTATTTATCCCGACAGGCACAATTCATTCGGCGAGAAACGTGGGTAAAGGAAATGCAAAAGAACTCGCTACCTATATCGTTGAAAAAGGTAAACCGCTTGTTGTGCTGGCTAAGTGACATTAGTCAATAGCAAAGCAATGATATCCGTGATTACCTGCTGGATGATCAAAATATTTATTTTAGTAAACTATAAGAGAACCATTATCAACTAAGCAAATCGCTTGAATTAATTTGACATGGTTTTCCATTTAAATTTTCGCTATTAGCGTAAAATATTTTATTCAAGTGGCAGAGTTTGCCGTAGCAAGGCTTTAAAAATAGGTTTCAAATACATTCCATAAGAAAGGCAGAACAGTTAAATGCTCTGCTTTTCTTGTTTAGTTATGAATCAAACCGGGTTGATCACCACATTGCCGATAATTTAAAAAAGGTGAACCGACAAACCAATAGCTCATTTAGACAATAGAAGTCTTAAAGACTTGTATATCGGTGTTCCCATCAGATCAGTATCGCGCAAACCAATCTTTATTTCGACGCTACATTTAAGACAATCTTCCCCCTGACGTGTCCTGCTTCACTTATACGGTGAGCCTTTTGAATATCCTCCAACTCCAGGGTACGCGCGATCACCGGAATTAATTTACCGATATCGGCAAGCGCCGTAATCAGTTGTAATTGCCCGGACGATGGTTTGGTCATAAAAAAGGCCGTCCTGATCTGTTTTGCACTGAAATCAACGGCACTGTTCAAGCCTACGATACTCACTAACATACCGCCCGGCTTTAATACCTTAACCAGCTGTTTTTGGTTTTTACCACCGATGCAATCCAGCACGAGGTCGATATCCCTGAGCTGTTCTTCAACGTTTTCTTTCGTATAATCGATCACCTCATCAGCACCAAGCTCCTTTAAGAAATCGACGTTCCTTTGCGAAGCGGTACCGATAATATAAGCCCCCTTGTTTCTGGCCAATTGAATGGCCAGGGTACCCACACCACCCGCCGCACCGTTGATCAGGATTTTTTGCCCCGCCTGTAAGCCGCCGTGGTCAAAAAGCGCCTGCCTGGCGGTAAGCCCGGCAAGCGGTAAGGAAGCGGCCTGCTGATGATCAAGTTTTTGCGGTTTATAGGCCACTTCACCCGCCTTAACACTGACATACTCGGCATAAGTTCCCTTAGGCGACAGGGTAGGAAAGGCATATACTTCATCTCCCGGCCTGAAATGAGCTACAGCGCTACCAACTTTTTCGACCACGCCGGAAACGTCCCAGCCCAGTATCATCGGAAATGCCCAGGGCAAACTGTTCATCATCCCTTGCCGGATTTTCCAGTCCACGGGATTGATGCTGGTGGCAAAAACTTTGATCAATACCTCATCAGCATTAACCTCCGGCGCCGGAACATCCCTGTATTTTAATTCATGTGCGTCGCCGTATCGGTCGATCAAAACTGCTTTCATTTTTATTTATTTTTTATGTAATCGGGGTCACTTAAAATCTATTTTAATCGCATCCAGCGCTTTCCAGATCGGATGACCGGCATCTTGCGGTGAAGCATCAACCCGGATAGCGGTAACCGAAGCTAAACGGATCTTTACATGGATGATCAGGTTTAATACAATGGGCTTTTGCGAAAAGAAGTCCAGCATATGCACTGTCGCTCTGTAGGTGGCGATGTCCCCCTTAAGTGTTTTCCCACTGGTTACATTCGTTTCTGCAGCAACCAGCTTATTTGCCGGGATATGGTGCATGGTGCCAATTTTTTTAACCAAACCTGAAAAATAGATCCGGAGATCATCTTTTAAAACGGTCTTATTCACCGGGATGGCTTGCCTGATCCACCAGAGAAAAACATAGGACAAATGGCCCTCGTTTTTCGGGTCTGCCCAGCCCGGATGCAGGCGCAGTTCTTCCTCGCCTTTCCAGTTCAGCTGCGGTGCAAAATCGGGCGGCAGCGTAAAGTGTTCGACTGTCCAGTTCGCAGGCGCTGACAGCGTATAAGGCGCTTTCGTGGTATCGGCCACCTGCGCCCTGGATAGCTGCGCCACAGCAATCAGGAAAAGTGTGAACAAGCTAAACTTTGCGGTTAATCGAAAATATGTTTTCATGTTGTTAAATATTTATAATGGTTACCTTTCTTCCAGGAACTGCAATACCGGCGCTGTCACCAGCCGCTCCGGAATTTCCGCGAAGAATTGTTTGGTATAAGCCTCTTCCACATGCAACTGGAGCGCCTCCTGCGATGACCATATTTCAAAGAAAACCAGGGTATTGGGCTCCGCTTTTTTCGCGGTCATGATAAATGTTTCACAGCCCGGCTCCTGTAGGGAGGCATTGATGTTTTTCCGGGAGATCGCGATCACTTCCTCCAGGAACTCCGGTTTGACGGTTAGTTCCGCCAGCACGATGATCTTTTGATTTGCCATTAGGTTTATTATTTGGTGTTTGAGTCCGATTGATTAAAGAATTTTTTGGTGATAACGGCAATCGGCAGACCGACTAAAACCATGTGCCATACGACACTCACGGCCGCCAGTCCTGCATTAAACGGAGATGGCTGGATCTGCGACATGGGAATGACCAGCATATTCATCACCAGCCAGATCCCAAAGCCGTAGATCAGACCGGCGATCACCGGCTTTGTTCTTAAAAAGCTGAGTTTGGGAAAAACGAAGTAATAGAACGCGGCAAAAATATAAGCGATTACAAAATGGAAAAAGATTCCCGCGAACACCGTGTTCGTGCCGCCGGTAAAGGAAGACGGGCCAAAAACACCGCTGGCGATGAATTGCATGACCTGGCCCGGGGTTAGTTTAAACCAGATATGAAAAACTATCATGGCTGCCAGGCCGTCTAAAATACCGGCTGCCAGTCCTGACCAGATAATTGTTTTAAGCGTCCCCGTGGATTTAGAGGATGCTGCTGTTTGAGTTTGTGTTGACATTGTTTTTTGCTTTTAAAGTTTTTTGATAAATACTACAGACCAGTCTGTTATTGAGAACGAAAGTATTCCCGCAAAGCCGGACTCGTATGGACGCTGTGTCATATTTGGGCTGACAGCCTCAAATTCAACCTACTGACTTGTCGGTTTTTTTAAAAATCACCTACATTCGTTCTATGAGAAATAGCGACGCACGCGAACGGATATTGGAAACGGCTTCTAATTTATTTTACAGGCAAGGCTATATCGCTACCGGGATTAACCAGATCATCAAAGAATCAGGGGTGGCCAAAACCACCTTGTATGAACATTTTCATGCCAAGGAAGACCTGCTGATCGAATACCTCACGAATATGAGCGCCCAGACAGATGAATGGCTGAAAGCGGAAGCCGATAAATATGACAGCCCAAAAGAAAAGATCCTGGGCTTATTTGATTTCCTGATCGAGCTCTCTTCCCAGGCGGCCTATTGCGGCTGCGGCTTTTTAAATATTGTTTCAGAATTACCGTCGGACGGCGGCAGGGTTAAAACGATCATTAAAAAGCAAAAAGATAATGTAAGGGCATTATTTGCAGATATATTAAGGCCCTTAAAGAAAGAGCAATATGCAGATCACCTATATATGCTGTTTGATGGCGCGCTGATCACCAACAAGGTTCACAGCAATCCCTGGCCCATTCAAACGGCTAAGGAAATGGTGGATAAGATATTGTCATGATCCTGGGCAACTCAGGTTAAAAACTTTAGCATGCCGTGTTCAAACTTACTTTCTTTTCAAGACCAAAAGGGATTTTGAACACTTACTCAAATGCAAATTATTTATATTCAGCAACTTAGAATAAATGCAGTTTATTCAAAAAATAGCGGGCATAAGAATAAAAAGCGCTGTGAATTAGAAAGAGTTAATAATCAACTTATTAACGCTTTCATTTTGGAGTTCAAAATCCCTTTAGTAGCCTTTAGTGGAAAAGAACCCCTATTAAAGAATAAACACGAATTTGTGAATTTTAAAAAATTGACAAAAGGAGAGGGGGTAACTCCAGGCATATTTATTTTTTTACTTTGGAATTTGTTTAAAATTTCCTGTAATTAGCGTTGAGTTATCCACATTAATACCCTTGAAAAAGGGGCAAAAAAGCCTCGAAAATTTTGTTACTGATTTGTAATTCAAAACTTGTAACTTGCTGATAATCATAACACAAGTACTTTCTGTATCGGAAAGTAATGTTTGATAAACATCAATAAATAAACTGTAATAAATCGTGTTAAGGCCAAATTGAATGGACATAAAAATGCCGGTCACCACCCCAATTGAAAAGTTTAGTGCAAAAATTGAAG
>JAQBOV010000008.1 GCA_028287895.1 Mucilaginibacter sp. | reverse complement strand
AATTCCAGGGCAGCAAGAATTCGATAGTTGAAGGCTTTACTTTTACCGATGCAGATATAGCCTATCATGCGGCGGTTTATGCTAAAAGAACATTAATGGCTGGTTTTACAACCGTGCGCGACCTTGGCGGGACGGGCGTAAACATCAGTTTGCGTAAGGCCATAAAGCAGGGCCTGGTCGATGGGCCGCGTATTATCACTGCCGGGCGTGCTATTTCGGGTAGCGGAGGGCACATGGATGCATCAGTTGGTTTTCGTGACGATGCTTTTAATCATAAAATGGGCCCTGACGATGGCATTGCAGACGGCAGGGATGAACTCATCAAAGCAGTCCGCTTACAATTCAAACGCGGATCTGATGTGATTAAAATTGCTTCTACCGGTGGTGTGCTTGACCTGAGTGAAGACGGATCAGGCGCGCAGTTTAGTATTGATGAAATAAAAGCGGTGGTTGAAACCGCTAAAGATTACGGCATGCGGGTAGCCTGCCATGCGCACGGTGCCGAAGGCATAAGGCGGGCTATACTGGGCGGTGTCAGTTCAATTGAACATGGCACTTTTATGAACGACGAAGATATGGAGCTGGCCAAAAAATATGGCACTTATCTAGTACCAACCATTATAGCCGGCAAATCGGTAGCTGATTCTGCCAAGATACCCGGATATTTTCCGCCGGTAATTGCCCGCAAAGCAACCGAAGTTGGAACTCAAATTCAAAATACTTTTGCAAAAGCATATAAGTCAGGTGTAAAAATAGCGTTTGGTACAGATGCCGGGGTGTATGCTCATGGTAAAAACTATATCGAATTTCAATACATGGTTGAGGCAGGGATGTCTCCTATGGAAGCGATAAAAGCGGCTACAACAAGCGCCGCCGACCTGCTGGGTATCAGCAATAAAACAGGCAGCATCAGCAAAGGTAAATTTGCAGATGTTGTAGCAGTTGATGGTGACCCATTAACGGACATTAAAACAATGAAAAATATGACCTTCGTAATGAAGGAAGGAAAAATCTATACTGACCAATAATTAATATTCGACATGATTAATCTGAAAATGCTTTCTTCAATTGCCCTTTCGGGTATTTTGGCAGCGAGTTTAAGCACATCTTACGCACAGGATACGACTACACAAAAAGAAGACCCCCTGTTTAAAATTTACCGGGCAACCCCGCCAAAGGTCAATGACCTGGTACATACCAAACTCGATGTACGTTTTGACTATAAAAAACGCTTTATGTATGGTAAGGAATGGGTTACTTTAAGACCCCACTTTTATGCTACTGACACCCTTAGGCTTGATGCAAAAGGAATGGATATTAAAAATATTTCAATAGTAAAGAATGGCAAAAATATCCCGCTGAAATATAAATATGAGGATAGTTTGAGCCTTGCTATCAACCTGGACAAGGTTTATCACAATAATGAATCCTATACCATTTATATCGACTATACCTCCAAACCCAATCTGCTGAAAGCAAAAGGCAGCGCAGCTATAAATGATGCCAAAGGTTTATATTTTATAAATCCGGACGGTACCGAAAAAGATAAACCAACCCAAATATGGACGCAGGGAGAAACCGAAAGTTCATCGGCATGGTTTCCTACTATTGATAAGCCCGAACAAAAGACTACTGACGAGATCAGCATGACCGTTCCGGCAAAATATGTTACCCTGTCAAATGGTCGCCTGGCGGGGCAAAAGAAAAACAGTGATGGCACACGCACCGATACCTGGAAAATGGAACTGCCCCACTCACCTTACCTGTTTATGATGGCCGTTGGTGATTTTAAGATATACCATGATAAATGGCGTAATAAAGAGGTAAACTATTACCTGGAGCCAAAATACGCGCCTTACGCTAAAGAAATTTTCGGGATGACACCGGAACTGATCGAGTTCTATTCAAAAACCCTTGGTGTTGATTTCCCATGGAACAAATACGCTCAGATCGTGGTGCGCGATTACGTAAGCGGTGCGATGGAAAACACTACTGCTACCTTGCATGGCGAATATGTACAGGGCACCCATCGCGAACTGATAGACCGCTATTACGACGCCGGCCGCAGCACTATTGCTCACGAACTGTTCCACCAATGGTTTGGAGACTATGTAACCTGCGAAAGCTGGAGTAACCTGACGGTTAATGAGTCCTTTGCTGACTTCAGCGAAACCCTTTGGGCCGAGCATAAATATGGTAAAGATGCCGGGGACGATCATGATCACGAGGCTCTGTTAAATTACCTTGAACAGCCCGATGCAGCCGCAAAAGACCTGGTACGTTTTCATTATGACGATAAGGAAGATGTATTTGATGTAGTGACCTATCAAAAAGGAGGCCGCATTTTAAATATGCTGCGCAATTACCTGGGTGATGCGGCATTCTTTAAAGGGTTGAACCTATATCTTAAAACGAATGCCTTTAAAAATGGCGAGGCACAGCAACTGCGTTTGGCTGAAGAAGAAGCAAGCGGGCGCGATCTTAACTGGTTCTTCAACCAATGGTATTACGGCGCAGGGCACCCGGTGTTGGACATCAGCTATAAATGGGATGATGCTTCAAAAACTGAAACCATTTACTTAACCCAAAAACAGCAAGGGCAGATATTTAAATTGCCTTTTGCTGTAGATATTTATGCCGGTGGTAAAAAGGAACGTCATAAAGTGTGGATGAATGATAAGGCCGATACTTTAACTTTCCACACAGACGCTAACCCCGACCTGGTGAATGTGGATGGAGACAAGATACTGCTTACGCAAAAGACTGACAGCAAAACACTGGATGAATACGTGTTCCAATATTTTAATGCGCCATTATATATGGACCGTTATGAAGCGATAGAAGCCGCCCAGGGAAAGCAATCTGAAAAAGGCGCCCAAAAAGTATTACTGGCGGCTTTAAAGGATAAATACTATGGCTTGCGTGTAAAAGCCATCAGGGCATTAAATATGACAAATGATGATATTCATAATGCGGCATTGCCGGTATTAACTTCATTGGCTCAGTCTGACCAGAATACGTTAGTGCGTGCTGCAGCACTGAGCGCTTTGGCCAAATTGAAAGCCCAGGGCAATATGGCTATGTTTAAACAAGCTTTAAAAAGCGAATCATATGCGGTACAGGGCGCTGCTTTAAATGGTATCAGCCAGTTGGACCCGGCCCAGGCATTACAACTAGCCAAAGGATTTGAAAGTGATAACCGGGGTGCACTTACCCAGGCAATGGTATCGGTATATTCAGAAAGCGGGAGTTCGGCACAATGGCCTTTTGTTTACAAACAGTTTACTGATGCTGATATAAATACAAAATTTGGCTTGATCAGAAATTTCGCCAAAATGACCGGCCATGTAGATAATCCGGCGTATGCGCAGCAAGGTATTGACGAAATAAAGACCCTCGGCATCAAATACAAAATATTTAATGGCGTCGGCCCTTTTGTTGCAGGCTTACTGAACAACATCAAAGATCAGCGCGTTAAATTAAAAGATGATGCTTCTGCAAAAGCAGCTCAGGACGCGGCAAAAGCTGTTACGGATGCAAAAGGGAAAGATATTCAATAATTGAGGCTTAGGGTTTGCTAAAGGGAGGGCCGCCTGTTGTTCAGGCGGCCTCCCTTTTTTTAATATTTTTGCCAAAAAAAATAACACATTTTTATATTCTTTATTTATATAGGTAAGCACATAAACCAACGATGAAAAAGTTTCTATCAGTGCTGTTTTTAATCGCAGGCGTATCTGAGTTAAAGGCACAACAATTAATGTTAAAGTCTACTGATTAGCTGTTACTTAAAGCGCTAAAGAATTTTAATGGTTTAAAGCCGGATGACGGCTCTGCGTTTAGAAATCTTTCAAAACTTCCAAAAGCAGAACAATTAGCTGCCCTGCCATATATGAACAGCACCGGTAACCATGCAGAAACCTTTTACAGCCGGATGCCTGTTTTGAAAGTCCGCGGCAACGATAAAATGCCGGTGGCCAGTCAAAGCACCATAGATAAGATGCCTGTTAAAAGAATAAAAGTTGTTGATCCGCTGGCAAAATTGCAGCAAGCTGCGCCATGACCCAACCAGGTTAAGTTAATCAAAAATCCTTATTCAGCAATTTTTCCAGTTCGGCAAAGCTGATGTTCATTTTGATGCGCCCCTGTTTGGCGTATGATATTTCACCGGTCTCTTCTGATACGATTATCGCAGTAGCTTCATTGGTTTCGGTCACCCCGATACCTGCCCTGTGGCGCAGGCCAAACTGGAGGGGCAGATCAGTTTTATCAGTCAGCGGTAATATACAGCTTGCTGCTTTTATCTTGTTCTCAGATATTACTACCGCACCATCATGCAGCGGACTGCTCTTTTGAAATATACTCTCCAGCAAGCGCCTGGATATCTTAGAGTCGATTACCTCGCAACTATTCTGATAAAATTGCTCGTCATACAATTTGGCAAATACGATCAATGCCCCCGTGCGGGTTTGTTTCATACTTTTGCAGGCATCAATAATCGGCTTAATACGCACATAATTATTCTTTTCATCTTCAGCCTTGCCG
This sequence comes from Mucilaginibacter sp., assembly GCA_028287895.1. Lineage (GTDB taxonomy): Bacteria > Bacteroidota > Bacteroidia > Sphingobacteriales > Sphingobacteriaceae > Mucilaginibacter. The sequence goes on along the minus strand of JAQBOV010000008.1, from coordinate 13,536 downwards.
AAGAAATACCTCCACCAGGCCTTATTTCGCTGCAGTGATGCATTCTTGCCCACCAGCAGCAAAAATCGTCGTATTTCCTGCTGAAAGACTACAATTACGGCAATAATCCCAACGTTAACAAAATTTTGCAGTATGGCAGTAAGCAAGCGCATTTGCAGCGCCCGCACTGCAAAAAATAAAACGTAAATGAGTGCCAGACCGATAAAAATATTGGCCGCTATAGTTCCACGGATCAGGCTGTAAAGCTGGTAAATAATAAATGCTACCAGCAGGATATCCAGTATATCAAAAAAGGTAACTTTTAGGTGGCTAAAATCAAACCATTGCATTTAGCGAAGTTAAGATTTTCCTCTAAATGACAATACCCATCGGGGCCAAAGACGCGCGAAGTTTTAAAAAACTTTGTAAGACAGCCGAACTTTCAATAATAGTAACCGGCTATAAGAATATTGCTTAAGCCAAAATGGCGGGACCGGTAAATTCAACTACCACCATTTCCCGTTGTCTTCACGGATTACAGGTTCTGCCTTCTCAGGCTGAATATTGATTTTTGCGTTTTCAGGCTGAATACTAACCTTTGCTTTCTCAGGTTGAATACTATTTTTTGGTGCTTCAGCGGTTAACTTTTCCGAATTAATTGGAACATTCTCAGTATCGTTACTTTCAGTTATGATAGCTTCTTTATCTGTATTCAGATGTTGAATCTCATCTATTTTGAGTTTGATATCAGAATGGACCTGTCTTGCTTCCTTAACATTGATAGTGGTAATATATCCGTTTAGAACAGCCGAGGAACTTACATCTAACTTTCTGGCTATAATATTTCCATTTAAAACGGCATTTTCCTTAATCTCAAGCATTTCAGATACGGAGATATTTCCATTTACGCTTCCCTCCAATGTACATTTACGGCAACTAATATTACCGATTACCTGGACATCTTTGCCAACTATAATGTTTTTTGCACAATAAATATTCCCTGTTAAACTTTTGGCCACCCAAACATCATCCAGAGCAACAATATCGTTTTTCACAAACAGGCCCGATACATGGAGTTCATCCATATAGGGCAGTTCTTCTATCTCCTGTTTTAAAAATAGTTGCTTAATATTCTTTATAAGACTCATTCATTAAAGTTTACCACAACTGTTGTGGCATTTCCAATATCAATTCCTACAGAAGATTGTTTTACTCCGCCTGTTTTACGAAGAGAATTTAATGCATACCCTTTACCCGCCAGGCTTGCCGGATCGGCTACATAATTAAGCTGCGCAATATCTCCAAACTCTTTATTAAAACAATCGACCAGATCGTTATAATATAAGCCACCACCACACAAATAGATCTTATTTGTTTTCATCAAGTTGGCGTCAGTAATTACGTTTCTCAGGTTAGGAGAAATGACCTCATTGTAATATGCTTTTATGGCGGTTTTGCGCATTTCTCTTAAATCAATATTCTTCCTGTTGAGTATAATATACCCCTTCTGGAAAGCATCATCTAATAAATGAGCATTCCTGAATTCAAGATAATTCGCTTTTTCCAGCTCATTTAATACAATGTTGATGGCGTACTTCAGTCCGTGAGTACTGATCATAGTTTGCTCAATTATACCGTCATCGGTACTTAATACCGATTCAAACGTGCCAAAACCACAACTTAATACAAAAAAGTTCCCTTCAGCTTTTTCTTCACCTTTACGCAAGGCAATGGTACAACCCACAATTTCAGGCACAACATCTACATCACCAATTTCAACAATCGCTGTTTTTTTAGAACCATTGCTAAATACCGATGAATCATATTCAACACGATGAGAGCGCTTTAAATAGTTTATGGCTCTTTCCTTGTATATACGATAGGTACCGTAAGGAAAACCAACAGTAAGGGTAATTGGCTGATCTACTTTTTCGCTGACAAGTAAAAGTGCCGCATTTACCAATAATTGATAATCCAAATCCTCGGGTGAAGAATTAATGCCTTTATGAGGATATTCCCCTTCATTCAGCACCAAGTTTCCACATATATACCATTGGTTTTCATGCAATAACTTCAAACCGTTTATTAATTCGCTGGAAGTATTAGCCAAATTGGCGTTGTTTACTTCAATTAAACTCGAAAATGACTGTGATTTAAACATAAGTTTTAAGGTTAAAATTTACCCCGGGGACGATTATTTTTAATGATTAATTAAATTTTTTATTCTAAGCCTTTGTACGAAATAAAGCGCATTGAAGTTTCAAATTGCAAGTAATTAACATTTGATTAAGTAAATTATTTCAAAAGAAAATAGCGGGTTGTTATAAGAAGATTTTACTGTTTACCGTAATAGTCCTTGTCAATCAAACACTTACCGGGATCATACCAGCGCGTGTAGTTATTGACGGGCGGTATCAGGCAGTACGGGCAAGGAATCTATTTAACTGGTTTTGATACTTCCTTTTTGGGGTACACCAGCGAAGCAACAATACTTACTGTCAATATGCCAAGAATAATGAGCAGGGAATTACCGGTGGTAAGGCCTATCTGATCAACATAATTTGCGGCTAACATCTTTAAGCCGATGAATGCCAGTAATACCGATAAGCCAATTTTGAGATAGTGAAATTTTTCAATGATATTAACCAGTAGGAAGAACATCGACCTAAGGCCAAGGATGGCAAAAATATTGGAGAAGAATACAATATAAGGATCTTTGGTTATAGAAAATATGGCCGGTATTGAATCTACTGCAAAGATAAGATCAGTTACTTCGATGATCATGAGCACCAAAAACAGCGGTGTGATCAATTTTTTTCCGTCAACCTTTATAAAAAACTTACTCCCCTCAAACTTTGGGTGTACTGCAAAATATCTGGAGGCAAACTTTACTACCGGATGGTTTTCCGGGTCTATCTCACCCTCCTGGTTCCGGTTGATAAACATCATTACCCCTGTATATACCAGGAAAGCGCCAAAAAGATATAATATCCAATGAAACTGGTTAATAAGCGCAGCACCCAAAAAGATAAACAGGAAGCGCATCACAATGGCCCCGATAATACCCCATAACAACACCTTGTGATAATATTTTGGATTGACAGCAAAGGCTGTAAATATCAGTACCATTACAAATATATTATCTACAGATAAGGCATACTCCACTACATAGCCCGTAATAAACTCGAGTGCCAGATTTTTGCGGTACAGGTTTAAGCCGCCTGCCAGATCATCCGGAACTAATTTGAGATGATGAAAGTTTTTAACGTTGATTTTCTGCAGCGCAGCAAAACTGTCTACATGATGCAGCAAATCGCCATAGCGTAATATAAGGGCATAGAAGATCAATGCAAGCGATACCCATACGGCGCTCATGATACCGGCCTGTTTCATGCTGACGGGCTTGTCACTTTTTCCAAACAAGCCCAGGTCAATAGCCATCATCAGGAAGATAAACAGGATGAAGGCACTTATAAATATCAATTCGTTGGGCATTATTTATCTCTTTCCGTAGTAAATCGCACTAACTGTTCTAAACTTTCCCTCGAGTCGCTTGGCGGGAATGTATTTAATATCTTAAATGCTTCTTCCTGATACAGCTTCATCTGCGTTTCGGCGTATTGCAGGCCGCCGGTATCATTTACAAAGCGGATGATCTGTTCAATTTTCTTCGGGTCATCATTATGATTTTTAACCAGGTTGATGATCCTTTTTCTTTCAGAGGACGCAGTATTGCTCAGTGAATAGATCAGCGGCAGCGTAACTTTTTTCTCTTTAATATCAATCCCTAAAGGCTTGCCTACATCATCCGTTCCAAAATCAAACATATCGTCCTTTATCTGGAAGGCTATGCCTATCTTCTCGCCAAATAAGCGCATTTTTTCAACCGTCTCATTATCCGCGCCGGCTGATGCCGCACCGCAGGCACAGCAGGATGCAATTAAGGAAGCCGTCTTTTGCCTGATCACCTCGTAATAAACCGGTTCATCCACATCCATGCGCCTCACTTTCTCTACCTGTAACAGTTCGCCTTCGCTCATTTGTTTTACCGCTTCGGATACTATTTTCAACAATTTAAAGTCGCCGTTATCAATGGAAAGCAATAAACCTTTTGAAAGCAGGTAATCGCCAACCAATACCGCTATTTTATTTTTCCATAAAGCATTGATCGAGAAAAAGCCGCGCCGCTGGTAAGAATTATCCACCACATCATCATGAACCAAAGTGGCTGTATGCAGCAGTTCAACCAGGGCCGCACCACGATGGGTGGAATCATTAATCCCCCCGCAAATACTGGCCGAAAAGAATACGAACATGGGTCTGATTTGTTTTCCCTTACGCTTAACGATATAGTGGGTAATACGATCCAGCAGGGGCACGGAGCTTTGCATTGAGGTTTTAAACCTTTCTTCAAAAGCATCAATATCAGCAGCAATAGGTTTTTTGATCTCGTTGATGCTCAGCATTGGAACTAAACAAGCTTTATATATTTCTGTTTTTGCCTGTTTGGCAATATGGCAGCAAACATAAGGTAAAATTATTTATCTGCATTAATTTATGGTTGATTAAGTTAGCCCTGTTTCGTCGGAAAACAGATTGAGCAAATAGATGATTGGTTGATTAATTGCCGGCAAAAGGCAGTTTCAATACTATTCGGCTGAATTTCAACTTATTCAACGCCGAACAAATGTTTTTGACCCAATATTTAGAACCACAATTAAACCTATTTAAAAATTTATATTCTAATAATTATATAGAGTAAGAAACATCATGACGACATCGTAGGATAAATTGATAAGTGTGAGTGATTGATAAGGCGTTCCGGTTGATTGAACCGGGGCGCTTTTTTTATTTAACCCAACATTGAAGGACGAGTATCGAATAGTGAAGTGTGCATGTATTCGATATTCCGGCTTCAGAATTCATTATTCATATTCAAGCAAAAATTCTACCTTTGCAATCCAAATTCCCGGAGAGGTGTCTGAGTGGTCGAAAGAGCACGCCTGGAAAGTGTGTATACATCAAAAGTGTATCGAGGGTTCGAATCCCTCCCTCTCCGCAAATACAATAACTAACTAATTCAAAATAAATTAGTTAGTTATTGTATTTTTTATTGTGGGGCTAACTGCGGGGCTGATAATTCAAAATTTCGGGCAATCATTTGAATCAAGAACGATTAACTGTCTCTGCTTGTAGCATTCTACTTCTTTTGGGGAATTTCATCATTTAATACATAATTAATCCATTATTTTTAAGTATATTAAGGCATTAAACACAATGGATCAATCCAAAAGGCTATGCATTTGTAACCTTATGAGTTGGTCAATTTTACTGATAAATGAAGCATATTATTATTGGTGATATACATGGTCGGGATTGCTGGCAGGAAATAAACTTAAAAGATTATGACAAAGTGGTTTTTCTTGGCGACTACGTTGACAGTTTCACATTATCCGATTTAACTATTTACCAAAATCTAAAGGATATTATAACCCTTAAAAAAAAGTATGCTAATAAAATAGTCCTGTTGTTAGGCAATCATGACATACACTATCTTTATTTTCCGCGATATCAATGCGTTGGTTTCCGCCCATCGATGCAAAGGCAGTTGACCAGCCTTTTTTACGAAAACAGGCACTTGTTCAAAATTGCCTATCAAAAAGAAAATCATATTTTCACTCATGCAGGAATAACCAATTCCTGGTATAATGAATTTCTAAAGCTTCCGATCCTGGCTGAGATTGAAGATGAAAAGGACACTTTAGCAGATCTTATAAACAAGGTCGACCATACAGCGCAGAGGTATATTCTGCACACTGCGGGTTATTTCAGAGGGGGGCAAGGGAATGGAGGTGTTACATGGGCAGACATAAAAGAAACCCAAATTGATATGTTAAAAGGCTATCATCAGGTAGTTGGACATTCGACTGTTGAAAAGGTAAAATCAATTCGTTATACAGAATATTCTATTACGTATATAGATGTCTTAGACCATTTCACTTATTTTCATGAAATAGATTGTTAAAATTTACGGTCAAAATATTTCACTTAAAAATTTATTCGATTCCCCTATGAGCTACTTAGATTGTCAAAATACCATTGTAAGTCAAATGCTTATAAGGATATTTTGTTTTTACTGTCAATAAAGATAAGCCAATTGGAGTATAATTTAGTAAAGAAAACTTATTTATTATTGATGATTTTTGAAATATTGTGGCCTATCCTTTGCAATATAGTCGCATCCTGAGTTACTATTTCTGCATTAGCCATCATCCCGTGTTTCAAATGAATGGGTCTTTTCATGTCCGATATTTTTCTAACTTTAAAATCCACCTTCGAAATAAACACACTGTCCTTATATGGAATGTCAGCTATGTATTTGATCTCCCCTTTTAGCATGCCATATTCTTCAAAAGGATAGCTTTTTAGTTTGATCAAAACTACCTGCCCCACTTTAACCCTCCCCATATTATTTTGAGGAATTGCCATTTCACCAAAAAAGTCTTCATTACCGGGGTTAACATAAAACACTTCCTGATTTGGTGTAAGTACCTGGTTTTCCTGAACTATGCCTGCATAAGCTAATTTATCAAATTGCGAAGCAGTCAAAACATATTTGCTTTCCCAGTCGTCAGCCTGGCTGATCAGGCTATTTAATGCCTGTAGAAATTTAGATTTTTCTTCAACAATTTGATTATCCAGTTCTAATATCTCTTTTTGTTTAGCTGAATAATTGGTACTTGCCGTAACTAACGATGCCTCAATTTGTATCAATGGCGATTTTTTAGCAAGATATTTGCTTTCCTGCTGTCTTAATTCGGCAGATGTTTCAACCTTTTCCTGGGCCAGTTTCTGATGCATCCGGTACTCATCTTCAGCAATACTAAAATCCCGTTGCTGTATCTGCTTTTCTGCATGCAGCTGAGCCTCCTGCTTATCAAGATCCAACAGATCTTTTTGGAGATAGGCCCGCTTTTGCACTGAGAATCCATTCTGCACCGAAGAGCGATAAGTCAAATACGCCTGGAAAAAAGTTTGGTAGGATGCTTGCAGCTCGCCAAGCTGTGTTTTGTCTGCCTTGCTAAAAAAAGCGTTTACGATTGGCTTGTCCAATAGCACCAGCTTTTGCAGGTCTTTAAGATTCCCTGATAAACCGATCACTTCATCATGATTAGCTGTGCTTTCAATATAGGCCAGTGGCTGCCCAGCTTTAACCGTCTCATTTTCCCTTACCAGTAATTTAACCAGTTTGCCCGGTACTTTTGCCACAACTGGCTTGGGCGAATTTGGCGAATCGATCTTTAAAGAAGCATTAACGATATCCGGATACCGTATCAATGCTGAAAGGCTGATGATCAGTACCAATATGCCAAAAAACAAAGTAGTACCCCAGCGCAGTATCCATGCTGGCACCGTAAGGCAGCACACAGTTCCATTCCTTACCTAAAGGTTCTTCATCTTCCATTTGATGTATTTCGTTCAAACGTTCCAGGCTTATTTTAGCATCCTGGTAACCCTGAATAAATCCTAAGAATTGCTGTATCGGGCTATTTAATTGCCCGATGATATATTGAACAGCCATCATGGCGCCCAGGGTAAGGTTGCCATCAATTACCGCTTTTGCACTTAAAAAGGTAATGAGCAGGTTTGTTCCCTCGTTTATAAAGGTTGATCCTCCCTGTTGATATTGGCTTAGTGCCAGGTTTTTTACGTTGAACTTGAATAATCGGGCTTGTATGTGTTCCCATTCCCAGCGTTTTTGCTGCTCGCAGTTGTTCAATTTTATTTCCTGCATGCCGCCAACTAATTGCACAATATTGTTTTGGTTTTTAGCTAAAATCTCAAAGCTTTTATAATTAAGTACCCTGCGGCGTTTTAAAAACACAAATATCCAGCCGATATATAAGATACTGCTTAAGGTAAAAACAAAGAAAATAGCGGTATTGTAATAAGCCAGCACCACCGAGAAAACCAACAAGTTAAACAGTGAAAAAATCGTGCTTAATGTCGAACCGGTTAAAAAATTTTGGATATTTCTTTGATCATTCATACGCTGCATGATGTCACCGGTGGTTTTCGTATCGAAGAAATTGATAGGTAATTTCATCAGCTTGATCAGGAAATCAGTAAGGATGGAGACACTCACCCGAGTACTTATATGCAGCAATATCCACGAGCGTATAAACTCAACGCTTACCCTTCCTATAATTAGCATGCTTTGCGCAATCAGAATGATATAAATAAAATTAAGGTTACGGGTATTAATGCCGATGTCAACTATGGACTGTGTTAAAAAAGGCGCAATTAATTGCAACATGCTACCTATACCGAGTCCTAATAGCAGTTGCATCACCAACTTGCGATATATAATTAAATAACGCAACAAAAATGACCAACGAACTTCGCTGCCTTTTTCATCTTCTTGTTCATAAAATTCTGGTGTTGGGGTCAATAATAAGGCAATTCCCGCATCTTCATTGCTCTCCCAATTTCGTTTGAAATCGATTTCTTCAAGCTTAACCAGATCATTTGCTGGATCAGCGATATAATATTTATCATCTTTGATCCGATATAATACAACAAAGTGGTCTTGTCGCCAGTGCAAAATACTTGGCATCTCGGCATCCTTTAGCTGTTTGGTGGTCAATTTAGCTCCTAGAGAGCGAAAATTTAATTGCTCCGCTGCCTGACTTATGTCTAATAGTGTAACTCCTTGTTTGTTGACTGCACAAAGTTTTCGCAAAGTTTGTATGTTGAAATTACGACCGTAATGCTTGGCTACCATACGCAAGCAGGTCGGTCCGCAATCCATAAAATCGTGTTGTCTATAATGAGGGAAGTTTTTCATCCAGTTTGCAAAATTTTTATCAGTTTTTAAAACAGACGTTCTCGTATGTTTGAATTAAACATAAAATAATTATTATGCGCATTCTGCACTAACTTTAGCAACCTGTCCTTAGCGGCTAAAAGTGCATATTTGAGGACTTTCAAAAGTTTTTTCAGCTTTGAAGAAAGTTTTAGGACGAGACCAATTACCAGTTATAATCTATAACGCTATGATAAAGAATTACCTCAAAACCGCGTGGCGAAGCTTGATTAAGAATAAGTTGTTTTCATTGATCAATATTTTAGGCCTTTCTATTGGCATGGCCGCATGCCTGCCAATACTTGAATATGTCAGCTTCGAACTGAGTTACGACCGGTTCAATAAAAATGCCGAGAACATTTACCGGGTGTATAATGACCGGTATCAAAATGGCAAACTCATCCAGCACGGCACTGTCACTTATTCGGCTGTAAGTAAGGCCATGAAGACTGATTTCCCCGAAGTTATCAATTATACGCGGGTATGGAAGGTAGTCCAGGGAGGCAGAAGTTTCATGTTTTACAATGGGAAAAAGTTGGGGGGGCAAAATGAATTGGCCGTAGAAAACTCATTTCTGAGCATGTTCAGTTACCCGCTTGTAGTAGGAGACCCCAATACCGCACTCGCAGAACGCCACACGATAGTAATTACCCAGTCCCTGGCCAGAAAGATGTTTAATGTAAATGACAACAACATGGCCACGGTTTTAGGCAAAACTATCGCCTTGGGTAATGAATCCAATTTTGTTAAAATTACCGGAGTATGCAAGGATGTCCCTGGTAACTCTCATTTGCAATTCGATTTCCTTACTTCTTACATCACACTTTACGACGCTAAATGGACGAAGCCTGATTATGATTTTACCGATTCCCGGTATTGGCATTATATCATGCTTAGGCCCGGAACGGATTATAAAGCGCTCGAAGCAAAATTTGCTGCTTTTAGCCAGCGCCATTTCCAGGGCAGTAAGGTTTCGGGCAGTGTAGAAAAGTTTCATTTGCAGCCGCTTCTGAGAGCACATTTATATTCTGATTTTGAATTCGACATCGGTATTACTGCCAATGCTTCCGTTGTTTGGGGGCTATTCATCATAGCTGTGTTGATATTGATCATCGCCTGGATCAATTATGTTAACCTTGCCACTGCTAAGTCGGTGGAACGGGCTAAAGAAGTGGGCGTGCGCAAGGTTGTTGGCGCTACAAAATTCCAACTTGTGCGTCAGTTTATGACCGAGTCATTAATTATTAATACTTTTTCGCTACTCATCGCTTTGATCATCATTGCTATTTTGCAGGGAGCCTTTAATACTTTGATCAATCGTCAGCTTTCACTGGCCTATCTGTTTCAAAAAAGCCTTGGCGGATATAGTTTCTCGGCATTATTGGTAGTATTTATTTTAAACGGCATATTTATTTCGGGTTTTTACCCTTCATTCGTGCTTTCGTCGTTAAAGCCCGTTTTGGTATTAAAGGGGAAGTTCATCAGTAGCCTGAAAGGTATCGTTTTACGTAAAGCGCTTGTTATCGGGCAATTCACCATAACGATTGTGCTTATTGTCAGCTCTTTTGTGGTTTATAAGCAAATGCGCTTTATAAGCGAACAAAACCTGGGCTTCAGTATGTCGCAGATGCTTATCATCAAAGGCCCCGAACTTGCAAAATACGATTCGACGCTTTTGATCAAACAAAACGTCTTCGTAAACGAGATAAAACAGATACCCGGCGTTTCGGGAGCGGCGTTTTCAGATGCGGTGCCAGGCGATGAGTTGCGCCGCAATCTTGATATCCAAAAAAGTGATCAGCCCGGTGGTAACCATTTTACCATACTCGATAATTTTACCAGTCCCGGTTTTATCAGCCTGTATCAAATGAAGATGCTTGCCGGCAGGACTTTGTCTTACAATGACTATCAACCTAATGGGGTTGGTCTCCCTAACCTGGTCCTGAACTCAGCCGCTATAAAAATGCTCGGGTTTGAATCACCCTTAAAAGCCATTGGACGCCAAGTAATATGGTCGGGCGATAAATACACTATCGTTGGGGTAATGGCTGATTTTCACCAGCAGTCCCTGCATTATCCTATCGAACCGACTATGTTTTTCTCGGGAAGCTCTCCGTTAATGCCATTTTCAGTTAAAGTCGACCCTCATAATCTTAACGCTACGATTAATGCGATCAAGCAAAAGTATGATGCCCTATTCCCCGGAAACCTGTTTAACTACTATTTCCTTGATGAGCAATTCAACCGGCAATATAGCAGCGACCAACTGTTCGGAAGAGCATTCGCCATCTTTTCGGGCCTTGCCATTTTCATTGCCTGCCTGGGCCTGTTGGGTCTTTCTTTGTTCGCTACCTTACAGCGATCGAAAGAGATAGGCATACGCAAAATACTCGGCGCTTCCGTTGGTAGTATCGTGATTAGGCTTTCTAAAGATTTCATACGGCTTGTGTTACTGGCCATCCTTATCGCATCACCAATTGCCTGGTACGTAATGCACAACTGGCTACAGAATTTTGTGAGTCACATTAATATAAGCTGGTGGATATTCTTCTGTTCTGGTTTATTGGCAGTAATTATCGCATTTATAACAATAAGTTTTCAATCAGTTAAAGCCGCGACAGCAAACCCGGTGAAGAGCCTACGTTCTGAGTGAGGTGCCTGAAAGTTACTCAAAAAAAGGCCTTTCGCCTTTACTTGGATTGTAAATTCCATAGAAAAACTTTCACCATTGTTCTGAATCAGTTTTCTGTTATCGGATTTGACTGTTTGCTCTAAAGTTTTATGGAACAGGTATCCTAAAATATATCCTTCGCCTTAATCCATCTTAAGCAATCGAAAGCGGAGATTTTAAGATTTCCAAGAGGAAACGGGCGGCTTGCTGCTAAACAAAAAAGTTAATGAGATTCATCCGATTTGTCTTTTTGGGCTGGCTAGCGCAAACAAGCCTTCTGTTTAATTTTTTGGCGGTGGCGATGGTTTTAATATATTCTTTCGGAAATCCTCAAAACTCGCCTTAAAACGAGCAACTACCACAAATCATTGCGTCAACTTTAACTGATAGATTTGTAAAAAATGAAGTTGACTTTATAGATAAACCGGCCAGTAAATTAAAAATATAATGAAGAAACTGAAAGGAGTTTAGACCTGAAACTTAAATTCCATTAAAAACTCAGCTGTTAATTTGTGAAAAACTTGCGGACTAGTTTTTAATGTCCTTTCAAGTAAAACTTTAAAAACAAGATAAGAAACACATAAAAAGCTATGTAGAAGATAAGCTGCCACATAATAAAGTGATATTTAAAATCTTTGAAATGATTAGCTAAATCTTCTTTTGTAACTAAGTCTTCAATTTTTTTGCTGTCCATTTTATTCCTTTTAATTATTCGATAACATCATAAACAGCAAGCCCCTCATCAACCAACTTATCCGCAAGGATTCGTCCTATGTCACTTACAAATAAAACCGTTCGGTTTACGAAAGTTGTCTCTTCAAATGTAAGGTTTTCATTAATTACTACAATCTCATTATAGGCATTATGCTCCATCTTGTATTTAATTTTTTTTATTTGAATTTGCAGATTGTTCTGTCAGGTGCTCACCCCCGATTTTATAAAATTATAGGTTTATAAATTTATCGTTTAATAAAATAATAAATTTATCAAATTATAAAATTGGTATTTTGGTACATAAAGACACTAACTATATTTATATATAGCATTTATTATACAAGATATATGAGCAAAACATTATTACTGGAGTTGATTGATAAAACTGAAAGGGCAAAATCCCCCTATGATCGAGATCGAATTTATAATTCTCAAAGCGCAAGCCTTTATTTCATCTTAGAAAACCACGATATACTGTTTTATCCAAAAAAATTAAAGGGGGAAGTTGAGAGGCCGGATATATCATTTCTGTTATATAAGAATTAGATATTATATCCTCTCTCGCTTTGGGAGATCCAACATAATACTAAATATTAAGATACAAAATTTTAGTACAAATAATTGGATTGTTCAGTTTGGTGCATAAAAAACAGCCTTTATAGGCCCTATTGGCCGATTAACGGAGTACAAAAAACTGACGGTTTTCCTATGTCGACCTATTTAACACTGGATAAAAAACGTGCGGTTTGATTTACTTAGGGAAAGGATGGATATCAATATAACTATTTGATTCCTTTAAATGCTTTCTATACATGTAATTGAAATATGCGATTTCCCACTCATTATTCTTTTTATATATTTCGTAATTGCGCTCAAATCCTTTAACCTCGGTATATCTGTTATAAAAATATGCTGATATGGAAGACGTGATTAGAATAACCGCTATAACAGTAACGAGCGCAAATCTTACCCCTTCGTTTAGATGTTTGTGCTCATATTTATGATGTACGGTACTAACAACCTCTTCAGGTATTTTAAGCCTTTTTAAAGCCTCCTGCAAGGCTTTAGATTCCTTCGTGTTCTCTTGCACCGTTTTGATGTTAGAAGTTATACTATCAGTGCTAAATTTATTGAAGGCATCTATGCACTGCTCTAACTTTGTCGCTAGTATGTCGTTATGAATCTCTGTAATATTCCTATCCTGCCTGTATCTAATCCCGGCGCTAAATTCGGTTCCAGGTTTAGTCATAACAACGAAAGTTCGGCACCTGGCTTTTACCAGGTGTACCTGGATGATTATAAAATT
>JAQBOV010000080.1 GCA_028287895.1 Mucilaginibacter sp. | reverse complement strand
GAATCTCTGTAATATTCCTATCCTGCCTGTATCTAATCCCGGCGCTAAATTCGGTTCCAGGTTTAGTCATAACAACGAAAGTTCGGCACCTGGCTTTTACCAGGTGTACCTGGATGATTATAAAATTAATGTGAGCCTTACCTCTACTTTGCGATGCGGTTATCACAAATATGAATTTAAAAATAACACCAACAGGCAAATACTTTTCGACCTGGCAAAGGCTAATAGCCGGGTAAATACCTGGAGAATAGAACAGGTTGGCGATTATGCTATACAAGGCTTCCAGGGTGGGGAGAACGTTTACTTTTATGCGAAGTTAAATGCTAAAATCACAAAGCTGGATACGGTAGCAGTCGGCACGCGCAGCGGCTACGCCATGGTACATTTAACCGATGGCAGTACCGGCCCGGTGGAGCTTAAGATAGGACTATCATTTGTAAGCACCGCCAATGCCAAACAAAACCTGGAAGGGGAGATCGACAGCAAAACATTTGAGCGGGTATGCAACGACGCCACAAATACCTGGGAAAATCTATTATCGAAAATACAGGTAAAAGGCGGAACAGATAAGCAAAAACGGATGTTTTATTCCTGTTTTTACAGGTCATTCCTGTGGCCTGCCTTGCGAAGTGACGAAAACGGCGAATATACCGATGCGAAAAACCAGGTAGTAAAGGCAGATTTTAACTATTATACAGTCCCCTCATTATGGGATACTTATCGCAATAAGGATGTGCTTTTAAGTATTATTTCGCCCAAAGTAACGCTCGATGTCATTAAGTCGATGAAAGATATCGGCGACAAAACAGGTTTTATACCCACATTTTTCCACGGCGATCATGCGGCATCTTCAATCGCCGGTGCTTACCTAAGAGGAATCGATGACTTTGATATTAAAGATACCTACAAACTGCTTTTGAGAAATGCCAATATAGAACGCGGAACACGTCCTTTTATTACGGAGTATATTAAAAAGGGTTATATTTCAGATCCTGACGTTGCAAACCCGGTAGTGGAAACTAAAGGGAAGGCCGGTGTTTCAACAACTTTGGAATATGCTTATGATGACTACTCGGTAGCTCAAATTGCAAAAAAATTGGGCGATACTAGCAATTACAGGATATTAATGGCCCGGTCAAAAAATTACAAAAATGTTTTTGACCCTTCAACCCGGTTTATGCGCGGCAGATTGGAGAATGGTGACTGGATAAAAAATTTTAATCCGCAGTATCCATACTATGAATATATGTACCGCGAGGCAAATGCCTGGCAGGTGTCTTTTTATGCTCCCCATGATATGCCCGGTCTGATCGCCTTGTTTGGGGGTGCCAGAAACTTTGAAGTAAAGCTGGATTCGTTGTTTACCTTACCATGGAACCCTGATTACATAGCAAGGAACGTAGAAACAATGGTGGGCCAGTATTGCCAGGGCAACCAACCCGACCATGAGGCTTCTTTCGCCTACACTTTTATCGGAAAGCCGGAAAAGTCACAAAAAATAATCGACTACATTTTAAATAACCTGTATGGCATAGGCGATAAGGGTCTCGAACTTAGCGGAATGGACGATGCTGGTGAAATGTCGTCGTGATATGTGTTCAGTTCGTTGGGATTGTATCCATTTTCGGCCACAGATCCAAAATATATTGTTACCGTTCCACTTTTTGATGAAGTAAAATGGAAAACCAGTAACGGGAAACTGCTCACGATAATCAAACCATATAAAGGCAGGGCTTTAACCGCTATAAAAGTGAATGGAAAAGTGAGCCAGGATTACTTTGTATCACACGATCTGTTTAAAAACGGGGGCAGTGTAGAAGTGGTAACAAAATAAATAAAAGTAAGGGCCAGGTCACGCTTTGTGCTTATACAGGTGCAATTGTTTGGAATAAAAATCTCGCATCGCGGCCCTTGACAGGTTTAATGCTTGCTGCTTAAGCGGATCAGTGCCTTATTACCTGCAAGGATTGATTTCTTTCGGTCAGATCCAGGGGAATTTATAACGTATTTTCTGTGCTTATTTTATTGATTTAAAATACCGTAAAGTAAACCAAGAACTAAACCGGAAATAAAAAAGCATTCGCTATTTAATGTAAGTTGTTGATTATTTAGTCGTTTGACGAAACTTAAGCGAAATAGCGATACTGATTTTAGTTGTCCTGGGGCCGATTTGGCTTTTTGCTGGTATCGAAATAGACAGGTAACTAATTAGTTGGCAGGTGGCTGGTCATCACTAAGTAAAGAGAACGAAAAACTGCATTTATTTTTCATTTAAAAGGTATGACCTTTAAATAAAGGTCATACCTTTGAGTTGTGAACAAAACGACATGAAAAGCGAAAGACTCTCCGATCAGGTTAGCGCCCGCATCCGGCAGGACGTCCTGAATGAAAAGTACAAAGCGGGTGAAAAGATACCTCCGGAACGGCAGTTAATGGAAACTTATACAGTTGGCCGTTCAACGATAAGGGAGGCAATTAAAAGCCTGGCAATGGCCGGCATTTTAAGTGTTCAACAAGGCAACGGCACATTTGTAAATGAAGAAAACCCATTGCAAACGATAGACCAGCGGTTGAAGAACGCTGACTTTGACGAGATCAATGCCGTAAGGAAATTACTGGAGGAAGAAATCGTGAAGCTGGCGGTCGAACACCATTCTATCGCCGAGCTGGTGGAAATGGAACAACAGCTTGCGCTTCGCAAACAGGCCATTGTTAATGAAGATCGCCAGCAATGCGCCAATGCGGACATCGCCTTTCATACGGCCATTGCCAAAGCCTCCTCAAACAAAGTCTTACTGAACCTTTATCAACATTTCACGCAAACCATACGCTCATTTTTTTCGCAGCGTGAATTGCAGGGCATCAGCCATTTTGCCATGAGCCATCATTTACACGAGGACTTGTATAAAGCAATCAGGGGCAAAAGAAAAAAGCAGGCACTGGAACTAATTAAATATATTCTCGACAATAATTATTAAGACAATGACTATTCTGACATTCACCCTGATACTACTTGCCGGCGCCTACCTTGCCGGCCTGGTAGGTTCGCTTACCGGTTTGGGTGGCGGGGTTGTTGTTATCCCATTGTTAACCCTCGTTTTTCACGTAGATATACGCTATGCCATCGGTGCGGCATTACTGGCGTCCATTGCCACTTCTTCAGGCGCGGCCAGCGCTTATGTTAAAGAAGGCATTACGAATATCCGTTTAGGTATGTTTCTCGAAATTGCGACAACGATTGGCGCGGTGCTGGGAGCCGTGATCGCCGTTTATACCCCGACTAATGCGATTGCGATTTTATTTGGCGTGATCCTGTTATTTTCCGCTTCGATGACCATCAGGAAAAAAAACCAGGAGGCCCTAACTACGGGAAGCAAGGCGTCATTAAAACTGAAACTGAATAATAGCTATCCCACCCGGGACGGAGAAGTATCTTACCAGCTAAAGAACGTGGGCGTGGGATTTTCCATAATGACCCTGGCCGGTGTTCTTTCCGGATTATTGGGTATCGGCTCAGGCGCCTTAAAGGTGCTCGCCATGGATTCAACCATGCATATTCCGTTTAAGGTGAGTACAACAACCAGCAATTTCATGATTGGCGTGACGGCAGCGGCCAGTGCCGTGGTTTACCTGCAAAGAGGTTACATGGACGCCGGCATTGCCTTCCCGGTGATATTAGGCGTACTTGGCGGAGCCTTCACCGGTTCAAAATTACTTACCCGGCTTGATCCGAAGGTGTTGAAATATATTTTTTGCGTGGCCATTTCATTTGTTGCTGTGGAAATGATCTATAACGGCTACAATCATCAATTTTAATTAATCATTTAAGCATTTTGCAATGAAAAATATGGCTTCAAAAAAAATACTGGCTGATCAGGATATCGAGTGGCTCATTGGATTACAGCTTAGATTTGGTGTCGTGATAGCCAGCCTGATCGTCCTTATCGGGGGCCTGGTATACCTTACTCAGTCAGGAACCTCGGCTATTCCACATTATCATTCATTTATCGGAACCAAAGCCGGGTTGACAACCTTAGGTGAAATTTTTAAAGGCGTATATACGATTAATGCAAAGGGCATTATTGAACTGGGTGTAGTCGCACTCATCGCCACGCCGATTTTGCGGGTCGCATTTTCGCTTGTCGGCTTCATTATTGAAAAAGACAAAATGTATATCTGTATTACAATCACCGTTCTGGCTGTCATGATGGTCAGTATTTTCGGTGGGTCAAAAATCTGAATAATGGTTATCAGCACTTGCCGTTCAACCATAGGCAATCATTAATTTTAAAAATACAACCAATGTTATGATGAAAGAATCAACCAACATCATCAAAAAGCTGAAAATTATACTGTTTTTCGCTTTACCGCTTAACCTGACCATTGCGCAGGCGCAGCAGCCGGTCGCCGTTAAAAACATCGTTTTGGTACACGGGGCTTTTGTAGACGGCTCAGGCTGGAAACCTGTATATGATCTTTTAGTAAAAAAAGGCTATCACGTCAGTATCGTGCAGCAACCAATGACCACCTTTGTTAATGACGTAAATGCGGTTAAGCGAATTTTGGATATGCAGGACGGGCCCTGTATTTTAGTAGGGCATAGTTATGGAGGCGCAATTATAACCGAAGCCGGTAATGACACCCGCGTTGCAGGCCTGGTTTATATTGCCGCCCATGCTCCGGACAAAGGAGAGAATGAGGCATCCAACGGAAAAATGTATCCCCCGGCTTATAAATCACTGCAAAAGACCGCAGATGGTTTCGATTATATCGATCCGGCCAAATTCTATGCCGATTTTGCAGCGGACCTGCCCAAACAGGTAGCAGAATTTACCGCTCATGCACAAATGCTGACAGCAGATCAGGCATTTCACGCGGTAATTCAAAACCCGGCCTGGAGGTCAAAACCAAGCTGGTATATGATTGCCAAATCTGACCGCATTATTAACCCGGACCGGGAACGCATGTATGCCAAACGCGCCGGCAGCCACCAGGTGGAAATTGAGGGCGCCAGTCATTCCGTCTATGAGTCACATCCTAAGGAGGTTGCACAACTGATCATAGCGGCGGCCAGGCAATCCGGAAAGAAAAACTAATGAATACCCCTACGCAATAACACGGATTAGTCGTAGATTAAATAAAATTTTTTGACCATTCACACTAAATAATTAAATATATGAAACGGTTATTATTGATACTCTTGTCCCTGGTACTGCCATTTACTTTGATGGTAAGTTGCCAAGGGTCCGGTGGCGGCAGCGGCGTACTGCAGGCAAGGATAGATAGCTTGCAAAACGAGCTACATTCCGCTTACAAACCGGGCACCGGCGCGATTATGAACACCATTGTTCAACCTCATCACCTTAAATTGTGGTTTGCAGGCCAGCACAGAAACTGGGCGCTGGCCGAGTATGAAAGACAGGAATTGATGGGTGGCTTTGAAAAGGTTCGAACACTTCATAAAGATAAACCCGAAGCAGCAGCCGTTGTAATGATTTTTCCGGCAATGGATGCTATTGAAAAAGCCATCAGGGAAAAAGACGACCAAGCTTTTAAAAATAATTTCGCCCTATTAACCAATACCTGCAATACCTGCCACCAGGCATTAAAGTATGGCTTTAACGTCATAAAGGTTCCGGCCAATAATAGCTTTGACAACCAAAGTTTTTAAAAACATTGATTTACTACAGGCCGCCTTAAAGCTTCCTGTACATTTCCCAAACGCCCCGGATAACATTCCGCCTTGAATTCTTTGGCAAAATTGCATTTGAGCGTTGTTTAAAGCTAAGCCGGCTTGCAATTGTGTACAACCTTCCTCAATAAAGACAATTAGATGAATAAAAGACGGTAAATAAATAGTTTACCGTCTTTTATTTTTTTCATCAGGTGCACAATTGAACATCATGTTGGTAATTTATTATCTCGGTTTTCCAATTAGGCAATAACATAATTCTTTTTAATTAATTAATTTCCAAAAAATGAAAACATTGCTAATCCCGGTCAGTTGTATTTAGGTAACGCTATTCGAAAACCTCTAAAACTTAATGTTATGTTTCATCACGTCAAAGACCTACAATTTAACGCCAGGGTGTCCCGCCCTGACCCGCACTTTGCCAATTTATTATTGGAGCAGTTCGGCGGAGAAAACGGCGAACTGGCTGCCGCCATGCAATATTTCACCCAGGCTTTTGGTGCGAAAATGCCGCACCCGGATAAGTACGATATGCTAATGGATATCGCCACGGAAGAATTCAGCCACCTGGAGATCGTGGGTGCTACGATCCAGATGCTGCTTAAAGGCGTAAACGGCGAACTGAAGAACGCCGCCGATAACTCGGAGGTCATGCAGGTGATGAACGGCAAGGCCGCTAAGGAAGATATCATCCACCAGGCTTTAACTGCTAACCCGCAATTCGGTATCATTACCGGCGGCGGCGTAACCCCAAGGAACAGCCAGGGGATTCCATGGTGCGCATCCTATATCCATTCCAACGGCGACCTGACCGTTGATCTGCGCAGCAACCTGGCCTCCGAGTCAAGAGCCAAACTGGTTTATGAGCACCTGATGAAATTTACGGATGACCCGTATATCCATGAAAGCCTTTCTTTCCTGATGACCCGCGAAGTAGCGCATTTTAAAATGTTTGAGGCGGCGCTGAATGATATCCAGCCCAATTTCCCCCCCGGCGTGCTGGCCGCCGATCCGCGCTTTACGCAACAGGCGTTCAATCTATCCAATACCATGTCCGTGCGCGGGCCCTGGAACGAAGGTGAAATGCCTGATATGGGTAAACAATGGAATTATATTGAAGATCCCGTTGCCTATATAAAAGAGACGGAAGGTTTGACCGTCGAAGACAAAGGCATGGAAAACGAGCTAAAGGAAACCGAAGAACTGGACAAAAAAATGAGCCAGGTTAAAAGCGAAGAAGTGAAATCCACGGACCGTGAAGGCGTAGTGCAGTGGAGCACCTATGCCAATACCTAAACGTTAATCGCCCCCATTCAAAAGAGCTTCCAGTCTCAGGAAGCTCTTTTGAACACTAAAAGCAGGGTTGGGCGGCCCCAAACAAGAGATCATTAATAATCCATGGTACCGAATACGCCGTTTTTATAATCTTCCGACGCCTGTTCAATTTCTTCTTTGGTGTTCATTACAAAATTGTCTTTAGCGGCAACAGGCTCATCAATAGTTTCTGCGGATAAAAAAAGAATCTGCGTGTTTTCTTCGGCCGTTATGACGATTTCCTCGTTCTCTTTTTCAAAAACGATGAGGTTGTACTCACTGACCGTTTCGCAATTTACAGTTATGGCCCCTTTTATAATATAGAGTAATGTCCAATATCCGGCTGTTGCCGTAAACTGGACTCTTCTTCCTTTTTGTATTTCGCCGACAATGGATATAACAGGTGTGAAACTCTTTAAGGGACCGGTTTTACCTTGATATGAACCGCTTACTAACCGTAGATCTACGCCTTCCTGCTCCAATACATGTGGCTGAATTGCTTTGGTTGCTGATTGATAGCCGGGTTCATCCCATTTATGTGCTGCGGGTACATTTATCCATAGTTGTACCAGTTCCTGCATCCCGCCCCTTAGCAGTAATTCAGTTGTCGGGCCCTCACTGTGCAATATGCCTTTGCCGGCAAACATCCATTGCACATCACCCGCATGTATGGTTTCATCGTGGCCGGCACTGTCTTTATGATAACCTTCTCCCTGCAGCTGAAAGGTTACCGGCGCAAAGCCGCGGTGCGGATGCGGATGTATCCTTAGTTGTCCGCCGGGAGCGATCTCTTTGGGCCCCATATGGTGCAGTACGATAAAGGGGTTTGCAAATCTGAAATCCTGGTGAGGCAAAGGCTGCCTTACTTTTTCTTCCCGGGTGATTTGCTTTTCTCTGCCCAAAAGGATATGTTCAATTCTCTTTTGCATGATTGATGATATTTTTGCTGCCGGCAGCAAATTTTAATTTAAAACGCCAAACTTTCCTGATTGAAACTCTTCAATTGATGCTATGATCTCTTGCTGTGTGTTCATTACAAAAGGCCCGTAGCTTGCAATAGGTTCATTTAACGGTTCTCCGCTCAATACCAGCAATACACTATCTTCAATTGCGGTAATGGTAATTTCTTCTCCGGCATTTTTGAACAGTACGAAACTGTGTTCATTAGCTATTTCACCATTTACCTTTGCTTTACCGTTTACAAGCAGAATTGCAGTATTGTATTCTGAAGGCAGATTAGTGGTTATTTCGCCGCCTTTTTTTAGCTTAATATCAAATAAATTAACCGGCGAATAAGTTTGTGCTGACCCCTTTGTCCCATTAAAGGTTCCGGCAATTACATTCACAATGCCTTTATCGCCAGGCAATACTACCTTACTCATCTGCTCTTGGGTAATAGCCTGGTAATGTGCCGGGGTTGATTTATCTTTTTTGGGAAGGTTTACCCAAAGCTGCACCATTTCAAATGGCCCTCCTTTTTTAGAATACGCTTGTTCATGATACTCTTTATGTAAGATGCCCGAACCGGCTGTCATCCATTGAACATCACCCGGATTGATAACACCACTGCTACCCGAACTGTCCGTATGAGCCACGCTGCCTTTGTAGGCAATCGTTACGGTTTCAAAACCTTTATGCGGATGTACACCCACGCCGCGGATATGATCTGAAGGACCGAAAACATATTCCGCGTTAAAGTCAAGCAATAAAAACGGGCTGGTCCTTTGCTGGGAAATATTTGCTCCGGGCAAATAATTGTATACACGAAAACCATCACCTACCATTCCTGGTTCTGATGGCTGAGCTATTATTCTCTCAATTTCTTTTTTCATCTTTTTTACTTTTATTAATGCAAAAGTAGGCGGCCGTTATATTGAAAAAAATAAGATAGATTAAGTAGAAAACTTAATGTAGATTAACAGCATAAGGATTATTTAGGAGCCGGGGAATTAAGCATTTTGCTCAAAAATTCCGGAGTTACGCCAATGTATGAGGCCACCTGTTTTTGGGGAAGTGACTCTGTAAGTGAAGGGTATAGCCTGCAAAATTGAGCATAACGTTCAATTGCAGGAAGGCTGAGGGTGCTGATCAAACGATTTTCAAAAGCTACAATGGCATTTTCTCCCAGTATCCTGAAGAACCGTTCAAATTTAGGAATATCGCTATAAAGCCTATCGAGGTCAGATTTCCATAACCACACAATTTCACTATCTTCAATTGCATCGACATATAACCTGCCCGGTTTTTGTTTTACAATGCTGTACATATCCCCGATCCACCATCCTGGCGGGGCAAACTGAATAACATGTTCAAAACCATTTTTATCAAGCGAATAGCTCCGCATAATGCCCCGAGTTACAAATGCCGGGCCTTTACTGATGTCGCCCTCCTGGTCAAGATATTGTTTTTTCTTAATCTTTCTTACGTTCAATAATGAAACAAAGTACGATTGCTCTTCTTGGGTGAGTGTAATGTGTTTGAACACATGTTCCAGTAAAAGGCTAAAATCCATTCTTTTTAAATAAATGAGTTGAAGTTAATAATTAAACTAAATTCTGCTCCATGCTTTCTGTTTTTTTTCATAAAAATGCCCCCAAATAGTGTCTGACTTTTTGGGGGCAGTTTAGAATACGGATGACGTTATATGCTGATAATTGAGGTATATTTTAAAATATCACTTTCCCGGCTGCGGTTACCAGTGATGCTATTCTGACGGCATCAAAGATGCGCTCCTCAGTGGCACCTAATTTAATGAGCGAGTCCTCATGTGCATTTACGCACATCTGGCACCCGTTAACCGCCGAGATAGCCAGGCTCATCAATTCAAAAAACTCTTTACCCGTTGCAGGTTTGGCCATCAGCTGCATACGTATGCGGGCCGGTATCTGACCATACTTTTCCTTTTGCGTAAAATGACGGAAACGATAAAACACATTGTTCGATGCCAATAACGAAGCGCATCCTGCTGCTTCACCCGTTTCGGCAGCGGTAGCATCCTGCTCTTCGGCATAGCGCGTAAAAAATTGCGTCAGTAAGGAATTATTATTACCAATAGCTGTTGAAAGTCCGATCAGTGCACATTCCTTTGCGCTCAAGTGTTCAGAAGTAAGGGTGCTGGCCAGGTTTAGTTTAAGATCACGCAGGTAGCGGGATTCTCCCTTTTCAAGTAATGTAAGGCAGTCGGTACGGTACGCCTGGTCAATACCCAGGCTTTGTAATATTTCGTTTATAATCTCTGTAGACTCGTTCATTATTTCCAGAATGAGGATGAATAAAAAATCCCCGCATTATCACAATACGGGGACTTTAATAGTTAAATTAATTATACGGATAATGTTTCTTCACCTTTAACCCAGTTACATGGGCAAAGTTCATCAGTTTGTAAAGCATCCAGTACACGTAAAACTTCTTTTACGTTGCGGCCAACACTCAGATCATTTACAGATACCCAACGGATAATACCGGTTGGATCAACAATAAAAGTTGCGCGGTAAGCTATTTTTTCATTAGGCTCCAAAATGCCCAGATCTTCCGCCAATGATTTTGAAGTATCGGCAAGCATAGGAAATTTCAGATCGCGAAGATCATCATGGTCTCTTCTCCAGGCTGCATGTACAAATTCAGTATCTGTAGAAGCGCCGATCAAGCGGGTGTCACGATCACGGAACTCGCCGTAGCTTTTGTTAAATTCTGCAATTTCGGTAGGACATACGAAAGTAAAATCCTTCGGCCACCAAAACATTACCGTCCAAACGTTATCATCATTTACCATAAAATCCGAAGAAATCGTTTCGAACTCTTTTCCTTTTTCAATGCTTACAACTGCTGTTTTAGAAAATTCAGGGAATTTTTGACCTATAGTTATCATATTGTTAATATTTGTAATTATTTATTGCAAATATACCACTTTAAAAACAAGCTGTTTCATATAAAGAATTGATAGTGTATAGTTAATGTCTATAACAGTTCATTTTCTTAATTGATTTTATCAATATGATAAAAAGGCCCCGGAAGGGAAGTATATAAATTGGAATTTATTAAAAAATCGCACAAGAATTATCAACATCTAAATGAGTCCGTAAATCTCAAATGATGGAATAAACAAGCTTATTTAATACTACGAATTGATCTGTCCCTTTAAGCTTTTGCCTAGTGCACGTTTTTCAGCAGTTATCTGTCTTTTCTTTTCAAGTTCGGGCAGATAATACAGTTCGTCAAATTGCTTTTTGCTATCCTTATAACTTTTTACGGCACCCAGGCGGTTCATCAAGCGTATATACTGCCAGGCAAGGTCAAACTGCATTGGCTTAAAACCGCTCCTTGCACTCTTAGGAAACAAATGATGATTATTGTGCCATTCACCTGCTACAAAACCAGGCCATATCTGATTAACGGACTTGTCTTTGTTATTAAAATCTATTCCTTCGCGTTGTACTCCGGATCCTTTACCATGCCCCTCAAAATTAAAAGTGCGCACGCCCACGGCCCAAAAACCGGCAGCGCCAAACAAGGTACAAGCAAACGCATGGCCACCCAGCAAATAGAAAGCAAGATACCAGAACGACCAGTTTAAAAGCCATGACAGCACCGCCCGCCCTGGGTTTACATAGGAGCCCCATCGTTGGTATTGTGCATAGGTATTTGCCTTAATACCTGTGTGAAGCATTAACAATTTTATACGGTTATAATCTGCTTCGCTCAAATCCTTGGCTATGGGTTGGTGGTTCACATCTGCCAGGAAGCAATACAAAAATCCGCAATACGCATTATAGGGATCACCGGGCTGATCAGATTTAGAATGATGAACATGGTGGGATATGACATAAATTTCTTCGGGTATCACATTTAAGGTCAGGTTTTGCGTAAAAAACCGCCAGAAACTGTTCCTGAATTTATAGGCCCCATGCGTGCAATACCGGTGATGCCAAACGGTACCGTGTGTTCCCATGATTACCATGCTGTATAAAAAGGCAGCCAGCAGCATGTAAAGACTGAAAAAATGAAAGATAAATAATAAGAAAAACGGTGTGAGACATAAAACCTTAAACCAGCTAAAAAAAGGCAGCCAGTTTTTACGGTTCCTAAACACGTTTAGTCTCGAAAAAAACTCTTTAAATATTTGTCCTGTGGTTGGTTTAACCACTGTTCCGCTTGTATCCTGCCAGCCGTATGAGGGGGCCTGTAATACATGGTCTAAAAATGCCATCTGTTTTTTATTAAATGCTAAAGCGCCCTGAGTTACAAAGGCTGATCTGAAGAGTGGAAGAATTAAAAGTTGCCGAATAATTCAGCTTGTCTGCTCTGTTCATTTATCTGATTGGTAAAATCTTAAATATTACCAAATCAGCGAACTGGGTAATGTTTAAGTTTAGGTAAAATTTATCGATTTCCTATTTTATAAAGATATGTAATTATAATGTAATAATTATATTATTTAAAACAATTATTGTTGATATCTACTGGTATAAACGATCAATTAAGGTAAAAATTACTTTTTAATAAAATAAAAATTAAATATTTTTACCAAAAAGAAAATACGTGGAGATTAATGCCTACCTTGCCGACTTATTAAAAATTATATAATGCAAAAAGAAGGAACAGTAAAGTTTTTCAATGTTACAAAAGGATTCGGCTTCATTTCTCAAACTGATGACAGGAGCGATATTTTTGTGCATTCCACTGGCCTCATTGATCAGATCCGCGATAATGACCGCGTACAGTTCGATGTAGAAGAAGGTAAAAAAGGCCTTAGTGCGGTAAATGTAAAAGTAATCTAAAAAATCACTATAACTTAATCGTAGGCACTCCGGTAAAGACCGGGGTGCTTTTTATTTAACCTCAATTTAAATACAAACATCATTCACATCAACAACTCAACAATATGGCAAAGTCCCAGGCAACGTTCATGAAAAAGCAGCTCGAAAAGAACAAGCAAAAAAAGAAAGAAGATAAACTACAGCGCAAACAGGAACGCCGGGAAAATTCAACAGGTGGCGGGCTCGAAAGTATGATGGCCTATGTAAATGAATTTGGCGAGATATCATCGGAACCACCTGCTAAAAATTAAGAACCTGCCCTTATTCAGTCAATTCAAAGGTCTTTTGCAGCCTGATATCGTTTGAGGCGCTTCCGATCATGACCTCGAACGTACCGGGCTGGATAATACGTTCCAGCTTGTCATTATAAAATGAAAGCTCGTCCGGTTTGATATTAAAAGCGATGCGTTTGATCTGGCCTGGCTGCAGCAATATCTTTCTAAAATCCTTTAGTTCCTTTATCGGACGCAGCGGTTGCGACACCATATCGCTCAAATATAATTGCACCACCTCTTCACCGGCGTATTTACCGGTATTTTGTATCATAAATGAAACAGGAATGATTTTATCACTCTTGGCGGAGGGATTAAACTTACCGATCTCCATGCTTTTGTAGTCAAAGGTAGTATAGCTTAAACCGTAGCCAAAAGCATACTGCGGGGAATTTGGCAGATCGATATAAGCGGACGTATAAAAAAGATCATTGTCGTTCCGTGCAGGACGTCCGGTATTATAATGGTTATAATAAATCGGGATCTGCCCCTCGGAGCGCGGGAAAGTAATAGGCAATTTACCTGATGGGTTATAGTCTCCATACAATACATCGGCCATCGCGTTTCCACCCTGGCTACCCAACCACCAGGTGTATAAAATAGCGGGAACATGATCAGCTGTCCAGTTAAATATCATTGGCCGGCCGGCCATCAACAAAACCACCACCGGTTTGCCGGTTGCCTTTATTTCTTTGATCAGTTCTTCCTGTATGCCCGGCAAATGAATGTTGGATTTACTTTTTGCCTCGCCGGTCATATCCGGCGCCTCGCCCATTGCCATTACTACCACATCTGCTTTTTTAGCGGCCGCAATGGCATCAGCAAAGCCATCGCGTGACGTATCCGTAATGCTGCAACCCTTAGCGTAAAGGAATTTGGTTTGTCCGGCCTGATTTTGCATTCCCTCCATCAGCGATACTATACCTTGACCCTTATCCACATCCAGCGACCAAAAACCTTTCAGTTCCTTTTCAGCTTTAGCCAGCGGCCCGATCAGCGCAATCGTTTTCAGACTCCTTGAAAGGGGCAGCAACTGGTTCTCATTCTTTAACAGTACGATGCTTTTACGGGCCATATCCCTGGCATCATCTACATTTTCGGGCCGGTTCAGACTTGTTTTTTCGCGCTCAGGGTTAATGAAACGATAAGGGTCGTCAAAAAGTCCAAGCTCAAATTTCTTTGTTAATATCCGCCTGACTGCATCATCTATCAAACTAACCGGCACTTTCTTATCGGCAACCAGCTTAGCCAGGTTATTAATGTAGCTGCGGCTTTCCATATCCATATCGCTGCCTGCTTTTATTGCCTCCTGTGCCGCCTGATAATTATCTTTGGCATAACCATGATTGATCATCTCGCCAATTGATCCCCAGTCGCTGACCACAAATCCTTTAAAACCCCATTTTCCTTTCAGGATATCGCGCTGTAAATAACTATTGCCGGTAGCGGGTGTTCCGTTCAGGTCGTTAAATGAATTCATAAAAGTAGAAACCCCGGCATCCAATGCAGCCTTGAATGGCGGCAGGTAAATTTCCCACAAAGTGCGCGGACTCATATCCACGCTATTATAATCACGCCCGCCGATAGCGGCGCCATAAGCAGCAAAGTGCTTGGCACAGGCCATCACCGCATCGGTGCTGCCCAGCCCGGTTCCCTGGAAACCTTTCACCCTTGCAGCAGCAATTAGCGAACCGAGGTAGGGGTCTTCACCGGCGCCTTCCATTACCCGTCCCCAGCGTGGGTCGCGGGCAATATCTACCATAGGCGCAAATGTCCAGTTGATGCCCGATGCTGATGCCTCGGTAGCAGCAATGCGTTCGGCCCTTTCTATCGCACCCATGTCCCAGCTTGACGCCTCGGCCAATGGAATAGGGAAGCTGATATGGTAGCCATGGATCACATCCTGGCCGAATAATAAAGGAATTTTTAACCGCGATTGCATGGCCGCCTCCTGGAAAGTGCGCGTGTGGGTCGTGCCCATAATATTCAAAACAGCTCCAACACGGCCCTGTTTGATCTCTTCAATTTTATTGCCCACATCCTTGGTTACCGGCCCGGTTGCTTCCCAATCACCATTATATTGATTAAGCTGGCCTATTTTTTCATCCAATGTCATCCTGGCCAGCAAGGCTTCCACTTTCTTATTCGTATTATCTTGTTGGGCAAACGTTCTATTGCCGGCTGCCATGCATCCTGAAAGCATCAGTATATAAATTGCTTTCCTGCTTATCTTGATCATTTGAATATCTTTATTACGATTTGGGTGGTTTTAAATATAGCTATAAATTGCCTTTTTGCATTTCATTAACGGCATAATTTGCCGCTCTTGCCGTTAAGGCCATATACAGGACAGAAGGACTTTGATTGCCGGTACTGGTCATGCAGGCGCCGTCGGTCACAAACACATTTTTGCACAAATGCAACTGGTTCCATTCGTTCAGTAAGGACGTTTTAGGGTCTTTACCCATGCGGCAGCCGCCCATTTCGTGAATATCGAGGCCGGGGGCCTGTTTATTCTCATAGGTCTGCACGTTTTTACATCCCGCCTTCTCCAGCATTTCCTTGCTTTCCTTTAAAAAATCTTTTATCATGCGCTCATCATTGTCGTCATATTCCACGGATGTGATAAGCAGAGGCATTCCCCACTGATCCTTTTGATCTTGACTTAAACGCACATGATTGCTTGCCTTTGGCACTGTTTCGCCCTGCAAATACATATACACTTTCCAGCCTCCCGGCTCGGTAAGGGAATCTTTGTATTCGCCTCCAACCTGACCCTGTTCGCTGTCAGCAGGCCTGGGATCACGATATGCGCCCATAAATGTGGTATAACCGCCAAAATAATCGGTCTCCTGTCTACGCAAATTCCTGTAATTAGCCAGGATCAGCTCGGTAGGGTTACGGCCGAAATAATATTTATCGAGGAAGCCGTCCATTTCAGCATTAACCGAAGCCCGGTAATTCTGGAAGGCCACGTATTTGCCAAGCAGCCCGTTATCATTACCCAGGCCATTTGGAAAGCGGCTGGAAGTGGAGTTCAGTAACACCAGGTTGCTGTTCAGAGCCGAAGCATTGAGGAAAATGATCCTTGCCTTATACGCGATCAACTCTTTTGTATTGGTATCAATCACCTGCACCCCGGATGCCTTGCCCAGCTTTTCATCATAAATAATGGAATGTACCACTGAAAAAGGCCTGATGGTGAGGTTCCCGGTTTTTTTTGCCCAGGGCAAGGTAGAACTATTTGAACTGAAATAGCCCCCAAAGGGACAACCCCGCATACACTGGTTACGCGCCTGGCATTTTACCCTCCCCTGGTCAATGTGTATCTGCTTAGGCTCGGTTAATTGTGCCCAGCGGGCATGCACCAGGTGACGGTCCTTATAATTCTCGCTTATTTTTTTGGCGATCACTTCCTGCACGCAATTCATTTCGAAAGGCGGCAGGAATTCGCCATCGGGCATGGCTTCAATACCATCTTTATTACCGCAGACTCCTATAAATTCCTCTACATGGGAATACCAGGGTGCTACATCCTGGTAACCGATGGGCCAGGCGATGCCATAGCCAAAGCGCTCGGGATTGATAAACTCATACGTACTCCAGCGCTGACAAGCCCGTCCCCAGGTGAGCGACTTGCCTCCCACCTGATATCCCCTTATCCAATCAAAGGGTTTCTCCTGCAGGTAGGGGTGGTCTTTATCTTTTACAAAAAAATGCGAATTATCCTGGCCATAACCGGCGGCTTTGGTGATCAGGGGATTCTCTTTCAAAAAGGCGGTAGTCATCCGCAGCCGGTGTTTAAATTCCCAGGGTGGGGTCATCGCTGTCGGATAATCTTTAATATGCTCGACGTTCCGCCCGCGCTCCAAAACCAGCGTTTTTAAACCTTTTTCACACAGCTCTTTAGCAGCCCATCCGCCACTGATACCTGAGCCGATAACGATGGCATCAAAGGTGTTTTTTGATCCGGTAGATTTTATATTTTCGGTGTCCATTAAACTTAAATCGGGTTGAAATTGGTTTTACCCGGCTAGCCGGGCCCTGGCAAAGGAACTTTAAAGGTAATATTTTTCGAATATACCCTCCACGAAATTTGATAATACTTATCAGAAAACTTCTTTCTATATTTATCGATTCGTCAGTAAATGCCATTATGAATAAAGCACTGTTAAGCCTAATCCTTATTCTGTTATTCGGCCAAATTGCCTGCAGCCGGCAACATCGTATTCAATATGGTGATAACCCGGCAGCCGGAAAATATTACAAGATACGCGGCATAAAAATGTATGCCGAAGTTTACGGGACGGGAAAACCTTTATTGCTAATCCACGGTAATGGGGGCAGTATAAGTGCTTTCCGGCAAAACATCCCCTATTTCTCAAAAAAATACAAAGTAATCGCAGTAGATAGCCGGTCGCATGGCAAATCGGTAGACTCCAGGGATTCATTAAGTTTTGAAATGATGGCCGATGATTTCGCCGCTTTGCTTGATCAGATGCACATTGATTCGGCCTATGTAATCGGCTGGAGCGACGGCGGCATCAACGCTTTATTGCTGGCCATGCGCCACCCCGAAAA
Organism: Mucilaginibacter sp.; assembly: GCA_028287895.1. Taxonomy (GTDB): domain Bacteria; phylum Bacteroidota; class Bacteroidia; order Sphingobacteriales; family Sphingobacteriaceae; genus Mucilaginibacter. The sequence continues at coordinate 16,155 of JAQBOV010000080.1, read as the reverse complement.
GGTAGTCAAGCTCGCATCAAGCGGCGCTAACCTTACACCTGATTCCCTGGGTCTTACCCCCTCCACATGGAAAGATATGGTAAAGCAATACCAGACCGATAAGAACAAGCCACGAACCACTCTTAAAGAGAAAAACGACTGGAAAATATTTATGCTCGACTATGAGCAACCAAATATTCCTTTTGCCGCCCTTAAAGCGGTAAGCTGCCCGTCTCTGATCATCTGCGGCGATCATGACGTCATCCCCATCGAGCACACCACAAAAATATATCAGGCTATTCCGCGCGCGTATTTGTGGGTGGTGCCCGGCTCCGGCCACCCTACTTTACAGCAGCACCGGGATGAGTTTAATAAACTGGTGGATGAGTTTTTTGAAAAACCCTACCACAGGTTTTAGACCGGTAAGGAAGACTACCTGATCACGGATCTCTGATTAACTGATCACTAAACTATATATTCCCTTTTTTCATCTCCCCTGCGGCATGGTTAGCTGCCCTGGCGGCAAACGCCATATATAAAATAGACGGGCTTTGGTTACCGGTGCTGGTCATACAGGCGCCGTCAGTGACAAATACGTTATGACATAAGTGCAGCTGGTTCCACTTGTTGAGTAAGGATGTTTTAGGATCATGCCCCATACGGCAGCCGCCCATTTCGTGGATATCCAATCCCGGCGCCTGGTGGGTATCGCGTTTCACAATATCCTTAAGCCCGGCTATTTCCAGCATTTCGGCGCTTTGCTCCAAAAAATCCTTCACCATCTTATCGTCATTGTCATCATATCCTACCGAGGTGATCAGTTGCGGAATACCCCATGGATCTTTCTGGTCTTTGCTCAAGCGCACATGATTGGCCTGTTTTGGTATCGTTTCACCTTGCATATACATACCTGCTCTCCAGGGGCCCGGTTCGGTTAATGAATCTTTCAAATCAGCACCAATGCCCTCATCCCATCCTTTTTTACCGCGGTTTGAGTAAACAAAGGTTAAAAAGCCGCCCAAATAATCGGTATCCTGTTTATGCAGGTTGCGGTAATTGGCAATGATCGGGTTTGTCGGATTACGGCCGTAATAGTATTTATCCCCGAATCCTTCATAGTGTCCATGAACACTTGCCCGGTAATTCTGGAAAGCAATATATTTTCCTAATAAACCATTATCATTGCCTAACCCATTTGGAAAACGTGAGGAAGCAGAATTCAACAAGATCAGATTCGTATTTAAACAGGCCGCGTTCAGGAAGATCACTCTGGCATAATATTCAACTTCCTGTTTGGTATTGGCATCGATAATGCGCACGCCGGCAGCCTTGCCTTTTTTCTCATCATAAATAACCGAATGCACCACCGAAAATGGCCGTATGGTTAAATTACCTGTCTTTTTGGCCCAGGGCAATGTGGACGAAACCGAACTGAAGTATCCGCCAAAAGGGCAGCCGCGGGTACAAAGATCCCGCGCCTGGCACTGTCCGCGGCCTTGCTGTAAATGGATGGGTCCGGGTTGGGTTAAATGTGCCCAGCGGGTTTTTACCATAAAGCGATCCTTATAATGGGCCTTTATTTTTTTTTGTATCTCCTCCTCCACGCAGCTCAGCTCAAACGGCGGCAGATAGTCGCCGTCAGGTAATGCTTCCAAACCGTCCCTGTCACCGCAGATGCCGGAGAACCTTTCTACATGCGAATACCAGGGAGCTATATCCTGATAGCGGACGGGCCAGTCAATCGCATAGCCATATCGTTCAGGTGCGGAAAACTCAAAATTGCTCCATCGCTGGCAGGCACGCCCCCAGATAATGGATTTACCGCCCACCTGATAGCCGCGTATCCAGTCGAAAGGCCTTTCCTGTATATAAGGGTGTTCCCTATCCTTTACAAAAAAGTGTTGTGTATCCTCGCCAAAAGCATAGCATTTACTGACCACCGGGTTATCTTTTAAAACCTGTAAGGGCTCCTCCATCCGATGAGGAAAATCCCAGGGAGCTTTGGTTGCTGTTGGATAATCTATGATATGTTCAATATTTCTCCCCCGTTCTAATATCAGGGTTTTTACACCCAGCTCGCATAACTCCTTTGCGGCCCAGCCGCCACTGATACCCGAGCCAATTACTATGGCATCATAGGTATGTTTTTCCGTCCCTTTTCCCATAATCGTTAATTATCATTAGCACAATAAAAACATTCCACAGCTGCATGCAGCCATAAAAAAGAAGCCGGTAGCTGGGTGCTTATTTTTTGTTCCAAAAGTTTTCCCATTACCGCATTCTTGTGCCTGCCGTTCACCAGCAATATTATTTTTTTTGACTGCAGAATATCGGCCATACCCAGGGTCAGCCCAAATTTGAGGTGGGCATCTGTTCCCTTAACCATGGCATGGGTTAAGGAGGTTTCGCTCAAGGTGCCTAAATGTGTGCGTGGTTGCAAATTTTCCGCAGGTTCGTTAAAAGCGATGTGGCCGTTTTGACCAAGTCCTAAAATACAAAGGTCTATAGGGCCATGCTCGTCCAGGTAATTTGCTACCCGGCTGCATTCTTTTTCAGCATCCTCGCTTTTACCATCAAAGGCAATATATTTTGCAGGAGAAATCTTCAACGGTTCTAACAAATTTTTGTGAAGGTAGTATTCGCATGATCCGGCATCATCAATACCCAGGCCATACCACTCATCCAGTTTAATAAAGGTCAAACTATCAACAGCTATTGAATCTTTCTTTTCAACCAGTTTTTGATAAACGCCCGTGGGCGAGTTCCCGGTAGCGGCGCATACCAGCGATGCCGGCTTAACTTGCAATTCATGGATGATCAGGGCCGAGGCAAGTTCATTTAATTCAGCAAGCGTATTACACCGGTTTATATTCATAAAAAAGAAAATTTATAATTGGCGGTTGTTGACCAAATATAAAAATCCTTTTGATAAACTATTAAGCCATTATTGGATTAATACTGGCATGAATTAATCAATTTGGGGAGATAGTGTAAGCGGATTTAGCCTATTTGGCAAACAATTGTCCGATGTCCTTAAATGCCTTGAATTCCAATGCATTGGCGGAAGGGTCCTCAAAAAACATAGTCGCCTGTTCACCGGGCAGGCCTTTAAAACGGATATACGGCTCAATAATAAATTTCACCCCGTGCTTTTTAAGGCGCTGAGCCAGTTTTTCCCATTCGTCCCATTCCAGCACTACGCCGAAATGCGGAACAGGCACATCATGTCCGTCAACCGGATTGGTATGTTGCCCGCTTGTAGTTTGGGGCCTTGGTTTGTAGTGAATAACGAATTGGTGCCCGTATAAATTAAAGTCGGTCCAAAGTTTATCGGTCCGGCCTTCGGTGCAACCTAAAACTTCGCGGTAAAACGCTCTGGCTTCTTCCAGGTCATATACCGGCACAGCTACGTGGAATGGCGTTATTTTATGCATAAATCTGTATCATTTTCGCTTTACAATTATAATCATTTGAATGGATTGTGTATCAATTCATCGTTCGTAGCGTCTCAGATAGCACTTACCGATCTCTGTATATACGCCGGCCACCATTTAACGTTTAATAAAATCAAGCTTAATATTATCATATTTGTTCATTATGAATCACATCTGTTTAATTGAGGACGAACAAAAGGTAGCTGCTTTTATCTGCAAAGGATTGGAGGAACATGGCTATACGGTCAAAACAGCCAACGACGGGCTAAGTGCTCAAAAATTGATCAGTCAGGAACCTTTTGATCTGCTGATAATGGATGTGATGCTGCCCGACACAAACGGCATTGAGCTGTGCCGCCACATCAGACTAACGGACGGCAATACCCCAATACTGATGCTTACCGCATTGAACCAGGTACATGACAAAGTATCCGGACTTAAAGCCGGGGCGGACGATTACCTGGTAAAACCGTTTCACTTTAGCGAACTGCTTGCACGAATAGAAGCGCTGCAGCGGCGTAATAAAAATACGGAAGGCAATCATTTATTGGTATTTAATGACCTGAAACTGGATACCTGGAGTAAGACCGCCGAAAGAGACGGCAAAAAGATCACGCTCACTGCTAAAGAGTATACCTTACTGGAGCTGTTTATGCAAAACCCCAATAAAATTTTATCACGGGAATATATTGCCGAAAAAGTGTGGGAAATAGGATTTGATACCGGTACAAATTTTATTGATGTGTACATCAATTACCTGCGCAAAAAGATCGAAAAGGATTTTAAAAGCAAGCTGATCCATACCGTTATTGGCATGGGCTATATTTTAAAACAAGCCAATAAATGAAAATAAAAGACCGGCTTGCGCTTTATTTTACACTGATCAGCGTGGTGATCATGCTGATTGCCTTAGCGATCATCCTTATTACATTCAATTCGTTTGCTAAAAGTGATTTTTATGGACGTTTAACGGACAGGGCCAAAGTTGCAGCACAATTATACCTGGAGGCGGATGAGATATCGCCTGATTCATTGAGCCATGTTCGCGAACGCTATCTGAAACAGCTTCCCGGCGAAGTGACGCGTATTTATAACGAAAGCAATGCCGCATCCTTTATCAGCGACCGGCAGCAATACTGGAGCAGCGATGTGATAGACCAGGTGCGCAGAAAAAAACAACTTGAATTGACCGAGGGCGACCGGCAGACAGTAGGAGTTTATTACAATGATAACCAGGGAAATTTTGTTATCCTGACATCGGCGGTTGATATACAAGGGCATCGCCGGATAAATGACCTGGTTGAAATTATGCTCTTTATGTTTGTTTTGGTTATCACCGGGCTATTTTTTATAGGCCGGTGGTTTGCCAAAAAAGCGCTGGAACCAATTGATGACATGATTGAACAGATGCAGCAGGTCCGCGCCGGTAATCTTAGTTTACGCATCACCGAAGGCAGCGGTAAAGACGAGATCAGCAAATTAGCTCAAAATTTCAATCGGTTATTAAAACACCTCGACAATGCATTTGAGGTTCAGCAGACCTATGTTACCAATGCCTCACACGAGTTGAAAACACCCGTCACCAGCATTATCGGCGAAATAGAAGTGGCATTGAACAAAGCCCGCACAACTGAAGAATATGAACAGGTTTTAACATCTGTGCTGAATGATGCCGAAGGCCTGAATGAAACCATTACCGGCTTAATGGAACTGGCCCAGGTAGATATGAGCTATACCCGGGCTGCATTAAGCCCGGTGGCTATGGACGAACTGATATGGGAACTGGCCGACCAATGGACAAACAAATTGGGCAAAGGGCTTTTCGCAGTCAGTATACAGCATTTACCTGATGATCCCGAAAAATTACAGATACCGGCTAATAAAGCTTTGTTAACGATCGCTTTGAACAATATCATCAGTAATGCTTACAAGTTTTCAGATAAGCAACGGGTTCAGTGTGATCTGTATGCCGATGACAGCCAGATCAGCATTACCATTACCGATTCCGGCATTGGCATCCCGGCTGATGAACTCGGGAAAGTGTTCGAGTCGTTTTACAGGGGCAGCAATGTAAAAGATTATCAGGGAAGCGGCATAGGCATGTATATTACCGGTAAAATCATTCTGCTGTATAACGGGCAAATCAGCGTCAAGTCAGAGGCGGGCAAAGGTACTGCCATTACGATTCAGTTTGCGATTTGAGCGGAACGGGAGACATCCAATTTCTTTGGATAGATTATTAAAGCAATACCAGGCAGCAACACTGCGCTTAAGCCTGCTATTTCGCCCGTTACCGCCCCTAATAAGCATCCAATCAAAAAACCGCCAATGGTATAGGACTGATTTTTAAATCTTTTCAGCAGCATATCATTACTGAATTTTGCCTTCTGAATTTCCCAAAGGTCAAGTGCTGCCTGCGTGACGTTGCCGGTCATCATGGTTGTAGGGCCGTAGGTTTCTTTACCGAAAAGCTTGCCGAAAGCATTTTGTAAGCCCATGGCAAATACGACCGGCATCACTAGACCATACTCCAGCCATACTGAATCCAAATGTTTTAATTTAAGTATCAGCATGATAAAGCCCGTGACAGCCAGGATAACACCCTCCAATAACAAAATGGAACATTTACCGGATGTTTTACTGATAACCCACCCGCCTGTTATCACTGCTATGACGAATACCGGGAAAGATATCAGCTTTATCCATGAGCTTGTATCTGCACCTTTTATAATATCATAAGCAAATATTATAAAATTGCCCGTAACATGTGCTGAAAATTCCTGCGAGGTAACGAATGTTATCGTATCGCAAAAACCGGCAACAATAGCTAATAGCAAGGTGAAGTTACGTATGGTATTTGGTTGATCCATGCTCATCAATCAGAATTACCATAAAAATATAGAAAAATAATGTAAGCTCTGCAGCTGCTTAAACAAGACCGTTTTTGCTTCCGTATCAATTCTAATCGCTTTCTAATCCGGCTTTAATTTCGCTTTAATACGCCCAATCTACTTTTGCATAAAAATAAAATATGCATCGAAAGTTAATTCGAGCCCTTCTATTGCTGCAAATAGTGTGTATAGCTGCCGGGACGACTGCCTTTGCGCAGGTCCCGGCAAGCGATACACTAAAGCTGAGTGTTAAGCAGGCCGAAGATCAATTTATAAAAAACAACCTTAGTCTTATTATTCAGCGGTATAACATCGATAATGCCGGTGCACAGGTCATTACGGCCCGTCTTTTCCAAAACCCGGATTTCAGTTTTGCCAATGGCATCCACACAACCGGGGTCGTGCCCAATGCTTTCAGCGAGCAATCCTTCAGTGTATCGCAGCTTTTTTTTACTGCAGGCAAACGCAATAAAAATATCCAGCTGGCCAAAATTGGTGTAGAGCAGGCCAAATACCAATTTTTTGATCTGCTGCGTACTTTAAAATTCACACTCAGAAATGATTTTTATACGATTTATTTTCAACGGCAATCGGCTAAAGTTTATAATGAGGAGATCAGCTCTTTATCCAAAACGCTTTCTGTTTTTAAACAACAGTATGCCAAAGGAAATATCGCTCAAAAGGAAGTTCTGCGTATCCAGTCACAACTCTATTCGCTTCAAACGGAATACAATGGTTTACTAACCGGCATTGACACTACGCAAAGTGAGTTGAAATTGCTGATAAAAGCATCGCCCGGTACCTATATCGAACCGCAGGTTAATTTAGATGATAATGAACCACAGGTGGCCCAGGTTCCTTATCGCCGGTTGCTTGATTCTGCCTATGCCAATCGCTATGATTTGAGATATACTAAAGCCGCAGTTGACTACAGTAACCTGAACCTGAAGCTCCAGAAAGCCACCGCTGTTCCTGACGTTTCTTTATCGTTCAATTACGACAAACTGGGCTCGTATGGAAATAATTTTATGAGTGCCGGTTTAGCATTCAGTCTGCCACTGTTCAATCGTAACCAGGGCGGGATCAAGCAGGCCCGCATCGCTATAGATCAAAGCAGGGTTCAACTGCAAAGTCAGCAGAACCAGGTAGAAAGCGACGTGGCCACCAATTATCAGGGCGCCCTGAGGCTGGAGAAATTATATAACAGTTTTGATCCCCAATTTAAAGATGATTTTAACCACCTGATACAGGAAGTTTTTAAGAATTACCAAAAGCGGAATATCAGTATGCTGGAGTTCCTTGACTTTTATGATTCTTATAAAACCAATACCATACAGTTAAATAACCTGCTGCTCAACCGCGTCATTTCGCTCGAGCAGCTAAACTACGCTACCGGGACACCATTTTTTAATCAGCAATAAATAGCTATGCCACACTATACCTATAAAACCGCAGTATTTACCCTCGCTTTGCTCATTAGCGGCATAACGCTCCAAAGCTGCCATCATGCTGAAAGTGCCGATGACCAGAAGGAGCAAAAGTTCCAGGTGACGGATACCTTGCTTAATAGCCTTTTAATAGATACGGTTAAGGAGGCCAGCGCCCTTTCGCAAATAAACCTTACCGGCAGTATTGCACCTGATGAAGCTAAAATGGTGAAAATTTTCCCAATGGTAAGTGGTGTTGCGCAGGATGTACATGTACAGTTAGGGGATGTCGTCGGCAAGGGGCAAACGTTAGCCATTATGAGGAGTGCGGAAATGGCAGGCTTTACAAAAGATTACATTTCGTCTGAAGCGGACCTAAGAAGCGCTAAAAGAACTTTTGAATCTACCCAGGACCTGTATAAAAGCGGACTGGCTTCGCAAAAGGATTTTGAACAGGCGCAGTCTGACTATCAAAAAGCAGTAGCTGAAAGCAGTCGTGCCGGGGCGGTTATTAATATCAATAAAAGCAATGCTCATGGTTATGTTATCAAATCTCCTATATCCGGTTTCGTGATCGAAAAAAACCTGGCCGATAATACACAGGTGAGAGCGGATAATAGCCAGAACCTGTTTACCATAGCTGACCTTTCGGATGTATATGTGCTTATCAATATTTACGAATCTGATATCGCCAACATACAAACAGGCGACCCGGTTAAGATCACTACGCTGTCTTATCCTGATAAGATCTTTGCAGGTAAGATTGATAAGATCTATGATATGCTTGACCCGGATAACAAAGTGATCAAGGCAAGGGTAAAGATCATTAACCCTGGCAATAAACTAAAACCTGGCATGTTTGCCAACGTGACCATTAAGGCAAAATCGGGCGAAAGCCTGCCTGTCATCAATACCCGTGCGCTCATATTTGATAACGATAAGAACTATGTAGTGCTGGTTGATGGTAAGGCACATGCCCGTATCCAGCAGGTGGATATCGCCAAAAAGGTTGAAGACCGGGCATACATCCGTTCGGGACTAAAGCCTGGTGACCGTATAGTGGCATCAAGGCAAGTTTATCTGTATGAGTCGTTGAAAGACTGATCTGAAGCCTCTTCCCCCTCCCCAGGAAGTGAGGGGGAAGACTTAGCGGGTTTAAAACTTATAGCAAGTTAACTAAAGAATAAATTCGAAATCGAACATTCGAAATTCGACATAAAAAAATGAATCGATTCATAAAAACGGTACTTTCATTCGCATTAAGGAATAAGTTTTTTATATTCCTGGTCACCGCCTTGCTTGCTGCCGGGGGATACCTAAGCTTTAAGAATATCAGTATTGATGCCTTCCCTGATGTAACCAATACTTCGGTAACGATCATTTCGCAATGGCCTGGCCGCAGTGCTGAGGAAGTTGAAAAGTTTGTGACCCGTCCGCTGGAAATCGCCATGAACCCCGCCGAAAAGAAAACCAGCATCAGGTCCAGTTCTCTTTTCGGCCTGTCGGTAGTAAAGGTGACTTTTGATGATGATGTGGATTATGCCTTTGCACGCTTACAGATCAACAATCATATTGGCGACGCTAACCTGCCGGATGGTGTCAACCCTTCCATAGAGCCGCCATACGGCCCAACGGGTGAGATCTACCGCTTTACATTAACAAGTAATAAAAGATCGGTTCGTGATCTGAAAACGATAGAAGACTGGGTCGTTGACCGCGAAATACGCGCCGTGCCGGGTATAGCCGACGTCAACAGCTTTGGCGGCGAGGTAAAAACTTACCAGATCACCGTTGACCCGCAAAAAGCGCTGCAATATGGTGTTTCGGCGCTTGAACTGTATGAAGCGGTTTCTAAAAGCAATGTAAACGTAGGCGGCGACGTGATAGAGCAGAGCGGCCAGGCCTATGTGGTACGTGGCATTGGCTTGCTGAATAATATTGATGAGATCAAAAATGTCGTCATTAATAACGTCAAGGGCACACCTATTTATGTAAAAACTATAGGCGAGGTAACGGAATCGGCCTTGCCCAGACTTGGGCAAGTAGGCCGCGACAGAGATCCTGATGTGGTGGAAGGGATCGTTGTAATGCGCAAGGGAGAGAACCCAAGCGTAGTGATCCAGAATTTGAAGGAAAAGATTCACGACCTGAACTACAATATTTTGCCTTCGGATGTAAAGATCAGAACCTTTTATGACCGCGAGGACCTGGTGAACTTCGCCACACATACGGTGTTGCACAACATGTTTGAAGGGATCATCTTTGTGACTGTTATTGTATTCCTTTTTATGGCCGACTGGCGCACTACGCTCATCGTGTCGCTCATTATCCCGCTGGCCTTATTATTTGCATTTATCTGCCTCAAATTAAAAGGCATGTCGGCCAACTTGTTATCGATGGGCGCTATCGACTTCGGTATCATCATTGACGGCGCCGTGGTAATGGTGGAAGGAATTTTTGTGGTGCTTGACCACCGGGCCAGGGAAGTTGGCATGGATAAATATAACGGGCTAAGCAAGCTGGGTTTAATTAAACAAGCTTGCCTGGTAAATGGCAAGGGCATATTTTTTGCCAAGCTGATCATCATTACCGGTTTGCTGCCGATCTTCAGTTTTCAAAAGGTAGAAGGTAAAATGTTCTCGCCGCTGGCCTGGACACTGGGCTTTGCATTATTAGGCGCCCTTATTCTCACCTTCACGTTCGTGCCGGTATTTGCCAGTGTTTTGCTCAATAAAAACGTCAGGGAAAAGCACAATGTCTTTGTTGAGTTCGTAACCCGGATTTGCATGCAAATCTATTCCTGGTGTTTTAAATTCCGAAAAATAATGCTGCCGTTTACACTAATCACTTTATTTATGTGCCTGGCCTGTTTTGAATTGCTTGGAACAGAGTTTTTACCGGAACTGAATGAAGGATCTATTTATGTAAGAGCAACCGGGCCATTAAGCACTTCACTGGGGGAGTCGGTAAAACTGGCGAATGAAATGCGTCGGATATTTCTCAGCTTTTCAGAGGTAAAACAAGTGCTGTCGCAAACCGGCAGGCCGAATGACGGTACCGACGCTACAGGCTTTTATAATATAGAATTTCACGTAGATATCTATCCCCAGGATAAATGGGGGCGCAATGAGACCAAAGAAGAGCTGATACGCCGCATGCAGGAAAAGCTTAAATTTTTCCCGGGTATTGATCTTAACTTCTCTCAGCCGATTTCTGATAACGTGGAGGAAGCGGTATCGGGTGTAAAAGGTTCCATTGTGGTGAAAATGTTCGGCGATGATTACAAATTCATCGAGAGCCGGGAAGACAGCATTTATAATATACTAAAGGGTGTAAAGGGAATAGAAGACCTGGGCGTGTTGCGCGATATGGGCCAGCCCGAATTGCAGATCAACTTAAACCAGGCAAAGATGGCCCAGTATGGTGTAGAGGCAGCGGATGCCAACGCCGTTATTGAAACTGCTATTGGCGGTAAAGCGGCTACACAGATATACGAAGGCGAGCGTAAATTCGATCTGCGTATACGCTATCCCGAAGATTTCAGGAATAATACGCAATCCATTGGCGACCTGCGCGTACCATCTATCAGCGGCAATAAAGTTCCTCTGCGCGAAATCGCAGACATTACAAAGACCACCGGTATCAGTATGATCTATCGCGACGCGCATAAACGCTATGGAGCCATTAAATTTTCTATTCGCGGCCGAGACATGGGCAGTACCATCGGGGAGGCTCAGCGTAAAGTGAACGCACAAATAAAATTACCGAAGGGATATTTTCTGGAATGGGCCGGCGATTTTGAGAACCAGCAGAGAGCATCAGCCAGGCTGGCACAGGTGGTACCTATCAGCTTATTGATCATTTTCTTCATCCTGTTTATACTCTTCGGCAACTTCACCGATTCGCTCCTGGTATTAAACAATGTGCCCTTTGCTATCGCGGGGGGCATACTGGCGCTGCTGATCACGGGTGTAAACTTTAATATTTCGGCAGGTATTGGCTTTATCGCGCTGTTTGGCATTTGCGTGCAAAACGGAGTTATCCTGATCACCAAATTCAAAGCCAATATTAAAGAGCTGAGATTTCACTCCGCCCTCAGGTTTTCCGATGCGATAAGGCTGGGTGTTAAAGATCGTTTACGTGCAGTTGTGATGACGGCCATGATGGCCGCGATTGGATTATTACCGGCAGCCATATCAAATGGTATCGGCTCAGAGGCTTCCAAACCTTTGGCTATTGTAGTCATTGGCGGTTTGATTACCAATACAACATTTAACCTGTTTATTTTCCCGATCATATTCTATTGGGCTTATCGCAAAAGGGTTGAACGCGGGCATCTCGGCCTGATTTAATAAAAGAGACTAATACCCCTAGAGTATCTAGTATTGTTGAGGGCGGTGCAGCTTTTACTGCACCCGCCCGATACAATCGCTTCCTGGACTGGCAGATTTAAATGCCCGCTCACTATCATTACCTGCCACGCTATTCCATCCTTAAACTCGTCACCGGGTTGGCAGCTGCCGCTTTGATCGTTTTAAAGGCGATGGTGCAAAAGGCGATGGTCACCCCGGCGGACAGGGACAGGGCGAACACCCACCAGCTAATACCGGTACGGTAAGGGAAACCGTGCAACCAGTTGCTCATAAAATACCATGCCAAGGGCAGGGCGATGCTATTGGCAAGGAGCACAAAACCGAGATATTGCTTACAAAACAGCATAACAATATTGGCCACACTGGCCCCTACCACCTTGCGTATACCGATTTGGCGCGCCTTTTGCGCCACTGTATAGGTGATCAGTCCCAGCAGGCCAAGGCATGAAATAAAGATTGCCATTGCTGTAAAAATACCGATCATCGTTTGCTCGCGCCGATCTTGCACATAATCTGCCTGGAAAATCTCATTCAAAAACCCATAGGAAAAAGGAGCATCCGGGTTCAACTTCTTCCATTGATTGGAAGCGTACCGAATGGCAGCCGGAATATGCTGACCATCAATTTTTGCAACAATGGTAGTGCACCTTAAAGGATTTATATTCATAATGGCACATGGTCCTATCACCGCATGCAAGGAAAAGTAATGGTAATTCTTAACCACACCTGCTATTTTGTAATGATAAACCACGCCGTTATGCAGGTGTGATACATATTTTCCGGGTGCAGTGTACGGATCAAATCCTAATGACTTTGCAGCTTCCTCATTTAAAATTACCTGCCGGCCAAAGTCGTGAAGTTCCATGTCCTGCTGCATATCGGTATTGGTAAACACCTCCGGGGGAAAATTGCTGCCCGAAATCAGCTTCAGGCCGAGTGTGTTCAAATAATTTTCATCGGCAAAGTCAAAGAAAACGATTTGCTTCTCATTAATCGTTTTTTCAGCCGGATACAAATTCATATCACCCGATATTAAGGGTGCAGTTGCTTTGGTCACCGATTTAAACTTTACATTATCAGCAAGCTGTTTGACCAGTAATGTGCTGTTTTTTTGAGCCTGTGCGCCGTTGAGATTTAGCACCATTTGCTGGTCCTGGTCAAACCCGGTTTCCGCATTAAGCATAAAATGCAGCTGATTCCATATAACAATGGTGGCAAATATCAGGCAGGTTGAAATAATGAATTGCGATACAATTAATACTTTACGTATACTAAACATACCCGCCGAATCGCTTACCTTTCCTTTTAATACCTTAACAGGCTTAAAGGCCGACAAATAAAAGGCAGGATACAAACCCGCCGCCATACCGGCCGTTAAGGCAATTAACACCAGCCATAAAATTAAACTGCTGTTTTCTTTTGCAAAGAAAGACAGGGCCTGGCCGGTAAGATTGTTAAACACCGGTAAAAACAGCAATGCCAGCGCCAGGGAAATAATCAGCGCAAAAAGACTAATGGTGATGGTTTCGGTCAAAACCTGGTAACGGATGGATCCCTTTGGCGCGCCCATTACCCGGCGTACCCCTACCTCGCGTGCGCGGCTCAGCGCCTGTGCTGTGGTAAGGTTCATATAATTGATACAAGCCAGCAACAAGATCACTAAGGCGATCGAAGTTAGCAGGTAAAGGTATTTGATATTGCCCTGCTTATAGGAAAGATAATCCACGTATTGCCAAGAGTTGAGATGAATCTCCTTAAGCGGCTGTAAGGAGTTGGTTATATGATCGCTATGTGCCTTCATTTCGGCACCGCCATGCTTTTGAAGATAAGCATTCAATTCTTCAATTACCTGCACAACGTTGCTACCACGCTTTAACTTAACATAGGTATAAAAGTTATCGTTCACTACCCAACTCGTATTGTTCGCCATTTGCACCCTTATGTGGTCGCTGTTGTTTGACGCAAAAAAATCAGCTTGTATATGATTTAAAAAATCTTCCTTAAAAACCCCTGTGATGGTATAAATGGTACTGCCGGCCTTTAACGTTCTGCCGATAGGATACACCTGTTTAAAAAGCTTTTTTGCCAGCGATTGCGAAAGCACTATTGTATTTGGTGCGGCAAAGGCCCTTTTACGATCCCCCTGTAAAAAATGAAAGGAAAGCACTTTGAAAAACTCCGGATCAACCCAATAACCTGAATCTTCCATATAGGGTGTTGGATTGCCTGCACCCTGTGCCTGAACAATGGTAGCACCATTTGTAGCGTCAAGGCGGCTAACCTGTTCAATCTCCGGTATTTCGCTTTTTAGGTTTTTAGCATAGGGCAGCCCAACGGTAGGGGCCCTGGCGCCATCCTTAAAAGTAGAAGTTACCCGGTAAATATCCTGCCCGTTATCAAAGCCCTTATCAAAGCTCAATTCATGCTGGAAAAACAGAAATACTAAAGCACAACAGGTTAAACCAATGGCCAAGCCTAAAATGTTGATGATCGTGCTTGTTTTGCGTTTCCAAAGATTGCGCAGGGCGAGTTTGATACAGGTTTTGAGCATAACGATCAGGTTATATTCAAAAGTAGCAGGTTTGTATGACAATAACACTCCAAACCATGGGTTTAACAAAATTTAACAGGCTGTTAAACAATAGTACCCTTAAAATAAATGCGGCTTTGTTAGTGCCCTAATATTCTTCCTTAAATTTATACTGACCGAAAATCCGACCAACAGTAGGTAAACACCTATTCACTAAAATGGAATTTACGGTACTGACATTCACAAAAATTCAATTCGCTGAGAAACGGAAACGGGTTCACTCCACGAGGCAACGAATTGCTAAAAGGTTCGACTGGGGTATTTGCGGGTAAATGTGATCAGATTGTTAAAAACATCAGGATACCGTCAATTCGCCCCTCAAATCTGTTTCCAACAGCTCCTTTATCATTAATGGTTCGCGGTATTGGCCCAGCAGATACATCATTTTGGTGATAGCGGCTTCGTAAGTCATGTCATAGCCATTGGCCACGCCCATATCTTTTAGCTCCTTACTGGTTTCGTAGCGGCCCAGTTCAACCGTACCGACTTTGCATTGCGAAATATCAAGGATCACTTTGCCGCTGTTGATCGCATTTTTTAGCAGGTCGGTAAACCATTTATCGGTTGTGGTATTACCCGCGCCAAAGGTTTCCATTACTATACCGCGTACATCGGCATTGAGGATGGTTTCCACTACCTTAGGACTGATACCCGGATATAATTTCAACACAGCAACATCACTTACCAGGTCGCGGTGCACGGTAAACGGCGCGTCTATGGGTTGCCTTATGTCATTGATGCTGAACTTTAAATGCACGCCCGATTCAGCCAGTATGGGATAGTTGGGCGAGCGGAAGGCTTCAAATTTAGAAGAGTTATATTTAAACGCCCGGTTCCCCCTGAATAGTTTGTAGTCAAAATAAATGCATACCTCCGGCACGCGCGAGCGCTCATGCTTTTTGGCTTTTGCTATCTCTATCGAAGTCATCAGGTTTTCCTTCGCGTCCGTACGTATAGCGCTGATCGGCAATTGCGAACCGGTGAATATGACCGGCTTAGCCAGGTTTTCAAGCATAAAGCTTAGTGCCGAAGCGGTAAAGGCCATGGTATCTGACCCATGTAGTATGACAAAGCCGTCAACATGATCATAATTGTCCTTAATCAGATGAGCCAGCTCACTCCATATCTCCGGGTTCATATTGGATGAGTCAATGATCTGCTCGAACGAATGCACCATGATCTTGCAGTTCAGCTTTTCCAGTTCAGGCACATTCTCCATGATCTGCTCAAAGTTGATTGGGCGGAGCACCTTTGTTTTTGGGTCGCTCATCATACCGATTGTCCCGCCGGTATAGATGATCAATATCTGGCTCATGAATTGGGGATTAAGCTGAATAATAAATGTAAATATAAAAATGGTTCATACACCAAAAACAACTTTTGAATTTGCGGTAGTAACAGCCGCCACAGTTTCCAGGCTTGTTTGATGCAGATCGGCTACTTTTTGAGCCACATAGATCA
>JAQBOV010000068.1 GCA_028287895.1 Mucilaginibacter sp. | reverse complement strand
AGCCGCCAGTATTTGTTTGTATTTGATCATCATTATATCGGGTAGAAAATTGGTCGTTAACAACCACAAATATGAAGAATCCAATTTATTTATAAAACGATTTAGCAAAATTTTTACAATTTAAATGATTTTGAAAATTATACTTCATAATTAAAATAAATCGTTTTAGCTTTGACAATACCAAACTCAAGTCTGAAACTAATTTATGAGACTAATACGTTACATCCGGAGCCCTTTTGCTAAACATGTTTTAATTGGCTGCACCTGCTTTTTTTTATTGCCGATATTTGCCCTGGCACAAAACGGCATACACCTGCAATGGAAATTAAACCCACAAAACGAAACCGCTGGGAACAGTGTCCAGGTATCATCACCGGCGTTTAAAACAACCAACTGGATAAATGCCATTGTTCCTGGCACCGTGTTTTACTCTTATGTAAAGGCGGGAAAAGAAAAAGACCCCGATTATGCCGATAACATTGATAAAGTTGATAAAGCCAAATACAATCGCCCCTATTGGTACCGGGCTAAATTTGCTGCGCCCAAGCTGGATAAGGGTAAAAGGCTCTGGCTCAAATTTAACGGCATTAACAAAACAGCCGAAATATACTTTAACGGCCAGCACCTTGGTACTCTGCGCGGCTTAATGGAAAGAGGCATTTTTGATATTACCAAATGGATCAATCCAAATGGCGCTAATGCAATAGCGGTGCTCATAACTCCTCCTGTAAACGATCCCCAGCATAATCATGGCCTGGCAAATTGGGAAAGCCCGACTTATATATGCAGCGCGAGTTGGGATTGGATGCCTGAAGTACCCGGTTTAAACAGCGGGATTACCGATACTGTAGCCATAAGTACAACCGGGCCGGTAAGTATTACTGATCCGTATATAAAAACCGACCTCCCTAATAATTATCTGGCCAATCTTACACTAAATGCGCAGCTGCATAACGCACTTGCTAAAAAAGTAACAGGCGTACTGAAAGCAGTCATTAATCCGGGGAATATTGTTGTTCAAAGTCCCGAGATCACACTGGAACCAAACAGCAATAAAGTAATAAGCTACGATAAGAATAGTTTCCCTGCACTCAGCATCCATAACCCTAAACTTTGGTGGCCAAACGGATACGGATCGCAGTCCATCTATTCGTGCAAAATTGAGTTTGAATTAAAGGGAGCGGGTATTTCTGACCGGGTAAGTAAAAATTTTGGCATCCGGAAAATAACTTCGGATAGCACTGCCTTGAAAGGACCATGGCGCCTGTATGTTAATAACGTTCCTATCCTGATTAAAGGCGGTAATTGGGGAATGTCAGACTATATGCTCAAAGTGCGGGAAAAAGATTATGAGCCCCGGATAAGGTTCCACAAAGAGATGAACTTCAATATGATCAGGAACTGGACGGGAGAAGTTACCGACGAAGCCTTTTATGATTATTGCGACAAATACGGCATTATGGTTTGGGACGACTTTTGGCTGAACAACATGGGAAACATTGACAGCGTAGGCATGTTTAAAAGAAATGCTATCGAAAAGGTCAAAAAATTCAGAAATCATCCGTCTATTGTAATATGGTGCGGTGCTAATGAAGGTGTTCCCGGCGGTAATCCGAATGGATCGCTAAGCAATGCCATTAAGGATGCTATCAAAGATAATGATGGCAGCGACAGACTTTACTTCCCAAGGTCGAACGCTGGTGTTACTAACCCCAATTTCTCTATTCACGGCGGCAGTCGTAATCTTTCGGGCAGCGGCATATGGGAAAACGTGGATCCCAAAACTTATTTCACTGATCCGCATAATGGTTACCTGTTCTCGCAAAACAGCTACGGGCTAAGGAGTGAACTCGGTATGGCTACTTTTGTCAATATTGAGAGCTTTAAAAAATTTATGCCCAAAGAATATTGGGTGGTGCCAACACCTGAAGCCGTTAACAGCAAAACCAATATGTGGGCGCGCCATTATTTTAGTACAGACGGGGGTTTAGGAGGTGGTTCGAATCCGGTGGGTTATATCAATGATATCAACCGCAGCTATGGCACAGCAACATCATTGGATGATTTTTGCAAAAAGGCACAATTAATGAACCTGCAGACTATAAAAGCAATGTATGAATCGTGGAACGATCACATGTGGCACGATGCTTCGGGGATGCTCATCTGGATGAGTCAATCCGCCTACCCTACCATGATCTGGCAGACCTATGATTACTATTACGATCTGACCGGTGCTTACTTTGGTGCCAAGTCCGCCTGCGAGCCTGTCCATATTCAATGGAACCCGGCTACCAATTCGGTAAAAGTGATCAATAATAAACCTTATAGCCTGCAGGGTTTGATGGCACAAGCCACAGTTTATAACAGCGACGGAAAACCAGTGAGCGGATACAGCAAAAAAGCTACGATCAGCATTGAACAAACTTCGACCAGGGAGGCTTTCGTATTAGATTCAACGGCCAATTTTGGAAAATTGTCTGATATCCATTTCTTAAGGCTGAAACTGTTTAATGACCAGGGGAAACTACTTTCTGAAAACTTTTATTGGATGGGTAATACATACCTGGATTATACCGCGATGAAAAAGCTTCCAAAAATTGGCGCCAGTATTAAAGTTGGAAAACCACTGGCCTCAAAGGCTCCTAATGGACATACAACATTGACCTATTCCATCACCAATACTTCAACCAAAGGCCCGGCATTAGGTATAAGGGCCCAACTGTTAAATAACAAAGGCGAGCAAATTCTGCCGGCGATATTTGATGATGGGTATTTTACGTTGATGCCTGCCGAGAATAAAGTGCTGCGCGTGGAGGTTGATTCAAAATTGCTTGGAAGTGGGTATCGTATTTCTGCGAAGGCATTTAACAACTAATGATGATCATTAAATTGGTTATATACACATAAGACAATAGCAATAAATCACATCATGAAATCTCTTTTTTCTGCACTGCTTTTTCTTTACGTTGTTACTTACGCCGCCCACGTCAGCGCTCAACCCATCGATAACACCCTAGGGCAAAAGCCATGGAATGCACAATGGATAGCCGTTCCCGGTGATAACGGCCATAGCTATGGCGTTTTTTATTTTCGCAAAAACATTAACCTTACAGTGAAGCCCTTATCTTTCGTTGTCTATGTATCGGCAGATAATCGGTATAAATTATATGTGAATGGAATGCTAGTATCCTTAGGACCTGCGCGGGGCGACACCTACTACTGGAACTACGAAACGGTCGACCTGGCACCCTACTTGTCAGCCGGCACAAACATAATTTCGGCAAAAGTTTGGAACGAGGCTGAATATCGGCCGGAAGCGCAAATCAGCGTGCGAACAGGTTTTATTTTGCAGGGTAACACCGCTGCCGAGGAGATACTCAATACCAATAACACCTGGAGCTGTATCCGCGATAACGGGTATCAGCCCATTTCCACCTTCGGCGTTGCGGCTGCAGGAGAACTGGTGGATATGAACCACAGTGTTAAAATTGGATATCCGGCGCCCAGGCAGATAGCACCTGGGTTTGTAAAAAATAGAATTAAACTATTTTTAAATTTGTATTTTACCAATGAACAACTTTGTATTTTACTAACGAACAATTTGTATATTTGTATCAAATGAGTAATTATGATACTACAATCTTCTCTTAGCCAGGTTATCGAAACACAGAAAGCAAACCTGGCGCAAAAGGATCCGGGGCTGAAAAGAGATGCCCTGGCAAGCTTACCAGATCTATCGGCATTTGCTTTGATTGTTTCGGGAATAAGGAGATGTGGAAAAAGCACGTTGCTTTTCCAGTTACTCAAAGAGAGGTACCCTGATGCACTTTATCTTAATTTTGAAGACCCACGACTTTATGAATTCGGCCCTACTGACTTTGCCAGACTGGATGCATCCATAAAGGCCAGTGGAAGCAATGTCCTTTTTTTTGACGAGATACAGATTATACCAGAATGGGAAAGATATGCGAGGCAAAAACTGGATGAGGATTATAAATTAGTAATAACGGGTTCTAATGCTTCTTTATTAAGCAGGGAGTTAGGAACCAGATTAACCGGACGGCATATCACAAAAGAGCTCTTTCCTTTTTCTTATCATGAGTTCTGTTCCTTTAAAGAATTACCTTATGATAAGTCTTCTTTATTAAGTTATTTAGAATTGGGCGGCTTCCCGGAATATTTAAAGCAAGGAATACCTGAAATATTAAACCAGTTATTCGAGGATATCCTAATCCGGGATATCGCTGTGCGTTATAGCATCAGAGATGTAAAAACATTGCAGCGACTGGCATTCTATCTGCTTTCCAATGTTTCAAAATTGATCACAGGCAACAGGCTCAAAACGCTTTTTGAGATCGGGTCAACCAGTACGGTAATGGAGTATCTGTCTCACCTGGAATATTCGTATTTATTACAGTTCGTACCAAAATTCAGCTACTCCTTAAGAAAGCAGATCGCCAATCCCAGGAAAGTTTATGCCATAGATACTGGCTAATCAATGTTAATTCTGGTTCCTTTTCGGAAGATAATGGCAGAAAGTTCGAGAACTTGGTTTACTTACACCTGCGTCAAAAATACCGGGAGATCTATTATTTTGCTGAAAAAAATGAATGCGATTTCGTTATCACCAATAACGGCAAATTAGTGAAGGCTGTTCAGGTTTGTTTCGAATTAAACCTCGATAATATCAACCGTGAACTGGATGGTGTGGTTGAAGCACTTACGTTTTTCAATGCTGATGAAGGCTTTATCGTTACGCTTGATCAAACTGACCGATTAGAGAAAAACGGCAAAGTTGTTAATGTAGTTACTGCCCATCAATATTTATCGAGTTAAGTGCTATTTGAGATTACAAGGGCAACTTGTGCAAAAAATGCAACAGTTCAAATCCAGAGAAAAAGGTAATAGAGCTAGCACGTTTCTTCTTGAACTACTGAGGATTCCCCAATAGTTGCTCCTCAGCAGTTCTCCACTCTGTATATGGCAAAGACGGAACTTACACAATGTCAAGATTCGCATTACACACCGACTGCCAAGTCAGAGGCGCAGATAACGAAAAACCTGCTTTTAGAAGCGTAAAAATTTTGCACCCACCGGGTGCTTCGAACCTTTTTATGGATGATTTGAGTAGATTGGCTTCGATTACTGCTTAATTTAGTCGTCTGCTCAACCAGACTCTGCTACTTTTTTGATGATATCCAAAGCTTCCGCAGCCGCATCTTCGTAATACTCGTATCTTCTTTTAAAAAAATAAAAGACAGCAATTTTACACATTGGAAAACTTAGATAGATATATTCATTGGGTTGAGTGAAAAAATAGAAATGGGGTATACGAGGCTTAAGAATAATAAGAGAATTTACTCCTTTAATTTTTTCTTTTACTATAATCCTGCGTTGAGAACTACGAAGCCAATCATATGCTCTCCAAGGGCTCATTGATAGAAAATGTCGCATCATCGAAACCGAAAATCTTCCCCAATCCCGATCATATTCCGAATTTCCGTATTTAATGTATTTCCGGCGACAGTCAAGAACTTGTAATTTATAATCAATAATTTCTAGCCAACGGATAATATTACATGCATCTTCGTTGCTACAATTATCCAACGCATCCATATACTGAATAACCTTAATAATGTACTTTTCTATAAAAGCAAGTATTGAATTATTGCATTCTGAACATGCGGGTACTAGTGCTTTATTATAGGTGATCATTTGTTTGTTAACACTTGATGTCATTGTCTCTTGTAGATTGTTTTCAAGTATCCATTTTGGCAGTACATGCTCTTTAGTTATGGCAGTTATGGAATTACAGAAAACGCATATTTCATCTTTTGGTTTTGTAGTATGGTGATGTCTTTTGAATACATCTTCCGCAATATTCAGACCATGACGTCTTAAATTCACTCGTAAAATCTTGAATTTTAAATCTACTTCAGTCATTGATACTTTTATTAAGCTCAGTAGGCTAAAAACTAAAAGTGGAGATTTTTTTGTTTAATTAAGGCACATTCAAATATGCGATATAAAAACATAAACTAACCCCTGAAGGCAATATCTGCACCAAAATTTTCCACTTATCGTCAATAAAATTGCGTATTTATGTCTGGTCAGGACGGGATGACGGGACAATTTTTGAACCACTTTTTACAGGATTTAAAGAAGTTTGCTCGGTGAATTAATGTTGATTTACGTGCACAAGACCAGGCACGTGACGATTACTGTCATACAAGAAAATGGCGAGCGGTTCAAAACCCTGGCTAAAACGTGGAGGTCTGAATTTAACTTCTCAATATTCTTTCCATCTTCTTGCCTTTGGCCAACTCATCAATTAACTTATCCAGGTACCTGACCTGCTGCGTCAACGGATTTTCAATCTTTTCGACGCGATAGCCGCAGATGAGTCCGGTAATGAGCGGGGCGTCGGGACGGAGCGAAGCCTGCCC
>JAQBOV010000077.1 GCA_028287895.1 Mucilaginibacter sp. | reverse complement strand
ATTGAAAAATAGCATCTTTGCCCCCTGCATTAAAAACGAGCCTTACTTGGTTCTTAAAGGATTAAACGCAGCTATACAACACAATAATGATTAAATATACCAGGCTCTTTATTACATTTCTACTTGCTGTTATTGTATTGCAAGCGAGATCACAATCAACTGCAACCACCAGTTCACCATATTCGAGTTTCGGACTAGGAGATATCAGCAACCAGCTTTTGCCGCAAAATATAGGTATGGGGGGCATCGCCACTGCTACAAATACGATCGGGGGCTATAACAGCATCAATGTGATTAACCCTGCTTCCTATGGTAAAATAACCTTTACTACCATCGATGCGGGTTTATCCAGCAATGTTTTAACCCTTAGTAAAAATGGCATGCCCAATGAGCGTGATGCAAATTTCAAGTTAAGCCATATCGCTTTTGCTTTTCCTGTGACCAAACATTCTGCACTTAGTTTCGGTTTGATGCCTTACAGCGAATTAGGATATAGTTATAAAACAGTTCGGTCCAATCCGACTCCGGTCTCAGCTGTGGACACCAATGTTGTTAATGATATCTATTCGGGCGAAGGCGGCTTATCGAAAGCATATTTGGGTTATGGATTCGGCATAGGTAAACATTTGTTGATAGGCGCTAATGTTTCCTATATTTTTGGTAATTTAAAACAGGACCAGTCTACCGAAATACCCTTGCTGTACGGCACTCTGGATTCACGTATTGAACAGGATAACCATATCAGGGGCTTGAATTATGACTATGGCGTTCAGTATTCTATTGATTTTTCTGATAAAAAACACCTGACCTTAGGCTATTCAGCTTCGGCTAATTCCAAACTTAATGTCAAAAGTACCTACATTGTGAGTCAATATACCCGCGATGCAAGCGGTAATGAGAATGTCCCTGCGGATAGTTTGGTCAACACGCAATCGCCTAGTGGCAAGATACAGCTCCCGCAGATCAATCACTTTGGTATTGTATTTCAAAGAGACGATAAATTTATGATCGGTGCCGATTATACGATGGGTAAATGGTCTGATCTTTCAATTGCAGGCGTAAATCAGGGCCTGCAGGACAGTAAAATGTTTAATATAGGCGGCCAGATAACCCCTAACGTGAATGCTTTATCAAATTTTTGGGCATTGATGGATTATCGCTTAGGCGCCATTTATGAACAGACTTATATTAACACAGGTAACGTTAATATTAAAAGGTATGCAGCCACTTTTGGCCTTGGTATTCCTTTACCGCACGACCGGGCTTCATCAGCATTTTACAAAATAAATTTTTCGGCCGAGGTTGGTCAGCGCGGAACGCTTACCAACGGCCTGATTAAGGAAAATTATGTAAATTTCCATTTAGGTTTCACCCTTAATGACAGGTGGTTCCAACGGTATAAATTTGAATAAGCCCGGCAATGAGGATGGCAAAACAATTATCAAATTTATTTTTGCCGGTAGCAATTGCTGGTATAGCCCTGATAACGGGCTGTGAGAACGATCTGAAGGATTTAAAGAAGATATCAGCCAGCGAAGTAAACAAGCCGGTTGAAAAATACACCGGTGTTGATGTAATATACAGCGACTCTGCAAAGGTAAAGGCACACATGACCGCCCCTTTAATGATCAATCATAAGGTTAAAAAGCCTTATACGGAGATGCCCAAAGGGGTAAAAGTTATTTTTTACGACAATAATTTAGTGGAGTCGAGCACCATAACGGCTGACTATGCCGTGCGTCGTGATGTAGAAAAGACAATTGAACTGCGCAAGAATGTAGTGGGTACCAATGCAAAGGGGGACACTTTTACCTCGGATGAACTGATCTGGGACGAAAATACCAAACAGATACATTCCAATAAACTGGTACATATTAAAATGGCCGATGGCAGTATTACCGACGGATCGGGTTTTACAAGCGACGAGAATTTTAATCACTGGATACTCACCCAGGGAACCGGTATTATCCATGTTAATAATCAGGATATTTCACATTAATTCCGCTCATTTTTTTACCGCAAATTTTGTGTTTATTTTTTTACTAAAAGTTGTATCTTGCGCGCTCTTTTGAATAATTAAAATATTATATTGGATATATGGGTATAATGAATTTTTTGCGTGAGCGGATGGGGAAAATCGTCGCGATTGGTATTGGGGTAGCGCTTTTCGCGTTTGTAGGCGAAGAGGCGATACGGCAGGGTAGTTCTTTTTTTCATGACGACCGTAACGCATTAGGTGAAGTTGCCGGTGAAAAAGTTGCTTATGATGAATTCTCTAAGCGTCTTGAGCAAAACACCAGTCAGTTCAAACAACAGTCGGGCCAGTCGAACCTTACTGCGCAGTTTACCAATTATTTACAGGAAAATACCTGGAATCAGTATGTAAGCCAGATCATTTTAAAAAAAGAAATTGAGAAACTGGGTCTGTCGGTAGGCGGTGATGAAGCGCAGGCAATGGTGTCAGGAAATAATCCCAATCCACAGATCGTTCAAGCTTTCGGCAACCCGCAAACCGGGCAGTTGGACAATACAAGGCTTAATGCTTTTTTAAATAACCTCAAGACGATGAAAGCTGACGATCCCATGAGGGTGCAGTGGACGCAGTTTGTATCTCAAATGCTTGAGGCTAAAACAAGTGAAAAATATATGGCCCTGGTAACCAACGGCCTTTATGTGAACGCACTGGATGCAAAAGATGATTACGAAGCTAAAAACAAGCTGGTTAATTTTAAATACGTAACGCTTGATTATGCTTCGATACCCGATAATAAAGTGACATTGACAGATGATGATTATAAAAGCTATTATGATGATCATCAATCGGAATTTAAAAACAAGCAGGAACTAAGGAGTATTGAATATGTCAGCTTTAATGCAGCTCCGTCAAAGGAAGATTCGGCAGCTATTAAGGAACAGGCAGAGAAATTAGTACCTGCATTAAAAAGCAGTACCAATGATTCACTTTTTGTGCAGGTAAATGCCGAAACAAAAACACCGCTTGTTTTTAAAAAGAAAGGACAACTCGGCGATCCTAAACTGGATACGGTAATGTTTGGCGCTCAGAAAGGATTGGTTTATGGCCCGTATCTTTCAAATGGAAGTTATAAGCTTGCAAAGCTGGTTGATTCGCGCGTAGGCCCCGATTCCGTAAAGGCACGCCATATATTGCTTGCTGCTACAGAAGGCGGCGTGCAGAAAGCCCTTGCAAAGGCCGATTCATTAAAGAAACTGATAGAAGGCGGCAAATCATTCGAAGACCTTGCTAAAACCTATTCTATTGATAAGAATTCGGGCGAGAAGGGCGGGGAGTTAGGCACGTTTGGCCGCGGTGCTATGATACCTGTTTTTGAAGACGCTGTTTTTAATGGTAAAAAAGGTGATCTGAAAATCGTAGCCTCTCAGTTCGGTGTTCACCTGATACAGATTGAAGATCAGAAAGGCTCATCACAGGTGGTTAAAGTTGCCCTGGTTGATAAACCTATAACAGCGAGCGCTAAAACACAATCGGCAGCATACAGTAAGGCACAGGCATTTTTAGGCGCTCTTACAAAAGATAATTTTGATGCTCAGGTAAAAAAAGCAGGATTAACCAAGAAAACGGCAGCTGATATTAACGCACTGGCCTATGGTCTTCCTGGCCTGGATAATGCACGCGAAGTAGTTAGATGGGCATTTAAAGCTGATAAAGGAAGTTTTGCCGACCAGGTGTATGTGGTAGGTGATCAGTATATTATTCCAACTTTAACAGAAATTAAACCCAAAGGAACGTTAGCGCTTGATCTGGTTAAAAAGCAGATAGAGCCGGCTGTCCGCAATCATGTAAAAGCGAAACAATTGGCAGATAAATTACAGGCGGCAGAAAATGGCAGTTCAACTATAGACCAGGTGGCTCAAAAAGCAGCAGCTAAAGTTGTGCCTGTTCAGAACGTTGTATTTGCAAACCCGGTGATACCTGGTTTATCGCTCGAATATAAGGTGATTGGTTCTGTTTTTGGTTCCCAAGCCAATAAACTATCAAAACCGGTTGAAGGGCAGCACGGTGTTTATGTATATGTTGTTGATAATTTTATCAACCCTGCGCCGCTTACCAATGCCATACGGGAGAGGGAACAGATCGGACAGGCGTTGCTGCAGCGTTCGCAGGGACAGATATTTGATGCCCTGAAAGATAAGGCGAATGTAAAAGATTACCGTTCTAAATTCTTATAAGAGAATTTAAACTAAATTTGTAGCCGGGAACAGTAGTATACTGTTCCCGGCTTTTTAATTCTAAGATAATGGACATTCAGGAAAATATAGTAAACAAAGTAGCACAAAGCGGCCTTGTCACTTTAGACCCTGCCGCCTTTTACCCTGCAGGCGACCGTGTGGTATATGACATTAAGGATAACCTTTACATGGAACTTATCCTGCGCGAAAAGGATTTCAGGGAATTTGTGAAAGCGCACGACTGGGCGCAGTACCAGGGAAAAAACGTTGCTATTACCTGTACTGCCGATGCTATCGTACCGGCATGGGCCTTTATGCTGATTGCAAACCGCCTGGCGCCGTACGTGCGCGAAGTGGTATTCGGTGATGCGGCTGTTCTGGAAACCGTATTATTTGACAAAGCGATGGCCGGGATGGATGTGGAGCAATATCGCGACCAGCGTATCGTTATTAAGGGGTGCGGTGACACCGATGTTCCGATTTCGGCATATGTAGAATTAACAAAAAAACTAACGCCGGTTGCCAGGAGCATTATGTTCGGAGAGCCATGTTCAACGGTCCCGATTTATAAACGAAAAGACTAATGATTTTTCCCTTTTTGCTTAACAGGTAGCCAATGAAGAAATACTTTGTCCTGATTCTTGCATTGTGCTGCTTTCATACGCTTTCTGCCCAGGACCTTACCAAAATAAACGAGCCTGTTTTTAAAGCCGGTGAAAAACTAAACTACAAAATGAAGTATGGTTTTTTTACCGCAGCTGAGGCTAATATCCGCGTAGAGGACAGCCCGATAAAATTTGGCGGTCAGCAGGCTTATCATATTGTTGCTGAAGGGAAAACCGCCGGTACGTTTGATGTTTTTTACAAAGTGCGTAACCGGTACGAAAGTTATGTGGACCGCAACACCCTATTGCCCTACTTTTATGCTGAAAACAGACGCGAGTCCAATTACCGGCATACCGATAAGGTGACCTTTGATCATGATAAAAAAGCCATAACAGCGGCAAAAGGCACTTTCCCGTTTACAGGTAAAGTATTTGATTTTGTATCAGCTTACTATTTTGCCCGTTGCATCGACGTTTCAAAGGTTCATATCGGTGAAAAACTGGAGATCCATTATTTTTTAGAAGATGGCATACACACGATGAGCATTACCTATATAGGGAAAGAACGGGTATCCTGTTCCATGGGTACTTTTAATTGCCTTAAATTCAGTCCAACCATTATACCGGGCCGTATTTTCAGAAAAGACAGTAAACTGTATCTTTGGATAACGGATGATAATAACCGCATACCCGTAAAGGCCCATGTGGAGGTTATTGTAGGAAGTTTAACCATGGATCTGACAGCGGCTTCGGGCTTAAAATTCCCGCTAAACCCGGTTAGTAAGGAGACGGATTGAGGTCGGGATGATCAATTAGTCAGTAGTCATCGGTTGGAACTGTTGCCCGCCTGCTACAGGCAGATGGAGCTGATTAAGTGAGCGCTGACTTGGCTGAATCACTGATTTTTCGGATTAATCTTATTACTCAGGGCTCTTTTATTAACGCGGTGAATAAATCAGCGAATCCAAAAATCGGTTTAATCAGTGATTCAGACAAAGAAATTTAGAATTTAGTATTTATGATAGAAGTTGGCAATGTTTTGGTGCATGAGGACGTAGTTAAAGAAAACTTTGTCTGTAATCTGAATAAGTGCAAGGGTGCTTGTTGCCTGGAAGGCGATTCCGGTGCGCCGTTAAATCATGATGAACTGGCTGTACTGGAAGAGATATATCCGAAAGTGAAGCCGTTTATGACCGAGAAAGGCATTAAAACAATTGAAGAGGTTGGTACTTATGTAACCGATTTTGAAGGCGATTATACGACTCCCTGCGTTGATACCAACAAAGAGTGCGCTTACGTGATATGGGAAAACGGCATTACCAAATGCGCGATTGAGAAAGCTTATGAAAATGGCGCTATCGATTGGAAAAAACCTGTCTCCTGCCATTTATATCCTATCCGCATCACCAAATATCCCGAATTTGACGTCTTAAATTACGACCGCTGGAGCGTATGCAGCCCTGCCTGTTCCTTTGGCAACGAATTGAAGGTGCATGTGCATGAATTTTTGAAAGCGCCGCTTATCCGTAAGTATGGCCAGGATTGGTATCGGGAGTTGGAAGCGCAGGTGGCTGATCTTTAGGTGGAGGAAATGCCGGCCATTGGCGGGAACAATGTTTACTTCGAATCAAGAAGCTTTGATAGTTCAGCAATCCTTGCTAAATGATGATCGTCATGTTCAGCAACAAATAAAAACAGATTTATTGTTCGCATAGGCGTCTTGAGCCTGGGGTGAAGTGCCGATCTGAATATAACTTCTTCGTCAATATTTTCAAGCATGAACAGGGTCTGCGCCCTTATTTTTCTGAAGGAATTTAACAGTTCCGCTAATGGCCTGCCATTGTGATTTGCCAGATCAGTCTTCCTGTTTTGCAGGTCAGCAGGCCTCAGTTCGGTTTCTCCCTTTACAATATCCTCAAAACGGCCCTGCCAAAGCGGTTCAAGATCAACTAAATGCCCCAGGTTTTCCTGAATTGACCATGTATCATCGGCTTTAAGGGTCAATACATCCGCTGGTATCGATTTGAATTTTTCTTCAAGCCTTGCCGGCGTTCCTCTAAGTCGCTCAATGATGGATGGAAAAATATTTTGCTCAGTGCTGAAATCGAAATTTCTATCAAACCATTTAACTTTTTTCATATTTAATTTATTGAATTTTCGAATTCCGGTTCGGATGAATTGGTCCCCGGTTTTTGTGGATTTACAATTCCAGGCTAACAGCGCTCATAACAAATTATTTTTAACCAGATAATTTTTAGCTTCCTTAAAATTTAAAAATAGTTTGTCGGCAATCGTTAGGTTTTGATGTTCTTGTGTATTGCTTTGGACAGCAAAACAAGTTAGGCCTGCGGCCTTCGCCGATTTTACCCCATTGACCGTGTCTTCAAAAACAATGCATTCCTGTTTACCGATTCCTAATTTTTCAATACAGGTGTTATAGCTTTCAGGATCGGGCTTGCTTTTGGTTACCTCGCTTCGGGTTATGATTAATTTAAAGTAGCTTCCTAAGCCATTTCTTTCAAAAATGGCTTCTACATCTTTTCTCGGGCTGGATGTTACCAGTGCCAAGGTCAAGCCTTTACTGGTGAAAAAATCAAGCGTTTCTTCCACGAATGGCATCAGATTGACGACGTTTGTTTTCAGGCGCGCTAGGGTTAAATTTTCCCTTCTTTCAATTACTTCATTCACAGGGGTTTGGATATTGTATTTTTCGACCAGATTTTTAGCATTAGCGGGCAATGGTACTCCGGCATAATTTTTTAGCCAATCATCATAGGTTAGTTTTGAGCCACTTTCTGCAATAATTTCATTCCAACATTCGAAATGAAAAAACTCAGAGTCAATTAAAGTGCCATCAAGATCAAATAACAAAGCTTTTAGGTTTTTCATAACGTTCAGCAAGGTTTTAATTAAATGGTAAGTTAATAAACTGCCTGAATCGAATGGCAAAACTTTTATTATTTACCGAACAAGCGCGCAGCTTTGGTCAAAGTTATCATTTACCCGAGCCGACAGGTGACTGATTAAAAGTATTTTGCGCATAATAGCTACAAATTTACGGATGGTGATCGCTATTCCGGGTTTTGTCCGTAAGCTTAAATTTAAATACCTGATAATAACGCGTTAAATAGTGCTCAACCGTGTTCGGCGCATCACCGCCTGAACGCATGCTGAACTGACTGAAAATAGCCTTGCCGATTCCTTATTACAGCATAATGCCGATATTTACAATTAAATTGGATAATATTGCAGGATAATCGCTTTTACTTATTTCGATGAAGACAGCTTTAATTACCGGTATCACCGGCCAGGACGGGGCTTACTTAGCCGAATTTTTGCTAAAAAAAGGCTATCAGGTGCATGGTGTAAAAAGAAGGTCCTCTTTGTTTAATACCGACCGGATAGACCACCTGTACCACGATCCTCATGAGCCTGACGTCAAATTCAAACTGCACTACGGTGATCTGACCGATTCCACCAACCTGATCCGGCTGGTGCAGGAAGTACAGCCTGACGAGATCTATAACCTTGCGGCACAAAGCCATGTAAAGGTAAGCTTTGATACCCCTGAATATACGGCCAACGCTGACGGGTTGGGTACTTTGCGTATCCTGGAAGCCGTCAGGCTGCTCGGTCTTTCCGAAAAAACCCGCATTTACCAGGCGTCAACTTCTGAGCTATATGGTCTGGTGCAAGCGGTACCGCAAAGTGAAACCACCCCTTTTTACCCCCGTTCGCCATATGCTGTGGCCAAACTGTATGGCTACTGGATAATTGTAAACTATCGCGAAGCGTATCATATGTATGCCTGCAATGGTATCCTGTTCAACCATGAAAGCCCGATAAGGGGAGAAACTTTTGTAACCAGGAAGATTACCAGGGCCGCTTCAAAAATTGTTTTGGGCCTGCAAAATTGCCTGTATGTGGGTAATCTTTCGGCCCGGCGCGACTGGGGCCATGCCAAAGATTATATCGAGGCGATGTGGCTGATGCTGCAGCAAGACAAGGCGGAAGATTTTGTGATAGCCACCGGTGTTACGACTACTGTCAGGGATTTTATAAAATTGTCATTTGCTGAATTGGGCGTCGAGGTTGAATTTAGCGGGAAAGATGAACACGAGAAAGGGGTGATCATTGACGTTGACCAGCCAAGGGCGGAAGAACTTTGATTAAATATGGATGCATTAAAGTTTGGACAGACCGTCGGAACAGTGGACCCTAAATATTTCAGGCCTACTGAAGTGGATCTATTGATAGGCGATGCAACCAAAGCAAAAGAAAAATTGGGCTGGGTGCCGAAATATGATCTGAGGGCCCTGGTCGTGGATATGATACACGGCGACCTGCATTTGGTAAAAAAAGATGATTATTTAAAGAGAGGTGGTTTTAAAACGTTAAACTATTTTGAATAAAGATGGTTTATGATTCAATAACTAATTAAACCCTATGAAGAAACTCTTTACTTGTATAGCCATGCTGTTGTTTTTTGCCGGCGCTGCACGCGCGCAATTAATTTATCAGCCTTATTCTTATCAATTTTATCAAAAGCTGGATAACCCTGTTTATTCACCGGTCACCAGATTACACACTTCCATTAAGCCCTATTTAATTCCTGACTCAAGTGCGATCAGACCGCTTTATGATTCCTTAATGATGTCCAATGCAGATAATACCGGTAAAAGCTGGTTTTACAGAAAATTACTCAGGCAGCATTTGATCGAGGTAAAAGACAAGGAGTATACCTTCTATATGGATTATTTGCCTGACCTGCAAATTGGAAAAGAGTTTTCTGAGCGCAAGACGGTTTGGCTCAATACCCGTGGTTATCAGGTAGGCGGAACGGTAGGCGCTAAATTTTTCTTTTATACCAGCGGTTATGAGAACCAGGGGAAATTCGCCAATTATGAAAATAATTATATTAACACGATCGAGATGATACCCGGCGAGGCTTTTGATAAAAGCTATGGTAAACCGACAAAGGACTGGTCAAGTGTAACCGCATTAATAGGTTATTCGCCCAATAAGGCGATCACCATTGCCCTTGGCGAGGATAAGACCTTTATAGGCGATGGTTACCGCTCTGTTTTATTGAGCGACTATGCATCGGCTTATCCCTTACTCCGGTTAAATATAAACCTGGGTAAAAATGTTCAGTATATGGCCATGTGGACCTATATGGAAGACCAGGATGCAACTCAATTTAACTCTTTTTACAATTACAGACGAAAGTGGGGTGCCTTTCACTACATAGACTGGAATATCACCAACAGGGCATCCATAGGCTTTTTTAATGCATTAATTGCCGAAGAGGCAAACGACCAGGGCCAATACCATGGCTTTGATATCAATTACATCAACCCGGTACTTTTTGTATCCTCATGGGGCGCTGCAAAACCTGCGCCTGACCATACCTTGATCGGCTTTAACGGCAAATACAAGGTGTTAAATAAAACTACCCTATACGGTCAGCTGCTTTTCGACCAGGCATCATCCCCGGGTAATGATCATGCCGGAAACTCCTGGCAATTGGGTTTCAGAGGTTCTGATTTGTTTACAGTCAGTAAGTTACATTACCTGTTCGAATATAATACATCAAAACCTTACACCTATTCCAATCAATATCCGATAGTAAATTACGCACAGCTTCGTGAGCCGCTTGCCGACCCGCTTGGTGCTAATTTTAAGGAGTTTGTGGGTATACTTAATTATTCTATCGGGAAATTTGACTTCCAGGGCCAGGTCAACTACGCCAAGTATGGCCTTAATACGGGCAATATCAATTACGGAAAGGATATTACACTTGCCGATAACGCAAATTTGCCCTCATCTGTAGGTTCTACGGGGCAGGGCTTGGCTACAACTTTAAAATATGCTGAAGGAACAATTTCCTACCTGCTTAATCCCAAATATAATCTGCGGATAGAGGTCGGCGGACTGCTGCGGGAGGAAACCAACAGCCTAACTGATACTAAAACAAAGATGATAACCCTGGGATTAAGAAGCACTTTCAGAGACCTTTATCATGATTTTTAATTTATTCAATTTTCCTGTCATGAAACATATCTCCTTAATTTATAAAATATTCTTCGTCCTGCTGCTGAGTTTTTTCTTTGTAAGGACAGCATCTGCTCAATCGGAATATCAGCCTTATTCTTACCAGTTTGATCAAAAGCTCAATTCAGATCTGTACTCAACAAAAAGCCGCGAACATACCTCCATCAGGCCATTATTTGCTGATGACTCCCTGCTAAAATCTCATTATGATTCATTAATGAACTACGGGACAGATGGTAAGCAACATAACTTGCTATATCGAAAACTCTTTAATGAGCATTTAATTGATTACAAAGGCCGGGGTTCTTCCTTTTATGCCGACCTGTTGCCCGATTTTACCGTTGGAAGGGATTTTTCAGGGAAACTGACCACCAGCACAACCTCATTGGGTCTGCAATTGGGTGGTACCGTTGGCAGTAAATTTTATTACAATATATCCGGTTATGACGCCCGGGCTGTTTTTCCTGAATATCTTTCTACTTATATTAACCAGGTGGGTATAGTACCCGGGCAGGCTTATGACAGAACGTTAGCAGGTAATTCATCTCAATGGTCGTACCTAACAGCCGTCGTATCCTATACCCCCATTAAATATTTAAACATTTCGGCAGGGCGCGATAAAACTTTTATAGGTGATGGATACCGCTCCATGTTATTATCGGATTATGCGTCCCCGTATCCCTTTGTTAAATTGACAGGTACCCTTGGAAATGTAAAATACATGGCCATGTGGACCTATATGAATGATCCTGCGTCAACCTCGCAATATGGCATTAACAGGAAGAAATTCGGTGTTTTCCATTACCTGGACTGGAATGTCAGCAACAGGCTCTCTTTTGGCTTTTTTGATAACGTGATCGGCTTCTTTACAGATGACAATGGCGCCAAGCGACCTTTTGACTTTAATTATATTAATCCCATCATATTCCTGAAACCTGTCAATAATTCCAGCGATGACCCGGATAAGTCCTTACTTGGCCTTACCGGCAAATATAAGATCAGTGATGGCATAGCTGTTTACGGACAATTTGCATTAAATGAGTTTCACTCAAAAGACTTCTTTTCGAATAATGGAGCATCGGACAATAAATACGGTTGGCAGCTGGGTTTTAAAGGAGCAAACCTGTTTGGTATTAAAAACTTAAATTATCTGATGGAAACCAATAATGCAAAACCTTACACTTACGAGGCAAGATCAGCCATAGAGAATTATTCGCAGAATGGTGAACCGCTTGCTCATCCCTGGGGCGCTAATTTCCGTGAAGTGGTTGGGCTATTGAATTATACCTATAAAAGATTTGATTTTTCAGGCGAAGCCGACTTCGGGCATTATGGCCTGGATATCAATGGGTTGAATTATGGTAAAGATGTTTTCCAAATATATACCCACGCTGCAAAGGCGTACGGAAATTATACAGGCCAGGGATTAACTACCAATATGTATTACTGGCAGGGTAAGGTGGCTTATGTACTTAATCCGAAATATAACCTTAGAATTGAGTTGGGCGGAATATTGAGGACGGAACGCAACAGTCAGTTTGATGATAAAACAAGCATGCTGACTATTGGATTGAGAAGTTCATTCCGCAACTTATATACCGATCTGGCCAGTTATAAAACGCATTGATCTGAGATTCGGTGGCCGGATATGATTTTCGTGCAAACAGGTCAGGCAGCGTAGTTAATTTATGACCTGTCCTTCGGCCTCTGAAAGAATCGGTAATTTTTAAATCATTGCGCTTCTACCCGGTCGCCCGTCATTATCAATTCATGATCTGCTAAGATTGAAGCTGTTTTTTTATTGTTGTTCCGTGCTGCTATTATTCGGTTTGTTTTGAAAATCAAATCTAAAAAGGCGCTGTTGTTTTCTTTAAAAAGGTCAAATTTTAAATTAAGGAGATATTTACCGGAAAACTTTAAATAATAATAGGTGACTTTTGAAAAGCAAAACGCTAAGGTACGGTTGATGTTGGTCAGCGAAGCCAACTGAGAAGCATAGAAGCTTTTTAACTGCTGGACGTCAGCAACGACTCTTTCATGGCGATCATGATAGCCTATGGAATTCATAACCACCCCTGTTTTAAATCCATGGTAACGAATCCGGCTTAAATAATCACCATCTTCTCCGTAGTGAAAAAAGATCGGGTCAAATAATCCGACCTTTTTCAAACATTCTGCTGATATCAGCCAGAATGCAGCCATTACAAAATATACATTATAAACAGTTGTACCGGAATCCTCAAAAGAATTTATAATGCAGCTGCTGCTTAAAACGATGCTGTCAAATTTTTTATCCAGGGCAGAACCATCGCCATTCCTCTGTTGCGGGCTTAGTACACCGTAATCGGGATGGGACAATTGAAATTCAACAAGTTTCCGTATGGTGTTTTTTTCAACATACCCGTCCTGGTTTAATAAAAAAACATAATCAGCCCCATACCCGAGCGCCTTTTTTATACCCATATTATTTGCTTGTCCGAAACCCAGGTTGGCACTGGTTTTTATTAATTCTAACTCAGGGTATGTATCGTCAATAAATTCCCCTGTTCCATCGGTCGATCCATTATCAACTACAATAATGTTGACGTTCACATCGGATAATAAAACATCACGCAGGCACCTTTTTATCCATTTTATGCCATTATAGGTAACAATAATCACATAGATATTTTGATTCATGGACTTTAAAAAAATTAAAAGTTTAGTTGATTGACTTTCTGATTCATCCGCAAGCTGTTGGATAAGCGACCAATAATTACCGTATTGTTAAGTAATAACATTTTCACGGCAATAATGTTTCTTGCCTTGAAAAAGTATTTCTTGCTGGATAAAATGTTTCTTGCCCTGACTTGCTAAGAATTTATAGTTTATTCCCCAAAACGATAGGGCAGGGTATGGTACCCAAAAGGCTGAGATTAGAAATGGAATGTGATTTGGCTGAATAATATTTCATCAAGTGTATAAGGTTAGGTAAAATTGTTTATATGATAAATGAACTGGCTGACTATGAAGCGATCGTGTGGGTATTTCTCTTAATGCCCATTTTTTTAACCTGCCCGGCTATAGCATTTGCGTCATAGCCGCATTCGGCCCAGAGTTCAGGCTGTTCGCCATGTTCTATAAATATATCGGGGATGCCCAAACGTACAACTTCCGCGTTATAATTATGATCTGCCATAAACTCCAGTATAGCACTTCCCATACCGCCGTCAATACCGCCATCCTCAACGGTAATTACTTTATTGTACTTTTTAAATACTTCGTGCAGCAGGTTTTCATCCAGCGGTTTTACAAAGCGTATATCGTAATGTGCAGGATAGAACCCTTCGCTGCCCAATTCGGCAGCGGCCTTTACCACTTCGTTGCCGATGGTACCTATAGACAGTATCGCCACTTCTTCACCGTCGCATATTTTACGTCCTTTGCCAACAGGTATTGCTTTCAACGGGCGTTGCCAGTCAACCATTACACCCGTTCCGCGCGGATAGCGTATCACAAACGGACCCATATCCTCCTGCTGGGCAGTATACATCAGGTTTCGTAATTCTTCTTCATTCATTGGTGCCGAAACCGTCATATTGGGAATGCAGCGCATATAAGCCAAATCATAAGCACCATGATGGGTCGGCCCGTCCGCACCGGCTATTCCGGCCCTGTCCAGACAAAATACCACATTCAGTTTTTGTATGGCAACATCATGTATCACCTGGTCGTAAGCCCTTTGCATAAAACTGGAATAGATATTGCAAAAAGGGATAAGGCCCTGTGTCGCTAACCCGGCAGAAAAAGTCACTGCATGCTGCTCAGCGATACCCACGTCAAAAGCACGGTCGGGCATCGCTTTCATCATCATATTCAATGAACAGCCTGATGGCATAGCGGGGGTGATTCCCATAATTTTTGGATTCTGCTCTGCCAGCTCAATAATCGTATGACCAAATACATCCTGGTATTTGGGTGGCTGTGGTTTTTCTGTTTTGGTTTTTTTGATTTCGCCTGTTATTTTATCAAATAAACCGGGGGCGTGCCATTTGGTTTGGTCTTTTTCGGCCAGTGCATATCCTTTTCCTTTAACGGTGATACAATGCAATATCTTTGGCCCGGGTATGTCGCGCAAATCGCGCAATACTTTTGCAAGGTGCTTTACATCATGGCCATCTATTGGTCCAAAATAGCGGAACTGCAGCGCCTCAAAAAAGTTGCTTTTCTTCAGAAGAGTTCCCTTTATGCTTTTTTCGATCTTCTTGGCGATCTTAAAAGCATCAGGCCCAATTGCAGATAGCTTGGTCAGCACATGTGCAATATCGTCCCTGAAACGATTGTATGGCTTTGAGGTAGTGATGTCAGTAAGATATTCCTTTAATGCACCTACATTGGGGTCTATCGACATGTTATTGTCGTTCAGTATTACCAGCAGGTTGGAATTTTCAATACCTGCATGATTAAGTGCCTCAAAGGCCATACCCGCGGTCATGGCGCCATCGCCGATCACGGCAACGTGCTGGCGATCTGTTTCACCCTTATACCGTGAGGCTACCGCCATGCCTAAGGCTGCAGAAATGGAAGTGGATGAATGGCCTACGCCAAAAGTATCATATTCACTTTCTGCCCGTTTTGGGAAACCACTTATCCCTTTATATATCCGGTTGGTATGAAAATTATCCCGGCGTCCGGTTAGTATTTTATGCCCGTATGCCTGGTGGCCCACATCCCAAACCAACTGATCATATGGGGTATTCAATATGTAATGCAGGGCAACGGTTAATTCGACAACGCCAAGGCTGGCGGCAAAATGACCGCCATTAACCGATACCACATCAATGATATATTGGCGTAATTCCTGGCAGACCTGTTCAAGTTGATCTTCGGTAAGTTTCTTTAAATCAGAAGGGTAGTTTATTTTTTGTAGTAAATCACCGGCTGTTACCTGCATTGACATCCTTATAGAAAATTAAACTTACAAAGTAAGGCATTTAATTGCTAAAATCATTATAAAAATGTCAGAGAAGTTGCTTGTCGGAGTTTAGCAAGAATTGACGAAAGTTTGCGATGTAAAGTCTTTCAACTTGTGCAACCTTTAAGCACTAATAACGTATTTTTGAGTCTTTATGAGCGAAGATAGTTTTGAAATAAAATTGCCGCAGTTTGAAGGGCCCTTTGATCTGTTGCTTTTTTTTATAGAAAGGGATGAGCTGGATATTCACGATATTCCCATCGCCCGTATTGCTGATGATTTTCTGAACTATATCCATCACATGACCAGTCTTAACATGGAACTTGCCAGCGAATTTATTTTTGTGGCAGCTACATTAATGCGAATTAAAGCCAAAATGTTATTGCCCCGCTATGCTTCTGAACAAGAGGGTGGCGAACTGGACCCTAAGGCGGAACTGGTTAGAAAACTCATCGAATACAGAAAATTTAAGCTGATATGCGAAGAGTTGCGCCCGATCGAAGAAGAGCGCCTGAAACAGGAGAAACGCGGAAATATTGGCTACGATCTTCAGCAGGTAGAAAAAGCAGCGGTGCCGGGCGAAGAGCTTTCGGAGCTCACCTTGTATAAATTAATGATGGTTTATGACCGGGTAACTAAACGGTATCTGAATCGCACCGAAGAAGTTACACATACCGTCGTGCAATATCCATATACTATAGAAAAGCAGAAAAAAGCGATCAGCGACCTGTTACTGATCAATAAAAAGCTCGATTTTAAATCAATAGCCGGGAACTCGGATAACAAGGTGCATTTTGTCTACAATTTCCTGGCAGTGCTCGAGATGCTGCAGCAGGAACTCATCAATATACAGATCGGCCTGGGGTATAATAACTTTTGGATCTCGGTAAGATAGGTCAAAGCAAAAAGGGAGAATAAAGATGCTTTTAAACTTCTTCTATCCAGCTAATTTCTGATCGCTGATTAACTAATCACAAATCTCATATTTCACATCTAAGCTTTTTACTAACTTAGCACCGTTTTAAACAGATCATGAAAAGAGACAAACTGATATTTAAGCTGTTGGATCAAGAGCAGCAACGCCAGGAGGAAGGCATTGAATTAATCGCATCAGAAAACTTTGTAAGCATGCAGGTAATGGAAGCTGCCGGCTCTGTGGCTACCAATAAGTATGCGGAGGGTTTGCCCGGCAAACGCTATTATGGCGGTTGCCAGGTGGTTGATGAAATTGAAACGATTGCCATTGAAAGAGCTAAGCAATTGTTTAATGCCGAGTGGGTAAATGTGCAGCCGCATTCAGGCGCCCAGGCCAACGCAGCAGTAATGCTGGCTTGCCTGCAGCCGGGTGATAAAATATTAGGTTTCGATCTGTCGCATGGAGGACACTTAACACATGGTTCGCCTGTAAATTTTTCGGGTAAATTGTATCAGCCGCATTTTTATGGGGTGAAAAAGGAAACCGGGCGTATTGATTACGATCAGCTTAAAGCAGTGGCGCTCAAGGAAAAACCTAAACTAATCGTTTGCGGTGCTTCTGCCTACTCACGTGACTGGGATTATGAATTTATACGTCAAGTGGCTGATGAAGTAGGCGCATTGGTATTAGCGGACATTGCCCACCCTGCAGGACTGATCGCAAGGGGCCTGCTAACCGATCCGCTGCCGCATTGCCATATTGTAAGTACAACTACACATAAAACCCTGCGTGGCCCGCGTGGCGGGATGATTATGATGGGTAAAGATTTTCAGAACCCGTGGGGTTTAAAAACACCCAAAGGCGAGATTAAAATGATGTCGTCATTGCTGGATATGGCGGTTTTCCCCGGAACTCAGGGTGGCCCGCTGGAGCATATCATCGCCGCCAAAGCTATTGCTTTTGGTGAGGCATTGACGGATGAATATATGAAATATATTGTACAGGTGAAAAAGAACGCCCATGCTATGGCCGAGGCATTTGTAGCCCGCGGATATCAAATAGTATCAGGCGGTACAGACAATCATCTGATCCTTATTGACCTGCGAAATAAAAACATAACCGGCAAGGCAGCGGAAAACGCCTTAGTTGCAGCAGATATAACCGTAAATAAAAATATGGTTCCATTTGATGACAAGTCGCCGTTTGTAACCTCCGGTATCCGGGTAGGTACGGCAGCTATAAGTACGCGCGGTATGAAAGAAAAGCAAATGGAACACATTGTTGAACTCATTGACGCTGTAATAATTGATCCGGAAAATGAACCTTCCTTAAAGAAAATACGTAAAAAGGTTCATAAGCTTATGGATGAGTACCCATTGTACCGCCATAAAGGCCTGATTAATTAAAGTGAATAAAAATCAACCCCTTTTTGCAGAAGATAAACGCTTAAATGCGCTTGGCAGTTATCAGATTTTAGATACATTGCCCGAAAAGGAGTTTGATGCCATCGCGCGCCTTGCTACTTATATCTGTAAGGCGCCTATTGCCCTGATATCATTTATTGATGCAGACAGGCAATGGGTGAAATCAAGGGTTGGAATGGAGGCCAAACAAATGCCCCGTGCGGATTCCTTTTGCAACCATACCATTGTTGATGACCAGCTACTTGAGATTAGCGATGTGCTTGAAAATGAAATTTTCCGGCAAAATCCCTTCGTTATAAACGATCCTCAAATCAGGTTTTATGCAGGAGCACCGTTAATTGATCCCAACGGTTACCGCTTAGGAGCGTTGTGTGTAATGGATACGGTTCAACGCAAACTTACCGATGAGCAGCTTGCCGCATTGTGTACACTGGCTAATGATGTGATGTCCCACTTGCTCCTGCGCAAACAAAAAAAACTGCTTAGTGACACCCAGCTAAAGGATAAGGAATATCGTAACTTATTCAATAGTTCATCCGAGATACATTGCATAATGGATAAGGAATTCCGTATCGGGATGATCAACAGCCCGGTTAATGATATCCTGGGATATACTCCCGTCGAGGCTACCGGCCATATTATCTGGGACTTTTTTTCAGAAGGTGTCCGGGTTTCATCTATGCAAAAGCTTAAAAACAGTCTTAGCAAACAAGCAGCCCCGATTGCCATTGAAACGCCTGTGTTAACTCATTTGGGCGATATCAAATGGATTGGCTGGTCATTCCTGTTTAAAGAAAATAAGTGGTATGCCACCGGGCGTGATCTTACCCATCAGAAAAAAGCAGAAAGTGAATTAGATATACTTTCGTTCGCCGCCCGCAAATCGCCCAGTGGCATCATCATTCGCGACAACCAGGGCCTTGTGATCTGGTTTAATGACGCCCTTGAAAAGTTGTTGGGTTACTCATTGGCTGAAATGAAAGGTAAAAGCGTAGGTACCTTAATTAAAGGCGAAGAAACAGATACGGAGATTTTTGACAAGGCCACCATAGCCCTTAAAGAGAACAGGCCTTATGACATTGAATTAAGGGTTTATAAGAAGGACGGAACACCAATATGGGTGTCTGTTGCAAACAGCCCGTTGTTTAATGAAAACGGTACCGTCGAGCGTCATATAAGTATGATGGTTGATATTAGCGAACGTAAGAAAACGGAGGATCAGCTCACTTTGTTATCATTGGTTGCCAGCAGTACCACAAGCGGAGTTATCATCAACAACAGACATGGAAAGGTTGAGTGGGTAAATAAAGCGTTCGAAAAAATTACCGGTTATTCACTTGATGATGCCAGAGACAGGCCTTTGGGTGACGTGCTGAAAGGCGAACTGACAGATATTTCTGTTATCCAAAAAACGCGTGAACTTTCTAAAAATAAACAGTCGTTTGAGGTTGATCTGTTGGTATACCGCAAAGACAGTCTGCCATTATGGATATCGGTTATCAATTCCGTGATCCTGGACAATGCAGGCAAGGTGGACAAATATATCGAGGTGATTATTGACATCACAGCTAAAAAGAAAGCAGAAATTGAACTCATAGCCGCAAAGGAGGAGGCCTTGCAATTAAGCCGCGCTAAGGATATGTTTATTTCGGTAATGAGCCACGAGATACGTACACCGCTTAACGCAGTGATCGGCATGTCGCACCTGTTGCTGGATGATAACCCAATAGAGATACAAAAGGAAAATCTGAATATCCTTAAGTTTTCGGCGGAGAACCTGATGACGCTTATCAATAACGTGCTTGATTTCACCAAGATAGAAACTGGTAATATTGAGCTTGAAAAAACCAATGTTAATTTGCACGAGCTGGTACAGAGTATT
The DNA here is from genome assembly GCA_028287895.1 of Mucilaginibacter sp. GTDB lineage: Bacteria > Bacteroidota > Bacteroidia > Sphingobacteriales > Sphingobacteriaceae > Mucilaginibacter. The sequence continues at coordinate 3,947 of JAQBOV010000077.1, read as the reverse complement.
GCCCATTCTATGCAGTTTAGTGCTAATGAGAAAAAGATATACCTTACCTATTCTGTTGATGAACTTACACCTAAAATGCTAACAGGTGACAGTACGCGGCTATGCCAGGTATTACTAAACCTGGTAGGTAATGCAGTTAAGTTTACGGAGACAGGCGGTGTGAATATTGATTTGAGTGTGATAGAGCAAACGGATAAAAATGTAAAAATACGCTTTGCTGTTACAGACACAGGAATCGGTATTGCAAGTGAAAAAATAAATACCATCTTTGAGTCGTTTAAACAGGCTGAAGCCGACACTTCAAGAAAATACGGAGGCACGGGCCTTGGCCTGGCTATTACCAAACGACTGATTGAACTGCATAACTCCCGTATAAACGTGGATAGTGTACAGGGGCAGGGTTCAACATTTTGGTTTACAATAAAATTTGATAAAGGGCATATTCATGCCGGTATTAATAACAATAAAGTGGAAACAGGATTGCAATTGAATGTTTTGGTTGTCGATGACAATCAAATAAACCGGTTACTAATTAATAAGGTGTTGACTAAATGGGGAGCAACTATCGATTTTGCTGAAAATGGACAGGAAGCTGTCGATAAAATTGAAGGGAACCCTAATTTTGATGTAGTATTAATGGATATACACATGCCTGTTATGGGTGGCTTGCAAGCCACCAAAATTATCCGGTCTAAAAGCGAACCTTATTATCAGCAACTGCCGATCATCGCTTTAACAGCATCTATGCTCAATAGCGAGGTGAACGAAATTTCCAATGCGGGCATGAATGATTATATATTAAAACCATTTGATCCCAAAGGCTTATACGATAAACTGACTAAGTATCAAAAGGTAAGTTAGTCAAAACCAGCTCAAACTATGCTGCACAGGCTATTGTTGCCACACTCGACCTTAGTCCCTCAACGTTGAGTAATTCAGCACCGCAGGCTTCCAGTGTTGCGCCTGTTGCACCGCATCATCCAGTAATAAAACATGCTTATTGTATCAGAGCTTCCGGATGGCACTGATAAAACCATGCATCAGGTGCTGCATTTTTCCGCCCTTGGAAAGTAACACCAGAATCAGATAAGCAGCCTGCCATCAATTTTATGCATTGAATTTAGCAGAGATCCGGTTATTGGGAAACTTTCGTTTTTTCTTTAATGGCTAATTGCCCGCAGGCGGCATCAATATCTTTTCCGCGGCTGCGGCGAATATTGGTGATCACCCCCTGGTTTCTCAAGTATTCTGCAAAGCCTTCTATCTTATCTTCACCTGCATTGGTATAGCTGGCAAATGAAATAGGATTGTATTCAATAATATTTACTTTGCAGGGGATGTGTTTGCAAAACCGGGCAAGTTCGGCTGCATCCTGCAACTGATCATTAAAATCATTAAAAACAATGTATTCGTAGGTAACAGGATTTTTGGTGCGGGCATAATAATATTTAAGCGCTTCGGCCAAAGCCTTTAATGAGTTTTGTTCATTAATCGGCATGATCGTGTTGCGCTTTTCATCATTGGCAGCGTGAAGGGACAATGCAAGGTTGAATTTTACCTGGTCATCCCCCAGTTTTTTGATCATTTTGGCGATACCTGCTGTCGATACGGTGATCCGTTTTGGTGACATATTGAGCCCGTCTTCGGCAGTTATTCTTTCCACAGACTTCAATACATTCGCATAATTTAGCAGAGGCTCGCCCATGCCCATGTAAACAATATTGGTCAGTGGTAAACCGTAATTCTCTTTTGCCTGCCGGTCAATAAGCACTACCTGGTCATATATTTCATCCGGATTCAGGTTACGTTTACGCTCCATATAGCCTGTGGCGCAAAACTTGCAGGTTAAACTACAGCCTACCTGTGAAGACACACAGGCTGTCATCCTTTCGGGCGCCGGAATTAAAACTCCTTCAATTAAATGATTATCATATAAAATAAAAGAATTTTTTATAGTTTTATCCGAACTAAACTGTGAGTTATTGATTTTTGCGTTATTGATAATAAAATTTTCATCCAGTTTTTTACGCAGTTCTTTTGAAATATTGCTCATTTCGTCAAACGAAAAACATGATTTTTCCCAAAGCCATTCATAAACTTGCTTTGCCCTGTAACTTTTTTCATCCATTTTATTAAAATGTTCGTATAAAGCTTCAAGGCTTAAGCTGCGGATGTCAATTTTATGTTCAGTACCGTTCACTTTACAAAAGTACTGAAATAAAAAAAATCTGCATTTTTTATGAACATTCATTTGTAATCTTTTAATAAAGAACAATAATCAGGTATGGTATCTCATTAAATGAACAGATCAGATAGAAAGAAAATGTTTAGGAAAAGCGTTTTGAGCGTTATGTTTAATTGTATTTGAATGAAAAGTTTTAAAGCCGATTACGTTTTTCCTGTTTGTGGCGATCCGATTAAAAATGGAGTAGTCACGATAGATGACCTTGGAAGGATTATCTCAGTTGCCGACAATCACCCGCCAGATCTGAAAGGCGACCATTTCGAGCATTTGAAGGGAATCATCTGTCCGGGATTTATTAATACCCATTGCCATCTGGAGCTCTCACATCTTAAGGACAGGGTGGTACCAGGGCGGGGCTTAATAAATTTTATTAAGGATATCCAGGCGGTACGCACTGCCGATAATGCTGCCATATTGCAAGCTGCGGAAAGCGCAGATCATGAAATGTATGAAAATGGCATTGTTGCGGTAGGCGATATATCAAACAGCAATGTAAGCATAGCTGTTAAGGCAAAAAGTAAAATACATTACCACACTTTTGTTGAAAGCTTTGGTTTTTTGCCGGAAAAAGCCCGGGAAGTATTTGAAAAAGCGCTGTTGTTATTAAATGAATTTAAGCCGCAATCATGTTCCCTTACCGCTCATGCTCCTTATTCGGTATCGAAAGAATTATTTAAACTAATAAAAAGGTACAGCGATACCGGCAGTAACCTGATTAGTGTCCACAACCAGGAGACTGAAGATGAAAACAAGTTTTATCGCTACCGTTTGGGTGGGTTCCTTGATCTTTACGAACATTTCGGGATCGACATCAGTTACTTTAAGTCTCAGGCGCGTAACTCACTGCAGTCAACCATACCTTTACTGACCAATAAACAGGAAATATTATTGGTGCATAATACCTTTACCAATTTAAAGGACATTTATTTTATAAAGCGCTTTGACCGCAAAATACATTTTTGTTTTTGCCCGGGAGCCAATTTGTATATTGAAAACAAGCTTCCCAAGGTTGAATTATTTGTTGACCAGGGCTTTAATATAACCCTGGGAACCGATAGCCTGGCATCAAACAGCAAACTATGTATCCTGAATGAAATGCGCTTACTGCAGGAGAAGTTCCCTTCGCTAAGTACAACAAGATTAATAGAATGGGCCACCATTAACGGCGCAAGATATCTGGGCATAGATGATGAAAAAGGCACCATTGAAGATGGAAAAACGCCGGGGCTGAATCTGATTACCGGGCTTGACGGGCTAAGAATAACTCCCGATACCAAAGTTAAGCGGTTGGTGTAGGAGATGTGGTAAGGCTGAAAACCTGTACGGTTATTTTAAAGGGCGTTTCGGGGCATGAATTATGATAACATTTGCAAATCATTGTTTTGCTAACTTTACAAATTTTCAACTTTCCAACAAAGATGACCAGACATATCGATATTACCATAAAGGGTAAGGTACAGGGCGTATTTTACAGGGCTTCGACAAAGGCCGTTGCCGACCAGTTGGGCGTAAAAGGATACGTAAAAAATGAAACGAATGGGGATGTGTTTATCGCTGCCGAAGGAGATAAGATCAGTCTGGAAATGTTTTTAGACTGGTGTAATGAAGGGCCGGAAAATGCTGTGGTAACTTCAGTCGAAAGCCATGAAGGCGAATTAAAAAACTATCGTAATTTTGAAGTAGTAAAAAAGGGGTAATTTAA
>JAQBOV010000102.1 GCA_028287895.1 Mucilaginibacter sp. | reverse complement strand
TAGCGGCCTTGTATGTTGATCGTTTACTAAGCCTCAAAAATGTTTACCGCGGTATTCAATTTGAAGATGAAATGGTGGAACTTTTCAATCACAGTATCTTTGACCTGAATTCCAAAGCTCCTTCAATTGACACGCCGTTACATGGGTTTTTGCCCTTCAAACATATCGATCACCTGCACCCTGATGCGGCTATTGCCATTGCCGCAGCAAAGGACGGTAAAAAAATAACCGAAGAACTTTTTGAAGGAACCATAGGCTGGATTGATTGGCAGCGCCCCGGCTTTGATTTAGGCTTGCAGCTGAAAGAGTGTTTGGATAATAATCCTGGCATCCGCGGCATTATGCTGGGCTCGCACGGATTATTTACCTGGGGTGATACCGCTTACGAAAGTTACATCAATACGCTCGAAGTTATCGAAAAGTGTTCAGAATACTTGGAAGAGAATTTCGGAAAAAACGGTCCGGTTTTCGGTGGTCAGAAACTGCAAAGCCTGCCCGATGCAGACCGTAAAAAGCAAGCCGTTGCCCTTGCTCCGGTATTGCGCGGTTTTTGCTCATCACAAACACAAATGATAGGCCATTTCACAGATGATGCCCGTGTTCTGGACTATATCAATTCCAACGACCTGGAAAGGCTTGCACCTATGGGTACCAGTTGCCCCGACCACTTCCTCCGCACCAAAATCAGTCCGCTGGTTTTAACTTTGGGCGCTGATGAAGATCTGTCAGATGTTGACACTATTAAAGCAAAACTTGCTCCTGCATTTGAAGCATACCGTAAAATATATGAGGATTATTATAATACCTGCAAACATCCTAATAGCCCTGCTATTCGAGATGCTAACCCGGTGGTTATTCTTTATCCGGGCGTGGGCATGTTCACCTTTGCTAAAGATAAACAAACCGCTCGCGTAGCAGCCGAATTTTATATCAATGCCATTAATGTGATGAAAGGTGCTGAAGCCATATCTGAATACACTTCACTGCCGCGACAGGAAGCTTTTGATATCGAATACTGGCTGCTGGAAGAAGCCAAATTGCAGCGTATGCCTAAGCCAAAGGCCTTATCAGGTCGCATAGCATTAATAACGGGCAGCGCCGGTGGAATAGGCAAAGCTATCGCCAAAAAATTTGTGGAAGAAGGTGCGGTGGTTATCCTCAATGATATGAATGCCGAAAGACTTGACGCGGCTGGTGAAGAGTTTAAAAAACTGTATGGAAAAGACGCCTATGCAACCGCCATACTCGATGTAACTAAAGCAAATCAGATAAGCGAAGCATTGGCTATCGCTATTTTAGCTTTTGGCGGCGTAGACCTGGTCGTAAATAATGCTGGCATTTCTATATCCAAATCCATTGCAGACCATACAGAAAAGGATTGGGACCTGCTATACGATGTATTGGTGAAAGGCCAGTTCTTTGTGACCCAGGCAGCAGTAAAAGTGATGAAAAAACAAGCCATCGGGGGGAGTATCATCAATATTGTGAGCAAGAATGCACTGGTGAGCGGCCCCAACAATGCCGGTTATGGCAGCGCAAAAGCGGCACAGTTGCATTTAAGCAGGCTTAATGCAGCTGAGTTAGGAGCAGACCATATCCGTGTAAACGTGATAAACCCGGATGCCGTGATAAGCGACAGCAATATTTGGGCAGGCGGATGGGCCGAAGGCCGCGCAAAAGCTTACGGAATTACTGTAGCCGAGCTCCCCGGATATTATGCTAAAAGGACATTGTTGAATGAGATCATATTACCTGTAGATATTGCTAATGCCTGCTTTGCCTTAACGGGCGGCCTGCTCAGCAAATCAACCGGCAATGTGATCAATGTTGATGGTGGTGTAGCGGCTGGCTTTGTAAGATAACAAGAACAATGTTGCAATTATAATGGCCGTTTAACCAGCGGCCAACTAAATTATACGGAGATGCAAATAGAGAAATATAAATTAGACGAGATCAATCACCAATCGATAAACAAACACCAAAGGCGATTTGAAGGCGTGGCTGCGGATATTACTAATCTTGAGTCCATAATAGAGAAATTGAAAGTATTTAATATTGCCATACCTAGCTGGGCCTTAGGGACAGGTGGCACGCGCTTCGGACGTTTTTCTGGCGGCGGCGAGCCTCGGAGTCTGGAAGAAAAGATCTCTGATGTAGGCGTTATCCATGCACTTAACAAATCCAGTAATTCTATTTCCCTGCATATTCCCTGGGATATTCCGGGTAATGCATCTTCAATAAAAGCTTTAGCGGCACAAAACGGCTTACATTTTGATGCGGTTAATTCCAATACTTTCCAGGATCAGCCCGGCCAAAAGCTAAGCTATAAATTCGGTTCGCTTCATCATACTGATAAGGCAGTGCGCAAGCAGGCTATTGAACATAATATTGAGGTGATTAAATACGGTGTTCAGCTGGATTCAAAAGCTTTGTCGGTATGGCTATCTGATGGATCAAACTTCCCGGGTCAGCTTAATTTCCGTAAAGCATTTCAGAACACTTTGGAGAGCCTTCAGGAAATTTATGAGGCTTTACCAGACGACTGGAAGGTATGGGTAGAGTACAAACCTTACGAGCCAAACTTTTACTCCACCACCATCAGCGATTGGGGCCAGTCATACTTATTAGCGTCTAAATTAGGTGCAAAAGCAAGTACTTTGGTTGATTTGGGCCACCATTTACAAGGTACCAATATTGAGCAGATTGTATCCTTATTATTAATGGAGGGCAAACTCGCCGGTTTCCATTTTAACGATTCAAAATATGGTGATGATGACCTCACCGTTGGCAGTATCAATCCTTACCAGTTGTTCCTGATATTTAATGAACTGGTAGAAGGAATGGATGCCAGGGGTATGGACCATGCAACCTCCATCGGGTGGATGATCGATGCTTCGCATAATGTGAAGGACCCAATAGAAGATTTGCTGCAATCGGTACAGGCTATTAAGATTGCGTATGCGCAGGCTTTGCTGGTTGACAAATCAGAATTGGCTGCTGCCCAAAATAACAACGACGTAGCTTTAGCCCAGGAAATTTTGCAACAGGCGTACCGGACAGATGTTCGCCCTTTAATTGCCGAGGCTAGTTACCGAGTAGGCGGCGCGTTAGATCCTGTAAACGCCTATCGTAAATTGAATGTTCGTGATAACCTGATCAAAGAACGTGGGCTAAAAACTGTTGCTACAGGATTATAATTAAAATGAGCGCCATACCCGTTATAGCCATATTTGATGTGGGTAAAACCAACAAAAAGCTCCTGCTTTTTGATGAAAACTATAATATTGTTTACGAAAAATCCGCCCCGTTTCTTGACACTGTGGATGAAGATGGCTTTCCCTGCGAAAATATTGAAAGCTTACGGCTATCGGTATTTGATTCGCTGAGCGAGGTATTCAGGCTAAAGGAATTTCAGATCAAAGCTATAAACTTTTCGGCATATGGCGCAAGCTTTATATATGTTGGCACCGATGGCAAACCTGTTCGCCCTTTATATAATTACCTGAAGCCCTACCCGGAAGCGTTGAGCAAAGAGTTTTATTTGAACTATGGCGGTGAAGACCAGTTCAGTATTGATACTGCATCCCCTGTTTTGGGGAGTTTGAATTCGGGTTTGCAGTTATATCGTTTAAAAAAAGAACAGCCCGAAATTTTTGCTACGATTAAGAGTGCGCTCCATTTACCACAATACCTGAGTTTTTTGCTGACTGGGCAGCCTTATTCAGAATTAACCAGTATTGGATGCCATACGGGTATGTGGGATTTTAAAAAGAACCGTTATCACGAATGGATTCAACACGAAGGCATATCAATAAAATTGCCGCCTATTGCGGCGGCTAATAAAGTCTGTCAGGGGCTTTTTCCGGGAAACGGCTATAAAGTCGGCGTAGGTTTGCATGATAGTTCTGCCGCGCTTGTCCCTTACCTGCTGAATTTTACCGAGCCATTCATACTGATCTCAACCGGCACCTGGTGTATCAGTTTAAATCCGTTCAATCAAAAGGCGTTAACCGCCGCCGAATTAAAAAGTGATTGTTTATGTTACTTGCAATATGAAGGAAAACCAGTAAAGGCGTCGCGCGTGTTCTCCGGGTTTGAACACGATCAGCAAGTAAAAAGAATAGCAGCTCATTTCGGGACCGATGTCATCAAATACAGGAATATTAATTTTGATCCGAAAATTATACAGACGCTTAAATCTTCCAAAGCCAATCAATTACCATACATTGCTGGTAAGGAATCAGCTTTTGGTAACAGGGAACTTTCCGCATTTAAAAACGATGTTGAAGCTTATCATCAGCTGATAATGGATCTTATTGATCTGCAGGTGACATCTACCAACTTGGTGCTTGAAGGCACCCACACCAGGCGGATATTTGTTGATGGGGGATTTAGTAAAAACAAAGTTTATATGAACCTTCTGGCAATTGCTTTTCCGGAAATGGAAATCTTTGCCGCCTCAATGGCACAATCTACTTCATTGGGAGCAGCTATTACGCTTCACAAAAGCTGGAACAGGAAGCCACTGCCTTCCAATCTTATTGAGTTGAATTACTACGTAAGCACCGATTTTGGATCTTCTAAATAAATCATAAATGAAAGTCGGATTATTTATACCCTGTTATGTAGACCAGTTTTATCCCAATGCGGCCATTGCCACACTGCGGTTGCTTCAAAAATTGGGTGTCGAAGTAGTTTATCCATCTAAGCAAACATGCTGCGGTCAACCCATGGCCAATTCGGGGTTTGAGCATCTTACGAAAAGATGTAATGAATTGTTCATTGAAAATTTTGAGGAGTTTGATTATATCGTTGCACCCTCGGGTAGCTGTGTATTACATATACGCGATCATCTGCATGATGATAAAAATCCTGAAGCAGCAAAGCGCATCAGCCATAAAATTTACGAACTTACTGCTTTTTTGACCGGTGTTTTAAAAGTGAAAAGCCTTGCCGCAAAATTCCCTTACCGTGTCGGCATACATCAAAGCTGCCATGGCCAGCGCGGATTACACATCAGTTCTATGACCGAATTGGTTAGCCCGGAGTTTTCGAAGCCAAACAGCCTGCTAAATATGGTACAGGATATTGAATTGATACACCTTGACCGCAAAGACGAATGCTGTGGTTTCGGCGGGACGTTTTGTGTAACCGAAGAAGCTGTATCTGTAAAAATGGGAAAAGACCGGGTGGAAGACCACCTGAAACATGGCGCAGAGTATATAACCGGGGTTGATATGTCGTGCATGATGCACATGGAAGGCATATTGAAGCGGCTCGGCAGCAAAGTTAAAGTGATCCATATTGCTGAAATATTAAACGCGGAATAAGACTATGGAGAATTCAACGAAAGATCACGCAGAACTTGCGCAGGATTTCAACAGAGACGAAGACAGGGTGAACTGGCATGATGAAACGCTATGGTTTATTCGCCAGAAGCGGGATAAAACAGCCCACCAGATTCCGGAATGGGAAGCACTGCGCGAAGCTGCATCTCAAATAAAAAATAATGTGCTCTCCAATCTGCACAACTACCTGGTGTTGTTTGAAAAGAATGCTGTTACTAATGGCATAGTAGTGCATTGGGCGGCTGACGCTTCCGAACATAACAAAATAGTCCATAAGCTTATCAGTGAGGCCAATGTAAATCGCATGGTGAAAAGTAAATCTATGCTTACGGAAGAATGCGGCCTTAATGAATATTTGGCTGAGCATGGTATTGAAGTGATCGACTCAGACCTGGGTGAGCGCATCGTACAGTTAGCCGAAGAGCCGCCAAGCCACATCGTATTGCCCTGCATCCACAAAAAAAAGGAAGAGATAGGCGAGATATTTCATAAGCACCTGGGGATAGAAGCCAATATATCCGATCCGCAGTTTTTAACTGAAACTGCACGCGGACACCTGCGCGAGATTTTCCTTACCCGCAAAGTGGCGCTTACCGGTGTAAACTTCGCTATAGCCGAAACCGGTGAATTTGTAGTTTGTACGAACGAAGGAAATGCAGATATGGGAGCGCACCTGGCCGATGTACATATTGCCAGCATGGGCATAGAAAAGTTGATCCCTGAAAGGAAGCACTTAGGTGTTTTCCTGCGATTACTTACTCGAAGCGCAACCGGGCAGCCGATAACAACTTACAGCAGCCATTTTAAAAAACCTCGCGATGGAAAAAAAATGCATGTCATTCTGGTTGATAACGGCCGCACCGTCCAATTGGGTCGTAAGGATTTCCGTAACTCGCTTAAATGTATCCGTTGTGCAGCATGTATGAATACCTGCCCGGTTTATCGCCGCAGCGGCGGCCATAGCTATCATACAGCTGTTGCCGGACCGATAGGATCCATATTGGCGCCCAATCTGGATATGAAAAAGTATGCCGATCTACCCTTTGCTTCAACACTTTGCGGTTCCTGCTCTAATGTGTGCCCGGTTAAGATCGACATCCATGAGCAATTGTATAAATGGCGGCAGGTGTTAGTAAAAAACGGTTATGCACCGGCTGCCAAAAAAGTAGGTATGCAACTAATGACCTGGACACTCTCATCTCCCGGATTTTATCATACTGTCGGAAAAGTCGGTCGTTTGGTGATGAAACATGCCCCGTTTGCGGTAAATAATAAATTGAACCCATGGTTTAAACAACGGGATATGCCCTATCCCCCTGCCGAATCATTCAACGAATGGTATGCAAAAAATGAGGGTAAAACGCATAGATAAATACAGTTAATGAACAGCAGGGAAAAGATATTATCGGCCGTCATTGCCAATCAACCTGAATTGGTACCATTGCCCGAGTTAAGCTCGTTTGAAAGAAATGCATCCGGTTGTTCAGACAAGTTTGTTGCTATGCTAAAGTCTGTTGGCGGCTTTTTTTATTACGTGAGCAGCTATGATGAGATTATCAATATCCTATTATCTGTTAATGGAGAAAATAAAAAGATAATCAGTACGGTTACCGAGTTAACGGCATACTACAGCGAGGAGTTTCTTAACAACCCTCAAATATCTAATATACATGACATTGATGTTGCCGTTTTAAAGGGCCGTTTTGGCGTCGCCGAAAACGGGGCTATATGGTTAACTGATCAGGAAATGCGCCAAAGGGCTTTGCCATTCATTTGTCAGCATTTGGCCGTGATACTTAATGCGGATAGCATTATACCAACCATGCACGAGGCCTATGAGCTGATCAGTAAGGTTACTTACGATTTCGCGACATTTATAGCTGGCCCATCAAAAACAGCGGATATTGAACAATCGCTGGTAATTGGCGCACACGGTCCACGGAGCATGACTGTTTTCGTTATGATTAACGACCAGTAATTAAATGAAAGCAGCAAAAATGTTAGGGCAGTTTATCACTGAAAAACAAACAGATTTTCCTTATGGTATTAAAAGCAGAAGAATTATTACAGAAATATTAAAAAGCAATCTACTCACAACTTACCTATAACATTTCTATATTAGTGCCCGCCCAATACCGAGAAACTATGGAGCAACTACTTATTCAAGTTTAATGAAGGCACAAACGTTTTTTGATTTTATTAAGGTTGATGAATATTCGGCCACGCCCAAATACCTGCAGTTGGCCAATTCAATTGTGAGCGCTATCGAGGCCGGGGTTATCCAAAAGGATTACCTACTACCGTCTATCAACGAGTTAAGTTACCAATTTGATATTTCGCGGGATACGATTCAAAAAAGCTATCGCCACCTCAAAAAAATAGGTGTGGTAAATTCTTTTCCGGGTAAGGGATACTGCATCTCCAATATGGACTTTAGGCAAAAGTTAAAGATTTTCCTTTTATTCAATAAGCTTAGCGCTCATAAAAAGATAATTTATGATGCTTTTGTAGCTTCTTTGGGGGATGATGTTGCCATTGATTTTTATATCTATAACAACGATTTCAACCTATTTAAAAAGATCCTGAACTCTAGAAAAAGTGATTATTCTCATTTTGTGATCATCCCTCATTTTATTGAGGGCGGAGAAAACGCTTATGAAATCATAAATTCCATACCCAAGGATAAACTGATATTATTAGATAAGAATATACCCGGGATAAGTGGGGATTACAGCGTGGTATATGAAAATTTTGAAAAAGATATTTATGAAGCATTACAGCAAGCGCGCGCGCAATTAAGTAAATACCATACCATAAAACTGGTTTTCCCGGAACAAAGTTATTTCCCTGTTGAGATCATTAACGGTTTTCAGCGCTTTTGCCAACAGTATGCCTTTAATCACGAGGTAATTAATAACATTAGTTCGACAACGATAGATAAGGGTGAGGCTTTTATTAACCTGATGGAGGATGACCTGGTGATTTTACTGGAACGTATTATGGAAAATAAGTTAAAAATAGGGAAAGATGTGGGTGTAATATCCTACAATGAAACCCCTATCAAAAAAGTACTCCTGAATGGTATCAACACAATATCCACCGATTTTAAGTACATGGGAACCGTTGCTGCCAGCATGATATTAGAGAGTTCAAAAAGGCATATCGAGGTGCCATTTTACTACACCCGGCGGTCATCACTGTAGAAGATAAATTATATTTCTGACACTTCCATCAGCAGGAAATTATATTCTCCTGTTACCAAACCTGTCTGTATTTTCTTTAATCAACAAGGTCGTCGGGGCTATGATACGTGTCTGTTTTACACTTCTCTGATAAAATACAAAAGCCAAGGTTATCTGCAATACTTAAGAATCCTAAATTATGTATTGATGTACGATCACGCAAAAAATACTATTATCTTAATTCTTCCCGCCTGATCAAATAAGTTATTGATTATTAAAATATCAACGATAATATTCTGACAATAATAATTTCATACTTATTGTTTAATCAATAATGAACAACAATGTCGTTTTGTGGCGAATTGCAGCTATAAGCTGCTGTGCGGCACAGTCCATCATAGTCAACAGTATGGTACAGGTTGCAGCATTTGCATTTACAAATTATACTTGTATTGTTTATAAACCAATATAAATCCGGTACTACTTTTTAACCAAAAAAATTTATGAAGAAACCATTACTTATCAAAAGGTATGGGGCAGTTCCCCTATCCGTTTTATTGTCTTTTCTCAAAGAAGAAAACTGCTTATCAGATCATTTTAATATTACTGGAGCAAACAGCTTCTTGTAATTTAACTGATTTAGAATTGAAAGCCAAACTACCATAGTAAAAAACTTACTATCAATCTTTTAACCAATTAAACCAATATAAGTCCGCATAACCCCCCTGCTTATCCGGAATAATCAAACCAATTATGAAAAGAAAATTTATCTATTCACCTGGCTTTAAAAAGCCAATTATGCTGCTGCTCACAGTACTTTGCTGTTTGAAGATCTGTGCACAACAGACCGTTCATGTTTCGGGGGTTGTCACAGCAGCGGAAGATGGGAGAACCTTACCGGGAGTTTCGGTAAGGGTCAAAAACGCCAATACCGGAATTGCCACTGATGCCAACGGTAAGTATACGCTTACGGTCAGTAAAAATGCCGTGCTGGTTTTTAGCTTTATCGGTTATACGCCTGTTGAAAGAGATGTAACCGGCACCGCCATTAATGTACAATTATCTGCCGGCCAGGGTTCATTGGCCGAAGTAGTGGTTGTGGGTTACGGTAGTTCAAGTAAAACCAACCTGGCAACTGCAACATCCAGCGTATCAGCCAAAGAAATTAAAAGTGCAGTTATCACTACAATTGACCAGGCCCTGCAAGGCCGGGCCTCTGGTGTACAGGTAACGGCAGCCTCTGGCGAGCCCGGTGCGGATGCTGTTATCCGGATAAGGGGTAATAACTCACTAAACGGCAACAATCAGCCATTATATGTAGTTGATGGATTCCCGATGCCTCCCTATGTTGAAGCAAGCGCTAATTCTTATGGCGCATCATCACAAAATGGATTATACGGAATAAATCCAAACGATATTGAAAGTCTGGAAGTATTGAAGGATGCTGCGGCTACCGCGATATATGGTTCACGCGGTGCTAACGGTGTTATCCTGATCAAAACCAAATCGGGCAGGCGCGGCGATCAGAAAATTGAGTTTGTTAACAAAACAACTTTTGGCACGACCAGCAACCCGTACACAATGATGACTTCGCCAGAGTATGCCGATATTATCAACCAGGGTTTTGTATTACAAGGGCAGCCTGCGCCATTCAGTGCAGATGCTATTTCCAAATTAGGCCCAGGTACAGATTGGTTTAAAGCAATCACCCGCACGGGTGTTAGAGAAGATGCTACCTTAAACGTTTCTGGTGGCGGCGAGAAGACCTCATACTATCTGTCAGGGAATTATTTAGCTGATAAGGGAACTATTCAAGGTGCCGATAATAAACGGGCCTCAGTAAGAGCTAATGTTACCAGTGACGTTAATAGTTGGTATACGATAAAAGCCCAATTGTCTCTGGTCAGGCAGAATACCGCAAGGGCTGTATCAAATGGCAGAGGCTATCCATCAACAGACGGTCCAATATTGGATGCATTAAGGGCCTCGCCTACTGTATCTAAAGATTACGCTGGTTTTGACGGAGAAGGTATTCCGGGATATGTCGACGGTAACTATTTTTCAAATCCCGCTACAGAATTAGTTTTAAAAACTGATAACCTGAAAAGCGATTATACCATCGTCAATTTCGAAAATGATTTCAAGATAACAAAGGGTCTGCAGTTTGTGGTAAGCTTGGGTAGCAATCAAAACTTAACCCGCAGGCAGCAGTTTTTCCCGCCCACAACTGCCGAGGGTTACAGCGCCAACGGAACAGGAAGCAGCAATATGGCGAACACTTACAGCTATAATGTAAATGCTTATTTAAACTACAATAAAACCTTTAGCCTTGATCATCAATTAAATTTAACTGCTGGTGTTGAGTATAATAAGTCGACGCTTGAGTTATTGAATACCTCTTCATCAGGTTTTGACATTCCTCAGTACGGTATAAATAACATTGGAAGTGCCAACGTACAAAGCATAGGTTCCTATAAGGAAGACCGCACTATCCAGTCTGCGTTTTTAAGGGCCAATTATTCATTCAAAGAAAAATATGTATTGAATGCCTCAGTTCGTATAGATGGCGCATCTCCATTTGCTGAAAGTAAAAAGTATGGTACTTTCCCGGCAGTTGGCCTTGCCTGGAACCTAAATAAAGAAGAGTTTATGCAGAATATGACCTGGTTATCAAACTCTAAGGTAAGGGTATCTTACGGTGAAACGGGTAGCCAGGCAATTTCGCCTTATTCTTCACTTGCCCAATACGGAAATGCATTTTACCAGACTGGTGCCGGGACTATTAACACGGTAGTTTTCCCTAAT
Source organism: Mucilaginibacter sp. (assembly GCA_028287895.1). GTDB lineage: Bacteria > Bacteroidota > Bacteroidia > Sphingobacteriales > Sphingobacteriaceae > Mucilaginibacter. The sequence continues at coordinate 24,911 of JAQBOV010000102.1, read as the reverse complement.
AGTATCGGGAACGCTAATCTTTCGTGGGAACGCACAAAACAGATAGATGCCGGGATCGATTTCAGTATCATTCATAGTTTTTTGAACATTAGCTTCGACTATTATGATAAAACAACCGATGGATTGCTACAATCAAGGCAGTTGCCGAATCAGTCTGGCTTCGGTTCTATCATTGACAATTTTGGCTCGATCAGGAATAGAGGTATTGATTTGACCGTTGGTGCCAACATTGTAAAAAATGGGGGATTTTCTTACAACTCAAAAATCGAAATATCACATAACAAAACAATACTGCTTAATTTAGGCGATATAACTGCACCGCAGTACGTTGGAATAGGTGGCAACCTCGCCGGCGGTGTTTCTGGCATATTACAACCAGGTAAAGAAATAGGTTTGTTTTATGGCAACAAAGTTACGGGCCTGGTTCAAACCGGTGACCTTGTAAATGGTGTGCCCAAATATGCTTATCCAGGTGCGGCAAGTGATCAAATCCCCGGTGAATGGAAATACCAGGATGTTAATGGCGATGGCGTAATTGACTCACATGACCGCCAGGTATTAGGAAAATCAACTCCAGATTTTACTTACGGTTGGAACAATGATATCAGCTATAAAAATATTGGTATCAGTTTATTTTTTACTGGTTCACAGGGCAATCAGATATTAAACTTAACCCGCTTTTATTTAAGTGATGGTTTAGCTAATTATTCACAAATCTTCTTTAACCAAACCCAGGATTGGTATAATCATAGGTGGACGGCATCAAATCCAACCAATAACCCGCGTTATCCTGGTGTAGCTAAAAATCTTCCTTTAAGCGATATCAATTCATCGGAACTTGAAAACGGAAGCTATTTCAGGCTTAAAACGCTAACGGTTTATTATAATTTGCCTAATAACAAAGTGTTGAAAAACGCACGTATATTCTTTACCGGTACAAATATTTTCACGATCACCAAATACACCGGCTTTGATCCTGAAGTAAGTTCATTCGGACAATCGCTTTTACAACAAGGTATTGATTTTGGAACGTACCCGTCCAATCGCAGTTATACTATAGGCGTTTCATCAAACTTTTAACCACTAAAAAAAACTAAAATGAAATTTATAAAATTACCGGCATTGATTACAGCAGTTATAAGCTGCATGGTTATCAATTCCTCTTGCAAGAAAAATTTAGAGGAGCACCCCTATTCATCTATTTCAAGTTCTACGGTTTTCAACAGCGAAGACGGGCTTAAAAAGGCAACCTTGGGTATATACCAAACTTATGTTGAAAGCTGGCCAACTACCTGGTATCGCTTTGGCGCCGCCGAAACCGGCCATCAATATGCCACCCAAGGCCAATTTGGGGATACTTTTTTTGATTCGTTCAACAAATTTACCTCAAGCCCAACGAGTAATACCGCTGGTCAACTGGATGCAATTTGGTCTCAGGATTATAGAATAATTGCCAGGGCAAACACGGTGATAGCGAATGCCACAGTTGCAGTGAAGGACACGTCGATAGCCAATAAATATGTAGCAGAAGCACGTTTTTTAAGAGGGTTTGCCTATTTCGACCTCGTAAGGAACTTTGGTGGTGTCCCTATTATTGATAAGCAGATCACATCGTTAAGCCAAAGCGATTTGATCTATGGCAAAAGGGCAACAATACAGGCAACTTATGATTTTATAGTAGCCGATATGCTTAATGCCATAAGTGTATTGCCTGGTAAACGTACCGGTTCTGATCTGGGTCGTATTAGTTCCGGCATTGCCAAAGGCTTTTTAGGCAAAGTTTATTTAACAATGGCGGGAAAACCATTAATGGCCTCTGGCTATTATCAAAAAGCAATTGACATGCTTTCCCAAATCGTTGGCGCCGCTAATGAAGCTAAATATAATTTTGGCTTAATGCCAAATTTTACTGACGTATTTTCTAATGCTAATAAAAGAAACGCAGAGATATTGTTAGTGTTCAGCAATTTCTACAGCTCAAACAATACTGGTGATAGCATTTGGCCATTTTTTCTTGGGGGACGGGGTTTAATAAATGCCGACGAGCAAAGCCAGGCAGGCCTTACTTACACATATTACCAGTTGTTTGAAAGTGGTGATACCCGTAGAGATTTCACTGCCGTTGCACGCTACGCAGCAGCGGGCGGTGCAGATGTTGCAGCAGCAGGCGATAGTTTAATTTACAATCCAACAACTTTAAAGTATGTAGATACTAAAAATAATGCTGTTTTTGGCAACGCCACTGTTAACCAGGGAATTGTTTACGGTAAATTTGATCGTACACCACGTGGGTCAGGTACAGCTCCATGGGCGTATCCTATTGATATGGTCCAGATGCGTTTTTCAGATGTATTGCTAAGCCTTGCTGAAGCGTACATTGAAACTGGTGATGCAGCTGATGCCTTACCCTTAATTAATCGTGTACGAAGCAGGGCGCATGCCACTCCATATGTCAGTACAGCTGGTCTGGAAGCAAAAGTGCGTTTGGAACGTCGTCTTGAGTTAGCGGCTGAATTCACGACAGTTTATGATATCCGTAGGTGGGGAACTTTGCAGAGCGAAATAGCCGCCGAAGTACCGAGCCAGGTTGTAGGTAACATTGTAGGTACCTACAGTGCCAAATTGGAACTATACCCTATTCCGCAAACCGAAATTGATGTCAATCATAATTTGACACAAAACCCAGGTTACTAAATATTTCGGAAGATCATAATAGCCCTTTAATTGGAGTGCTATTATGATCTTTTTGTATTTTTCACTATACATAGCCATATTATAATAGCTGATTCTTAATTAATACTTATGATGTCATTCAGATCCACTTGCTTTTATTTAATGTTACTATGCTTTATGGTAACCGAATCTAAAAGTCAAAATATCGCTGCCAGCCCGGCGCCACCTTATTACTCCAATAATTTTAAAGCGGTGGAAACCGGTTTTATAACGATCCCCGATTCTGTTCAAACCAGTGTATACTGGTATTGGATATCCGGCAACATTTCAAAAGAAGGAGTTGTTAAGGATCTGGAGGCAATGAAAAAAGTGGGGATCAACAGGGCATTCATAGGTAATATTGGCTTGGATGATGTCCCTTATGGGAAAGTAAAGATGCTTTCTGATGAGTGGTGGGATATTATGCATACCGCCCTTAAAACTGCTACCCGTTTAAATATCCAGATAGGGATTTTTAACAGCCCGGGCTGGAGTCAATCGGGCGGCCCCTGGGTGAAGCCGGAAATGGCCATGCGCTATCTTACATCTTCACAAGTAATGGTTAAAGGCCCGGTTGCGTTTAGTAAGCAACTGGTTAGACCGCAGGCAAACTTCCAGGATGTAAAAGTTTTGGCCTATCCTGTAGCCAATGACTATAACGCTGATATAGGCACATTAAAACCCCGATTATTCTGCCTGCCGGCTATCGATTCCCTTAGTAACCTGATGGATAATAACGAGGCAACAGGTGTTCACCTTACTAAAAGTCAGCAATTTGCATTAGACATTAATACACAAACCCCTTATACGGTACGGAGTGTAATTATATCAACCACACACCAGGCGGTGTATATGGAGGGTGATATAGAAGCGAAAGTAAATAGCGGCTATGTTGTTATTAAACACTTTTCTATCGACAGAACGAATCCTGCATTGAATACAGGTTTCATACCCTGGGGCCCGGCGGCTGTTTCTATTCCGGCTACAACTTCAACCAGTTTTAGGTTAGTGTTAACCAACATTTCGGGTAACTCTGGTATTACAGAGTTGAAATTATCACCTACCCCCATGGTAGAAAATTACATCGAAAAATCACTGGCTAAAATGTGGCCAACGCCGCATCCGTTCTGGAAGGATTATCAGTGGGTACGGCAACCCGAGGAGACATCTAAATATATTATCGACCCCGCAAAGGTGGTAGATATCTCACAATTCATGGCTGCCGATGGTACACTTAAATGGAAAGTTCCGGCCGGGAACTGGTTGATTGAACGCACGGGTATGACACCGACCAACGTAACCAATGCACCTGCACCACCAGAAGGGCGCGGGCTTGAGGTGGACAAAATGAGTAAGGAACATATAGCCGAACATTTTGATGCCTATCTGGGGCAGATACTAAAACGTATACCCCCCGAAGACCGCAAAACCTGGAAAGTTACCGTAGAAGACAGCTATGAAACAGGAAGCCAAAACTGGACCGACGACCTGGTAGCTGAATTTAAACAAAAATACAACTATGATCCTACGCCCTATATCCCGGTTTTGCAGGGAAAAGTAGTTGGCAGCGAGGATATGTCAGACCGCTTTCTTTGGGATTTAAGAAGGCTTGTTGCTGATGATATTTCTTTTAAATACGTGGGCGGTCTGCGCGACATTAGCCATAAAAACGGATTGACTACCTGGCTCGAAAATTACGGGCACTGGGGCTACCCCGGTGAGTTTTTACAATACGGCGGGCAGTCCGACGAAATAGGCGGCGAGTTTTGGAGCGAGGGCGATTTGGGAGATATTGAAAACCGGGCGGCATCATCATCAGCACACACCTACGGAAAAATTAAAGTTTCAGCCGAATCATTTACGGCAGCAGGTAATCCGTTCGCCCGTTATCCGGCAATGTTTAAAAAACGCGGTGACCGCTTTTTTACCGAAGGGATAAACAATACTTTATTGCATGTAGATATCCAGCAACCAGATAATAATGCGAAGCCCGGTTTAAGTGCCTGGTTTGGTGTGGAGTTTAACCGCTTAAACACCTGGTATTTTGATATGGATGTACTGCTCCAATACTTAAAACGTTGTAATATGATGCTGCAACAAGGCCAATATGTGGCCGATGTGGCCTATTTTATTGGTGAGGATGCCCCAAAAATGACGGGAGTAACCGATCCGGAACTTCCACAGGGGTATTCCTTCGATTATATCAATGGCGATATCCTCAAAAGTGCTGTAACGGTAAAAGATGGTAAGCTTACCCTGCCAAATGGCATCGCCTATAGCATTTTGGTACTGCCTAAACTTAAAACCATCCGCCCTGAATTATTGGCAAAAATAAAAGACCTGGTACAACAGGGGGCGGTAATTTTAGGGCCAAAACCCGAAAGATCTCCGAGCCTGCAAGGTTATCCTAATTCAGATAAACAGGTTCAAAACATGGCCAATGAACTGTGGGGCAATATTGATGGCTCAATCAACAAGGTTAACCATTACGGCAAGGGATTGGTGATGAGTGGAATGACTATGCAGGAGGCTTTGGACATGATCAAAGTAATCCCTGATCTTAAGATCACCAAAAGTGATTCCATTTTGTTTATCCACAGGCAGCTGCAGGATGGCTCTATTTATTTTGTGTCCAACCAAAAAAACATCTCGGTCAATATTTCAACCGCGTTCCGGATTACAGGCAAGAGTCCTGAGCTTTGGAATGCCGTAACAGGCACGATGCGTAATTTGCCGGCATATTATCAGACAGCGGCCACCACCACAATACCTATGCAGCTTGCACCATATGAAAGTGCATTTGTGATCTTCAGGAGAGACGGGAATATAGGCGATACAGCCAAAGCAAACTATCCGGCCCCTGCAAAAACCACTGTGATCAGCAAACCCTGGATGGTGAGTTTTGATAAAAATATGCGAGGCCCGGTAAAACCTGTAAAGTTTGATACCCTGAGCGATTGGGCTAAAAATAAAAATGACAGTATTAAATATTATTCAGGCACTGCCTATTATAGTACCACCTTCAAGATGGGTAAGCTAATTCGGAACGCAAATTACATCATTGACCTGGGCTTAGCCCGCGCCATTGCTAAGGTAACAGTGAATGGTGTAGAAATGGGTGGCGCATGGACACCGCCATACAAGGTTGATATTACCAAAGCCCTTAAATCAGGCAAAAATAAATTGGAAATAAAAGTAGTTAATACCTGGGCAAACCGCTTAATTGGCGATAGTATGCTGCCCGCCGATCAAAGGAAAACATCTGCCCTATTTGGCCCTGATCCTAAAAATGGACTGGAGTCTTCCGGTTTATTAGGCCCGGTAAAAATTGATGAGGTCATCTATCAGTAAATAATTATTATGAGAAGTATGCGCTATATATGCAGAAGATTTTTAATGACTGGGTGTCTGATCGTGGCCATAAAGCTTTGTATTGCCCAAAGCACCTCGCCCCCGACTAAAACGGTGCCGAATGTGCCAGGATTCACTCAACCTTCATCACTGGATTTCAATGACCACGATGGCTACGTCTCTTTGTTCAACGGTAAAGATCTGACGAATTGGGATGGCAACCCTAAATTCTGGCGGGTTGAAGAAGGTGCAATTGTTGGCGAATCAACCGAAAAAAATCCAAGCGGTAACAGCTACATCGCTTACAAGGGAATGAAAGCTAAAGATTTCACCTTGAAATTTGAGATAAAGGTTGAAGGCGACGGCGGAAGCGGAATACAATACCGCAGCCAGACGGGGATACCCTGGAGATCGCCGATTTCGGCCAGTTTAGGCCCGGTAAATTTAAACTGGATGATGACCGGCCCACAAGCCGATTTTTGGCCCGCCGCCCAGTATTGGACCGGACAATTTTATTCTGAAAACACGCCAATGCGTATCCTGGCCTGGCGAGGGCAAGTGGTGGAAGGCTATGGAAATAAAAGCAAGCGGCTGATGGGCAACATAGGCGATATAATAGACCTGGGCAAATACGTCAAAAAGGATGGCTGGAACGAGTATACAGTAATTGCCCGGGGTGGTGTATTTATCCACATCATCAACGGGCAATTGATGGCGGTAATGGTTGATGATGACCCAAAATCATCAAATAATCAACCCGGCTATATCGGCATAGAGATCGAACAAATAACAAAAGTTGCCGTCAGGAATATTTGGATAAAAAAGTTAAACTGATTATAACCTCTGGTGCTATCGATGAAAAAATTTGTAGTCATATTAATTAGCTTTTTAATGGCAGTAATAACTGTTTCAGGTCAAAAACCGTCCATACAATTGGTATCGTCAACCAAAGCTGATACCTGGGTTGCCACAGATTCACTTGGCCGTAAGGTGGCAACAAATACGCGCGGAGGAACTATTCATAACGATCGCTATGTTGGTATATTCTATTTTCTGTGGCAGGGTGCACATGGTTACGATAATTATTCACAAGCAACATTGCCAAACGAGGGCGTAATGCCAAAGCTTCCAGGCGATACTATAAGCCCTTATGATAATAGCAAGTTGTTGGCGGCTAATCCGGCAAACCCGGCAAACGGTCCTGATAAGGCATTTCATTATTGGGGTGAGCCGTATTTTGGCTATTATTTACCTGATGATGAATGGGTGATCCGTAAACACGCGCAAATGTTATCGGATGCAGGTATAGACGTATTGATATTTGATGTTACCAATGCTGCTATCTATTTGCCGCAGGTCACAAAGCTTAGCGAATGCTATCGCACCTTAAGAAAGGAAGGTAAATCAACGCCTTCTATAGCTTTCATTACACATTCCGACCCTGCAAAAACTGTTCAGCGGCTTTATGACAGTATTTATAAAAAAGGTTTGTTCAGTGATCTGTGGTTTTACTGGAAAGGAAAGCCACTATTGCTGTGCCCGCCTGATGCTTTAAACGCCGAAACCAAAGATTTTTTCAGCACACGCGATTGCTGGGCCTGGAGCAAAGGAGCGGATTGGTTTGGCGATGGTAAGGATAAATGGACCTGGCTTGACCATACGCCGCAATCTTATGGCTGGCATACCTCAAAAGATAAGCCTGAAGAAATAAGCGTTTCCATGGCGGAGCATCCAGTGACTAATATTGGCCGGAGCTTTCACGATGGCAAAGAGCCAGAGATTAAAAAGTCGGGCGAAGGGCTGTACTTTGAAGAGCAATGGAAAAGAGCACTTGAAGTTGACCCGGAATTTATATTCATAAGCGGCTGGAATGAATGGGTTGCTATGCGTTTCAGTGACGGATCAGCCAAAAATTTTCTGGGTAAGCCAATACAAAAAGGTGATACTTATTTTGTAGACGAGTATAACCCAGAATACAGCCGCGATGCAGAACCAGTAAAAGGGGCCTTTAATGATAATTATTATTATCAGTTGATAGATAACGTCCGCAAATTCAAGGGCGCAAGACCTTTGCCTGTATATACAAAAACTGCTGAAATAAAAATTGATGGTAAATTCACCGATTGGCAAAATGCGGATGCGGTTTTTACAGATGATAGTGGAGATACTTTTCATCGCAAGCATCCCGGTTGGGGCAGAATCAAAGAATATGTCAACAACTCGGGCAGAAATGACATCACTGAAGCCCGCATTATTAGTGATAAAAGCCATATTTATTTTTATGTAAAAGCCGATAAGCCTATAACGCCTTACACATCGTCAAACTGGATGCATTTATACATTAAGGTAAAAGCAGGAAACCCGAATTGGGAAGGTTTTAATTTTATCGTAAACAGGAACCCGATAAACGCTGAAACAACATCTATTGAAAAAAGCACCGGCGGCTGGAACTGGGATAATGTCGGAAAAGCTAACTACTCAGCAAATGGGAATCAGCTTGAACTAGCGATCCCTAAAAGAATATTGGGTATCAAAGACAATACATTTACAATAGATTTCAAATGGGATGATAATTCGGTTTCTAATGGCGATCCGATGCAATGGCTGGACCAGGGTGATGCTGCGCCCAATGCCCGTTTTAGCTATAGGTATATAAAAAAATAAAATTTGAACGAATACGCCATAACCATCTAGCAACTATCACTCGCATTCAATAACATATATGAACACACTATCCACTTGTTTTCTTTTTTTTCTGTTTTTGCTGACCAAAGCCACCTTTGCTCAATTGCCGCCAGTTTTTGCGGGCACACATCTAAATGACGTTCAAACAGAAAAAACTGTTCGCCGCTATCTTTCACCGTTAAAAATATTGTGGCAAACACCAAACGCATCGACCAATGTCATCAATGCAGAAAGATTGTTAAAGCCCGGTGACGGTCAGGCTGACCTTTCCGGCAAAGATCTGTGCGTTATGCATAATGATGAGAAAGGCAAAGCAGGTCTATTACTTGATTTCGGGCGGGAGCTTCATGGTGGTTTGCAATTAATAACAGACCAATCTCGTGGGGGTAAGCCTGTACGGGTTCGGATACGTTTTGGTGAATCGGCAAGTGAAGCCATGAGCAGTGTTGACACCATCCACGGTGCCACAAATGACCATGCCATGCGCGACTTTGTGATCTCCTTACCATGGTTGGGTAAACTGGAGGTCGGCAATACCGGTTTCCGGTTTGTAAGGATCGACCTGGTTGATGATAACGCAGAGCTTAAATTGAAAGAAGCGCGGGCGATATTCGTCTTCAGGGATATACCTTATTTAGGTTCATTTAAATGCAGCGATACCTTGTTAAATAAAATCTGGATGACAGGCGCTTATACGGTGCAGCTCAACATGCAGGATTATCTTTGGGATGGTATCAAACGCGACCGCCTGGTTTGGATAGGCGATGCTCATCCGGAAACATCAACGATAGCAGCGGTATTTGGCAACAGTGATGTTGTCCCAAAAAGTCTCGACCTGGCCAGGGATATCACACCGCTTCCTGCCTATATGAATGGCATGGTATCCTACTCTATGTGGTGGGTACTTATACAAAGGGACTGGTATATGCACAATGGCGATATCAACTACCTTAAGCAGCAAAAAACCTATTTAATAGCCTTAATAAATCAATACATTCAAAAAATAGATGTCAATAACAGCGAAAGCCTGAATGATGGCACCCGATTTCTGGATTGGCCGTCAAGCACCGACCCAAAAGCTATACATGCCGGTTTACAGGCTATGCTGGTAATGACGTTAGATGCCGGGGCTGAATTGTGTACCATACTTAATGACCCCGCCACTACAGCCAAATGTATTGAAGCCGTTGCACGCCTTAAGAAGAATGTGCCAGACCCGGGCGAGTCTAAACAAGCTGCCGCCTTACTTTCATTATCCGGTTTAATTCCTGCTGCTAAAGCCAATGAGGTGCTTTGTGCTGGCGGGGTACACAACTATTCTACTTTTTTTGGTTATTACATGCTTAAGGCCAAAGCCAAAGCGGGAGATTACCAGGGCTCTATCGATGCCATACGTAATTACTGGGGGCCAATGCTTGCACTGGGGGCAACCACTTTCTGGGAAGATTTTAATATCGACTGGCTGCCGAATGCTTCAAGAATCGATGAACTGGTGCCAGAAGGCAAAAAAGACATCCATGGCGACTATGGCGCATTTTGTTATAAAGGTTTCCGCCATAGTTTATGCCATGGCTGGTCATCGGGTCCCACACCATGGTTAACGCAATACGTGTTAGGCGTAAATGTAATGAAACCCGGCTGCACAGTAATAAAAATAGAACCCCACCTGGGTGATCTTTCCTACGCTGAAGGCACATTTCCAACACCGATGGGTATTGTAACCATAAAAAATACAAAACAGCCTGACGGAAAAATTAAGATTGATGTAAATGCGCCCAGGGGCGTAAAAATAATAAAAGTTAAAACTTAATAATATGGCAACAATAGCATTCAAAATGTTTCTAAAACCCGGTAATAAGCAAGTTTATAAGCAACGGCACGATGAGATATGGCCCGATTTAAGGGAACTGCTAAAAAAGGAAGGCATCAGCAATTATTATATTTTTTTAGATGAAGATACCAACACACTATTCGCCTTGCAGGATCAGGCGTTTGACCAGTCATCGCAAAGCCTGGGCGCGAATAAAATTATGCAGAAATGGTGGGATTTTATGGCCGATATAATGCGCGTAAATCCAGATAATTCGCCCGTTGCGGTGCCGTTGGAACAGGTATTTTTTATGGAGTAATAGATTTGGTATGCGCAATGATCATCGGAATTTCGGGAAATATTGTTAGTAAAACTGCTTGTGTTATTTACAGTTTTGGTATTCGCCATGCCGATTCAGGCACAAAATAATAGCTACATCAACCCCATTTTAAGGCGCTTAATCATCTAGAAGAAAGTTCCCGCCCTCTGCCAAGTGAAATATTACGAAATATCCGGTATCTTATCCTTCCCTGAGCCGTGCCTTTGAATAAGCCGGATTCTTTTACAAACGGAGCTACACCAGCATGGCAGGCGAATTTTTTAGGATCTTTAATGTCTTTAAACTCATTTGTAGTCACAATGATTATAGCAGCCGTTATTTTCCCAATACCACCAAGATTCATGGCCTTTCGCCGGTACGATACCGCATGAGATCAAAAAGACAATAATTTTTCCATTAAGCCCCGCTAAAGGCCCCCCTTCATTGCAATCTGCACAAAAAAAACGATCTCCGTTAGATCCTGATTTTCAGACGTAACAACATTATAGTTTTGAACAGCATTAGCGTGCTGTGGTAATCTTTAGCAGAACGGCATCTGCCTGGCCTAATTGTTCATTGACTGCCCCTGAATATTTAGTGGTTTTGTGAGTAAAGAGGTTGGTTATCTCGTAAGAGCGATTGGCAGACAGACCTATACGACTGAATTCTACCCTTAAATTCCGCGGGGTTTGATCGTAATTAAAAAGCGCCAGGTAAAGCGTGTTGCCGATCTTTCGGTAAAACCCATTGGAGGCACCCTTATCGATATTGCCGTCCAGCGGCATAAAAGCTTTGCCGTTTTTTACGATTGCCAGAAAGGCCGGATCCTGGTACCATTGCCTGGCTTTAACCGACCATTGGCCATACTCAGAAAAATCGTCCCCGGTTATAAAAGTACCGGTAATAATAGAAGACAGGAAGCGTGCCCGGTTTTCCCCGTCGCTTTGATGGCCAAGTACCACATGGTCGGCATCTATGTAGTTATACAGCCAGGTTTGCCACCAGCCGTAGGTGACACTGTTCAGGGTATATCGTGTATCTTTAATGGTTTTAAAAGCATCGCACGCAATACGACGGCTATGTACGTACCGCCCGGTAGCCAAACTGGGCGATATAGCGGCATAGATCAACATATCGCTCCCTAATTTACTGGTAAGGTATTCCATGCCCTTACGATATGCCTGCATGCCGGTAGTTACGGTAGTATCGTAAAAGTGATTGGCTTCGATGGCGGCATGGCCTAAAAAGTCGATCTTGATCATCTTAAATCCGCAGTCTTTAAAGATGCGGGTAAAATAATCGATCCGCCGCAGCGTACCTGGGTGGGTAGGATCCAGCGCGCGCGCGCCGTCAAGATCATGATAGCCGTCGTTCACTTTTGACCATAATTCGCCGTAAGTATAGTCGCTGCCCTCCACCTTTCTGCCGGGACCTCCTTTGTGGCCCCAGTCGGTAAAAGGCGCCCAATAGACACCCGGCTGCAGACCTTTTGCTTTACAGTAATTGGCAAATTGCTTCAACTGACTGTAATCGTTCCCTTTTACCATATGGTCCCAATACGAGTCCAGATCGATAAAAGCAGTACCATCCAAGCGGAAACCTTTCAGGCTGTCGGCAAAAAAATCAGCCACCTTAACGGCCTTATCATAGTTCAGTTTTCCCTGCATTACCCCCCAGCTGTTCCAGCCGACAGGCGTAGCTTTTGTCCAGTTGTGGACATAAGGCGGGTCGGCTATGCGGTTGGCTTTGCCGTAATCTTCCAGGCCGTTGCGCCAATCCACAAAATAACCGGCAAATACCCTGGGTGATCTGATCACATCACCTGATATTTTGCCATGTTCAACCGGATCCCGGCTAACTTTTTCATCGGTATAACCACCCCAAACGGTAACCTGCCCGCCAGCCTCGCCCGCTGTGGTCTTTACGCCTGTTTTCCAAACCCCATGCTCCAGTGATCCCCATACCAAACCATTGCGTTCCCCGTTGTTAAAAACGGCTCCCACCTCGGCACTGGTAATCTCGGCTGACGGCTGAAACACACGCGATTCATAGCTGATAAAAGTGTCGTTATCAAAAGGAACAAAAAGCGAGCGCACATCGCCGGCCAGTGGCGTAAAATCGCCCTGCAGCGGGGCCATGTAATTACTGGACAGCTCTTTGCCGGCAAGCTCCACACTGGTAATGAAATAGTTACGGCCAGCATAGGTATAGAACACCTGTGTCATTACCGGCAAACCGGGGCCATGCATCGTGACTAGATATTTTTTACCTTTTCCGAAACCATCTGAGATGTCTGTTGAGCTGCATATACGTTCGGTATAATCTTTTGAGGAGTAGGTCTTGTTGTTCACCTTTACTATGGCCTGTATGTTATACAGCACCTGTTTGCCCTGATGGTACACCGCCAGCGTGCCGGTCTGCAGCGAGTAGCGGATAACCTCATGGCGTCCATAACTGATGCTGACGATGCCTGATGATGGCGTGGGTGCAGGCTCGTGGCGGCCGGTACCTGCAAATACCTGCGCAGTTAATACGCCGATAGCGATGGTTGAGAAAAATCGTTTTAACAACATAGTAAATTGTTTTTGAACTTTGTTTTAAATTACCCCGTTACCCCCACTTTTACTTACATTCTTTGCGGGAAGTATTTTATTGATGGATATCACCGGGCTCTCTGATCTATTATAAATACAGTCGCGCTTCTTGGCCCGTGTGCGCCTATCACCAATGATTGTTCAATATCAGCCGTTTTGGATGGCCCCGCGATGAACACGGCAAAACCATAAGCCGGCAGCCGGCTTATCCGGTCATAAGCCTCAGCCATGGTGGGCACTATTTCGCCGCTATCAATTACAACCGCTAAATGCTGGGCAATAAAGGGTAATACACGTAAACCCATATTATCTTCCGTCACCCATACCGCACCATTCTCGGCAACACCAAAATGAGCCTTTACTACTGCAAGTTCTACATCATACAGGTCATGAGGCGTTGAATTTTCCGGTATGTTTTTAAAATTGGCTAACTCAGCAATAGGAGTAACAACTCTTGCAGTGCCATAATTTCCGGTTATAAAAGATGCTATTTCATTCCAGCTTTTCACCTGTATCGCCTTTGCGCCAATATTTGTTAATACCTGTACAAATTGTTCTACAGACCCGGGCGCGCCTGTTCTAAAAATACCGATATCTGGCAGCTCAGTTTGCGGCGGTTGATTTTGAGCAACCGCTGCTAATATTTTATCTCGCGCCCCAGCCCCCCGAAGGGAAACTTTGCCTGGTTGGTTTACTATATCTTCTGTCATAACAATCGATACTATGGTTCCCCTTTCGGATTAGGGGGTCCTGTTTTTTTTATACCACTCGCCGAATGATTCCCCGGGCGGCACGGGCATTTCACGCTGCTTGTACCAGGGATTAAAGCTATTATTTACTGCAAATGGCGCATGCTTTAAGGTCCAGCGGCCAACTTTGCCCGCGATGCGATAAATCGCTGGCCAGGATAAAGCTGCACCCATAATCTTCATACCTACGATTTTACCAGTTGGTGCGAGCCCTTTTTTTACCAGGACCTGGCGCCATTTATACAACTGGTCATGGATATCGATCTTTACCGGGCATACGTTGCTGCATGATCCGCAAAGTGTGGATGCAAAGGGCAGGTCCTTGTATTTTTCCATATCCAAGTTTGGCGCCAGTATTGAGCCGATGGGCCCGGCCACGGCATTATGATAACTGTGACCGCCACTACGGCGATAAACCGGGCAAGTATTCATACAAGCACCGCAACGGATACATTTCAGGGAATTTCTAAAATCCTCACGGCCCAGTTGTATCGTGCGCCCGTTATCAACCAATATAATGTGCATTGCCTGTCCTTTACGCGGGGTTTTAAAATGACTGCTGTAAGTAGTGATCGGTTGGCCGGTAGCGCTGCGGGTCAACAATCTTAAAAATATACCCAGGTGTTTCTTTTCAGGGATCAGTTTTTCAATACCCATACTGGCGATGTGGATGTCGGCCAGGTGGGCGCCCATATCTGCATTCCCCTCGTTGGTGCAAACCACAAACTCGCCGGTTTCTGCTACGGCAAAGTTCACCCCGGTAAGCGCCGCTTTGCGGGTTATAAATATTTCGCGTAAATGGCCCCGTGCAGCTTCAGTTAATACCTGCGGATCGCTTACATCCAGCGGTGTACCCAAATATTGATGAAACAGCTCGCCTATTTCTTCTTTCTTTTTATGGATACAGGGCAATACAATATGGCTTGGCGGTTCTTTTGCCAGTTGCACAATACGTTCGCCCAGGTCAGAATCTATAACTTCTATGCCGTGCTCATGCAGGTATTCGTTCAACCCACATTCCTCGGTAAGCATAGATTTGCTTTTAACCATGCGGGTTACCTGGTGCTCATTTAACAGGCGATGAACAATTTGATTATGTTCCGCCGCGTTTGCCGCCCAGTGTACGGTAATGCCATTGGCCTGCGCCTTAGCCTCAAACTGCTGTAAATAGCCGTGCAGGTTACCCAGCACATTATCTTTTATAGCCGATGCCGCGTTGCGCAATTCTTCCCACTCGGGCAATTGGTGCACAACTTTATCGCGCTTTTGGCGCACCCACCAAAGCGTTTCATCGTGCCAGTTTACCCGATCTTCGTCACCGTTAAAATCCCCGGCAAGTTCGGCGTGTTCCTTAGTTGTTACCTTCACCTGTATCCCCGTTTAATATTTCGGCTATGTGTATAATTTTCACCTTGCTGCCCTGTCTTTTGAGTATCCCTTCCATGTGCATCAAACATGACATGTCCACGCCCGTAATATATTCGGCACCCTGTAATAGGTGATCGGCAACCCGGTCCTTACCCATTTTTACAGATACAGCTTCTTCCGTCACACAGAAAGTACCGCCAAAACCGCAGCACTCATCGACCCGGCTCAGCGCTATGAGTTCTATATCCTTTATCATATTTAACAGCTTGCCGGGCTTGGAGAAAACTGGCGCTACCAATTCGCTCATGGAGCTTAAATGCAAGCCCCGTTGTCCATGGCAGCTTTGATGCATCCCCACTTTATGCGGAAAACTGCCTGTCAAATTCTTCACCTGTAACACATCGGTTAAAAACGAGCTAAGCTCATATACCCTGCTGCCTAAATAATCAGGGTGATGATGACCGGTTTCGCTCAGATGCTCCCTCAAATACAATACACAGCTGCCGGACGGCGACACAATATAATCAAACTCATTAAAATTTTTAATAAACAGATCACTGCAGCCTTTTGACAAGGACTGAAAGCCTGAGTTAGCCATCGGCTGGCCGCAACAGGTTTGGTTCAGCGGATATACCACCTCAACTCCCAGCTTCTCCAACAGCTCGAGCGTGGCAATAGCCACTTTGGGATAAAACTGGTCTACGTAACATGGTATAAATAATCCGACACGCATATTTTGCTTCAATAATTTATTCCAATCACCCGGTCTAAATGTGTATAGCCGCCATCTACGTGGATCAATTGACCCGTTGTATGGCTTGATGCCTCTGAAAGCAGGAAAACCACCGTCTTTGCAATTTCTTCAGTTGTGGTCATGCGGCGCCCTAAGGGTATATTTTTCACAATATCTTTTAATTTTTGTTCGGGGTCAGGCAATGTCGCAATAAAAGACTGATACAACGGTGTCCAGCATTCGGCAACAATCACTGCGTTAACCCTGATCCCGTAGGGCAAAAGCTCTACGGCCCATTCCCGTGTCAAAGCATTGCGTCCACCGTTTGCGGCAGCATAGGCGGATGTATTTCCCTGGCCGGTTTCAGCGACCTTTGAACCGATATTGACAATGTTCCCTTTTGATTTTTTAAGTTCAGGCAGCGCCAAGTGTGCCATCAGGTAATAATGCACCAGATTTCTATGCTGGCTGCGCATAAAGTCTTCGTAATTGCCTTTCTCCAGACCTACACTGTCATTTACGCCGGCATTGTTGATCAATCCGTCTATACGGCCATATTCTCTTATTACCGCTTTTATCGCATATTCGCATGCTGCAGGTTCCGTAAGTTCGGCCACAACCTGAAAGACTTCAGCGTCCTGGCTTTTAAGCTCATCTGCCAGGGTTATGTTATCTTCTTCACTGCGGCCTATGATTACCGGTATGGCGCCTTCCTTTGCCAGCACCCTTACGATGCCTTCACCAATTCCTTTGGCGCCGCCGGTTACAATAACCACTTTATTCGTTAACTCCAGATCCATTATTAATATTATCTTAGTTTAAGTCAATAAGTTTATCCAAAGTCTTTAATTTGGAGATCACCTGTTTAAAATCAGAACGTACCGCGTCCTATTTCCAAAAATGCAGATCTGAATCAATTTTGGGCATAGGCTTTTAATATTTGTCTTGATTCACCCGGCCCTTCAATACCTGACTCCAATACGTCACGCCTTTCAAGCCATCCAATAAGCCATAAGCAAAACCCCATAAAAAAAACAGGGAGGTTACCAGCATTAATGGTTTAAGGTATTTGTTAGCTGACCTATATGCGCGCTTTACGCTCCCGAAGGAACAATCTTTTTACGGTTTCCCGTACTAATTTTTAACCTCATCGATTTGAAGCACTACACTGGTCCTGCCTGCGCTGACTTCCGGATTAAATCCGACTGTCGCCAGAAAATCACCGGAATAAACCTTTGTGCCGTTTATCGCCGACGTTGATCCCGTGTAAAGGTTTATTTCCGTTATTTTATATTTTTTGTTGCTGTCGAGTCCCTTTAACAGGATGGGTCTTTGACTCCCTTCCTCATACCGGTAATTGACCAGGTAACTGAGCATGACCGCTGATGAGCGGTCGGTATTTACATACATCAGTGAGGCTACACTTTCCGTACGCGGATCTGATAAACGGTATTGGCCGCCCTGCCAGATGAGTGGCTTGATATCATTGTAGGTGGAGATTGCGTGCTGGCAAAATTTCAGGTCATTGCCGCTTAGTTTGTCGACAACAATGTCAAAACCCAGTTTGCCCATCATGGCGACGTCCACACGGAATTTCAGGGGCTGTTTTCCCCAGTCGGTTACATGATTTGCGCTTGCTAAAGCAGGGTAGAAATAAGAATATTCCCATTGGATGAATATACGCTCAAGCGGATCAGTATTATCGCTCGGCCAAAATTCCGTAAAGTATTGCAAGGCGCCATAGTCTACGCGGCCACCACCACCCGAGCATAACATCATTGGCACATCCGGGTATTTTGTCCTGATCCTTTGCAGTACTTTATATAAGCCCCTTACATATTCTACGTAGAACTGCGATTGGTTTTGATGAAGATGGACCGAATAGGCATTATAGATCACCGCATTGCAATCCCATTTGATGAAGGCCAGAGCGGGGTCTTTAATAAATAAGGAATCCACGATATGGTATACAAAATCCTGCACCTGTGGGTTACTCAGGTCCAGCACCAACTGGTTACGGAAATAATATTCTTCCCTTTTTGGCTGTTTAATCACCCAATCCGGGTGTTTGCTATACAGTTCACTTTTAGGATTAACCATTTCAGCCTCTATCCAGATACCAAACTTCACACTGTCCCTTTGGGCCTCTCTGGCAATTGCAGCAATCCCGTTGGGCAATTTTTTACGGTTCTCCTGCCAGTCACCTAAGCCGGCGTGGTCGTCGTTACGCGGATAAGTATTTCCGAACCACCCGTCATCAAGCAAAAACAAATCTACGCCCAGCTTTTTTGTATTCTTTAACAGTTCGCGGAGTTTGGCTTCGTTAAAATCAAAATAGGTCGATTCCCAGTTATTGAGTAAGGTCATTCTGGTCCCCTTTCCATCTACCAGCTTATAATTGCGCGCCCATGATTGCAGGTTACGGCTGGCTTTGCCTTTGCCATCAGCCGAAAATGTGTACACGAAAGCCGGTGTTTCAAATGCCTGGCCGGCGCCAAGCTGATAAGGTGATGCGTAATTGTTTATACCGGAAATGATCCTCAGGTTGTCCTGCGGGTCGACTTCCATGTCGGTCTTAAAATTGCCGCTCCATTCCAGCGAACCGAATAAAACACTGCCCTCATCCTCGGTTGCAGGATGGTTCAGTGAAACCATAAATACGGAAGGCATAAAAAGGTCGGCCCTGGTTCCTAACTTGGAATCCAGCGTTTTGATACCATGTGAAAGTTGTGTTTCTTCGGGCCGCATTTCTTTGGCCCAGTCACCATGGTATTGCCGCAACCAATAGCTGCCGGCCTTCAGGTTAATGTTGGCGGAGGCAAACTTTTGCAGCGTGACACTCCCCTTTTCATGATGTTCGATAATGCTCCATTGTTCGATAACGTCTTCATGGTAATACGATTTATAATTCAGCGTAACTTCAAAATCGTATACGGGGTCTCTCAACCGTATGGACAACAACGATATATTATCGCTTATACGCTTAACCGAATGGCTGACGTATTTCAGATCAAGGGAGTTATTGCCATCTGCATGTGTTACCGCTATAGCCGGTTCAAGCAGGTTCCTTGATCCGGCCGGCGTATATGCCGAGTTGAACATCCCGGAATAATTGTTCCCCTGCCGGTACACTCCGGGAATACCCCCGTATTCCCCCGGATCACTTAACTTCTTCCCTAAATAGATCGTATTCAGATCTTTATTTGGCGCCACCTGTAGGACGATAGCCGTCTGGGCTGTTTCAACCGGTATGGTGACCGTCTGGGCAGATGCGCTTGCTGTCACCAATAAACCTGTTATACAAAGCATTGTAAGCCAACCTTTGTAAAATATACTGCTGTTTTTCAATTTTTCTTATTATTTAGCTATAAACGTTATTAATACCTATCACCCTTTCTCTGAGGTCACTTCTTTGAGCACGCCATTGACCTTTAGCCGGACATGTTTTGCGCCGGGGTTGGTGAGATGATAGCTGGTGACCTTACCATTTTTCCATGTAAAGCTTACCGTAAAATTACCCCTTGCCCGTAGTCCCTTCACTTCACCTGAAGCTGCCCACGCATCCGGCATCGCCGGTAACAGCTCAATGAAACCTGCGTGGCTCTGTATAAGCATTTCCGCTATTCCTGCTTCGGCGCCAAAATTGCCGTCAATTTGAAAGGGAGGGCCCGCAGATAAAAGGTTGGGATACATACCGCCGCCGGCTCCGTAATTGACGCCTGTTTTCAGCGTCGGTTTCATGATCTGTTTGAAAAGTTTGTAAGCGCGGTTTCCATCACGCAGCCTGGCCCAAAAAAGCTGCCGGTATGCGATCGACCAGCTCGGCCCGTCATCCCCGCGGACATTGAGGGTATTCTTACTGGCTTCAGCTAAATCCGGCGTAGCCTCCGGAGTGATTAAAGAAGCCGGGTATAAGCCATACAGGTGGGAGGTGTGACGATGCTGGATATCGGTTTCTTTGTAATCTTCCAACCATTCCATAATCCGGCCATCCTTACTGATACGTCCTTCAGGCGGCAGCTGGCTTAAGTTGGCCTGGAGCGAATCCCGTAAACTTTTATCTATTCCCAGTATTTTCGAAGCGGCGATCACATTGCCGAAAAGCTCCCGGATAATCTGGTTGTCTATGGTAGGTCCCTGGCAAATGCTTGCCGTTTTTCCGTTTGGCAGATAGAAAGAGTTTTCTGGTGAAGAAGACGGCGAGGTGACGAGCCAGCCTGTTTTTTGGTCGCGTATAAGCATACTGTTGTAAAACTGCGCAGCGCCTTTCAAAACGGGAAATATGGACCGCAGGTAATTCCTGTCTTGCGAAAACGCATAGTGCGCCCACAGATTACTGCAAAGCCAGCCAGACCCTACTTTGGTCACTCCCCATGACGCACTCTCGCCCGGCTCGGTAAAGCCCCAGACGTTCGTTATCACATGAGCTACCCAGCCATCGGCATTATAGTACGCTTTTGCTGTGCGTTCCCCGCTTTTTACCATGCCTTTGACCAGTTCGGCCAGCGGCAGGTCCAGCTCAGAAAGATTGGCGACTTCAACCGGCCAGTGATTCATCTGGACATTCACATCCAGGTGATAATCGCCGTTCCAGGGCGTATGTACCTGATTGGCCCAGAGTCCCTGGAGATTTGGCGGTAATAAACCGACACGGGTACTGCTGATAGACAAATACCGGCCAAACTGAAAAAATAACGCGGGTAAACCGGTATCCGCATCCGGGTTATTTTGAAAATTCACCAGGCGCTCATCGGTCGGGACATCCCCCATTTTATTGTCCCCGATCGTCAAACTCAGCCTTTTAAATAACTGCTGATACTTACGGGTATGCTCGCTTAGCTGTTCGGCGTAAGTTTTTGCCATGGCCTGGGTTAAACGCTGGTCAACCTGCTGCAGGTAAGGGTAGTTTTTAAAATCTGTTCCTGCTGAAATATAAATGATTACCGATGTTGCATCTTTAATAACGAGGGAGTTGCCGCTAACTGCTGAACTGCCGCCTTCGACCTGTGCTTTTACCTTTACCAGGAACTTCATTCCAGGGGCGGTCGTTCCGCTGATTAGCTGGCCGCTCATCGCTAGACCACTGTCGCTCGCCGAGGTTACCGATCTTTCAGGCCTGCTCAGATCAATAGTAAAATTCAGCTGGTGAGCTTTATCGGCACTTAACCTGATGATGCTTAAATCATCACCAAAACTGGTAAAATAAGATCGTTTATAGGTTACCCCACCCACTTTGTAGCTGCAATTAGCTGTTGCGTTATTCAAGGAAAGTTCTCTATGGTAGTCGCTGTATAAAGTATCATCCGTATGGCCTTTGTCATAATTAAAATGCAGCTTCAGACTACCTAGTGTCTGGTAGCAACCAAAAGGCTCTCTAGCGGATCCAACGCCTGTGCAGATAAAGTTTTTATCAACCACCTCCTGCGCCTGGTCATTTTTTCCCTCGGCCAATAAACGCCTGATCTCAGGCAGATATTTGTAGGCTTCATAGTTATTGGCATCCTGCGGAGCTCCGGACCATAAGGTGATATCATTGAGCACGATATTTTCCTGGTCTATCCCGCCGTCAGGCATCATGCCAAGCCTGCCGTTACCTAGCGGCAGTGTTTCTTCCCACCGACTGGCGGGTTTATTATACCATAAGCGCAATGGCATTTCCTGGGCACTGCAATAATTGAAGATCATTGCAAACCCGATAAAAAGTCTAAAAATCCGTTGGTTAATCATTTATTTAAAGTCTAATGTGCAGTTCTGTTATTGGCAAAATATTTATTTCCAAATTAAAATCCATTATTACCTGGTCTGTCTTGGGGCGCCACGCCCCACTTTTTATTTGGCTTCGGCCCCATGACAAATACTAAAGCGCCGCCTTTTATCAAATCCTTTTGCGTAATATAGGAATGTGAATATGGGCTGCCGTTAAGCGTTGCCGATTGTATGTAAATATTCTCAGCAGACACGCCTTCGGTTTTGAACCTGAATGTTTTATTATCCGATAACTGAATCAGTACCTCATTAAACTGAGGTGATCCGATAGCGTACACGCCGCTGGCCGGATTTACCGGGTAGAAACCCATTGCACTGAAGATGTACCATGCCGACATTTGACCGCAGTCTTCATTGCCGGCATATCCTGATGAGGAAACATTATAAAGTTCATTGATCACTTTCGAAGCATAGTACTGTGTTTTCCAGGGCTGACCGGCATAATCATAAAGATAAGTTACGTGATGGCTGGGCTCGTTGCCATGAGCATATTGACCGATAAAACCGGATGCATTTCCGTTAACTTCTCCTGGTCCCGTTTTTAAATTAAAGAAAGTATCCAGCTTATTGACAAACGATTGCTGCCCGCCTGTACATGCGATAAGGTCAGGGATATTTTGAGGTACATACCAAAAATACTGCCATGCGTTGCCTTCTGTAAAGGGGTTCCCTCCGTTGGATCCATATTGAACCGGGTTAAAAGGTTCTATCCATTTACCCGCATCATTTTTCGCCCTGAAAAAGCCGCTTTTAACATCATAGAGATTTTTGTAGTACTGAGATCGGGCCATAAAATACGCGTAATCTGAATCCTTATGGAGCTTTTTTGCAAATTGGGCCACGCACCAGTCATCATAAGCCATTTCCAAAGTGATGGATACCGACTGTGATTGTAAATTTTCAGGCATATAATGGTATTTCTCCCATATCGTAAAGGGGGAATTAGCATGATCGGTCATAGAAGAGTTCTTTACCGCCTGGTACGCTTCATTTACATCAAAGCCTGGCAAGCCTTTAAATACCGCATCTACAATCACCGGTATGGAATGATTTCCTATCATGCAATAGTTTTCCTGTCCCCATAGTTGCCAGATCGGTAAATAACCATAAGTTTTGTACTGGCGCAGCATGCTGTTGACAAACTGCCCGTCATGCTCAGGCTCTATTAAGGTATAGAGCGGATTGGCCGCGCGGTAACTATCCCATAATGAAAATGTGCTATAATGTGCTTTGTCTTCCGCCCTTTTAGTCGTGTAATCAGCCGCCATATAATCACCGTTTACATCAGCAAGGTTATTAGGTTGTAATAAAGCATGGTAAAGGCACGTGTAAAATATCTGCTTCTTTATCTCAGCACCTTCGACCTTTATCTTTTGCAGCTCTTGCTCCCACTTGGCATCGGCCTGTGATACTATTTTTTTAAAGTCCCAGCCGGGTATTTCCTGATTGACATTTAGCTTTGCATTTTCTATACTAACAGCGGAAAGCCCTATTTTAACAAGTAAGGGGGTGGAATCATCAGTGCTGAAATTAAGTACCGCCCTAAGATCGGTTCCGTTAATAAGTCTTTGATCCGGATATTTTGTTTCTCCGTCAACAAACAGGTTGCCGGTTATTGGTTTGGAAAATTCTATATAAAAATATACCTTTCGCAATTTTGCCCAGCCGGTTATTAATCGATATCCTTCCAACGCATGCTGATTGACCATTTTAAACTGCGAATTAACGATATGGCAGCCCCAGTCGGGTTTTTTAAGCGAATGGTTAAGATCAATTACCACATGAGCCCGGCTATTTTCAGGAAATGTATACCGATGGAACCCGGCGTGTTCAGTGGTTGTTAGTTCCGCATTGATGTTATAGTCCTGAAGTTTTACCTGGTAATAGCCCGGCATGGCCGTTTCCTGATCATGAGAAAACCTTGACCGGTAACCGCTCCCTTGTTGTTCCGGCTTGCCGGCTCGCGTTTTTATTTCGCCTGTGGTTGGCATAAGTAATACGTCAAATAACTCAGCAACGCCTGTACCGCTCAAATGCGTATGGCTAAATCCGGCTATTGTATGGTCGTTATAATCATAACCCGAAGCCGCGCTCCAGTCCGGCACACCGCGGGTGTCCGGACTAAGTTGTACCATGCCAAAAGGAACAGTTGCGCCGGGAAAAGTATTGCCCGATAAACTCGACGCGACAGCGCCGGTTCCGATAAACGGATTAACGTAAGCTGTTAGTTTTTTGGCTGGCTGCTGGGCAAAAACGCTTTGCGTTATTATCGTAATAAAAAATGCCTTAGATAAGAATCGAAACATGTTGTTTTATGGACTTTGCAGGTGAAAGCTTAGTGTTGATAATTAATCATTAACAAGGAAATGTACGATCCGGCAAGCATTTCCCTTACTGTTGGGATTTTTCTTGCCTGACACTTTTATTGTTAAAGTGTGATGCCTGTCGGGGAGATTACTGCCCAGCAGAATATAGTATGGCAAATGCAGCATATAGCTCCATTCTGTATATAAGTCGAGTGTTTTAAAGGAGCCATTATCAATTCTATAGGTTATAGTGCCTGCATCATTTCCGGATATAATAGCCATACCCACCGCGTTTCCCTTGAAAGGCAACACCAGGGAAGCCCCCTCGTTTTCCGTTGTCAGCATTGGCACGTTAACAAAACCTTCCCTTGTCGGTTGCCGATTGGCGGGCGTCCATCTGCTGACCAGCGACCAGTCTTTATCATAATGGGCCTTGCTGACATCATAATAATGCCCTTTTTCAAAGCTCGAACTGGTAAGCGGTTTGGGCAGGGGCACAATTTTAGGATGCTCAAAAG
>JAQBOV010000010.1 GCA_028287895.1 Mucilaginibacter sp. | reverse complement strand
TGTGAGGCAGATGCAATGGTCAGCAAAGCTTGCATCAGCGACGATTTAGTACGCGTTGTTTCAGCCGTTCTCTCAATGCGCCGGATGGCTCTTTCCAAATACAGGTAACTATAAACTGATTCAACCTTATTTTTGTCTGAAAAATCTAATTCTTACTCGATAGAGATTAACGAGCCCCGTTTGTCTAAAAAATTTAAAACTTAAATATTAAAAGAATGTATCATATAATTACTGTGCAGCGTGTTGCATAATTAATTAAATGACTAAGCAATTCAGACCTATAGGGATAGACGTAATTGGGGATGTACCCTGGGGCACACACTTTTGTCATTTTTATGAGACTGAAAAAGATCTGATCTCTATCCTGGTTCCCTATTTCAAGGCAGGTCTGGAAAATAACGAATATTGTATCTGGGTGACTTCCGCCCATGTTACCATAGAAGAAGCTTTTAATGCCCTTAAAAAAGCCGTTCCGTTACTTGACCAGTACACGAAGCGCGGAAGTATCGAAATCGTCACGTATACTGATTGGTACCTAAAGAACGGAAAACTTGATTTGGACAATGCGGTTCAGACTATTTCAGACCGGCTCCGCACAGCATTGCAGCAAAATTTTGACGGATTACGGGCCAATGGGGACGAATCCTGGCTCGATCGGAAAGAATGGAAAAACTTCATAGCATATGAAAGAGATTTGAACCCCGCAATCGTACATAAACGGCTTATTATTTTGTGCACTTATCCATTGAATGAATGTGTCGCAGCAAAGGATATCCTGGATGTTGCCCTGGCGCATGAAAGCACCTTTATTAAAAGAAAAGGAGGATGGGAGGTACTGGAGGTACCCGAAATCAAAAAAAGCAAAGCTCAAATACAACGCGAAAAAGAAATGCTGGAAATAGATGTAGCAGACCGGACCGAGGAACTGAAAAAGATGAGCCATACCCTGGATAAATCACAATCGCGTTTGCGGGCGATATTTAACACAACCGATATCGCTTTTTTGCTTCTGGACAGCGATTTCCGGGTACTGACTTATAACACAATGGCCAATCACTGGTCTGAACTGTCTTTTGGTATAAGGCTGCAGGAGGGCGTCAATTTTGTCGAATTGCTCAATAAAGAGCGCCAGGGACCGGTAACAGAGATGATGAATGCGGCACTGGCAGGCAGCAGTCTTAATTATGAAACCAATTATCCTTTACAGGACGGATCGCACATATGGTATTGTATCAACGTAGACCCTGTAAAAGATCTTAAAAACCACACTATAGGGCTTTGCTGCTCTGCTACAAACATCACCGCCAGTAAGCTGGCAGAACAGGAAAGGATCAGGATGAGTGACGACCTGGTACAGCGGAATAAGGATCTCGAACAGTTTGCTTATATTATTTCTCATAACCTGCGCGCGCCGCTGGCAAATATTATCGGCTTGTCGAAACTACTCAGGCTGACGGATCTGTCACCTGATGAAAAAATTGAGTCAGAAGAATTTCTTTTCCAATCCATTGCAAAACTTGATGAAATTGTCAAAGATCTGAATAATATTCTTCAGGTTAGACGGGACGTCAGTGAAACAAAAGAAATGGTTATTTTTGCTGAGCTGGTTGATAGTATACTTATTGGCTTTCAACTAATAATAGAGCAGAACCAGATTAAGGTAATTACCGATTTTTCCCATATCCATGGAACCTTTACAATTAAGAGTTACCTGTACAGCATTTTTTATAACCTGATTTCTAACAGCATCAAATACCGCCAGTCAAACATACCCCTGGTAATTGAGATCAAAGCATCGACAAAGGATGACAAGGTAATGATCATTTTTAAAGATAATGCCCGGGGCATAGATCTTACTACCAGAGGAGAAGAGGTTTTCGGTCTCTATAAACGCTTTCATATGGATACTGAAGGGAAAGGCATCGGCTTATATATGGTTAAAAACCAGGTAGAAGCCTTAGGAGGGAATATTCGTGTAAGCAGCAAGCCTGATGTCGGTTCAACATTTTCAGTTGAACTGCCCCGTATTGACTTTCAGGATGATAAAAAAACTTAATGAACGAAAAATGCAAAGCACATTCAAAATCAGGCAAAGTATTGATCGATGACCAGGCCATATATTGCAATTAAACTAAACATCAATTATTTAATAAAACGTACAAGTAAAAAAATATATAATTGTTAAGTAATCTTATTTTTTCATCACCAGCTTCCAGACTACTGAATCACCCACCGCCTTACCGAAGTTATTTGATACCACACATGAGTTATGAAAATGTATGCCCCCGTAAAATCTGGCCAATACGTTTTCATTGGCAGCATCCCGAAATGATTTGAATGAACGGTTTTTTATGCCAAATTCAAGTTCCGAAGTATCTGTATAAGCTACCTTATCGCCCAAAACACTGGTAAGCGCTTCGGCAGCAGCAGCCGATATGGTACAATGGCCGCAAGTATATTCCGGGAAAGGTGGTGTTTGAAGGTGAGGCCGCCAGTTAGGATCAAAGTATTTGTTAATAATAGTTTCCGGGCGGGCTGTTTTATAGATGTATTTGGCTGTCCATGACTCGATAAAAGCATCAAATAATGCGATAGCTGTTTTCGCATAGGCACATACCGTTGTGTTAAAATCCGCATTTACTTTTTTAGCACCGATGCCAACTATACTTAGCCAATGTCCGGGAGGCGAGAATTTTTTGGTAACAAACATCACATGCCCCGATACATTTAATTTCCCCGGATTGTCATCCCAAAAATCAGCTATATGTGCCTGTTCTGCATTTAGGCTGTCAACCGTATTTTTGATATAAATTACTTCCTTACAATATTTGCTGTTCTTATCTTTTACATTAAACACAGGTGGAGGCGGCACACTGTATTCCTTTGCATTGTGCATCACCATCGTTCTTATTTCACTCCAATGGGGCTCAACAGCTTCTGAATAAGCAGGTGGTGTTGGCACCCATCTGCCTGCTGAGTCATTGATGGCAAATTTTGGTGCACTCCTGGTTTTAAGATAATTATCTTTTTTGCTCCAGGCCATAATTGAAGCTGCCACTGCCTTGGCATATTTTTCAGAGCTGGTGACCATATCATCAGGCATACCGTGTGTTACCGCTATTTGGTGCAGACTATCTGTATAATATTTTAAACTACCCTCGGGAAAGGTTACCGCTTCACCGACTTTACAAAAAGCAAGCAATGCCGCATATTGATAATCGATATTTTCGCCTGAGGCTGGCCTGGCGACTGTTTTCAAACCATTAAGCTGCCCGGCAAGGGACTTATATTGATCAGGCTGACCGGCTGCAATCACTTCATATCCAGCTATTGACGCATAAGCATAATTACGGGATGCCACCACGGGCGTAAAATTATTACCCATTACCACACCATTTAGCTCGTGAACAGTACGGCTATACAAAGCCGGGTCATGCAGGATATTTTTATAATCAGGTTTTTTACATGATGTAAAAAAACCCATTACTGCCAGCATAAAAAACAAAAAACGTCTCATAAAATAATATTAAAAAATTGGTTATTTAACAATATATGTCTTTCTTTCGATACCAACGCCGGTTATTGTTACTGATTTCCAGTTGCCCGGCAATTTACTTTTAACCTGTATTATACCTTTTGGTGTAATGTCCAAACCACCAAAACCCATTAGTAAACTTTGTATAATTCCACCCGCGCCCGTTGCAAAATAGGGGTTAGTGCCCCCTTTAGTTTCCGCAATTACCCTGAATGGAGGATTTAAGTTGGGCTCATAAGCATCTTTAAAAAAGTGATAAGCCTTGTCGCCATTACCTAATCTTGAATATAACAAGGCAAATATCCCCTGTGTCATTGCCGGGGTGCCCTCATTAGGTACCCGTGTTTCATAATATTCCAGATCTTTTTTTATTTCTGATGGTTCGGTTATTGTTTTTAAAGGATAGGCCAGCAGGTTAACATCAGCCTGTTTAATACCCTCACCTTTATAGGTCTCAAATTCTTTGGTTACTCCATCTGATAATTTCAATATAGGTATATTTTGAGCTACCGTTTCCCAATCCGGGTCAGCTTTAATACCTAATATCTTCGCTGCGGCGGCAGCATTGAGCAAATTAGCTTTGGCTGCTGCGTTGGTAAAGGCATCGTTATCAATATTCTCTGCCCATTCATCGGCAGCTACAACATCTTTAATATCATAGTGACCCGGACTGTTGCGCTCGACCCGGCTTGCCCAGAAATCGGCAGTTGCTGATAGTATTGGCCATCCTTTTTCCAATAACCATTGCTTATCCTGGGTAACACAATAATAATTCCATGCAGCAAAAGCTACGCATGCCGTAATATGGTGCTCAAACGGGCCGCTTAATGCCCAAACAGGCGTCTCCTCCACCCCGCTGTCGGCGCTTTCCCAAGGGAACATTGCCCCTTTATAACCATGGGCAAATGCGTTTTGCTTTGCAATGGCTAATCGTTGGTAACGATATTCAACCAATGATTTTGCAATCTCGGGATGCAAAACCAGCAATGCGGGATACATCCAAAGATCAGCATCCCAAAAAACATGTCCGTTGTAGCCTAAACCAGATAAACCCATCGGTGATGGTGAATACGCTGTACCGGCACGGGAAAATGAATATAAATGATAGAGCATACTGTGCACATCGCACTGTGCCTGGGGATCGCCCTCAATTTTGATATCGCTTTTCCAAAGTTCATTCCATGCCTTTTCATGATATTGGATCAGGCGCTGCCGACCCTCCAACTTAGCGAACATCGTTAACCGTTCGGCCTGGTTTAGCGGGTCGGCGTCGTGTGCTGAGGTAATGGATGACCCGGCAACTGCATACTGATAGGTTTGCCCTGCGGCTACAGCCTTGCTGAATTTCATCAAATGCATATTGTTGTCCCACATCTCGTGTATTACGCGTGGTTGCTGCCCATGCACTTCGTTAAATAAAAATGTATTCGAGGCGCATAAAAGTAATTTTCCTGTAGGGCTTTTTGCCGTAGAAGTAAGCAGGCTTATTGTTACATGCGGTCTGTCGATCTCGTTATAATAGTTTTGTACATCTTTCAGAGCATCCGGGGCCTCCATTATGCTGGCAGCAGTAATATTGATTGGTTTTTTAGCGGTTATCGAAATGTCCATCAACACCGTAAAAGGTAAATGGCGCAGCGAGTAATAAGTATATTTTATTGATGCCTGATCGGCATAATCAAAAGTTGAGGTAAAGGCGGCGTGCTGCATATCCAGCTCCTGCTTAAAGTTGCTGATATTTTTGGCATCAATGCGCCTTCCATTTATTTCCAGGTACATACCAAGCAGGTTAAAGCTATTCAGGAAATTACTTACGCGGCCCCGGCCATACAAATCGTACGCTCCGGCAAGCACGACATTTTTTACCTTAAAAGGCTCGGGGGACGATACAATCCCGATCATGCCATTGGCCACAGTAATACCGTAATAGTTAGCGGGATCAATTTTATCCGCTTTTATCACCCATTCATTTTGTGCCTGTGCAATACCGCTCAAAAACAATATAAAACTCAATAGCAACACATATACTTTATTCATATCAATTATTTAACTTAAAAAATTTTATCTCTTTATTATTAAAAGCAACGGCATAAATAATCCCGTTTGCTGTTTTTATTGTTTTAATATCTCTTACTTCGCCCCTTAATAAAAAGCCTGAAGAAACGGATGAAATAAATTTAAAGTTCTTTCCTTTATCCAGCAGCAGTACATCACCATAATCGGCATCATACCGGCCCTCATAGGGTATTACACCTGAAAAATTACCGCCGGCCAATATTCCATTGTAAGCGCCTGTTAATGACGCAAAACCAAAGAGCGGAGCAACTTGCATCGATAAAGGCAAGGCTTTGAACTTAAAGTTTCCATTGCCCTTATTATAAAAAATACCGGATGTAAAGGAATTTACTATCCAGGGTTTGTTGTCCAATGAATCGCCAAATAGTTGACCGACTGTTTTACCGGCAAAATCATGGTAGTATAGAAACCTCTTTTTTATCACTCCCGGCACTTGTTTTTCTATATCGCCCTTGCCTAAAAATGTATAATCCTTTTGATCAATGCTATAAGTTAGAATGGGGTCAACCATTCCATTTTTATCCAGGTCTGTTAAAAACAATTTTACCGGATTTTCGGGTGTTGGTTTCAATTTGGAGTTCTGTCCGTAATTTCCTGCGATGATATCTATATGGCCGTCACCGTCGACATCTGCAAGTACAATGCGTTGCCACCACCCCGTAAGCTTGTCCATCTGATCATTATGCTGCTGAATGAATTTACCCTTTTTGTTCATGAAAACCTTTACCTGCATCCATTCGCCAGCTACTACCAGGTCGGGCCAGCCGTCCCCATCCAGGTCAGCAAAAGCGGCCGATCGCAGCATTCCTGCATGTTTCAATTCATCCGGAAGGGGCGCCTGGTGATAGTGGCCATGCCTGTCATTCATTAGCAGGTATGATTCCGGGATCTGACCACAACTAAAGGCATCCGGCGCACCTGCGACAAAAATATCGGCATAACCGTCATGGTTCACATCGCCGGCCGCCACTGCCGATTTATTGACTTTAATCGATGGAATATCATCAGCGCGTTTAAAATTTCCTTTTCCATCATTTATATACAAACGATCAGCTAATTCAGGCGATCCGTCAGGGCGTTCATTACCACCACTTGCCACATACAGATCGGGGTATCCATCGTGATTTACATCCAGGAAAACAGCGTCCACATCTTCACTTGCCGCATCATTAACAAATGCGGCCTGTTCAGAAGTTCTGAACCTGCCGCCCGGCGTTTGAATAAACAAAGCGCCCGGTTGTCCTTTGGCCCCACCAACATAAAAGTCATCTAACCCATCGTGATTTACATCAGCTACTGCTATCCGCGGGCCTTCTGCAGAAAGCATATGCGGCAAAAGCGGTTGCTGGTTAAAGTCGACGAAATGATTTTCCCGGTGTTGCCATTTGATATTAAGTTCAGCCGTTATATTCTTGAATAACGGAGGCTCCGACGGGAAAAACCCTTTATGATTAAAATGCCCACCGGCATTTTTCTGATCGATCATCAATAGCTTATCATTCTTTATATTGCGGATCACCTGGTATGTTTGATTCGGCCACACTACTAGTAAACTATCCGCTTTTTGCCGGCCATTTAAACCAAAATGCAGCTTCGGCTCAACGGATGATTGGAAACCACGGGTCAGCATCAGTTGCTCGTACTGCATCTGCTTACCGCAAAACAGATAGGCTTTTGCCCCTATTCCAAATTTGTTATCTGCCAGGCCGGTAAATTTCAAACTTAAATAATGGGTGCCTTTTGACAGATTCTTATAGATACAAGCCTCATGATTCATATTATTGGTCACCAGGTCCAGATTGCCGTCATTATTCAGATCAGCGTAAGCGGCCCCGTTTGAAATCATAGCATCCCCCGGGATGCCCCATAATGAACTTTTATCAATAAATTTTTCGCTTTTGGTACCTTTAAAAATATAACTATGTGACTCGCCGCCAGGCATTTTGCCGATTACCGCGCTGTCTATCAAATGTGTAGTGGTAAGCATCCCCTGAACCGATATGTTTGATATAAAACTTATATAATCCATATCCGTTGGCCGGCGTTTTATACCGTTAGCGATAAACAGATCCTTTATTCCGTCATTATCAAAATCGGCAAGCAAAGGGCTCCAGCTCCAATCTGTAGCTGCAACCCCATCCATCAAACCTACCTCGCTAAACGCCTCTCCATTGCCAAGGTTTTTTTGCAGACAATTGCGCGAATATTGATATTGAAAACCGCCATCTACAATCTTATACTTATACTGGTCATAAGATTCATCGCCGCCATAGGTTTTTAAAACACTTTCATCTGCAGGAAGCATATCAGCAGTTACAACATCCAACTGTCCGTCATTATTAAAATCAGCCATATCATTACCCATACTAAAGCGGCTGTAATGATTAAAATGCTTTGCCCCCGCTTCGGTAAATGTACCATCGTGGTTATTGATGTAATAATAATCGTTTTCATGAAAATCATTACCCACGTAAATATCATCCCAGCCGTCATTATTCAGGTCGCCGATTGCTACTCCCAACCCATAACCCAAAGCACTGCTATAGATACCTGAGCGAAGTGTTACATCGGTAAAGTGCCCGTTTTTATTTACATACAGCTTACTCCCCGCCAGATTACTGACTTTTCTCCGAAAACTGGTGTCTCCGTAAGTCTCCACCGAATGGTTTGATTGGTTCAGCAAAAAGCAGTCCAGGGCGCCATCATGATTGCAATCAAAAAAAGCGGCCTGTGTGGAATACCCTGAAAAATCGAGGCCGTACTCAGCAGACTTTTCTGTAAATGTACCGTCATGGTTATTAATATAAAGCATGTTGTGCCCTTTTAATCCCAATTTACCGGCAACCGCACAAATATAAATATCCAGGTATCCGTCATTATTTACATCGGCCATTGTCGCCCCGGTACACCAATCGGCCGTACCAGAAATTCCCGCTTTTGCTGTTATATCTTCAAATTGGTAGTTCCCTTTGTTTAAATAAAGTTTATTTCCGCCCTTCTTGTTGGATGTAAAAAATATATCGGGCAGGCCATCATTATTAATGTCACCAATAGCAACTCCGCCGCCATTATAAAAATACAGGTAATTTAAGATGCCAGGCGGATCACTGTCGCTCAGGTTATTTATAAAATGGATGTTAGTTTGAGATGAAGAAAGCAACTGAAACAACGGTGGTTCAACTTCCTTTTTCGTGCAAGAAAACGCCCCAGCACCAATTACAACAAATATTAAAGAAAGTAAACAAAAACCCTTCCTGTTACGAATTACTTCAACAAGATCTATTATCATTAATTAAACCCTTTTTTAGACGTCTACTTTATATTGATTTGAAATAAATGAACTGGCGGGAAATAATAATTTGTAAGTTGGGTTTCCGGTCTCATTGCTATAGAATTTTTAGGTATCATCAGTTAATAAAAGTATTAAATTATAATGAGGAAACAAAGATTTATACAGCAAAAAAGGCGTATTATTTTTATTAAAAGGCTCGACAAAATAGTGGCCCAATGGGTTAAAACGGTTTTTTTTGCGTATTTTCGAAAGCAGTCCGCTATTAAACCTAAATGAAGAAAAAAGTTATTTTATTATCGTTATTAGTGATCGTTTTTGCAGCTTGTTTTATACCCATTGCACAACAAAAAATCACCTCCATTAAAGCTCCCTTTTTGAATGTTTATACCCAGTTATCCGATCCTGTAAATTGGGAAAAATGGAGGCCAGATCTGAAAGAAAAAGTCCTTGCCGATTCCACCCAGATTTCTGTTCAAAAGGCCCCCTCTTCGTTTACAATAAAACGCAAGCAACAGGAATTAAATGTAATAATGAATGAATTTTCATTTATTATTGATGATGCATGGGATAGTAAAGTAAGCAATTACACTTACATAGTTATACCCGACAAACGTACGTCGGTCTTATCTGAAAAGCTTCCAAAAACATTCATTATAGTAAATGAAAAAATAAGCCTTATAAGCTATTTGATAGGAAAGTTCACAACCATTCCTTTGTCGGATACGCATATTGCCGATTTGAAAAATTTCATGGAAACCGATAGTTTGCGTTATGGTTGCAGAATTTTTAAAACTAAGGTACCCGAGAACAATCTTATTGAAATCAAAAAAGAAGTTTTGGCAAAAAATAAATTTACTGAAGCTGCAAAAATGCTGGCTGCCATGCAGCAATTTCTTAAGACACATGATGTTAAACAGGTACAACCGCTGATTGCTCAATTTTTACCAAAAAGCAAAGACTCAACACAGGTTAATATCGGCTTTTATATTGATAAAGAAGTTAAAGGTGAAAAGGATGTTAATTTTGTCAGGATGCCCAAAGGCGGCCCTTTGTATGCGGCTAAATTCAAAGGTAAATTTGCTGAAAGACAAAAGGTATACGGTGGACTCCATCAATATTTCATTGATCATTTATATCAATCTGCTATTTTGCCGTTTGAAACTTATCTTGACAATAAACTGCCTGCTTCTGATACTGACCGGGTAAACATCCAGATAAATTTTTCCGCTTATTTTTAGAGTATTTCAAAAAATTAAGTCTTACTTCAACGGTTTGAATAATTGCAGCGCATCATTATTACGTGCTACGATGATTAGTTTCCCATTTTTAGTATTGATCGAAGAGATATCACGAACCTCACCCAATATAAACAGGCCGCTTTTTACTGCCGGCAAATAGTCAAACCCATGTTTTGAGTTTCCCAAAAGCGAAAGGCCATAATTAGCATCATATCTTCCGATTTCGGGTTTTAAGCCATAAAAATTGCCTCCCAAAAACAGGTCTTTGATTCCATCATTATTTATATCCGTCACCAATACGCTGTATACCGGTGAAAACTGCGCTCTTACAGGTAAAGGTTGCATATTAAACCCTCCTTTGCCGTTGTTATAAAAAACACAGGTTTGTGTCTGCGTAACAGTTAAGACAGATGCCTTTTCTAATTCTTCTGAAGTAAAAATCTGATCAATGCCTTTTCCTGCATAAACATCATATCTCAAAAATTTCTTTTTTAAATATGGCAATTGCCGGATGATATCATCATGCAGATTAATAGGATAAGCTTTACCATCTGTTTTATAGTATACCGGGATACATTCTACCTGCCCGTTATTGTCAAAATCAGATACATACAATTTGGCCGGATGCTGTCCATCGGCTTTTATTTTTGAATTCAGCCCGGTATTGCCGGCAATCAGATCCAATTTTCCATCCCCGTTAAGATCGGCAACGGTCAGGCAGTTCCACCATCCCGAAGAATTAGCTATCTCTGCTGTTTTTTTTAGCTTTCCATCGATGTATCTAAGAATAGTTACCGGCATCCAATCACCAACAACAATCAGTGAATTTTTTCCTGTACCGTCAATATCAGCCCATTGCGCATCGGTTACCATTCCTAATTTCAATAAGTCCGGAGCTGCTGTTGCGGTTATATCAGTAAAATTTCCGTGTCCGTCGTTTCTTAAGAGTTTACTGGATGGTATCACTCCGTATAAACCCGGAACACTCCTGGCCCCAATAAACAAATCACCATTATTGCTATTCAATCTTACACACGAGGCATTAATTGAAACAAGCGGCCATCCATTTAATTTGCGGATAAAATTACCTTTGCCGTCGTTGATGTATAATCTGGTCAACAAATTAAGCGCGCCCTCTTTCTCCAGGTTGCCGCCCGATACCACCACAAGGTCCATATCCCCGTCATGATCGGCATCAAAAAACAGTGCGCCGATGTCTTCGCTATTCTTATCCTGTTCAAAAGCAAATTGTTTTTTCTGAACAAACGCCCCGCTGGGTTGCTGTGTAAAAAGTTTCGCGGTATCACCCGTAGCGCCGCCGATAAAAAAGTCTTCAAGACCATCTCCATTTACATCAGCGACCGCCAGCTTCGGGCCCTCTGTGGATAACATTTTAGGAATAAGACGCTGATCATCAAAATCTTTGTAATCATTTTCCTTATGATAAATATCGCCTTTAATGCCGGTGATGGTTATATTTTTATAGTAAGGTTTTGACTTCAGGTTGGCAGGAATAAAGGTTAATTTAGCGTCAGTTTGTGTTAAAGTAAGGGCAATATTGGTATGGATATTTTTCAATACCTGCATCTTCATATTTGGCCATATCACCTTCAGGCTATCAATCGTTTTATAAATACCAACCCCAAAGTTTAACACCGGTTCAACACTGCTTTCAAATCCCCTGGTTGGCATTTGCTCCAGCATTTGCCGGGTTCCATTAGTGTAGATAGTAACCTTTGCACCTAAACCAAATGTATTCATACCACTGCCTTTTAGATTTACTTTCAGGTAATGCGCATGGGTCCTTTCAGAGGTCATATTTCTATAAATAAAAGCTTCCCCATTCTCATTGTTTACAACAAGGTCCAGGTCACCGTCGCCATCAAGGTCGCCATAGGCCGACCCATTACTGAAGCTTGGTTTGCGAAAGCCAAGCGGAATACTTTCATTTTTAAACTGCAGGTTTTTTTGATTCACGAAACCATAGCTGGTTATTGGGGTTTTGGGCATCTTATCCAGTAGCTTTTTGGCCTTGAACCCACCG
Source organism: Mucilaginibacter sp. (assembly GCA_028287895.1). Taxonomy (GTDB): domain Bacteria; phylum Bacteroidota; class Bacteroidia; order Sphingobacteriales; family Sphingobacteriaceae; genus Mucilaginibacter. Next base: position 41,280 of record JAQBOV010000010.1, on the reverse strand, counting down.
TGCCTGATCTGCTCCATCACCTCCTGGCTACTAAAATATGCCAGGAAATCCTGGTTGGTCAAATCCCTGCTGATGCCGTTACTTACAAAAATATCTTTCCAGCCATCATTGTTAAAATCAAAGCAAAGCGCTCCCCAGCTCCAGTCGGTAGCATTTATGCCTGCCAAATCAGCTATTTCACTAAAAGTGCCATCGCCATTATTAAGCTGTAAACAATTGGTGGTGAACTGGTGATGAAAACTGCTTTTTAACTTGGCATTATAGATATCATACTCATCAAACTTAGTAGTGGTTTTTAAACGATAATCATTTTCCGGCAACATATCCGTGGTGAACACATCCGCAAAACCATCATTATTAATATCTGCCATATCGGATCCCATAGAGGACAAACTCATATGCCGGATAGCCACATTACTAACCTCGGTAAACTTGCCGTTATGCAGATTTTTGTACAGGTAGTCATGTTCAAAAAAATCATTTGAAACATACATATCATCCCATCCGCTATTAAACAGATCTCCCGCAGTGATCCCTAAACCAAAACCAATTTCACTGCCATATATTCCTGCCTGTTGGCTTATATCAACAAATTTTCCGTTGTCATTTCTATAAAAACGATCACCATTTTGAGGATCGCGAATGTTCCGCAAATCCCGGTTATAACCAAAACTCCCTATCGGCCTGTAACTGTTATTTAATACAAAACAATCCAGGTCGCCATCATGGTCAAAGTCAAAAAATATGGCCTGGGTAGATAAGCCCTTGTCGGCCAGACCATATTTTGCTGCCTCTTCCTTAAAGGTTCCATCCTTTTGGTTAATATATAATTCATTGGCCCTGTCGGCATCTTTTAAACCACCACTGTTGGACACATAAATATCCAACCAGCCGTCCCCGTTAATATCAACCATGGTAACTCCGGTATGCCACTTTTTGGAATCCTTAAATCCTGCTTTTTCGCTTACCTCTTCAAACTTCCAGTTACCTTTGTTAATATATAATTTGTTTTGGCCCTGGTTGGCAGTAAAAAAAACATCAGGCTTACCATCGTTGTTTACATCGCCAATGGCTACTCCGCCGCCATTATAAAAGTTACGATAGCTGAACACATTAAACTCGCCATCATCTATAACCCGGTTATTAAACGTTATACCGGTTTGCCAAGACGGCTGTAGCTGAAATAAAGCATCCTCCTGCTTAGGCCCTTTTTTAGTTTGACAGGAAATACAAAAAACGGAAAATATAAATAAAATTAATTTTGGGCGAAATGGTCTCATGCTATGCTAAAGGAACAAAGATATAGAACTAAAATGGAGCGGTAATATACTTACCGCTCCATTGAAAATATCCTGATTTTATTATTAATTAATAACCAGGATTTTGAGTAAGATTTGGGTTTTTCTGAAGAGCTCCTATCGGGATAGGCAACAATTGAGAATGCGGATCTGCGTCAGGGGTTTTAAATTGCTTGGCATCACCGAAGTGACCGAAACGAAGTAAATCCTCTCTTCTCCAGCCTTCCCACACAAATTCACGTCCTCTTTCAGCCAAAAGGCTATCGGCATTAAATGCTCCGGCGGTAAAATTGCTTAAACCTGCCCTGGTCCTGACCGGTGCTGTGTAAGTTAGTGCGGCTACCGGGTCACCCAGGCGTAATACGCATTCTGCTTTCATTAACAAGACGTCGGAATAGCGGAACAAGGCGAAATCAGCATCCTGGCTCTGATAACCGGGGGTCAGCTGCCATTTCTGCTGACGAACACCTTCATTTTCATGTGCATTAGTCAGACTGGATACCAGTGGCGTAAAGTTCAAAGGCGCGGAGCCATCACTTCCCCTTGTAGTTAAAGGTGTAACCCCGTCAGCTGCATACTGGAGTCCCTGCTGCCATCCCTTTTTCCGGGTATCGGTATTGTTAAATTTACCATAATAATCGGCATTGGCACTGAAACCATTCCATGGGCCGCCGGTGCTGCCCCAATTGTACTTGGCTGCCTGGTTGTAATGGAAACTCATCATCTGTATCTGTAAACCCGTTGCATAAATATGGTCATAAGGGATCACAAAAATATTTTCAGTAGAACCAGTATTATTGCTTGAGAAATTATCCAGGAAATTAGGCATTAAGGAATACCCTGAACTAATCAGCGAATCGCAATACAGGGAACATGTAGCGTAGCCGGCAGTACCGGTTGATCCCGTGATTACATTTTCATTTAAATAAGCTTTGGCCAAAAGGAAATAAGCTCCCCATTTATTAAGCCTTCCATACTGGCTCGGATCCTGCGCCGGCGTTTTGGCGCTCAATACAGGTGCAGTTGCCTTTAACTCGGATACCACAAAATTCCAGACCTCAGTTGCCGGGCTGGAGTGTACTGTACTGGCATCGGTACTGGATGATTTGATCAGCGGTACCTGTCCGAAATTCTTTACCAACAGATAATAATAATAAGCGCGCAAAGTCCTCAATTCTGCAATAGAATAGGCGGTATTGGGTGATGCCGGCAATCCCTGCAAAAGGCTAATGGTAATGTTTATCTGGCCAAGCGCATTATAGGCATTATTCCAGGCATCTCTTACGTTGGCGTGGCCCGGAGCATAAGTGTGAAGCCACATTTGAGCCCACATCCCGCCGTCGGCCCAGTCACCGCCTACACGGGTGGGAACAATGACCGCATCGGTTGATTCTTCCGAGGTAAGCAGCATGGAGTTATTAGCCGTCAGGCTTTGCAGTTGGGTATAAGTACCCAACACAATTGATTTGAGATAGGCAGCACTACCGGCTGCGGCACTCTGTGTGACAGAGTCTTTGGTTGGATTTAATTCCTTTTTACAGGAATAAATGCTTACACCAACCAAAAGAGCTGCTGCGATTAATAAATGTTTCTTTTTCATTATAATAAAATTTTATAATTTATTTTAATAATAGATTTACTCCAAATGATATCTGACGGGCACGCGGATAAATTGTTCTCACGTCGATACCTTGTGTACTGCCTGTAATCGCTGCCGCCGTATTTAACTCCGGGTCAATGCCTTTATAACTTGTAAAAGTATATAGGTTGTTACCGGCAACGTATACGTGCAATTTATCGATATACCTGTTATTTTTAATATTAAAGTTATAACCTAATGTAGCGCTTTGCAGCTTTAAGAAAGAAGTTCCCTGTAACCAGAAAGTGGATGGTTCTGACGAGCTTTTAATGCCATATTGGGTAGCATCAGCCATCACGCCATAAGTACCCAGTTTTGCCAAACTGGTATAATCCATAGCAGCTTCATTAAAACCATGGCTCCCGTATTGGCCTCTGAGAAAAATATTCAGGTCAAACTGCTTATAGGTGAACGTGTTGTTAATGGAATAAGTAAATTTAGGATCCGTACTGTAGAATTTTCTATCCTGTGTGCTGCCGTTATCAGCGTAGTTAAGCAAGCTTACATCAGAAACAGCAGTTCTTGAACCATCAGCAGCATAATGCCAGAACAATTGGTTTCCATTGGCATCCTGGCCTGCATATTGCGGCAATAACAGGGTACCTACAGGATAGCCCACTTTTAAATACCCGACTTGTGATATCGCGCCGCTTATCCCTAAACCTGAGGTTGTTCCATTTGTTGCCTGGGTAACATTGAACGTGGTATTGTTCAAGGTTCCGGAAAGATTGAGTATTTTATTACGGTTAAGTGCGAAGTTGCCGCCTGCAGTCCACGAGAAATCCGAGGTACTGAAAATTTTATAATTTAAATTTAATTCAAACCCTTTATTACTCATACTGCCAATGTTAGCTAGTATAGTGGAAACAAAGTATTGACCGCCCGTTGGTACAGTATACGGATATAACAGGTGATTGGTTTTTTTGCTGTACCAATCAAAACTACCATTCAGTCTGCCATTAAATAAACTGAAATCTACTGCGATATCAGTACTGGTGACAGTTTCCCATCTTAAAGCAGTGTTCTGATTCTGGATAGAAAATGCGGCAGGTAAATAAAGTCCGGTTGCCCCATCATAATAAAGTGTTGGTTTACCATTGACTAAGACAGGGCCAAATAAGAACTGAGAAGTGTAATCGCCAATTGAACTCTGATCACCTACTGTACCGTAGCTGCCTCTAAGTTTTAATGAACTTATCCATTGAACCTCCTTCATAAAATCTTCCTGGCTGATCGTCCAGCCAACGCCGAATGAAGGGAAAACACCGGATTGACTATTTATTCCTAACTTATTAGACCAATCATACCTGATATTTGCAGTAAAATTGTATCTATCATTGAAGTTATATTCTGCCCTGCCGAAAAACGATTTCAGGGTATAAGTGCCCGTAGCGGAACCTATGTCGGCCGTAGAGATCGCATTGGCAGAGCCAATAGCCTCATTAGGCTGATTGATGTTATTAAAATCATGGGCGCCTACACGAAACCATGAGAAGCCCTCGTCATAATGCTCAAAACCTCCCAATACATTTAGCCGGCTTTTGCCAAAAGTACCTTTATAATTAACGGTTGCACCAAAGGTTTTGTTGGTATAATCCGTTTCTCCTTTATCCACATCTCCATGGCCAGTCAATTGAGGGACATAACCAAACTGGTCGCCAACGGCATTAACCAGACTGCCAACCGGGCTAAGGGCATTGGCTGGCGGATAGTAAATAAGACTGGTACCTATTCCGTGAGCTATGTTTGCATAAGGACTAAGGGTCAGCCCCTTGGCTAGTGTATAGTCTAAACGCAGATTACCGTTAAGCCTGTCGGTGGCCTGCGTATTGGTTAAAAACAGCAATTGCGGAACCGGGTTGTTTTCCTGTGTATTGTTGATATACTGATAATAACCTGGATTAACAGGGTCCATTACCTGAATCACGGACGGAACTGCCGCAGCATTCAGAAATGCATTTTTATCCGTATTATTTTGATTGGTATGCGATCCGGACACGTTGATAGTGATCAATAACTTATCATCCAGTGTTTTCTGGTCAAAATTGAAGCGGCCATTTAAATCCTTTCTGTCGTTTCTTATCGCTACACCCTGCTGATCGGTATAAGTTACCGAACCTCTGTAATGGCTTTTTTCAGTTCCTCCTGATAAAGCCAAGTTTTCATTGTGGGTAAAACCGGTACGTGTTAACTCTTTAAACCAGTTTGTATTGGCGCCCTGGTCGCTGGTGGTAGAGGTACCGGCCGGCATAGGTTTATTATAAAATGACTGATAGGCAGCCAGATATTGCGTCCTGTTCATAAAATTCGGAAGCTTCTCGGGAGACTCTGATGCAATATAAGAGTTAACAGAAACTTGAGGCTTACCAGCTCTGCCTGCTTTTGTGGTAACCAAAATAACACCACCGGCAGCGCGTGAACCATAAATAGCTGCGGCCGAAGCGTCTTTTAAGATATCAAAAGATTCGATATCGTTTGGTGATACACCGCGTATATCAGCACCGATTACTCCATCAATAACATATAATGGATCGTTACCGCCTGATAAGGATACGGTACCTCTGATACGTACAACCGGGCCATCATTCGGATCACCGCTGGAAGTATTTATTTCAACACCTGCAGCTTTACCCTGCAATTGCTGTAATGGGTTAGTAGTTACACCCTGTACAAAATCGGCAGAGGACACTTTTACAACAGCGCCCGTAGCGTCTTTTTTGCGCACGGTACCATAACCAACTACCAGTACTTCGTTAAGTGAGGTACTTGAGGCGTCAAGCGAAATGTTTAGCGGGCCCCCTGTTAAGGCGACATCCTTTCTGTTATATCCTACAAAGGAAACTGAAACGGCAGTAACCGAGGAAGGCACTGATAATCTGAAATTACCACTAACATCAGTTACTGTGCCTGCTGATGTGCCTTTGCCTACAATGGAAACACCAGGAAGCGGCGAACCATCTTTTGAGTCTGTTACTTTACCGGTAACTACTACATTCTGAGCCATAACTGATAGCGCAAATGAACATAATAAGATGATAAAACAACTTACTTTGAGTAAATTTTTAAAATACATAAAATTTGGGTTGAACGGTTTGTTGATTAGTTAGTAAGTAATAGCATGCTGTAAACTTTACCGCGTTGCGGGTATTCTGAGATTAAAAATATTGACAACGGTTTACATTAAGCTACGCTATTAGGGAGGTATATTGCTATCCTGTTTATTTTTCATTGGTTTATTGAGTTATAATTGGTTTAAATAATAAAAGTAATTTCCACAACTAGCACCTTAATCCAAGCTATATGAAATTATAAAACACCAAATTGTTATTATACAATAATGGTTTTTTGCACAACGTGCCTGTAAATTATCTTATTGGGTTAATTGGTTTAATCAGGTAATCCGATGTAATCTAAGTTACAACTTATTAAAATTCAAAACAACTTTAATTTAATCGCATTCCTATTACAAGCAAAGTAATAAATACCCGGCAATATTACCTATTTGTTTACTAAGAATATAAGAAAAAATAGGGATTTTAAAATACAAATAATTGGCAATCAACCAATTGAAAATAAACAGGTCCATAAAAATATAAACTTAATTTAACCCTTTCCAGCATTAATTTAACTTTTTTAATATTAAATTAACTCAGGGAAGTTATTTTCCGGGACCCGAGAGAGCAGAAATACCAAAGCAGACGGATTATAACAGCCATTAAACCGGCTTAAAATATCAGGATTTATTAAGCACTTCTACCGCTTTTATATCCATAATTTTATGGTCGAACTGATCGCTGGGGACAAGTGCTTTGGCCTTAATGCGCATCTTATACACATAAATCGTATTTACCGAATATTCCAGAATATTGGCAATAGTTTCGTTATCGTTTATGCCTAAACGCATCAGCGCAAATATGCGCAGATCAGTATTTAATACCTCATTGTCTTTGGGCCATATCTGATCCTCTTTTTTCAATAAGGAATTAAATACGTTAATAAAATTGGGGAAAATCTTCAGAAAAATATGATCGAATGTATAAAAAAGTGTTTCCCTCTCCTTTTTAATATTTATCTCGTTAACAGACAGCAATATATCGTCATATCTTTTTATGGATAGCTTTCGCTCAATATTTCTCTTAAGTTTTTCAAGCTTTAATATATATCCGGATATCACATTAAAAAAATAGCCGATATACTCTTCTTTAATATGAGTATCCTCTATAAGTTTGTCATTTATTTTTTCCAATTGTACATTCTTTTCCTCAATTATTTTTTCTTTAACTTTTAATCTTTTCAACTGGATGAATACAATAAATGACACTAAAGAAATTAATATGGCAACTACCGCAATTGATAAAAAATAAACCAGAAATTTGTTTCTTTCGTTCTCTGTGGTAATGTTTATTTGTGCCGCAACGACTGGTAAAACCGCCCCTATTTTAATCTTGCGCAGCCTTGCCCCATAAAACTGGGCGTCATCCATTGCTTGCTTTATAAAGGTATAGGCATCCTTTACGTTTCCATCCAAATAAAGCTGCTGACCGAGTTTAAAAATGGCTAAGGTTTCTTTTGTTGAAGACCGGATATCATTTATAGCCCCAACTGTCATTAAAAGTATTCGATCTTTCTCCTTATTAGGACCATTGTAAAAAAAACTTAAACCTGTGGTTACCATTGCGCGCTGGTGCTCAGTAATCGTATAATGGTTTAAAAGCTCAACAAAATATGGTGATGGCCGCTCTATTTGTTCTGATATCATTTGCCTGTTACCAAGGTGATAAAGCTTCTCGAAGGAATGAGGTTTTGACAGGGCAATAGCCGAATCTATATATTTGATTGCCTGGATCTTATCAAAAGGTGCATAGTTTTTATCGCTATTGTATTCAGCCAGATCTGAGAAAGCACGGGATTTTATAGAATAGTACTCTAACTTCGAACTGTCATTGAGCAGATGCGTATTGATCCGGTTTAAGCAATCAAAGGTCTCTTTAAACATACCGGATGACAACAAAAGGAAACCAACCTTTATCTGGCTATCATATTGTTTAGGTACATCTTTTGTGATCTTGCTTATAGTAAATAATTTTTGAGTATAAACGTAAGCCGAATCAAATTGGTAAACTTTATATTCCTCATATAACTTTCCACAGATATTATACTGCGCATTATAATTGGTTTTGGGAATAGCTTCCAACCTGGCTTTGAGCTTTTGAATCCGAAGTTCCTTTTGATCATCATATATTTTTTTCCTTGAAAGCTCTACTTTTAATTGCAACAAAATACTATCTGTTTTCACAGATGAGTACGCCGCCGGGTATCCAAAAAAAGACAAGAACAGGATTAATATAAAAATTCTCATATCGAAATGGGTATTTTAGGTGCCTAAATCTATACTTTAAAAATGAGTTTTATTTTAAAATGAAAGAACTATTTCCATTTTAAATTTTTAACCTATTTGTGTCTGTCGACGAATAATTCTTGCTGGATTTCTTAATCTGTCAAAAATATCATGTTAACTTCTTAATTAGAAATTCTTTATACCTTGCCCATGATAAATAAACAGCTAATTTGTAGTCAAGTACAAAGAAATTTAAACCTTTTTTTCATAAATATTTTTATAACCATGAGAAAACTACTGTTAACACTATCCCTGTTAATTACTTTTAGTGTTTCCTATTCACAAGTCCTCACCCCGAGGCAATTGTTTCCGGGTTTATTTGAAGCTGTTCAGCTGTCTGATATTTTTCCCGATAACAAAACTTTTGTTGATGCAACCCCGCGCCGTGATCCGGCGCTCATTATGAAAGACTATCGCCATCAGAAAGATAAAGCAGGCTTTGATCTGACACAATTTATAACAGCCAACTTCATTATTCCAGGTGCGAATACCAGTATTTTTAAAAGTGATACTTCACTTGGAATCCGAAAGCACATCGATACGCTATGGCAAGTGCTCTACCGGAAACACGATACGGTTTCAAAGTATTCTTCCTTAATACCATTACCAAATGATTTTATAGTACCAGGAGGACGTTTCCGCGAAACCTATTATTGGGATTCCTATTTCACCATGCTTGGCCTCGAGGAAAGCCACCAAACAAAGATCATCGCGAACATGATCAGCAATTTTGCTTATATGATCGATAAATATGGCTTTATACCCAATGGCAACCGTACTTATTATTTAACCCGTTCGCAACCTCCGTTTTTTTCCATGATGCTTGACTTGCTTGCTAAAGACCAGGGTGAACAGGTGATCGTAAAATATCAGCCTGAACTTTTAAAGGAATATGCATTTTGGATGAACGGAGCAGAGAAATTAAAACCGGGTCAGGCATACCGTATGGTTGTACGTATGCAGGGGGGCGAAATTCTGAACCGGTACTGGGATGATTCGGATAAGCCCCGTGAAGAGTCGTTTAAAAAAGATGTAAATGCAGCTAAAGAAACTAAACAAAAGCTAAGCGATTTCTATCGCAATATCCGGGCTGCGGCAGAATCGGGCTGGGATTTTAGTACGCGCTGGCTCGATACGACAGGAAAGCTGGAAACGATACAAACCACCCTTATTATCCCGGTTGATCTGAACTGTTTGCTTTATCATTTGGAACTTTCCATAGCAAAATCCTATCATTTACAGGGGAATGGCATTAAATATCGTTATTATTTAACCCGGGCCATGCTACGCAAAAAAGCAATATTAAAGTATAGCTGGAGCCAAAAGAATGGCTGGTTTATGGATTATAACTGGAAGCTTAAACAAACCACTCCTGATCAAACACTGGCCGGTGTCTTTCCGCTTGATTTTAATATAGCTGATGCCAAACAAGCTGCCAGGATTGCATCAACCCTGAAAACCAAATTTTTAAAGTCCGGGGGGTTGGTTACCACATTTAAACGTTCGGGTCAGCAATGGGATAGTCCCAACGCTTGGGCGCCACTGCAATATATGGCTATAGATGGTCTGAACAAGTATAGTTATACCGGCCTGGCACGTTCAATTGCTGAAGCCTGGATAAGCACCAACATCCGGGTATTCAACGCTACAGGCAAACTAATGGAAAAATACAATGTAACAGACACTGATGTCAAAGCAGGAGGCGGTGAATACCCGCTGCAAGATGGATTTGGATGGACAAACGGCGTACTGCTTAAGCTGCTTAACCGTTATCACATGGATAATCTATAAACAATCCTCGTTTGTCTAAAATTGAATTTGAAAAGTATGCAATGAATTCGTGTACTGGTAATAAATTTGCCATTTATAGACGCTGCAAATATTTTTAACTATAGCCAAACCCAATCCTGTACCCTCAGATTTATGACCTTTCTGAAAACGTTCAAATATGGTTTCTTCATTAAGGGATTTATCAGGCCCGCTGTTTTGAAAAGTCAGTTTATCAGCTGTTAAGTTAATTATAAGCTGACCATGATCTACATTATGCCTGATGGTATTGCTGAATAGATTATTTAATAATATATCAATCAGGTGCTTACTTACCCAAATCTTTTTAGACTCCAGTTCTTCGGTAACCTGTATGCCCTTTGTTGATATCAGATCCTGAAAAAGTCTGACTTTTTCGGAGATCTGGAGCGCTAGATCTACCCATTCAATATCATCAATCAGGTTGTTTTCAATCTTTACCAATAATAATAATGATTGGTTGATCCGTGATAATTTGGACGTTGCAGCATAAATATCACTTATTTGGTCATATAATTGTGGTTTAATGGTTTCATCCTGAATAAGTGTATCCAATTTAGAAGTGATCACTGCAAGTGGCGTTAGCATTTCATGTGAAGCATTCTCTGTAAAGTGCTTTAGATTTTGAAAATCATTTTTCACTCTGGTTGACATTACACTAACTGCCTTATTCAATTCATTAAACTCATTTACTTTATTTTGCCTTAAATCAAAGTTTTCATTGTCGGAAACATTAAAGGCTTTGATCGCATACAAGGTATCATAAAAAGGCCGCCATAAGCCCTTTAAAATATACCTGTTGGTAAGCAAAAGGATCAAAAGCAAACAGACCATCAACACAAATGTAATGGAGGCGATGATCTGAATCAAATATTCAGTATTTTCACGGGAAATAGTGATCGTTACTTTATAATTGCCTTCCTTCAAAGAAATCAAGCCTGAAACCGCACGACCGGCTTCATTTTTTTTCTCTTTAGGATTGTTATAGATCGTATCAAAAAACGTTCGTGGTAAAACCGCCTGGTCTGTTTTTGCAAAAATGGTTACGTCTTCGTCAAAATCTATCTGCCTTGGCAACCGATGGTTGAGTTTAACATAATCCGCAACCTCATCAATTTCTTCCGTCAGATCACGATCAAGCTGGGCCCTTGCAATGTAACTAATAGCAAAATAGTAAATAACTGCCCCTGCAAGCAATACAGATATCGATATGATAATGATGGTTTTATTATAATGGGATGATAATTTCATTCTGCCATAAATTTATACCCTATTCCGTATATTGACTTAAGGTAATCATTGGAATTAGCATCCAAAAGTTTCTTCCTTAGATTCTTTATATGCGTATAAATGAAATCAAAATTATTATGCATATCCATTTCGTCGCCCCAAAGATGCTCAGCAATCGCATTTTTTGAAATTACCTTTCCTTTGTTTGCAATAAAATATAATAACATATCATATTCCTTGCGGGTAAGGGTTATCTGAATTTGATTAACCTGTACCGTTCTTCCGGGCAGATTTATCGATATTTCATTAAACACAAGGTTATTATTACTGTTAAAGGTCCTGCGCCTGTAAATGGCAACCACCCTTGCTTTTAGCTCCGCTAAATGAAACGGTTTTGTTAAATAATCATCTGCACCTACATTCAAACCTTTCAATTTATCATTAAGGGAATTTCTTGCCGAAATTATTAGTACAGCCTCATTTTTGATTTGCTTTTGCAAATATTCCAAAACGGCAAAGCCCTCACCATCCGGCAATCCAATATCCAGTAATACACAATCGTAATCGAAAACAGCTAATTTATCAATCGCCGCCGACAGGCAATCACAGCTTTCGCATATGTTACCATCCTCATTAAAATAATTGACTATATTTTCACGAATGCCTTGTTCATCTTCTATTACCAGGAGTTTCAATGCTTTTTAAATATAAATATGAAGAAATACTGAAGCTAAAATTACTAAATACTCACAATAAATATCACACTCCAGTTTTGCTTCAAAATTTATGAATACTTTTAGGACAAACATTAAAACAACGAAACTAAAAGGGAACTTATCCAAACTTAATATGGCCATTATAGAACCAGTTCGCAAAGACATCCCGCATCCTCGTCAAATAAAGAAATATTCCGCTTCACTTCGTCTATGGCATTGGGCTAATGCACTAATTATCAGCGGATCGCTGATCACGGTACTGATCAATTCTACGATAACTGACGGGCGCCAAATATCTTCTTTAATGAAAGAAGAGCTCGGCAAAACAGGAGCTGTTGTCAGTGAACAACAAGCCGGCTCAGTGGCCAATGCACTGAACGACCAGGTTTGGCGTATACACATCTATTTTGGGTACGGCTTGGCCGCCCTGCTTATATTCAGGTTAGTTTTGGAGTTTTTTCAGCTGGCAGACCAGAAATTCATACGGAGGATCAAAAGTGCTTACTTTCAATTTAAAATGATAAAGAAAAACAGGCAGACAGCCAGACATGAGCTTGCCGTAAAAAGTATTTATGCAGTATTTTATATATTGCTGATCATTATGGCAATCACCGGTTTATCGCTTGCTTTTGAGGATGCCTTAGCCGCACTTAAACCACTACGGCATACGATCAAAGACGTACATGGCTTTTGTATGTATTTGATCTTAGCCTTTATCGCTGTTCACCTAGCTGGTGTGTATTTGGCTGAACGGAAAGAATCAAATGGAATTGTTTCAGACATGATCAATGGCGGAAATGAAAATCCAAATTAAATATGTTTGCTCAATCTTCCTGAAAAACATATTGCGGATGAAACTGATCTTTCTAAAAAAATCAAACCTGTTTTATTAGTCATTTCAAGCGTTTTACTTTTTTCAAATACTGCAAGGGCACAAGACAATTACGAAATACAAGTTTATGGCTCAGAAACCGTTGAAAAAGGCCGGACGATGGTCGAATTACACAGTAATTACACCGCCAATGGCTTTACCAGCTCTGATGATGGTCAGTTGCCGGATAATCATGTGTTTCACGAGACAATTGAAATAACCCATGGGTGGTCGCCCTGGTTTGAAACAGGTTTTTATATTTTTAATTCGGTAGGAAGCCAGGGGCGCACGGCTTACGTTGGTTCACATATCAGACCCAGAGTTGCCGTTCCTGAAAGCTGGCATTGGCCGTTAGGTGTAAGTTTATCAACCGAATTTGGTTTTCAGAAAAAGGCATTTTCAGCCAATACAAGCACACTGGAGATCAGGCCGATTGTTGACAAAAAATGGCGGAAATTATATATATCTGTTAATCCCACAATTGATAAAAGCTTTGCCGGTCCTGACCAAAATCATGGCTTTATATTTTCTCCGAATGTTAAAGGCAGTTATGATATAACCAAAATAGTAGCCCTTGGATTAGAATACTATGGCAGCACAGGACCCTTCTTAAATTATGATGCTTTTGAGAAACAGCAGCAACAATTATTTATTGCAACCGACCTTAATTTTAACCCCGATTGGGAGTTTAACGGGGGTATAGGTTATGGTTTTACCCGAAGTACCGAAAAATCGATCTACAAAATCATTGTCGGCCGCCGTTTTTAGTTTATTTGAATTTTAAGGCTAAGGTTAAAATATCACTGTTTAATCCTGTTGAGCGCATATAGTGTCCGTATCTAAGCTCCAGGGTGTTTAATTGTTGTATACCAAATACTCCCTTTGGTGGCGCCAGTCGTAAATTAAGTCCAACAAAATTGCTGGTCAGGGTTGACAGGTCATAATCGCTGGTATAATAAGTTTCGCCTACGCTATGCTGACCGTACGGTGCAAAATATCGAGTTCCCTGCTGATTGGTATAACGATAAAAAGGACTAACAGAAACAAAGGAAGTAAACTTAATTGGCACCTCAATTTCTGCAGTATGCGCCCTGATACCCCAGTTATCCATATAATAACGGTAAAAGGTGCGGATAATAAAATGATCGTCAAGAAAATAATTTAAGCGAAGGCCTATCGGTAATTTATACCGGCTGGCAGGAAGGTTCTCTATACGCTCATTAAATATATCATTGAAAGGGCCCACTCCCGTTGCGAAGTTGTTGTTAAAATATACCCGCTGATAGTCTGTCGCCAGTAATCCATGCTGATAGGATGGCTCTACAATAAATAAGGCCTGCAATCGCGTACTGATCACCTGAGAAAGGGAGAACGCAGCGCTGAATGAGTTACGTGGTTTGTAATCGACCGGTCTTGGATCTTGATGAGAGCCCGAACCGTAAGTGGCTGGTCGTAATTCTACCGGTAAAATCACCGTCCAGGTATCCAGAAATGCGGTCGCTTTCAGATCGAACTGTGTATTCTTATTTTTTGAAACTCTTGTCAGGTTAAAACCAAATCCACGGGATTGATAATCATACTCATGTGAATAAGAACCTGTAAATCCAAACGCGTTCCCCGTTTTTTCATCAGAATTGGTCCAGTTCAGCGATGGATATACCCTTGTATCCTGCCTTGAAGCAGAAGATATACTATTCGGATCTATCTTATCAGATGAAGCCGAAGTATAATGGTCAACCCCCAATTCAAAAAGGAAGGTATTTTTATGCCCGCTATTGGTAAGCTTTGAGAGCTGTACATCGAGCGTATTGGCGAAATCAGTAAGATTTTCAGTACCTATACCACCGGTTACCGCTGAATGATTTCCATTTTGGTGATAATAAGCCGATACAAAGTTTACCTCATCGAGTTTTAGCTTGCGAGATTGATAATTAGTAGTGTCTTTAACCGGTTGCGTTGTTTGGGCATGAGAGGCTAAAATACCCATGTAAAGAGCCAGAACGCCTAAATAGATTTTTTTCATTGGAGATCGATATTAATTACAGCCACAACCTCCACCACTTTTACCGCCGTTGGCACCTGAGGCACCCTCCCGGTAAAGCTGAAAACTTTGTTCAAACTTTTGCGATTTACGTGCAGAAAGTTCCATCTCAGAATCATTTAAACGGTTTTTCTGATACTGCTTTACCGAACTGCATGCCGTTAAAGAGCAGGTTACGGCAAGGCTGAATATAAACGGTAGGATAACAGGGGTATTGTGTTTCATGTCAGATCTTAATATTGATATTATTTGAACTATGTATCTGGTTATTATCATCGATAATGATGCAGGCGATATGCTTTAACTGGTTAATAAGATCCAGTCCTACTTTAACGCCCATTACCATTACAGGGGTAGCCATGGCGTCGGCCAGTTCGGCGCTCGGACTTATGATGCTTACGCTTTTGATCCCGCCAACCGGTAACCCTGTTTTGGGGTCGATGGTATGCGCGTATTTTTTACCATTAATAATGGCGAACTTTTCATAATCCCCCGAAGTAGCTATAGCCATATTACTAATCTTCAATGTCGAAAAAGGTGTAATGCCATGATCAGGATCGGCTATGGCAATGGTCCAGGGATAACCATTGGGCTGATTGCCCCATGTCACCAGGTCGCCGGCAGCATTTACAATACCACTGCTTACGCCCCGTTCCTGCAAAAGTAGTTTTGCTTTATCCGCAGCATAGCCTTTGCCTATACCTCCAAAACCAATACGCATACCCTTTTCTTTTAAATAAACCGAGTTATTTGATGCATCCAGTATGACGTTGCGGTAATTGATCAGGCTAACCGATCTGCGGGCAGTTTCTGCATCAGGCAGTTGTTTCATATTGACATCAAAGTTCCAAAGGCTTTTATCGATAGACCCGTAGGTGATGTCAAACGCGCCCTGCGTCAGGTCGGAAATTCTTAGTGAACGTGCTATCAGATTAAAAACCTCTTGATCAACCTCTACAGGCTGTATGCCCGCATTCCGGTTGATCTCGTTGGTTTGGCTCTCATCGCTAAAGGTAGTGAGCAGCTTCTCAATCCGGCTGATCTCGGTTACTGCGCTATCAATATGTTCTTGTGCTGACTGGACATCATCATTAACCACACTTATCTCAAAGCGATTGCCCATCAGCCGTACAATACGCCTGTGGGTGGTTAGTTTATTCTCCAGTGTTTCAGTTATGGGCATTTGCGTTAATTTCAGAAACAAATTGTTCTGGTGATTCATTGGGAAAACCATCCCACTCCTTTATTACTTTCCCATCTTTATTCACCAGCAGAGTAAAAGGGAACTTGCCTTCAGGGTTATATTTATCGGCCAAAGCTTCATTGCGCTTTACTTGTGCAGCATCCTGCTGGTTTTTCTTTTGACGCGGAAAATCTGCACGAACCAAAACCAGGTGATCTTTGGCATAATCTTCAAAAGTGGATGATTCTAATATTTCCTTTCTTAATCTTATACAAGGGCCGCACCAGTCTGAACCTGAGAAATTGATCAATATCAGTTTGTCTTCTTTGGCAGCTTCGGAGGTAGCGGCATTGAAATCTCCAAGCCAGGTAATGCCTGATAAGAGGAAAGTTGTCAATAAAACGGTCAATAATTTCATGCTTTTATATTTTTTTATGAATATACCCTTAACGAAGTTCCTGTAAGTGTAGTATGATATACGGTAAGGTTTCTGCTAGCAGGCGAATTTTTGACCACACCGGCTTCTGTAAATGCAGAACCATGATTATTGCAATAAAACTCCTGCGTTGATCCTGCATAAACAAGGGGATAATTTTGATGGGTACATGACTGCTGTACGGCGATATAAGCCCCCGCTTCGGTGCGTGCGACTAAAACATTTTGGGTAGCCAAATACCCTCCATTATTTAAAAGCGCTGCATTTGCTGATGAAGTAAGGTCAAGCGTAAAATCAATCCCGGTTGGACCTGTAACGTTTTGCCCGCCTCCCTGGCCGTCCGAACTTTTTGAACAGCCGACACAGCTCAGCACCACTGCTGAAGCGGCACCCAGGCCAACTAACGATAAAAACTCTTTCCTGCTTATTGACTTTGCCATTTACATTAATTTAAGGGGTAATAAATTAATTATGGACTATTTGATTAGTTCACACTACAATATTATAATTTGATTCTGAAGTTAACATGAAATTCAATTGGTTTAACAGATTTTACCAAACTTTTAATTTGCCTGCCATTGCGGGCCATCATACAAATTTCGATTAATTTTAACAATTTTGTTATCCATTGGTTATCGGTGTGAACGCTGTATATACTAAACAATAAGCATTTTTATTCCTCTAAATGAAATTGTAGTTTTTAAAGTACAATTAACGATGCCCGATTATAAGCAAATGCTTTATGACATTGAGGTGCATTCCGCCCCAGGGATACGCCGGTATTTTGAGCAGGGCGGTGATCCGAATGAGATCAATAACGGGGTGCCGCTTTTCCGTATGATGGTAGAAATGTATACCCGTACTCCGGCGTTTAAGCGATGTGTCCAGGCATTTATTGATCATGGATTGGCGTTTGAGGATAAAGCTTTGCTTGCAGTGCTGACTGACGACTCAGGGAAATTAGCAGAACTGGTTAAAGCCGATCAGGCGATCATACACAAGACATACGCCTTATTTAATAATAGCTACACACCCTTAACCGGGGGTACCTTAATGCATTTTTGTGCAGAATATAATTGTGTGGCCTGCGCAAAAATACTTTTACAATACGGGGCGGACATTAACGCAAGGGCCGGCATAGATGAGCATGGTTTTGGCGGGCATACTCCTATTTTCCATACCGTTAACCAAAACAGCAATAACTCTGCAGTTATCATGCAGTTGCTGCTGGACCACTCAGCTAATCTTGCAATTACAGTTAAAGGCCTGATTTGGGGCAAAGGTTATGAATGGGAAACATTTATCCCTGCTATAAAGCCAATCAGTTATGCTATGATGGGATTTTTACCGCAGATGCACCGAGAGGAAAATACAGTGGCTGAAACCGTTTCGTTACTGATTAAATATGCATATGGCATTGACTATACTCCGCCTAATATTCCCTGTGCTTACCTGAAGCATTGAACATTAAGTCCCCGTCACAATTAATCCTATTAGGCTATGTTTGCTTATCAAAAGCAAAAGACCTTTATATCAAATTCAACATTTTTTGTGTCGCCTTGATAGCCGCAACGGTCTGGTCGCTATCCAGGCCGCGGGTTTTAAATTCTTTTCCTTTACAATCCCAGGTAATAATAGTCTCGCACAGGGCGTCTGATTTACCGCCGGGAGGTATGCGCACCGCATAATCGGTCAGTAAGGGCAATTCCAGTTGCTTTTTGCTATAAATAATGTTTAGCGCGTTCATAAAGGCGTCGTATTGCCCGTCGCCCTGTGCATGTTCTTCAAACACCTCACCATTTACATTAATGCTTAAAGTAACCGACGGGCGCAGGTTTTTTGAATGCGTCAGTACATAATTTTCAATATGCACCTTTTCCTCGATTGCGCTGCTATCGAGCACATCAGAAATAATATAAGGCAGATCTGACTGGGTGACTGTTTCTTTCCTGTCGCCCAATTCAATAACCCTTTCAGTAACCTTCTTCAGGTCCGTATCGGATAAGCGTATACCCAATTGCTGCAGGTTATTCTCGATATTAGCTTTACCGCTTGTTTTGCCCAGGGCGTACTTACGTTCTCGCCCAAAACGTTCAGGCATCAGATCATTGAAGTAAAGATTATTTTTCTTGTCACCATCAGCATGTATACCTGCTGTTTGTGTAAACACGTTTTCACCTACAACAGGCTTATTTACAGGTATCCTGAAACCAGAAAAGGTCTCGACCAGCTTACTTACCGTGTATAATGATTTTTCTTCAACAGAAGTTTTTACCTCTTTTACATAGTCATTCAAAACGGCTATGGTGCTTGCCAGCGGCGCATTACCAGCCCGTTCGCCCATTCCGTTGATCGTCAGGTGTAAGCCTTTGACGCCCGCGTTCACCGCTTCCAGCACATTAGCTATGCTCAGGTCATAATCATTATGTGCATGAAAATCGAAATGAATATCCGGGTAACGCGGAATAATCGCATTCAGATATTCCCGCGTTTCGGATGGGATTAAAACACCCAATGTATCCGGCAATAAAATTCTCTTAACCGGCTGAGCCGACAAGAAATCAAGATACTGAAAGACATACTCTTTGGAATGGCGCATACCATTGCTCCAATCTTCGAGGTATACATTGCATGCGATATGATTCTTGGCAGCATAGGCAATTACCTCCCCTACTTCCTTAAAATGCTGCTCAGGGGTCTTCTTTAGCTGGTAGGTCAGGTGATTTAATGAGCCTTTAGTTAAAAGGTTCATCACTTTAGCACCGGCTTTGATCATCCAGTCAACAGAGGTTGTACCGTCAGTAAATGTCAGCACTTCAATCTTATCAATAAACCCGTTTGCAGAAGCCCATTCCGTAATTTTCTTTACCGCCTGGAACTCCCCTTCTGATACTCTGGCAGAAGCAATTTCTATCCTGTCGACCTTTACTTCGGTTAATAAAAGTTGTGCAATAGTTAGTTTTTCAGAAGAGGAAAAAGACACCCCGCTGGTTTGTTCACCATCGCGCAGTGTAGTATCCATTATCTCAATATGGCGTTGCAATCGGGTCATTTTTTTTGATTAGAGCTGCTTTCAGTAGATGCTTTTGGCAGCAAATTGTCCGATGTCCTCTTTCATTGCCTGCAGATAGTCGATGTCATCAAAACCATTCAGCATATTATGCTTTTTATAGCCATTGATGACAAATGATTCTTTTTCGCCTGTCTTTACCAAACTGATTGTTTGCCCGGGAAGGTTTATTTCCAGTTCTGTTCCGGGATCAGCAATAACTGCTTTAAATATTTTGTCCAGAAACTCCGGGCTTACCTGCACAGGCAGGATGCCGATATTGAGTGAATTACCCTTAAAAATGTCCGCAAAAAAACTTGACACCACACAACGGAAACCATAATCGTAAATGGCCCATGCAGCATGCTCGCGGCTGCTCCCGCTGCCAAAGTTTTTGCCACCTACCAGTATCCTGCCTGAATAGGTCGGATCGTTAAGGATAAAATCCTTTTTAAGTGTATTATCTGCATGATATCTCCAGTCCCTGAATAAGTTATCGCCAAAACCGGTGCGTTCCGTGGCTTTTAGAAAACGTGCAGGAATGATCTGGTCGGTATCCACATTCTCAATGGGTAAAGGAACCGCTGTACTTTTTAATATGGTGAATTTATCGTAAGCCATTATTTATGATAATAATTAAAATTTAGAAGATCTAATCTATTTACAACAACTCTCTCGGATCAGTTACCACACCTGTTACAGCGGCCGCAGCGGCTACCAGCGGGCTGGCTAACAAAGTCCTGCTGCCAGGGCCCTGGCGGCCTTCAAAGTTCCGGTTACTGGTACTTACCGCATATTTACCCGCAGGTATTTTGTCGTCATTCATAGCCAAACAAGCAGAACAACCCGGCTGGCGTAATTGGAAACCGGCGGCATTTAAAATATCCAGAATACCTTCTTCTTTGATCTGGCTTTCTACGATATGCGATCCCGGAACTAACCAGGCAGTAATATTGTCAGCTTTTTGACGTCCTTTTACTATAGAGGCAAAAGCGCGAAAATCTTCGATACGTCCGTTGGTACAGCTTCCCAGGAAAACATAATCCACTTTTTTGCCGATTATCTTTTCATCTTCGGCAAAGCCCATATAAGCCAGTGATTTTTTGTAGGAAGTTTCCCCGTCTTTTACATTGACAGCTAAAGGAATATTCCTGCTAATACCTGTACCCAAACCCGGATTGGTACCATAAGTAATTTGCGGCTCAATATCATCGGCATGATAATTTAATTCTATATCGAATTTTGCATCCGCATCTGTTTTTAAGGTTTTCCAGTAAGCTAATGCTTTTTCCCATGCTCCACCCTTGGGCGACTTTTCTTTCCCTTTTAAATAAGCAAAAGTTGTTTCATCCGGAGCAATCATACCACCGCGTGCCCCCATTTCGATAGATAGGTTGCAAACGGTCATCCGGCCTTCCATGCTCATGTTTTCAAACACTTCGCCGGCAAATTCTATAAAATATCCTGTAGCACCACTTGCTGTAATTTGTGACAGGATAAATAAAGGCACATCTTTTGGCGTAACACCTTTACCCAGTTTGCCATCTACATTAATGCGCATTTTTTTGGGCTTAGGCTGCATGATGCACTGTGAAGAAAGCACCATCTCCACTTCGGAAGTACCGATACCAAAGGCAATAGCACCAAAGGCACCATGGGTAGAGGTATGCGAATCGCCGCAAACGATAGTCATTCCCGGAAGTGTGATGCCATTTTCAGGTCCTACAACGTGAACAATACCATTTTTAGGATTGTTTAACCCCCAGTGTGAAATACCATATTTGGCCGAGTTATCTTCCAATGCTTTTAATTGGTTAGCTGATAGCGGGTCTTCCACCGGAAGGTGCTGATTGATGGTCGGCGTATTATGATCCGCAGTTGCAAAGGTTTTCTCAGGGAACATTACAGAAACTCCCCTGTTTCTTAGACCCAGAAATGCAACCGGACTTGTCACCTCATGTATAAAATGCCTGTCTATAAAGAATATATCCGGGCCATCTTCAATTTTCCTTACCACGTGTGCATCCCACACTTTATCAAATAAGGTACTTGGGCTATTACTCATCTTATAAATATTTGAAATGTAGTTTTATAACTGCCGAAACAGATGTGCAAAATCGGAAAAACATTGCAGAATCGGTAATTTTTTTTAAATTTATTTAGAATTCATTGAAAAAACAAAGAAAATGGCCTAAAAACCATTATGGGCTAAGGTCATCACCTTGACTTTTTACCGGGGAGATGAAAATAAAAATGGGCGGTACCAATACCACCCATTTTTATTTTGAATTTAATATAGTACTGAATTATTTTACACGGCTGCTTTTTGCAGGGGTAAGAGGTACTATTATAATAGCTAACAAAAGAGCAACTTCTAATACTGTTATCATGACTTTTTTAATTAATTAATTATTAAACGATTAATAGCTTTTAGAAAAATAAAAATCATCCTTCCGGGTACGCCTTAATCTTGCAATTCAGGGCTCAGGTTGAATAGAACATTCATATTCTCCTACACCTGTGCGGCTAAAAACATGCCACAATCTTAAATCTTTTTTTTTCGAAAAAATGGCCAAAACGGAAATTTATCGGAATCAGCAATTCATTTTAAAACAATTATCCTTTTTAAAAAATTTCGATGTTTAAAATTCAGACACTAAAAAAAATGACCTGACAAAAACAATAAATTCTGTTTAAGAAAAAATCATAAAGAATTGAGAAAAATAAATATCGTTTGTAATGATATTCAGATTCAGAGGGAATGATTTAGAAAAAATCACTGAAATATGGCCGCTTTACAACGAAAAAAACGACATAATTGGTACTTTTTTGCAAAAAATAATCTTTAGGGCGCCGATTCTTGTTCAATTCTTTCCTAAAATATAAATTTGACAATTTGTCATAAAACATGACAAACCGGAATTTGCTGACAAAATCGCTAAAAAACCACCCGAGAAAACACTGCCAAAATGGCAATTTGGCAATTATCAGCTTTACAGGGCATAATTTTACCCTATGCCAAGATCTGTATAATATTTAAGTTCATTTTAAAAAATGGTAATTATTAATGGCAATTATTATTTTATTGACAGAATCGGGCAGATAAAATTCTTTAATTGTTAATAAATGTTAAATATCATTAATGCGCCTGTTGTAACATCCAATTTCATCCTATCTTCAGAATTGGCATGTAACCTTGTTGAAAGGGTAAAATTTATAATCAAATCAAAGCACTTTTTCTATCGATAGATGCTAAAGCAAAACATGGCTGAACAAGTCATTTTCAAAAGAAGTTGCAAATTGATGGGTAACCAATTTGAATTGAGCGTTGTTGCCGGTAGTGAAAAATGGGCCAGCGAGAAAATAGAGGCCGGCATCGATGAAATTAAGCGTATCGAAAAATTGCTTACCACCTTTAGTGAGGATAGCGAGACGAACCAGGTTAACCAAAATGCAGGAATTAAGCCTGTAGTGGTAAGCGGGGAAACCTTCAACCTGATCAAACGATCCATCAGGATTTCAGAAGTTACCCAGGGCGCCTTCGATATTACTTACGGTTCTATAGATAAAAGGTTGTGGAATTTTGATCAGAATATGACATCGCTCCCTGATCAAGACACCGCAAAAAAAATGATACGACTAATCAACTTCAGGAACATTATGCTGGATGAAGAAAAGTGCACGGTTTTTTTGCGCGAGGAAGGAATGCGTATAGGTTTTGGCGGTATAGGCAAAGGATATGCAGCAGAACGTGCCAAGCAGGTAATGAAAGATCAGGGTGTAAATAGCGGCGTTGTAAACGCTTCGGGCGATATCTCGGCATGGGGAATTCAGCCCAACGGAAAAAAATGGACGGTTGGCATAGCCAATCCTGACTTCTCTGATGACATATTTTCGCATATGACCATTACCGATATGGCGGTAGCTACATCAGGTAATTATGAAAAGTTTATTGTAGTAAATGGCAGAAAGTATTCCCACACCATAAATCCGCGCACAGGATTGCCTGTGCGCGGCATTAAAAGTGTGACTATTATTACTACTAACGCCGAGGTTGCTGATGCCATGGCTACACCGGTGATGATCATGGGTATTCATGCCGGCTTAGATCTGATCAATCAGATGAAAGATATCGAGGCCGTCATTATAGATGACGATAACAATTTGTATACATCACAAAATATAAATATTAAATAATACCCTTATTATGATTAAACAATTGATAAAAGTTTCGGCCTGCTTGTTATTGGCAGTGACTGTCACTTCCTGCGTACATTTAAAGGAATACCAGAAAAGCAGGCTTAATGATTCTGAAATGGCATTGTCCAACAGAAAGGTGGAGAAGAATGAATTAAATTTTCAATCTTATCGCGAAAGTGCATCAGGAGCCAATGCCGGAAAAACGGGCGGCGGCTGCGGATGTAATTAATTCACCTGACATCAGAATCATTATCATTCATGAGAAAAATATATTTATCCGTTATCGGGTTTTCCATTATGTGCCGTTTAAATGCTTTCGGGCAAACCCGGCAGGATACACTTGTTAAAAAACCTTATTTTAGTTTATATAAGCCAGTTGACCAGGATAGCAGTGGGTATAATCCCAGAGCCCTTAGATTAGATGAGGTCAACCTGGTTTCCAGCTATTACCAGCAGAATGGCGATCATTCTGCCATTACCGGCGGTATAGGCACAGAAAGAGTATCCGATATTTCAAACGGCCTGGACCTGAAATTGGTTTGGGTAGGCGACAATTTAAAGAAAAACACGATCTCAGCCGGCCTGGGCATCGACCATCACACCTCTGCATCATCCGCTTATGTTACTACAACAGGATTAGGGAAACAAGGAGGCACCAGAATATATCCATCATTTGACTGGACCACTGAAAACACAAAAAAAGGAACCAGCTTCGGTATAGGGGCTTACTATTCTGGTGAATACAATTACAAATCGCTGGGTGCTGATATGCATTTTTCATTAAAAACTAATGACAGGAACGGTGAATTTAGCGCCAAATTGCAAGCATATCTGGATCACGTCACCCTCATTTACCCTTCTGAATTTATACCTGTAATTACCCCTGTTTCAAGTGGAGCCACTTATGTTACTACTGCAAGCGGCAACATGGTGTTGAGTAACGGCGGATCTACTTCAGCGCCAAGTCTTCCAACTAAACCCAGGAATACTTATACTGCAGCATTTTCTTATTCCCAGATGATTAACTCAAGGCTTCAAATTGCGCTCCTTGGAGATATTGTTGCGCAGAGCGGCTATTTAAGTTTGCCTTTTCACAGAGTATATTTTACAACCGGAAAAGATACCATTGAAAAGCTGCCATCTTCACGGTTTAAGCTGCCGTTAGGTGTCAGGCTCAATTATTTTCTGGGTGATGATATTATCCTGCGTTCTTATTACCGATATTATACAGATAGCTGGGGCAGCAATTCGAATACCGCAAACCTGGAAATTACTTATAAAATTACCCCCTTCTTTTCTGTGTCGCCTTTCTACAGGTATTATAACCAGTCGGCAGCCAAATATTTCGCACCTTATGGGGCCCATAATCCCAATGACCCATACTATACCAGCAACTATGAATATGCTAAATTCCGAAGTGATTTTTACGGCGTAGGCTTTCGGATAGCTCCTCCAAAGGGAGTTTTTGGGTGGCAAAATTTACATGATTTGGAAATAAGATACGGCCATTATGCACAAACGACCAGTCTGGTATCCGATGTGGTATCTTTAAGCTTAGGCTTTAAATAGCAGAAAGAACGACTTTACCCTATATTAACCAAACGTAAAGTGCCCCCAACGGGGCATTTTACGTTTCCGGGCAATTGACATTGTCGCTATCCACCCTTCATATCGTCGTATTCACCACTCACAACTGTATGATTGATCCCAATATATTTGCTTAAATCAATTTTAAATCATTACCTAAAAGCAAAAGCGATGAGAAAGTTAAAGCTACAGGTGCAAATATCGGTAGACGGGTTTATTGCCGGGCCTAATGGCGAAATGGACTGGATAACGTGGACCACGGATGAAGATTTTATAAAATATGTAAATGACCTGACCGATTCATGTAACGTTATGCTCCTGGGCAGAAAATTGGCCGAAGGCTTTATACCCTACTGGACAAATATTACCGGCAACCCGCAGGACCCGCAATATTCCTTCGCCCGGAAAATGGTCGACACGCCGAAGGTGGTTTTCAGCCGAACCCTGGATAAATCAGCATGGGAGAATACTTCCCTGGCTAAAGGTAATCTGGTTAGTGAAGTAAATAAGATCAAAAGCCAGGAAGGCAAAGACATTATTATGTATGGCGGTGCGGAATTTGTCTCCTCAGTGATCAAAGCGGGGCTTATTGATGAATACCATTTATTTGTAAACCCGGCAGCCATCGGCAAAGGCATGGCAATATTCCACACCCTTGAAGGCACACAAAAACTCAGCTTTGTAAAAGCTACCCCTTTTAAATCAGGAATAGTAGTACTGTGTTACCGTCCCCAGAAAGATTAATATTCAATTTGAGTAAGCGTTTGTTAAGCCCTATTTAACACGAGCCATTAACGTTAGCATACAGACCCCGTTAGCAGAGCGGATACTATGGCACCAAAAAATAATAGACCAGGTAACAAAGAAAGGCCCCTGCTATTAGAAGCACGAATCCGTTAATGCGCTTTTTTTTCATAAAACACATCATTATAATGCCGGTAAGGGACAAAAGAGTCAAAAAGATGGCAGCTATATCAATTAAATACGGCCATCTTTTTCCCGCGTCGCGACCTTTATGCAAATCATTGATCACAGCCACGAATCCAAGGCTGGTTTCCGTTATAGTATATCTACCATTATCTCTGTTAATGAAGGCATCAGCACTATAACCCGGGCCTTTAAAGGAAACCGAACATTGGTTATCGTCGACAATAAAGTCGCTTACGTCTCCGTTAATTTGATGCTTGTGCTTTAGAAATTGCACAATTTCCAGTTTGGCAATTGCGGCCGTATCCTTTACTTTAATCCACCTTAACTGTACTTTCCCATCATATTTTTTGATCTGCTGCTTACCCTCAAACCATTCCGCATGATTAAGGGTTAATCCGGTTACCGCAAAAAATAAAATAATTACAAAGCTAACCATCGAAAGATAAATATGCAGCCACCGTGAAATAGAAGCAATGCGTTTTTTCAACAAGGCTTTTGGTACCTTTTCCTCCTTTTTGTGGTGCAAGCGGCCTTTAGACCGTACAAAATCATTGGCCATCTGACTTTTTTACATAATCAACGGATGCAGACGCAACTTCTGCATTGCCTGGCAGGACGATCGGTTTGACGTTCTTTGTAAAATCTATGTCCTTAGTAATCAGCTGATAGGTGCCGTGCTCACGGGCCACCTCGATCATAATTGTATAAATGTCTTTTTTTACCAGCTCACCTTTGTCATTCTTACCGTCCCATTTTAAAGTATATTTCCCGGCTGGCCTTGTGGCACTTGTTGTTGAACTTATGCTCTGATCTGCTTTGGAGAATTTAGCATAATAGGTATTGTACCAGCTATGCATTTCATCCAGATATTTAGATTTTTTATACCAAAGTGCAATATTGCGTACAGGTTTTCGGTCTTTATCAACAACCCATACCGCCACATATGGCCTGTGGACCCTAATGCCTTCTATCTGATTCAATTCCAGTTTTATCAATAACTGATAATTAGGATCCCAGGTTTTATCTGACCAGGATGAATTTATTTCTTTAGAAAGTACAGGCGTATTTATTGTTGCCTCAAGTGCCTTCCAGCCGGGGCTTTCTATGCGTTTTCCTTCGCTCGTTATGAGCATAAATTCGGCATGAGGTATGGTGGCAGCAAGGACCTTACTTTCTTCAGGCCTAAGTACGTTAAAGGCGGTAGCCAGGGCCCCGGCATCAGTGGCGCTATCGGCAACTACAGTTGCACTAATCACATTATCGGCCGGCAAGCCGGTACGCGGATCAACAATATGTGAATGCCATTGCCTATTTACTAATTCGCCGCGGCGATAATTACCGCTGGTGGCCACCGCTTTATTGCTGATCATCAGACTGGCAACCGGAGGATCATTTTCTGCATCGGCTTTTGGATTACTTACTTGTATCTGCTCTGTATGATTGCCCAGTACAACCAAATCACCACCTATATTCATTACCACCGCTGTTACACCTGCTGATGCCAGGGCTGCCTCACAGGCCTTTTTGATAATATAACTTTTAGCAAATGAGTTTAGCATAAGCGGAGCGTTATCCAAACGTAATGCCGTATGATCGGTGGCGTTTAGTTCCCAATGAGTTTGTTTTACTGTGGACACTGCTTTATCAAGCTCAGCAAATGTAGGTTGCTGATTGCGTTTGGCAGCTGCTTTCCATACCTGGCCGATTACCTCTGCTGAAGCATCCAGTGCCCCATGGCTTTGTATACGCCATTTGTCAAACAGACTTAATACTTCAAAAAGCTCGGGTGATATCTTAGTAGCTTTTTTTTCTCCATTGAGCCAACGACTAAATTCGCTTGATGCATCATAACCGCTCAATATTTTGTTCATGCGGTCAATTTCGTTCATAGCGACGTTCCGAGCTACCTTTGCTTTGGCAGGAGATACTGCAATCACCTTTAATTCAAGCGATGTTCCCAATACATTTTCATAATCGAATATATATACTCTTCCGATTTTTGCTGGTGGCGTTGTAACGCTGCTGCATAAAATCAATAACAAAAGGCCGCAAATTGTAAAATATGATAATTTCATTTTAATCAGAGTCATTTGTCCACCCATTCCAATCAGTCATGTCATTGCTAATACCTAACGATAAGATTAGCTTATAATTGCTAATATAATAAGCAGGCCAGTCAAAATCGGAATGTAAAAAAAATGATACGTCCCTGTTTAGAATAAGCCATTTCTTTACGAAATTTTATCTTATAAAAACGACAGCGAATTACCACAATTCACATGTGTCGCGTTGATAGTTGGGACATACTGTTTTAGCCATTGCAGCATAAATTCGGAACCGGGTTCTTCACTGGCGATGTGGCCTAACACTACCAGGGAAATGTTATCTCCTTTAGCCCGGGCATCGCGCACATATTCGGCAGTCTCCCACTCCTGTATCTCGCCGCAGATCATCACATCCGGTTTTATTTTACCGATGGATTGTATTTGCCTTGTTCCTCCTGCCGCACCGGGCATAAACAGCACTTTGGTGCAGCCTTGCGCAGGATCACCGATATATCTTACCATTTCAATATGTAATTTTTCCTTTGCATGTGCGATCAGATCTTTTAAGGAAGTTGCCGGAAAGGTAAGAATATTGGGAATATCGTGACCGGCATATTGTTGCCACTCCAACTGTTCTAAAACGCCTTTGGTAACACCGTCAGGTTTGAGGGTATGTATGGTATCATGGTTGCGCCAAACAGCGATATTATGCTTATTTAACAGGTCTATTTTATATTGATAAACATCATCATTTTTAAGCCAGTCCGTTCCATCCACATGGTTATAAAAAGTGGGTTCGTGCGCAATGATAAAATTGGCGCCCAGTTCAATTGCCTTACGGATTACATCGATCGTAGCAAACATGGCCGTGACGATACCAGTTACCACAGTATCAGGCCTGCCGGCTTTTAAAGTATCCACCGTGTTTGGAAATGGCGCGCCGGGCACTTGTTTTATAAACAAGTCCATCACCTGTTTTACGGTATATTGGTCACTGGTTTTGATAACACCAGCGGCGCGGCTTACCATAGGAACAGATAATACCACACCGGCACCAACCGCAGTAGTAACATTGTAAATAAATCTTCTGCGGCTTTGGCCGTCATTGCCGGGGAATAGGTGTTTTTCAGATATCATCATAGAATGGTTTTAAACCAAATTTAATGTTTTATCAATGAACTGCTGTGTAATATTCTCGTCAGTTTCAAAAACAGAAGAATATGCCCCGGAAGTTAACCACGAGGTCATGACGATGCCCTTGTACCCTAAATCTTTAGCAACTGGAACAAAATTGCCGATATGATTAAAATGCTTTTGCCGGCATTCACCCATAGTTCAAAATAGATTCATATTGGAGGAGATGAAACCTATTGGTTGGGGCATTAGTATTTTACGAAGCCGACAATCTCGGCCTGGTGTAAGCATACCGGTTTAGAATAAGGGGATGTTTCTTAAATGGATAGGTTCCCTCCCACTCCTGATGAGCGCATTGATGCCTGATTCACTTAGTTTTTTGGCAAATTCCTTTAAAGCCGGCATAGGCATTACCTGTATTGTGAGGTCTAAGTGAAAACCGCTGACCTGAAATTTATTTTCAGTTTTATCAACTGCTTGTGAAAATCCTGTTTGAAGACTCAACAGGGGGAACACCAAAGACAAAACTGGTTTTCTCATGGTATAATTGACTGCAAATTTTCAGAGCACGCGCGCGATACCAAGTCAAAAAAGATCCGTCTTTTATTTCCCCTGTTTATTAAAGATGATTGTAAATTCAGTCTGTTGCTCTGCGGTCGTTTTTAAGGAGAATTCAAAGCCGTGGTTGGTAAGTATCTCTCTTACAAGTGTGAGCCCTATACCCTGACCGTCTTTTTTTGTGCTGTAAAAAGGCGTAAATAATTGCTCGCCTTGTTCGGTGGTGATTCCTTTGCCGTTGTCGGCTATCACCAGCTGCCTTGTTTTTATATGGGTAGTAAATTTAACCGTACCTTCCCCGCCGACTGCTTCAATCGCATTTTTTACAATATTAATAAGGGCCTGTTCCATTTGCTGTTCATCAGCCGAAATATAAAATGGTTCAGTGTTTATTTCCAATGTTATTTTGATGGCCTTTTCGGATGCTTTGATATCCATTAATTTGGAAACTGAAATTATCAGCTGGTTTAAATCGATCCGCTTTTTGTTGGCTTCGGGCAGCTTTACCAGGTCGGCGAAGTTGCGCATAAACAGATTGAGGTTCTGATTACGGTCGAGCGCCACCTGCAGAGCATCTTTTAATGGATCAGAATGATGACCTTCCCATAACGGATCCGTTTTTAGGGCGGACTGAATGATGGAATTTACCGGACCTATGGTATTGTTCACTTCATGCGCCATCATACGGATAACCTTGCCGTATACATTTTTTTCGGCAGCCAATATTTCGGCCGTCAACTCCTCTATCATAATAAAATCGCGCGAAAACCCGCGGTCAATAAATTGCGCTCTTTGCAGTTTATAAGTGGTGGCCCCATCCAGCTTAATGGTCTTTGTCTCCCCCGAACGCAGGTCTTTGACATGTTTCAGAAAATAATCAGGCAGATCATTAACTGAGTGACTGATGAGATCCTTTTCATCAATTGACAGAATTTGCGTTGCCTTGGGATTAATTTGTTGAATATGCTCATCATAATCCAGGATGATGATCCCGGTAGGCGAAGTATAGATCAGTTTCTCAAGAAAAAAATGCTGCTCCTGCTGAAAGGTACGTTCAGTACGCAACTGATCAATCATTTGGTTATATACGTCTATTAACTGATCAACCTCATGCTTGCCCGTTGGAAGAAATTTCACATTAAAATCACGGTCCTTAATAGCATCAAGACCCTGCATCAATGATTTTAATGGCTGTATCAGTTGTCGGTACAGGTTCCATGATATAATGATGGAGATAATAATGAATACCTCTGAAACTATAAAATAAATTTTGTTCTGTTGAAAAATAAAATAGGTCAGCACCAATGCGATCAGGTGCAGGATGATAACAAATAATAAATATTTAGTCCTCAGCTTCATCGTAGGGGATTTGGTATTTATCCAGTCGCCGGTACAGCGCACTGCGCGTAAGTCCCAATGATTTCGCCGCCCTTGATATCTTGTTCTTATGATATTCAAGCGCCCGTTTGATCATTTCAACCTCCATCTCCTCTAAAGTTATTGCACCTACACCCGACAATTGCAAATTACCCTTTTTTACCGGCGATAATTCCAACTGCGAACGAAAATCGTCAATATCCAATCTGTCTTTTTTACTGACCAAGATCGAGCGCTCCACCAGGTTTTTCAGTTGCCGGATATTGCCGGGCAAAGGCAGGCTTTGCAACCATTTCATCGCATTATTGGTTACTGATAGTGATGGTCTGTTGTATATCTCTTTGAGATTATTAATAAAGAAACTCACTAACAGCGGAATATCCTTCGGTCGTTCGCGCAGGGCCGGCAGGTAAACTGTGATCAAATTGATGCGATAAAGCAAATCCTCTCTAAAGATGGTACGGCTCACCAGGTCATTCAGATCTTTATTGGTGGCACAAACGATTCGTACATCAACAGTTTTAGTGCGGCTGCTTCCCAACACTTCATAAGTGCGATCCTGTAATACACGCAACAGCTTTACCTGGCTGCTGGCATCCAGATCGCCTATCTCATCCAGAAAAATAGTGCCTTTATGGGCCATTTCAAAACGGCCCACCCTGTCAAACCGGGCATCGGTGAAAGCACCACGTACATGGCCGAACATCTCGCTTTCAAATAAAGAAGTTGAAATGCCACCCAGGTTTACTTTGATAAATGGCTTATTGCGCCGTAAACTGTTCTGGTGAATGGCCTCGGCAATAAGTTCCTTTCCTGTACCACTTTCACCCATTACCAACACCGAAGCATCGGTACCCGCCACACGCCCAATAGTTTCAAGTATATCCAGCATTTTTGGATCTTCGCAAATAATGTGCTGGAAATTATACTTGCTGTCTAACTGTTTGCGGGTGCGGTGTTCAGCCTTTTTATCCTGCAGATCGATCAATGTTTTGACCGATTGCAGCAAATGCTCATTGCTCCAGGGTTTGTTAATAAAGTCATTTGCCCCAAGTTTCATCCCTTTAACAGCCAGTTCGATACTGCCCCAGCCGGTTATCAATATAACCGGGACCACCGGGTTGATCTTTTTGATGCTGCTTAATAAGATCAATCCTTCTTCGCCTGATGTATCAATGGAAAAATTCAGGTCGAGTATAATAAGTTCCGGGCTTTTCTTTTTGATGACAGACAGGGCTTGGCCAGGCAAAGGTGTGCCTTCAGCCTGATAACCTTCACTTTGGAACAGCAGCAGCAATGAGGTGCGTACGGCAATATCGTCATCAATAATCAGTATCATATTATGGCGTTAATATCGCAATTATTCTTCATGTAAAGCCACAGCAGGATAAATAGCGGCCGCCTGCCTGCCGGGATAAAGCGAGCAAACCAAAACCAGCAGGTAAATAAATATGACTGACAGGATTATCGCCATCACATAAATACCGGCCTGCAGATCAAATACATTTAATAAAGGGAATTGCGCGGCAAAGAACGTCCCTATTATTAATGATAATGTAGCCAAAATAAGCGATTCTGAAACCAGCTGGAATGATACTGATTGCCCGGAGGCACCTATCGCCCGCCTCAAACCAATCTCACCTTTGCGTTTATTAATATTATACCATAATACCCCAAACAAGCCCAGCGCTACGTTAATCACCAGGAAGCAGGCTACAATCAGCGTTACGATCATCGGTACGATATTAAAAAGATTGGCACTTTTCAGCTTATTGGGCATATGTTCTATTTCTACATTAGAATTTTTCATGTAATTGGCCAGAGTCTTATATAAACGGCCTTCAAATGCGGCATCAGCATCCGGGGTAACTTTTATCATCATTTTGCCTAGCCAATGAAATGACCCGGTGTCTGCCCTTTTATAAATGGCAGCTTTTGCGGGTGAGTAGTCACCTTTTACCTTGACGCCCTGTATCACGCCTACAACCCTCAACTTATTTTTCCCCTCATCCTCACCAATCAATTTACCGAGGGCTTCCTCTGTTCCAAATAGTTTTTCTTTCAGATCGTTATTAATAATGACAGCAGGTGTCTTGGTAACCGCATCCCCTTTGCTAAACCAACGCCCTTCTAACACCTGTATATTTAAGGCATCCTTATAACCATCTTCTACCGTGTAAAAATCGGCATTGGGACTTGCGTTTTTATAATGAACATTTCCTGTCCATTGATTTTGCGAAAAAGGGACGTTTTCACTGCAAAAGCTAATTTCTTTTACCTGGGGCATAGATTTAATAGTCTGCCTCAAATTTTCATAAAAGATATTAAGCGAATCAGTATTGTTTGTTTTGTAACTGTTATTATAGCTCGCTACCCACAGATTCTTATACTCCAATCCCATCGGTTTTTTATAATTGCTATAATAAAACACCATTAGTGTAAACACTGCGAAGATGACCAGGAACGAGACCAGCATCTCGGACATTAATAAAAAGTTTTGTTTCTTTTTATTCCAGATCAGTTTAAATAAATGCTTGAACATACTATTTTAATTTAAATGATTTGATATTATTTACTGTGCCTTCAATGCGGTCACTACATTCAGTTTTGACATACGCCATGCCGGATAAACCCCTGACAACAGGCCGAAAACCAAGCAGACCAATAAGCCGATAAACAATACTGTAAAGTTGATGGACAGTTCCAGGTTGGCGATCAGGTTTGCGCTGTTAATTACCTTCAGGACAATGATGGACAGGATAATTCCTATCAATCCACCCAGTAAAGTGAGAATAATGTTTTCGACTATAAACTGGTAAACCAATGTTCGTGATGACGCTCCGAATGCCTTACGCACCCCGATTTCTGACGATCGCTCCATGATACGGGTAATATTGATATTGACCAGGTTTAAGGTGGGTAATATCATTAATATAAAAGCGAAGATACTGATGGCTGTAATCACTATAAATGTCCCTGATTGTCTTTCATTGCCGGTATCCACATAAGATTTAATATAAGTATCGGCATGGCTATTTACTTTTGTAAACTGCTTCTGTTCGGCAGGAAGCCTTTGTACCATTTGTTCATATTCATTGTGCATTTTATCCAGGTCACTTGCTGAATTAGCCAGCAAAATACCATAATAACCACCCTGGTAACCTTTATTGGTTTTATAGCCCCCGTCTTTAGCCACCGTATAGGGCAGGTAAATATCACTGTACAACATATAACTGGTTATGGGCACATTCTTGACAACACCTATTACCCTGTATTTTACATTGTCGGCCTCAATATATTGTCCGGCAACAAAAGGAACATCACCGAAATATTCTTTTTTCATATCCTGGGAGATCACAGCCACTTTATCGCCATTATCCACCTGTTGTTTATTAAAGGCTTTCCCTTCCAAAAAATCGTATTCCAGTACATCCCAGTACTCCGCATTGGTATATTTATAATTGACCGCTATTTTTTTATTGTTGACATAAGTATTGGTTCCGTTAAAGCCCGAAGATATAGCGATCTTAACCGGCGTTTTCAGGCTGCCTGCATAATGCGTTAAAAAATAAAAAGAGGGAGGCGAGGAAGACATCGTATTTTTGCCCTCTTGTGATAAGCGGGAAACGTATAATGACCGGTCCCTTTTCTTGTCGGGATAGTTATCGCCCACCACTTTGTCAATAAACGCTGTTAAAACCAACAGTATGGTCAGTGTAAAGCTGATACCAAACAGGCTGATGAAAGTGAAGAACTTTCTTCGCCTTAAAACTGCCAGGGCTATTTTTAAATAATTCTTAAGCATGATTGTAAATCTTAATAGTAATTACTGGACCTGTGACCCATCAAATAAGCGCACCAGCCGGTGAGTCTTATGCGCCATGTTTTCATCATGGGTAACCATTATAATTGTTGTACCCTCATCGCGATTAAGCTGTATAAGGATATCCATAATCTCGTTCCCCATGGCGCTATCGAGGTTACCTGTTGGCTCATCCGCCAGTATAATCTCCGGGCGACCGACAATTGCCCGTGCAATGGCTACCCGTTGTTTTTGTCCGCCTGAAAGCTGAGATGGGAAGTGTTTAACCCTGTTGGATAAGCCCACTTTAGCGAGTGCTTCGGTTGCCAGTTGTTTTCTTTCCCTGGCAGTTGCCGAACGGTATAACAATGGGAGTTCCACGTTGTCTAATACCTGCAGATCGCTGATCAGGTGATAGCTCTGAAATATAAAGCCCAGCTTTTTATTACGGAACTGAGCCAGTTGTTTGTCAGACAAATTAGCGGTCTTTTGATCATCGATCCTGATCTCGCCTTTGGAGGGTTCATCCAGCAGGCCGATAATATTGAGCAAGGTGCTTTTACCGCAGCCCGAAGGGCCCATGACAGATAAAAATTCGCCTTTGGCTATCTCGAGGCTAACTTTGTTAAGTGCCAGTGTTTCAACCGTATCTGTACGGTAAACCTTTTCAATGTTTTGTAAACGTATCATATTTTGCTGATGGTTATTTGGTTTTATTTATAATTTATTTTCTCATTCTTTTCAAAATCATATAAGGACAGGTAGCGCAATTGGTAATACGCTCCCCAGAAATCACGTAATGCTGCCACATAATCCCTTTTTGCCTGATCATTTTCCTGGAAAGCGATACTTAGGTCGGTGATGCTCAAATTACCTAAAACATAACGTTGTTTGGCTATTTTATACTTTTCACCTGCTATACTATCGGCCTGCGCGGTAAGACCCACCTGCTCCTTCATCTGGTTAAATAAGGTTACCTGCGTTACAATTTGCTGCTTAAAAGTCTGTTTGTCCTGCTCTACAGCATATTCCGTAAATTGCTCATTAGCCTCGGCTGTTTTTATTTTTGACTTGGACCTACCCCAATCGAGTACGGGTATAGCGAACGTAAGCTGCAGCAATTGCTGGTTCTGAGGCGAACGGTACACCGCCGCGACATTGGTCGCCGTATTTGAAAAACCGAGGTTGGCTGTAAGTGATGCGGTAAGCCCGGTTTGTCCCCTGGCCACCGCCACATCCCGTTTGGCTTCCGCGATACGACGGATAAATGCAATGGCATCCGAGCGGTTGGCATAAGCCTCGGCCAAAACCTTGTCGGAGGAAACACTCATTTCGCTGATAGTTTCAGGTACCACAAGGGCCACACGGCCATCTCCTTCCCGGCTGATATAACTGCGCAGGGTTAAAGTAGAAATTTCCATATCACGTTTGGCAATTCCCATCGCTTTCTTTGAGTTTAATAATTCCAGTTGAAGCTGCAGTATCTCGTTCTTTGTTATTTTCCCTAATTCAAATTTGGTGTTGGCTATCTTCAGTATGTTTTCGGTATTGGTGTAGTTTGTGCGGGCAATTTGCAGGTTAACCTGTGCCAATAACAGATCGAAAAAGTAGCCTGTTGCCGTGACAGATATCTGCTCCTGCGCTTCAATATATGCCTGTTTGCTTTCGTTATACAATAAAGGCTGTATCTTTTTATCCCATTTCAAACTATTATACTGTCCGATCGGCTGGCTTAAACCTATGGCATAAGGCACACCGTTGTACAATATATTATGCCGGTCGAAATCATCAAAGCGCTGCAATTGGCTTTCTCCATAAATGGTGGCGCCGGTAGTGGTAATGCTCTGACTGAAATTGAGTGTCAACTGCGAATTATCATTATGCACCTGCTGGAATAATATGGTCCCATCGGGCTGAATTACCTGCTGACTCGTCTTGCTGTATCCTGGCAAAATCCCATTTAATGATAGTTGAGGCTGATAATTTGATTGGTAAGTGCGCCACTGCCAGTATTTGGTTTCGCGCGTGGTAATAGCCTGCTTGGAGGCAATGGACTTGCCTTTAGCCAGTTCGACAACATCCTGCAGCGAGAGCCTTACCGTATCACCTCCTCCACCTGAACAGAAGGCAGTGGTGCTATATGTTAAAAGTAATATAAGATATATCAGCTTCATTCTAAATTCTGAACTTTAAATAGTAAATCTCAAATGTTTATCTGCTCAGTCCAACCTAATCAACCAATCTCCAATGGCTGATGAACTATTCACCCTTAATCGTCAATTCTTTTGAATTCTTAAACTCACTCATATCTGATGTGATCACCACATCGCCCGGCTTAACAGCATCTTTCAATTCCACAAAATCAAAATTGCTAAGGCCGGTATGCACCGTATGCCTTTCGGCTTTACCATTGCTAATCACGAATATATCCTGTGGACTTGCGCCTTTGAATGCCGGGCCATTGGCAACCCTCAATACTTTGCTGTGCACGGCAGTAACCAGGTAAACATCCACCTTCATATTAGGCCTGAGTTGTTTGTTATCGCGTTCTTCGAGCTGTATATCAAAGGTGATGACGCCATTTTGTACAGAAGGGTAAATATTGGATACAATACCTTTTAACTGGGTATCATTAATGCGCACAATAACCGGCATACCGTTATGCAACTGATCGAGGTAATTATCCGAAAGGCTTCCTGTTACTTTAAAGCTACTCAGATCGGCTATGCGGGCAAGTGTTTCGCCCTCTTTTATGTTGGCGCCGATGTTTTTATTTACATAGGTTACCACACCGCTTCGGGTGGCAACCACATTTGCAAGATTCAATTTACGCTGTAACTCGTTGAGGTCGTTTTGCTGTATTGAGGCTGCGATTTCTGCCTCCTTCGCTTCCAGTTGCATGGTTTGCTGTTTGTTCCTGATCTCATTTTCCAATTGCTTCTTTTCCAGTTGGGCCACC
The DNA here is from genome assembly GCA_028287895.1 of Mucilaginibacter sp. Lineage (GTDB taxonomy): Bacteria > Bacteroidota > Bacteroidia > Sphingobacteriales > Sphingobacteriaceae > Mucilaginibacter. The sequence continues at coordinate 3,021 of JAQBOV010000010.1, read as the reverse complement.
TTCAGGTTCAGTTCGGCTTGTTCAATATCCTCGCGGGTGCCACCGCCGGCCCTGAATAAACGTTTTGCATTCTCAACTGCATCAGCCAGATTACCAATGCGCAATTGCTTAATACTATTGTTAGATTGTATATCGAAAAAACTTTTATTAAGGTCGAGTTTCAATTTGCGGATCTCGTTCTTTTTAGTCTCCAATTGAAACTTCATCCTGGCGTAATCATTCTCAGCAGCAGATTTATCGAGTGTTAAAATAGATTGACCTGCTTTTACCCTGCCCCCGGCATCCGTCACTACATTTTTGATCGAAGCATTAATCGGGCTGGTAATTACTTCTTCAAACTCCGGTAAAACTTCGCCGGTAGCATTCAGGGTATTTTCAACCTTACCCACTTCTACCCGGGCTGTCGTTATTTCTGAACGGAATACCGAAGACTTTAAGAAGGTCCTGATGAGCCCGGTGCACAGCGCCGATAGGGCAATAACTATCATACCAATGATGATTCCTTTTCTGCGTTTTTGTTGCGTTACTTCTTGTGCTATCTCGGTATCCATATCCGGCATTTTTAATTAACTATTCTGCAAGCCTGATACCAAACACAATGATCTATAAATCAATGCATTATATATTTTAAGTTTCAAAAAAGTGATCGATATCGGACAGATCAGCTGATTATGGACAAATTAGTGGTCAGAATGACCCCTCTGCCAATCTCAATTATAATCCAGACCGTTTTAACCTTTAGCCGAAAGCACCTATATTAGCGGCCTCGTTTAGCGAACCATGATTCGTTTGCCAATTGATTTATTATGAGACCTTTCAATCGCTTTGTGCTAATTGTACTGTTATGCTTTTCGGTTTTACAGTTAAACGCACAACAAAAACGGCTTACCTACTGTAATCCGCTTAACCTGGATTATGGCTATACCCCTTTTAAGGATTTTTCGAAATGGGGAAAACACCGTGCCACTGCCGATCCGACGGTCACCTTATTTAAGGGAAAGTATTACCTGTTCTCAACCAACCAATTTGGTTATTGGTACAGCGACGATATGCTGAACTGGCGCTTCGTTTCACGCAGATTCCTCAGGCCATACAATGAGAACCAGGGTGATGAATTATGCGCACCGGCCACTTTGGTACTGGGAGACACATTATTGGTGATCGGGTCCACTTACAATAAGGATTTTACCCTATGGATGAGTACAAATCCCACCAAAAATGAATGGAAGCCTGCTAAGGATTATTTCAGGGTGGGCGCCTGGGACCCGGGCATGTTTTTGGATGATGACGGCCGGGTTTACATTTATCACGGATCGAGCAATACATTGCCATTATACGGACAGGAAATTGACCGCAAAACATTTGAACCCATAGGCCCTAAAATAGAAACGCTGCATTTGAATTATATTGAACACGGCTGGGAACGCTTTGGTGAAAATAATGACAACGTATTTTTAGGCGGCTTTATGGAAGGATCGTGGATGAACAAGCACAATGGCAAATATTACCTTCAATTTGGTGGATCCGGAACCGAAGGCAGAGGCTATGCAGATGGAGTATATGTGGCTGATAAACCACTTGGACCATTTACTTACCAGAAACATAACCCATTCTCCTATAAGCCGGGAGGTTTTGCTAAAGGCGCAGGTCATGGCGCAACATGGGCAGACAAATTTGGCAATTACTGGCATATATCGACCATGGTAGTGAATGTAAAGAACAATTTCGAGCGACGCATCGGTTTTTGGCCGGCTGGTTTTGACAACGATGATGTGTTGTATTGCAATACAGCTTATGGTGATTACCCCCATTATTTACCTGATGGAAAACAAGACCAGCTGAAAAGTAATTTTACCGGGTGGATGATACTTAATTATAACAAACCGGTAGAGGTTTCCTCAACACTTGGAGCCTACACCGCAAATAATGCGGTTGATGAAGACATTAAAACGTATTGGTGTGCCAAAACAGCCCATAAAGGTGAATGGCTGAAAACCGATCTTGGAGAGATCAGCACCGTAAATGCGATACAGATAAACTACGCCGACCAGGATGCTGAATTCCTGGGCAAATCGTTGGGTGTCTATACACAGTACATCGTCTACAGTTCTAAAGATGGCAAAAACTGGAAAATATTGTTGGATAAAAGTCATAATAAAACCGATGTGCCGCATGATTACATCGAGCTGAAAACACCTATAAAAACACGTTATTTAAAAATAGAAAACATTCACATGCCGACAGGAAAATTCGCCTTATCAGGCTTCCGCATATTTGGCAAAGGTGCAGGCATTAAACCCGATAGTGTAAAAGACTTTATGGTTTTAAGGGGCGATAGTGAACGCAGAAACTCCTGGCTTAGATGGCAGCCGGCTGATAATGCCGTGGGCTACACCATTTACATGGGCATAGCGCCTGATAAGCTGTATAACAACATTATGGTTTACGGCAAAAACGAATATTTCTGTAATGGAATGGAAAAAAGCTTGCCTTACTACTTCCAGATAGAATCATTCAACGAAAACGGTATCTCCGGGCGGACAAAAGTGATCGAAGTAAAATAATGTTATTGCAGGGGCTTTACACGGATAGAAAAAATATCATTCAGTACGCGTTTTGCAGCCTGATAACCGCACATGCCGTGTACCCCGCCACCGGGCGGTGTGGATGATGAGCAGAGGTAAATGCCTTTTGCCGATGTTTTATAAGGCGACCATCGTAATGCGGGCCTGGTAAACAATTGCCCGATATCCATAACCCCTCCATTAATATCGCCACCAATATAGTTGGGATTATACGCATTCATTTGCGTGGTGTTCATCACATGCCTTGCCATGATCCGGTCCCTGAAACCGGGTGCAAATCGCTCTACCTGTTTTTCAATGGCTTCGGTCATATCTACCGTCGAACCATTGGGTACGTGACAATAGGCCCAGGCCGTCTGTTTTCCCTGCGGAGCCCTTGAGGGATCAAACAGGCTTTGTTGTGCTAACAAAACAAAAGGTTTTTCAGGATGCCCCC
>JAQBOV010000093.1 GCA_028287895.1 Mucilaginibacter sp. | reverse complement strand
GTTTTGATCGCATCTTCCGATCCCATAGTATAATTATCACCAATGGGTAGAATCGCCCAATGAAGGTTTTCATCAGCCAGCAATTTCATATCATAGGTTAAAGCCGTATCGCCCGAAAAATATATTTTCTTTCCTTCTGCATAGATAACAAAACCAGCCGGATTGCCGCCGTATGAGCCATCCGGCAAACCGCTCGAGTGAATAGCATTCACCATTTTTACACGGCCAAAGTCAAAGTTAAAGCCCCCGCCTATGTTCATGCCGTGGGCATCTTTTATGCCCTTACCTACAAGCCAGCCGGCTATTTCGGCAATGCAGATCACTTTGGCGCCGCTGTTTTTCTGGATGGTGAACAGATCGGCAATATGGTCGCCATGCCCGTGTGAAAGCAGGATATAATCCGGTTTCAGACTGTTTACATCAATGTGTTTTGCCAGTTCATTTGGGCTAATAAAAGGGTCAAATAGCAGCTTCCTGCCACCAGTTTCAAGTTCAAAAGCCGAATGGCCGTAATAAGTGAATTTCATATTAAATAATATTAATTATTTGTCGGAATGGTTAATTAAAAACAGGTAAACTTATTCATACAGGATAATAGGACTACTTGCCAAGCATATCACCCAAACCACCAAACATGTCTTTCGTTAGTGCGGCCATTTCACTTTGGCTCACATTTTCTGCTTGCACTAAAGCTTTATTAATTGCAACGATCAATAACTCTTCAAGTTCTTCTTTATCGGCTTCCTTTAAAAAGTCGTCATCTAAACTGATCGACTGAATTACCTTATTGCCATTGGCGGTAACGGTGATTTTGCCGCCTTCTGCCGTACCCGAAACAGTGATCCCGTCAAGGCGTTTTTTTACTTCGCCCGCTTTTTGCTGCGCTTCAAATAATTTATCGAACATGGTGTTTTTATTTTGTCGTAAAGTTGGAATGTTAAAATACTTAGCCTGGTCATGTTGAACAACAAGGTAATTAGAACAAAGTTGGCTCAGGCTTACAACTTTTCGACATTCCAACCAAAGAACTAATCTTCCGCCGTATCGCCATTGCCTTTATAGGCTCCTTTGCGTATAACCGGCATATTTTCCAGCTTAAAAAGATCATCCAAATGTAGTAAGCTTCCATTAACAAGATTGCCAAGCAATACAATTGTTACGTCATTTTTTAAATCGCGCACAAAAATATGCCTGAAACCATGCCACCAGCCAGTATGATAAACCACTTTCTGACCCGGAGCCTCAAACAGCCTCCAGCCATAGCCATAGTTAAAATGTCCGCGTACCATAGGGTTGCGGGGAGTATAAGCAGAATCCTGTGTAGCAGGCTTAATTAAAAGTCCGGCGCGTAATGCCTGATCAAACAGATAAAGGTCGCCTACCGTACTATAGATACCCTTATCACCTACCGGCCCGTCCAGAAAATTGGGGGCAACGGAATATTTCCAGCTGTTGCGGTCGTGGCCAACTACATCAACAGGTATTTTATCATACACTGCTTTAGAATAAACGGCTGTGTGGGTCATCCCGGCGGGCTTAAAAACATTCTCTTTCATATAATCAGCATAGGTCATGCCGCTTACTTTTTCTATGATAGAACCCAGCACCATAAAGTTGGAGTTATTATATAAAAAGCGCTTGTCGGGCTTGTTAAACGGATTGGGTTTATATTGGGCTATCATATTCATCGCCTCTGTATTGGTAAGCCCTTTACGTTGGTTTAAATGCTGGCTGCGATAAATATCATCAATAAAATATACATAATTCATCATTCCTGAGCGATGTGTGAGCAACAGTTTGATGGTAATGCCATCATAAGGGAAGTTCGGGAAAAAATCTTTTACATTTTGATCAAGCTTCAGTTTGCCGCGTTCCATCAACTGTAAAATGGCGGTCGACGTCATGGTTTTGGTAACGGATGCCAGTTGAAACTGCGAGTTGATCTTCAGACTGTCACGTTTCAGGTGATCGGCCCAGCCCAATGCATTTTCATAAAGTATCTTGCCATGCCTAGCTACCAATATATCACCGTTGAAACCGCTCTTTTGGTGTAGTTTGTGAAAAAACTCATTTATGCGTTTATCTGCGTTTTTGGGATCATATTTTAAAAGATCAGCAGGATGAAAGGGGTTATTATAGGATATGGGAGCAGGGGTGGCATTGGCCGGGTTGGCTTTATTGTTGTTTCCACAGGCTATTAATAAAAGAAGCGGAGCGGAAGTTGCAAGGAGTTTTTTTAGCACTGATCTCATAATTATTCTAAACGATTTAACGCATGCGAAAGTTGTAAATTATACACTGTCATGAAATTAAAGTTTTAAACATTTTTATTCTTTTAGTTAATAACCTTTACATATATTTAATTCGTGAAGTTTTTTACTAAAGCAATACCCGGTATCGTACTTGCAATCTTTTCATTTACTGCTGTTGCCCAGGATAAGCCTGCAGCTGCCGATCTGATCAAAGAAGGTGTGCAGCTTAACGACCAGGGTAACTATACCGGGGCGATTGATAAATATAACCAGGCCTTAAAAATTGACTCTGAAAATGTACAGGCAAGTTATGAATTGGCTTTTTCACTATTTTCCTCGGGCAAGGGAAATGATGGTATCCCCTATATTGAAAAAACGATAAAAGGAAGCAGCAGCGTCTCATTAACTGCTGCCTCCTACGATCTTTTGGGGAGTATTTATGATCAGGGTCATCAAACTGAAAAAGCCATTGAAGCTTACAAAGCCGGTATCAAGGTAAATCCGAAGTACCAGCGACTGTATTATAATTTAGGCATTACTTATTTTAGAAACAAGCAATATCGGGAGGCAGAAGCCGGTGCTATTGAGGCGATCAAGCTTGATCCCAAACATGCCGGTAGCCAGCGGATGTATGCTTTGTTGGCTTTTCACCAGAATAAGCGGGTGCCGGCATTAATGGCTTTTTGCAACTTTTTGATGTTAGAGCCGCAAACGGCACGTTCGGCCGAGGCACTTGGCAATATTCAGCATATTTTGCAGGGTGGTGTACTTAAAGATGGTAAAGGCAACAACACCGTACTGGTTTCAACAAAAGACAACCAGGAGAGCAGCGTACTGAATATGAGTATATCCATGGTGGTACTATCGGGTCAGCAAAAAAAACTGGCCGGAATGGATTTACTGGAATATGAGTTAAAAACGATATTCAGTATCGCGGGTGAGCAGTCGGCTAACAAAACTGACAAAGATTTTTTCTGGGCGTTTTATGCCGATTACTTTTACCAATTGGCACAGTCGTCCAACATGTCTGCGTTTACCCGGCTAATCAGCCTAAGCGCCAATAAGGATGCCGATGCCAAATGGATGAGTGATAACCAGAAGCTGGTAAAGGAACTGGATAACTGGATAGCGACAACACAGAGAGGTTTTTGAAAATAACGTATACGAACTTATATGAGAAAGATAATGGTAGCCTGCCTGGTCACGATCTCTGGTATTGCCTGCGGCCAGCATAAAATAAATCATGCCCTTAAAAAACAAATGGATAGCATCATGGTGCTCGATCAGAAATACCGCGATACGCTGATGATGCTGATGAATCCTCAAAAGGCCGACTCTACAACAAAAAGCCTTTCTTTTAAAGCGGCGGGAGATGCAAGCACACATTACTGGAGGCTGCAAAACAGGCTCGATTCGCTTAACGTAGTGTTTATTGAATCAGTATTTAATAAATACGGTTATCCGGGCAGAACATTAGTAGATACGCCCGCCAATAAAGCTGCCTGGTATATCATACAGCATTCGAACAAAATTCATCAATACATGCTTATGATGAAAAAGGCTGCCGATGAGAATGAACTGCCGTACCGGTTATATGCGATGATGCTCGACCGTGATCTGATGAACCAGGGAAAGGAACAGGTTTATGGTACGCAGGTGATCTGCCGTAAGTTCAAAAATATTACTGACGAATGCATCGTATGGCCAATTAAGGACCCTGAGAAGGTAAATGAGCGGCGAAAGACGGCAGATTTCACAAGCACAGTTGAACAAAATGCTATCCGGCTCGGCGTGGCTTATCGCGTGATAAAGCTAAGTGATATTCAATAAGGCATTTTAAGATTTGCGAAGTTTTTAAAACTTCGCAAATCTCGCGCCCGTTATCTGTGTCCTGACAGGGCAGCTATAGTTAATAACAACAAGGATAGGTGCGGTCTGAATAATGAAGTATCGTAAAATCTTCGTTTTAAAAATTATGTTAGCCCTTCCTGCAGCGGTCGAATAAAACCCTTTATGGCTCAGTTATCCTTGCTTTTTTTGATATTTATTCTGACTTCAACAGCGGTCTTCTTGGTTCTTCCGGCGTTAGGATGATCTGGGAGTAGTGCCTCTTTTACCGGCTGTTCACACGTAGCTTTAGTCATAACCTGTGAAGACACAGACCATGCGAGTGACCGTAGAATTTGTATCAAAAAGAATACTTTTTACATTATCCTACATCATATAAAACCCTAACTTTGCCTGGCAAATAATTCATAAAAATACCATGAGTTTCAGAACTGAACACGATACCATGGGCGAGGTACAGGTACCTGCCGACAAATACTGGGGAGCACAAACCGAACGTTCACGGAATAATTTTAAAATAGGGCCCGAAGCATCTATGCCGAAGGAGATCATTGCCGCTTTTGCTTATCTTAAAAAAGCTGCGGCTTATACCAATACCGACCTCGGCGTGTTACCTGCTGAAAAGCGGGATCTGATAGCAAAGGTTTGCCATGAGATACTTGCAGGTAAGCTGGATGCTGAATTTCCGCTGGTAATATGGCAGACAGGATCTGGAACACAGTCGAACATGAATGTGAACGAGGTGATTGCCAACCGCTCTCATGTGTTACAGGAAAACAAGTTGGGCGAAGGCAAAACCTTTATCCACCCAAATGATGATGTGAACAAATCGCAATCGTCAAATGATACCTATCCTACCGCTATGCACATCGCCGCCTACAAAATGGTAATGGATGTGACCATACCGGGCATTGAAAAACTGCGTGATACCTTACAGGCAAAGTCCGAAGATTTTAAAAGTGTGGTAAAAATCGGTCGTACCCACCTGATGGATGCTACGCCGCTTACCCTGGGCCAGGAATTTTCTGGTTATGTATCGCAATTGAATCATGGCTTAAAAGCCCTCAGAAATACACTGGATCACCTGGCTGAACTTGCATTAGGCGGCACGGCAGTTGGTACAGGTATCAATACGCCAAAAGGATATGATGTAAAAGTGGCTGAATACATTGCCAAATTTACCAACCTGCCTTTCCGTACTGCCGAAAATAAATTCGAAGCTCTGGCTGCCCATGATGCAATTGTGGAGAGCCATGGCGCGTTGAAACAGATCGCCGTATCCTTAATGAAAATAGCAAATGATATCCGCATGCTGGCTTCCGGACCGCGCTCAGGTATCGGTGAGATACATATTCCTGATAATGAACCGGGTTCATCTATAATGCCGGGAAAAGTAAACCCTACCCAAAACGAGGCAGTGACAATGGTGGCTGCACAAGTAATGGGTAATGACGTAACTATTTCCATAGCCGGCTCAAACGGTCATTACGAGCTGAATGTATTTAAACCGGTCATGGCAGCTAACTTTTTACAATCGGCGCGCTTGATTGGTGATGCTTGTGTATCGTTTAATGATCATTGCGCTGTGGGCATAGCGCCGAATTATGCCGGTATTAAAAAGCATTTGGAAAATTCACTGATGCTGGTTACTGCACTTAACCCGCATATCGGTTATGAAAAAGCCGCAAAAATTGCCAAAACAGCTTTAAAGGAAAATTCATCATTGCGCGAGGCAGCCATTGGATTAGGTTACCTGACCAATGAGCAGTTTGACCAGTGGGTACGCCCTGAAGATATGATCGGAAGTTTGAAATAAAAAGCCTCAACCCAAAGCCCTGCTCTGTAGAGAGGGGCTTAATTTTCGTCTTTGTTTACAACATGCAAAAACCCTTCGCCTTTCGCCTTTTACCTTTCATCTTACTAATGGCCTTTAGTTTAACGTCATGTTTGTCAAATCCCGATACGCAGGGGAAGGGCGAAGTTTATTTGCAGGGTGAGTGGCAACAGGATTCGGTCCTGAAGGAAAAGCAATTGCTGCAATATTCTATTTACCATTTTAAATTCAGTTGCGATTCTTTTTTTGTAAAGATCAACTCCTTCAGCAAAGTTAATAACGGGCCCGATACGTGCATGAGTTCGGGCCATTGGTCCGAATATGTACGGGGCAGCTACCAGCAAGGCAAAGATACGCTGCATTTAAAGGGTCAATTTTGCAATGCCGATTATAGTTTAAAGCAAGAGGGCGGATGCTTCCGCTCTGGTATTTATGAAGAGTTTTTTAAGGTCAGCAAAAAAACCGATTCGCTTATTCAATTTTCAAGTACCTCAAGCGTTATACCCATCAATGCACATTTAATAAAGCATACTGCCTGCAACCCAAAACCATTGTGATATGAAAGTGAACATTTTTAAAAAACTATTTCTTGGTATCGCTATTATTTATACCCCCCTGCGATCAATGGCATGGGGAGCTGAAGGACATCGCATAGCCGGACAAATAGCCGACAGTTATTTAACACCCAAAGCACGCGTAGCTATAAAGGCAATTTTGGGTAATGAAAGCATTGCCATCACCAGCAACTGGGCCGATTTCATTAAATCAGATCCAAACTACAATTATCTATCCATCTGGCACTATATCGACCTGGACAAAGTCTACACCTATGCTGAACTGCAGGAATATTTGAATCGGGACACCAAAGTAGATGCATATACCAAATTGAATTTTTTGATTGGTGAGTTAAAAAAGAAAGACCTGACCAGGGAGAACAAATTGCTGTACCTGCGCATGCTTATCCATATCGCCGAAGATGTGCATCAGCCGTTGCATGCCGGCCATACGGAAGACAAGGGTGGTAATGATATCAAGGTAACCTGGTTTAATAACCCAACCAACCTGCACTCGGTATGGGATTCTCAACTAATCGAATTTCAGCAATTAAGTTATACCGAATACACCTCTTCCATTAATTATACCACTGCTGCACAGCGAGCCGAATGGCAAAAGGCACCAATAAGCGAATGGCTTTTTGAATCGAACCAGCTGGCTGAAAAGATATATTCTGAAGTGAAATCAGGAGACTCGTTGAATGCCTACAAATACAATTTTAATCATATCGATATCCTCAACCAGCGACTGTTAAAAGCCGGAGTAAGGTTGGCAGGGATATTGAATCAATTATTTGGTTAAGGTTTTTGTTGCAGGTTGGGATATTTCGAAGTTGAAAAGTGATGTTATACAATCAATAAGCCGGCTTTAAAACATTCCAAACCCAGCAACCTTTCAATCATAAGAAATGAAAATACTAATGGTTTGCCTGGGTAATATTTGCCGTTCGCCATTGGCCGAGGGGATCATGCAGCAACTGGTCGGGCAGAATGGGCTCGACTGGCAGATTGATTCCGCCGGAACAGGCGACTGGCATGTAGGTGAAGGGCCTGACAGGCGCTCGGTACGTACTGCACTTAATCATGGTATGGATATCAGCACCCAGGTGTGCAGGCAATTCACAAGGCATGATTTCAACGCATTCGACCTGATACTGGTGATGGATAAATACAATCGATCAGACGTACTTGCCATGGCACCTGATGAGCAGTCATCGGCAAAAGTCAAACTCTTATTAGGCGATAAGGAAGTGCCCGACCCTTACTTTGACGAAAGTGAGTTTGAGACAGTTTTCGAAATGATAGAACAGGGGTGTAAAGATATTATTAAGCAGCTATCGGGTAGCGTTTAGCTAAAAACCAATTAATGATTTTTTTTTGATGAAAGAAGTGCGTTTTAATACAGCGGAGCTGGCTGTTGCACAAAATTTTGGGCAGGCTCCTTGTCGGCGATAGTAAGGCACGATGTATTATAACGGGCAACCTTGAGCTATTAATTTAAATCTCTTCCGCAATATCCGGGTATATCTTCGTCTCTTTTTTAAACAACTTTAGCCTGGTCTCATTTTCTTATTATTCTAAAATAAGCCAGCTCTTCCCGGTCCCTCTTATAATTATCCATGCGCGTTAATCCTGCTTTTTGCAGTACTTTTTGCGATCCGACATTCTCCAATGTGGTTACGGCGACAATTTCAAGGGCATTAGCATGAGTAAATCCATAACTGATCATTAGTACTGCCATTTCGCTGGCAATACCCTGTCCCCAGTACTTTTTATGCAGCACATAACCCAACTCCACTTTCCCATCTTCATCATCGAATTTTCTTAGTAAACACAAACCGATAAATTCACCATCTATAGTATTGAACATTCCCCATCGTCCTAAAACCTTATGTCTGGCATAATCATTCAACGTTTCTTTAAATATTTTTATATGTTCTTTACGGCTCCTGCTGGGCAAGTGCAGCGTAACCCGCGCATCATCAAAAAGGGCCATATAGATATCTTCTTCTTCAGGCTGAAAATTTCGGATAACAAAAAGCGGTGTTTGGGCGATGATATGCATGAAGCAAATTTATGTTATTTTGTCTGAACCATGATTGACTCGAGATTACTCGATTTTGATCGCGATAATCCTGAAATCATATTACCTTTGCGCCCATGGCATCCATCAAACCATCTGTACCTAAAGGCACCCGCGACTTTTCTCCGGCCGAAATGGCTAAACGTAATTATATTTTTGACACCATAAAAGGCGTTTTTCGCAAATACGGTTATCAACAGATAGAAACGCCTGCGATAGAGAATTTAAGTACGCTGATGGGCAAATATGGCGATGAGGGGGATAAATTGATTTTTAAGATATTGAATAGCGGTGATTTTCTTTCAAAAGTAGACCAGCAGAAGCTGACAACCTATAACTCACAACTGATAACCGGTGAGCTGTCCGAAAAAGCACTCCGTTACGATCTCACTGTTCCATTCGCTCGTTATGTGGTAATGCATCAGAACGAGATCACCTTTCCTTTCAAGCGCTTCCAGGTGCAACCGGTGTGGAGGGCCGACAGGCCGCAGCGTGGCCGTTACCGCGAATTTTATCAATGTGATGCCGATGTGGTAGGCTCAGATTCCCTGCTCAATGAGGCTGAGTTTGTAATGATCTATGATGAGGCTTTGTGCAAATTAGGACTTAAAGATTTTACTATTAAACTTAACAATAGAAAAATTCTATCCGGGATTGCTGAAATTATAGATAAAAACGATAATGTCATTGATCTGACCGTTGCTATAGATAAACTTGATAAAATTGGGCTTGACGGGGTGATTAAAGAGCTGCGAGAGCGAGGGTTTAACCAGGCTGATATTGAAAAGATAAAGCCTGTGATATTGTTGCAAGGCACTAATGAGATGAAGCTGGCAAGCTTGCGGGAAGCATTAGCAAGTTCTGCAATCGGCTTAAAAGGATGTGATGAGATTCAATCGGTTTTGGATTACATTGCAAGCTGCGAACTTAAAACTGCAACCTTAGAACTGGACATTACCCTTGCCCGCGGATTAAACTATTATACCGGCGCCATTTTTGAAGTAAAAACCAACGAGGTCGCCATGGGCAGTATCGGTGGCGGCGGCAGGTATGATGACCTTACAGGGATGTTTGGACTGAAAGACCTTACCGGCGCGGGCATATCTTTCGGCGCCGACCGTATTTATGATGTAATGGAGGAGCTTAACCTGTTCCCGGTCACAACTAACCAAAGCACACGGGTGCTTATCTGCTGTTTTGATAAGGAAGGGGAAAAATACGCTTTGCCCCTTTTACAGGAATTACGGAACAGTAATATCAATACCGAACTATATCCCGCAGGCACCAAGATCAAGAAGCAACTGGAATACGCCAATAACAAGCAGATTCACTATACCATTGTGATCGGCAGCGATGAAATGCAAAGCGGTTTGCTGAGCTTTAAAGATATGACAAGCGGTTTACAGGAGAAACTACCAGCTAAGCAGATCCTGGAGAAGTTAATTCAATAAGGGCGCGCCGTTTTTAAACTGCTTTTTGAACTCTGGCATCATATCTTAAAAAAAAAATCCCGCCGTTTAAGTTTAAGGCGGGATTTTTTTTCAGAGAATATCAGATCGCTTTTGAGTGTGGATGCGGTGAAAGGTCAAACGGTACCACTACTTTAAAACTGATGTTCCGGCCCATGTTAAAAATACCGGGCTGTACGCCTGGCGGCACGGTCGGGTTATCAAAGTACTTTAGTCTGCTCATGTTCGATTGGTAATTAACATTAGCAAGGTTAGTGCCTTCAACAAACAGTTTCAGTATGGTCTTTCCGCTTGCATCAACCCAGTTTCCACCAATGCCAGCACTTAATAAATTATAACCTGCGGTGTAGGTCTCGGTGCCATAAGCTGCGAAAAACCTATTCTGCGCGTTATAGTGGTCAAAGCCGGCAAAGCCGTAAACACTCCGGAAAATGCCGAATCCCTTGGAAAAATTGGCGCGCAGTTCTGAGTGCGTATGCAGCGGGGGTATGAAAGGCAAATATTTCAGGCTGTCCGCCACAGGGCCGCCGTTACCTAAGTTCTGGCCATAAGTTAAACTCAGTGAGTTTTGAAAATGTAACCACGGCACGGGATGCAGATCAAGGCTAAACTCCCCGCCGTTGATACGTGCTTTGCTTTGCACATAAGTAAAGGTGTTGTACCCCTGAGTTATAACCGGCGTGCCATCCGCATTAAGTTCCTGTTCCTGGAATATGTAATTTTGAATATTATTGTTGAACAACTCTACGCTAAAGGAAACATTTGGCAGTGTAATGAAGGCACCAATGTCTTCCTGCATATTAAATTCAGGTTTAAAATTGCTGTTCCCTACGTGATAGATCTGTGAGCCCGGGTCTGGGCCGTTAGCAGACAGTTCTGCTATACTTGGCGCCCGGAAACCACGTGCGATATTAGCCTTGATAAGGAAAGCATCCGAGAAATTATAAGTAGCACCGAAGCTTCCCGTAGCACCTGAAAATGTTTTGTTCAGGGCGCTGAATTGCGGAACGACATTAGGGGCGGTGGTTGGATTAGAACCGGTATAAAGCGAAGGATAAAATGCCTTCGAGGTATCGATATAGGCAGCTTGTCCGCTGAACGAACGCCTGTCGTATCTTGCTCCGGCGGAAAGATCTAATTTTCCGTAGCTCTTTTTTATAATAAAGAAAGGCCCGATATCAAACTGGTGATAAGCCGGTATTGGAAAGGCAGTACTTTGGCCTAAAGTATTGGTTTGATACATTCCGTTAACGCCAACTGAGGTTTCATAGTCGTTGCCCAGGTTGAAATTATACTTTACATCATAAGTATAAGTGTTCAAATTTAAATTCAAACCCGCAACATCGGGCTCGGTAGGGTGGGTAAACTCCCTTCTATGGCTGTATTGGTAACCCAGATTAACGATCAGGTTGCCGCTTCCTAAAACAAAGTTACTGTTATCATAAATACGATAAAGCTGAACATGTTGATGTACCGGTGTAATGCCATATGAATTGAGTACTGACCCGGGGACAATGGGCCGAAAGATGTCTTCATCATTGATCTGCCTTGTAAATTTACGGGTAGCCGAATCACGACTGCCGTCCGGTATTTCCTGCTGATCATCAAATATAGAAGCATTCAGGTAGGAGTAGCCCCATGATTTATTTAAACCAAGCATTACACGCGCATCCTTCTCGCGGTAACCGGTTCCATATACCCGTCCATCGTGCTGGTTTTGATAGTCTTTTGCTTCCTTAGCTGATATAATGGTGCCCCATACCAGGCCGTTGTTATTTCCCTGCAGGCGGAACGAACCGTTCAGCAGTCCCTGGTTGGTGCCATATGTGCCTTGTACAGAACCTGATATTTTACCTTCCGGAACAGGAGGAGGAGTCAATAAGTTTACTACACCGCCAAGTGCATCTGACCCGTAGCTTAAGCTTGCCGGGCCCTTGATAATTTCAATCCGGTCTATGGAATTCTGATCTACTTCTATACCGTGTTCATCACCCCATTGCTGGCCTTCCTGGCGTATGCCATCCTCCATTGTCACCACGCGGTTATAACCTAAGCCATGTATAAAAGGTTTGGAAACATTGGGGCCGGTGGTGACCGCACTTATCCCAGGCAGGTTTGCTATCTCATCAATCACATTCCCGGATGCAGACCGCTGATCGATAAATGTTTTGCCTACTGCAACCATCGGTACCGGGTCTCTTTTTATTTCGGTAGCCTTGCTTACCCCGGTAATTACTACTTCTCCGGCTTCAATCGATGAAGTTTGTAATTGAACACTCAATTCGCCATTTTTTGAAAAATCAACCCTCTGGTTAAAAGTCCTGTAGCCGATAAAACTAACTTGTACCAGGTAAATCCCTTTTGGTAATCTATTGATGGTGTATTTTCCATTTGCATCAGAAACAGTACCTATCCGGAGGTCAGGAATGGAAACACTGGCGCCTGGTATTGGCTTGCCATCGGCCTTATCCGTAATAGTTCCCGTTAAACTTCCTATGACAGCATCGTTGTTGTCCGATATTTTATTTCTAATAATATTGACATTCGAAAATGCCGAAAAACTTATAAATAGCGCTAAAAAGCAATTAAATAACTTCAATTTCATAATAATAATTTTTTGTGATAAATGATGCCGCCCCCTGGGCAGCTGTTAACTGGAGGTAATTATTATGAAAGCGGAGGAGCGCGCCCGGAAGAAAGGATCAGGGCAATGCTTATGAAATCATATTTGCCCTGGGTGTAGAAATAATCGGCAGAAACTACCGCGTTAAAATACTGGTGATCAACAACCGTCATGCTGTTCTGATGCATAGCATCGCATAACTGACATTTTTCCGTTACGGTTTGCTGATCCTGTGAGGTTTGATGTGTTTGATATTTTACAAGGTGCTGGTGAGCAAATACCATTATCTGCCCTGCTGCAAAACAGATCAGGACGATCAAGGAATAAATGATATGATGCTTAGCTCTTTTCAAAATAACAAAAACAAGGATATTACAATAATAATGCCTTGTTTGCAAAAATAGTTAAACGCAACCATAAAATACTATCCAATCGTAACAATATCGTTGTAAAAAGCATATTCCTGAAGTTCTTTTAATAACCAAGGCAATGTATCTTTGGCGGATGAAACCTGCAGAGATCAACTTAAAATGGGCGGCTTTACAACAAAAGATTGCGACGGATTTTGACACCGATACGCCTGATATTAAAGTAATGTTATTTTTGATAGGCGTACAGGAATTGGGGCAGGGACCAAAAAAGTTCAGCAAGCGCCAAAAGGAAGAATTGATGCACATAGCTACCTGCAGATTGTTCAGCCAGATGGGGTTTTATGAACTGGAAGGGCTCGATCAGGACGGCTGGCCGCATTGGAAACTGGTTAATGCCATACCCAACTATACTTTACTGGAACAGGAAATGGTGATGAAATCTTTAATTATCGATTATTTTGAGTCGATGTGAGTTTTTGTTGGAAAGTTGAAAGGTTGAAAAGTTATAAGGTTTTTTTAATCTTGCAAGATAAGATATATGGGACCTGCTGTTAATTTTTAAAGCGCTTATCAATAACTTTCCGACCTTGCCACTTTTCAGCCTTAGAACAAAAAAAGCATGAAGAAACTATTTACCCTCGCACTTTTATTGATCAGCATCAGCGCTTTTGCCAGCGGGCCAAAAAATCAATATGTGCGCATCAAAACCAGCTATGGCGAATGCATTATTCGCTTGTATAATGAAACGCCTCAGCACAGGGACAATTTTATTAAGCTGACTAAAAAGGGCTTTTATAACGGAACGTTGTTCCACCGGGTAATTCAGAACTTTATGATTCAGGGTGGCGATCCTGATTCAAAAGATCCTAAAAAAACAGCGCCGGGTGCCGAATTGGGTAATGGGGATGTAGGCTATACCGTCCCTGCGGAATTTAAGGACAGTATTTTTCATAAGCGTGGCGTATTAGCTGCGGCCCGTGATGATAACCCCAAAAAAGCATCAAGCGGATGCCAGTTTTATATTGTGGAGGGAAAACGTTACACAGATGGCAAACTGGATACTTTGGAGAAAACGCCAAGAATGAACGGTCATAAATTCCCGGGCTGGCAAAGAGACTGGTACAAAACGGTTGGGGGAACACCACAGCTGGATCAAAATTATACGGTTTATGGCGAAGTGGTTATCGGTTTAGATATGGTCGATCGTATTGCTGCGGTTAAAAAGGATGGCAATGACCGTCCACTTACGGATGTGCCGATGACAGTGGAGTTACTCAGTAAAAAGGAATGCAAGCAGTTGGATAAATTGCTCGGGTTAACAAATAACAACTAATTTTCAAATTCGAATTGAACATTCGAAATCCCATATCACTACATGAAGATCATCACTTATAACGTTAATGGAATACGCTCTGCGATGAGCAAAAATTGGCTGGCATGGTTACAGGCTACTGATGCCGATGTCATTTGCCTGCAGGAAATAAAAGCCACGCCTGATGTATTGACAGATCTCGAATTAGTAGATCAAATGGGCTATCAGCATTATTGGTTCCCGGCTGAAAAAAAGGGATACAGCGGAACGGCCATCTTTACTAAACAATTGCCAAAGCATATTGAGTATGGCTGCGGCATAGCCGATTTTGACCGCGAAGGACGAAATATAAGGATTGATTTTGATGAGGTATCGGTAATGAGTGTTTACTTCCCGTCGGGCTCCAGTGGTGATGAGCGGCAGATATTTAAATACCGCTTTTTAGATGAGTTTGGTAAATATCTCAACCTTTTAAAAGTGGATTACCCTAAGCTGGTGATCTGTGGCGATTACAATATTTGTCACCGGCCCATTGACATCCATAACCCTAAATCCAACGCCAACTCCTCCGGGTTTTTACCCGTAGAGCGCCAGTGGATGGAAAACTTTATCGAATCAGGCTTTATAGATACCTTCAGGCATTTAAACAAAGAGCCGCACAATTATACATGGTGGAGCTTCAGGGCCAATTCACGTATCAAGAATCTTGGCTGGCGTATTGATTATGCCATGGCAAGCAAGGGACTGGAAGATAATATCAAAAGGGCTATTATATTACCGGAAGCCAGACACTCGGACCATTGTCCGGTTTTGTTGGAGTTGGAATTTTAGTCTGAGGAGGATTGACAACTTTCAAAAAGTTGCCAATTCTTTTCAGACCTCTTTTATCAGCGTTTTTATCTGTTCGGCCATTTCAGGCGTAACGGAAACGTTATGGACAGTCTTGGCATGTTCGGCTGCCTGGTTTAATACTTCTTCTTCAGTGTCGGCTTGTATAACTGCCTTGCAATCGAAGCCGGCATCGGCACAGTGTAATGTTTTCATAATTTTGTTGATTAGCTTGATGATTATTTAGAAACAAAATTATAAAGCATTAAATACCGCAACGGTATCAAAAGATACATAAGCAAAAATATTTATTTCAGTAACTCAATTCTGCCCCTGAATAATTTTATCTTTTTTTGGTGTTCATATTCTTTCAGAATGCGGGATATGACCACACGGGTAGTGCCGAGCTCATCGGCTAATTGCTGATGTGAGAGGTTAATGAATTTGCTATCTTCCTTGCAGGCGGTATTTTTCAAATATTCCAGCACCCGCACATCAATATGTTCAAATGCGACTTCCTGTAAAGAGTTGATTAACTGATCATATCTTGTCCGGAACATTTGCATCACGTACCTGTTCCATGAAGGATATTTTAATTGCCACTGATGGATAAGGCTGGCTGGAAATATCAATACATCGGTAGGCTCTGTTACCACTCCATCAGAGGTGCTTTTATTATTGAAGTAAGCGGCTGCAAGCGACATCGTACAGGTTTCTTCCGCCCTCACATAATAAAGCAAAATCTCCCGGTCCTGGCTTTGCTGAAAAACCCGGATAGCTCCTTTAAGTACTATCGGCAAAAATTTTACATATTGCCCGTCGCGAACGATTACATCCCCCTTATTAAAAGAAGCCAACTGACCATGCTGCAATAATTCCTCCCTGAATCCAGGTTCAGTAAAACAAGTCAGTTTTTTAAAGAGATCATTTGTGGGTGTCATAGCAAATCAGATAAAACGCAAATCGCTGATTATCACGGTCATCTAATTTACAATTAATCCACAAAAAAAGCCCCCGAAAAACCGGAAGCTTTAAAATTTATATCAAGTAGTCAACTGCTACCGAAAACTGCTACCCTGCTATCCCTTCACCCGTTCGACATAAGCACCCGTGGCAGTATCCACTTTTACTTTGTCACCAATATTGATGAATAAGGGAACTTTAATTTCGGCGCCGGTTTCAACAGTCGCATTTTTTAATGCGCCGGTTGATGTGTCCCCTTTAACTGCCGGCTCGGTATAGGTGATCACCAACTCGGCAGAGCCCGGTATTTGTCCCATTATTGGTTCGTCACTCTCAAATGCGACTATTACATTCATCCCTTCCTTTAAAAATTTAACTGCACTGCCAAAAAGGACCTTCGGAACATTATGCTGATCATAGGTGGTATTGTCCATTATCACCAGTGAATCGCCATCTTCATATAAATACTGGTAATCGTTAGTCTCTACGCGTGCTATTGTTACGTCTTCATCCGTACGAAAACGGTATTCAACCAGTTTGCCGGTTTTTACATTACGCATGCGCGCCTGGTAAAAAGCGCGAAGGTTGCCGGGTGTACGGTGCAAAAATTCCTCTACCTGCAATAATTCGCCATTAAAGCGAAGGATATTGCCATTCTTTATTTCTGATGCTTTAGACATAACATTTTTATTGAGGCGCAAACTTAGGCACTTACACGCAAAGAAACAAGAACACGATTAAATGATTGATTGATTGACAGGGTATTATTAATCGTTGGTAAATGATAAAATCTCTTAACCTTATTAAATCCTTTAATCGTATTACCTTTGCGGCATGGTGGATGTGATATTAAAAAAAGGCAAGGAAAAGGCGGTACTTCAGCGTCATCCCTGGTTATTTTCGGGTGCTATTGAACGTGTAAAAGGTAAGCCAGCCAACGGCGATATCGTAAAATTGCTGAATGATAAAGGCGATTTTATGGCTTACGGTTTTTACAATGACCAATCACGAGTGGCACTACGGTTATTGGAATGGGATGAAAGTGTGGGGATAGAGGAGAATTGGTTCCGTAAGAAGGTTGCAGTTGCCGTAAGCAGTCGCAGTCATTTGCTTGAAAATGGAGCTACCAACACCTGCCGGCTTATTTTTAGCGAAGCTGACTATTTGCCCGGGTTGATTGTAGATAAATATGCTGATTTCCTGGCTGTGCAAGTGCTCACTTCGGGTATCGAAAAAATGATGCCTGTAATTATTGATGAACTGCAAAAGCTATTAAAGCCCAAAGGGATTTTTGATAAAAGCGATGCTTCCTCCCGTTCACATGAAGGATTGGAAACCATTAACCAGGTACTGGCGGGTGCGCATCCACCCGAAATAGTAAAGGTGATGGAGAATAATATTGCTTATGGCATCAATATAGCCGAGGGGCAAAAATCAGGTTTTTATTGTGATCAGCGCGATAACCGGCATATTACTGCCATGCATGCAAAAGGCAAAAAAGTATTGGATTGCTTTTCATATACTGGTGGTTTCACACTTAACTGCCTGAAAAACGGAGCAGCGTCGGTTACCAGTGTAGACAGTTCGGCACTGGCAATTGAGACATTAAAAGGGAATGTGAAGCTTAATAATCTGGACGCCTCCAAGCACACGGTTATTCAATCGGATGTGAACAAACAATTACGGGCATTGCGTGAGCAGGGCGAAAAGTTTGATGTCCTGGTGCTTGATCCGCCTAAATATGCGCCATCACGTTCAGCCTTAGCAAAAGCATCCCGGGCCTATAAGGACCTAAACCGATTAGGTATGTTACTTCTTAATAATGGCGGCTTGCTGGCTACTTTTTCGTGTTCGGGCGCCATGGATATCGATACTTTTAAACAAGTACTGGCCTGGGCTGCTCTGGATGCAGGCAAGGAAGTACAGTTTATATACCAGTTTTGCCAGCCCGAAGACCATCCCGTAAGGGCATCCTTTCCTGAGGGTGAATATTTGAAGGGTTTGTTATGCAGGGTATATTAGGGCAAAGCCAAGAATCAAGCGTCAAGAACCAGCGATTAAGACTTATTCTGACTCTTGGTTGTTGATTCTATTGTAAACACTACTCCAGTTTCACGCTCTGGTAGGTGCTGCTTATATTTATTCTATTGCTTGAATTACTGTTACCCATGTAACCTCTATAGTTTTTGGTTGGATGGTAACCGCGTTCATCATCAGACGGTGATTTGCTGGTTATTTTAACTTTATTTTCATTGCAATTAAAGCTGCCATATTTAACCGTTACATCAAAGTCGAAGCTTTCGTCGCCTCTGAGATTGATATTCACACTTGAATACGTTGAATTAATATCCAGGTTTTTTAAAGCCTTACTGATCTCATTTATTTTTATTCCGCCGCCATACCTCACATTAAAGCTGCCCGATGACGTCAATTTACCAATATCGATAGGTGCGTAGTTTACATTTGCTTCCAATCTGCCAACATTTCCAAGTTTTAAAGAACCATAGGACAGGTCGAGCGTTCCACCTGCTAATTCTTCAATATTTACTTCATAATAGCGGAAACGGAGCTCGTTTGAAGGATTGCTTAATGCCCTGGCTGTTAAGGAGCCATAAGCATTATCAATTACCACTTTGCCGTTCAGGCTTGGCAATATAACAGCGCCATATCTGTTCCTCATGTCAAGGGCAATAGTTGAGGGCATATAAATGGTATAATTCACTTCTGCCTTATGATGATCATTCATATTGCTGAATAAATTCCACAGCGAACCCGATCCATTGCCAAAATTTGTTCTGAAAGATACCACGTTGCCATTCTTGCTGTCGGAAATGCTGATGGCATCGACTAACTTTTGTGCAGTTTCACCGTCACCGGCGCTACCTTTAATTTGTACCTCTACTTTAATTTCGTTTTTGCTCCAGGTATTTACAGTTATTTTACCGTATTTATTGTCGATCGCCAATTTATCGTTGACGTCAACCGCATAACTTTTACTGTAATTTTTTATTCTGTCCTGCACATCCCCGTCCTGGACTTTGCTCTGAGCACCATTATCGCTGATATTAACGTTGACACTTTTAACAATATCATTAACGTTTAAGGAGATTTCCGAACCCAGATTGGCTAAATGAAGCTTTTGATCAAAGTTCTTAAAACTCTCATTTATGTTTTTATCCAGGTTATTGATCGCCAATTCCAGGTGCCTGGTGTTCAGCTCTAATTTCAAATTAAGCAGTTTCATGCTTCTATTAAAAGCTTCACTGTCGAAACCCGTAACCTCGGAGCCATCCGGCTTATCCTGTGCTGATACCGGCTTGCAAACGGCTAACAAAGCCATAATAAACAATACAGGTTTATATATTTTTGGTATCATTTTTTTCTTCTCTTTTGCTTTGATTAAGCTGTTCAATTACACCCAATTGTTGATTAAGTATCTCGCTTTGTATCTGCAGGTTCCTGATCATGGCACGTAATACACGCTCCTGGTTAGGACTGGTGGTTAAATCCTTATTAAGCCTGTTATAGGTCGAATCCATTTTTGCTATCTCCGCACTGAATTCCTTATACAGTTCCGGGTCTGATTTGGCAATTGTCTTCAGCTCATTGCGTTTGGTTTCAACCAGCGACGCATATTGCAGTTGCTGCCTGGCATATACCGGATTGATGGAGGCATAGTTAATACCCTCGCTTTTTTCGTGGCGCAGGTATAAAACGAAACCGATGCCCATTACCAATATCACCGAAGCGGCTACCCGCAATACGAAATTGAGCGAAAATGTTTTTGCTTCGCGCTTTTTTGGTAACACCCCTTCGGGGGGCAAATGTTTCTCTATCTTTTGCCACAGGTCAGCCGATGGTTCAAGGTCATCAAATTCTTCTTTATTTATTTTAATGAAATCTTCTAATCGCTTGCTCATGATGTTATTCCTTTTTTTATTAAAATCTCGTTCAGCTTCCTTTTTGCTCTCAAAAACTGTGTTCTTGAGGTGTTTTCAGAAATATTTAAGATTTGCCCTATCTCTTGATGATCATATCCTTCAAGCAGGTACAATGAAATAACCAACCGGTACCCTTCAGGTAGTTCTTTCATGGCTTCCTTTACCTGGGCCACTTTATATTGTATTTGTTCATCGCTCTCACTTTCTTCATCTGCAATATTATCCAGTTGTCCGTCCTCCAGTTCAACAAAATCCAGTTTACGTTTGCGCAACAGGTTAATGGCCCGGTGAACTACAATTTGTTTTAACCATAAACCAAAGGTGGTTTCCTGCCTGAAATCCCTTACCCGGTTAAAAGCGTCCAAAAAGGCTTCCTGTAATACATCCTCAGCTTCATCAATACTGCCCACTATCCGGAAGGCGACGTTCAACATCGCTTTCGAATACAAACGATAAAGCTCGAAGCAGGCTTTTTTACTGCCCTGCTTACACTCGGCCACCAGGTCGTAATGCTTATCAATGTATAAGGATTCCAAATTTTCAGCTTTCAGATAATATGACGCAGCGTTTTTTTGAACGTTGCATGAAACGTTAAATTAAGATAAAGAAATTCTTTCCATGATTTCAAAAGGGGCCTTCCTGAACGCCAACAAGTAACCTACTGCAAAAAATCCGATCTTAAAAACCTGTCTATTGCCGCTACAGCACTAGTATATCTTTGCTGCCCCGTACCTGATATTAATACATAATTGGCATTAAGCGCCTGCAATTCCTTGTGCCATACTTCCATAAAATGCTCACGCATGTGCGGAAAATCACGCAGTGGGTCATCTTCCCAGGGTAAGTCAATACTTAGCAGTAAGTAAAGGTCATAGGGGTGTTTGGGTAATTCATCCAATACTTCCTGCGGCGAGGCGCCAAAAGTATAATCGCTCCATATCTTTACGGTAATAAAGGTAGTATCGCAGATAAGCAATTTTTCAGCATTTGGAATAAACTCTTCTTCAAGTGCTACCTGTCCGTAAAACATGTTGATCTCGTCCTGCCAGGTAGGCGGCCCGGTTAGCTTTTCGCAGTAGCCACGGGCATATTCAGGCACCCAAACGGTTTGGTAGTGCTCAGCCAGGTGAGCAGACAAGGTTGACTTACCAGTTGATTCAGGACCCACAACGGCTATTTTTATTATTTTTGATTTTTGCATTTAAACCACCTGTGAAAGCTGCTTTTTATAGTCCTTCTTCCAATCAATGTAACCCAATAAAGCTATGCCTACATAAATGGCATACATAACTGCGGTCAGATCAAGCCCTTTGAATAGGTAAACCCCTACGTAAATGATATCTACAAATACCCATATCAGCCAATTCTCTAAAACTTTTCGGGCCAAAAACACCTGGGCTACCAAACTGCAGGCGGTACAAAAACTATCAATATAAGGATAGGATGCCGGGGTGTATTTTAAAACCGAACCCAAAATAAAGGTAAATATGATAATGGCTATAACCGACAGCAGCACCTCTCTCGTTGTAATTCGCATAACCGGTGTTTTCTTTTCAGTTGCAGGTTTCCTGCTCCAGTAGTACCAGCCATAGATATTCATTCCCAAAAAATAAAACTGCAAACCCATATCGGCAAAGAGGCGGGCATCAAAAAAAATAAAAATGTAAATGCCTACACTTACAATAGCCAGGGGCCAGTTCCAGATATTATTTACCGCCGCCAGGTAAACACAGAGCAGGCCTGTGATAACGCCAATAATTTCGAGCCATGTTTGATGTAGCCACCAATATTGCAGGGCATGGATGATTTGCATTGCCCAAATATAAGTAACCCTGCCTTTTCAGGACAGGGTTGATGGTAGTTTTACGAAATATTTACTCGCTTATTCGGACCGGGCTGCATTTTGTTGTTTTTACTTAACCTTAAAAGCGTTGTAGAACAGGGTAAATGGTCCATTTGTCCTGTTCCACAGGTGCTCTTATTGAAGATAACTTTTTAAATGTGCTGCCGCCTGCATGAACAGTTCCCGGGTTTGAGGGATTGTGGCCAAACCATTAAGCAGCCCGAAATCGTGAATAACCCCATTATAACGCACGGTAGTTACTTTAACGCCGGCTTCATCCAGCTTGCGGCCAAAAGCTTCACCCTCATCTCTTAGAATATCGTTCTCGGCCACCTGGATCAGCGTTGGCGGCAGATCCCGGAGCTGGTCAACGGTAGCATTTAAAGGCGAAGCATAGATCTCTTTCCGCTGCCTCTGATCGGTGGTATACTGATCGTACATCCATTCCATTAATGGGGTGGTCAAAAAACGGTCCTGGCCATAGAGCCTGTATGACTCGGTATCAAACTCAGCATCTACAATTGGCCACATCATGACGATCCCTTTGATGCGGGGGCCGCCTTTTTCTTTAGCCTTCAAAGCAGTCACCGCTGTCATATTTCCTCCAACGCTATTGCCAATTATGGCCATGTTTTTGCCATCCACGCCGATCTCGGAACCATGTTCGGCCACCCAGCTGGTCGCCGCAAAGATTTCATTAATTGCCTGTGGATAATGTGCTTCCGGGGAGGGCGTATAATTGACGAATACACAGGCACATCCTGTAAGTACAACAAGATCACGTACCATACGTTTATGAGTCTGGTAGTCACCCAGTATCCAGCCACCGCCATGGATGAAAATGAATACCGGTAAGATGTCTTTTACACCTTCCGGACGAACAATATTGAGTTTAACAGTATAACCATCGGCGGTGATGGTTTTCTCAGATTCCTCGATGCCTGAAAGATCAACCTTAACGGATGACTGGGCATTGATCAGTACATCGCGGGCCTCCTGTTTGGATAAGCTTTCCACCGGTGGGCCGCCTGAATTTAACAATTTTAGAAATGCTTTCACTTCTGTAGACAGATGCGGATCTTGTGCATAGTCCACTGCTTTTGTTTCATAATCCTGAATTTCCATAACGATAAAAATTTAAAGTTCTTACCAAAATGCAGCTACCTGAGATTTAACTCTAAAAGCAATCAGTTAGTATATATTTTACCAGATAAAAAAGCCGTCCCATTAAGGCGGGTTAAGGAAGGCTTTTAAGGGTGTTTAATATTGAACACTGATCATTCAATAATGAAGTACATTATTTCAATACAGGAAATTGGATATTCATTGAGCGAAAGGTATTGTCCCTTCATACTGCACCCTTTTACGCGGATCGAGTCACATTTTATCACCCTTTTTAACCGGAAAGGCCTTATAAAATTCAGGAACATCGGTAAAAGGGTGGTTTTATCCCTGCCAGGGCTGATTTTAATGCCGAAATTTTGATTATTATTTATGTAATTGTTTAATATAAGATACAGAAGTGTATAAAATAAAGGAATTTATACGATTTTTCAGGTATCTAAAAAGCGGACAATTAATAGATGCCGTGAAAAAAACCCGATAATGATACATCAAAATAGTAACAAACCTTCCTTAAAGTATCTAAACGGATATCTACTCGGCCCGATTCAAGCCTGGCAATATTGATATTGGTTTCGCTGTAAAATTTTTCCTGGGTAACCTGGTTCTGTCGTCTCAATGTTTTTATCTGTAACGCAATCTTCTTTTTAAAGGCATCTTCCGAGTCGTTAAGATACTCAAAATCAGTAAGTAACATATAAATGCAATGGTTTAATTACGGTATTACGTGCAATCTAAGAAATAAATCATTAAACTAATTTTTAAGTTCGTAAAATTTTTGAAACAATAAAATTACAAATTCTGACGTATTCGTCATTGGTCTAATGGATTTGTGGCGTTACTTTTGTTTATTGATTAATGACTCTGCATAGAATCTGTGAAAAAAATAAAATTTCATCTACCTATGAAAAGCTTATTTTAGAATTCTCAGACGCCCAGGCTGGGATTTTTTGTTCTTTGTTTTGGGTTTAATCAATAGTTTAAATTAATTAGGGGAAAGAGAACTTTGCAAAAAGTTCTCTTTTTTTATGCATATATTTTTTTACTATGCATGCATAACATTATTTTTGACCGGTCAACCTTTTATTCCATGCATTTTGAATTATCTGAAGAACAATTAATGATACGCCAGGCGGCGAGGGATTTTGCACAGACAGAACTTAAGCCTGGTGTAATAGCGCGTGACGAACACCAGAAGTTTCCAGTTGAGCAAGTCAAGAAAATGGGCGAGCTGGGCTTTCTCGGAATGATGGTCTCGCCTCGCTACGGTGGAAGTGGCATGGATGCCGTATCTTATGTGCTGGTCATGGAGGAGCTTTCTAAAGTTGATGCTTCTGCATCGGTAGTGGTTTCGGTAAACAATTCGCTGGTATGTTTCGGTCTCGAGAAATATGGTACCGAAGCTCAAAAAGAAAAATATCTTATTCCCCTGGCAAAAGGTGAAAAAATAGGGGCTTTTTGTTTATCTGAACCGGAAGCCGGCTCAGACGCTACCTCACAGAAAACTACCGCTATTGATATGGGCGATCACTATCTGTTGAATGGCACAAAAAACTGGATCACCAACGGGGGCACTGCCTCCACCTACCTGGTAATAGCACAAACGGATGCCGCCAAGAAGCATCATGGCATTAATGCGCTGATTGTAGAAAAGGGCATGGGCGGGTTTACCATTGGACCCAAAGAAAATAAATTGGGTATACGCGGATCAGATACGCATTCTTTAATGTTTGCTGATGTAAAAGTACCAAAGGAAAACAGGATAGGCGAAGACGGATTTGGCTTTAAGTTCGCCATGCAAACACTGGAAGGCGGACGCATAGGTATATCTGCACAAGCATTGGGCATCGCATCAGGTGCTTATGAACTGGCCTTGCAGTATTCGAAGGAACGCAAAGCATTCGGAAAAACGATCTCTGACCTTCAATCTATCCAGTTTAAACTTGCCGATATGGCAACCGAAATAGAAGCTGCCCGCTTACTGTGTTTAAAGGCCGCCTGGTTAAAAGATCATGGCCTGCCTTACGGCCAGGCCAGTTCCATGGCCAAGTTATACGCCTCGGATGTGGCTATGAAAACAACAATAGAAGCCGTGCAGATACATGGAGGCTACGGCTTTGTAAAGGAATACCACGTTGAACGTTTAATGCGCGATGCCAAAATCACCCAGATATATGAGGGTACTTCGGAAATTCAAAAGATTGTCATTTCGCGTGAAGTGCTGAAATAATTCGATAGTTTTTGTTTACTTTGAAAAAAGTATATCAGTTTAATAGACTATTCAGGAAATGCACTATAAAAAAATATTATTTACAGGATTCCTTGCTCTTCTGGCCACTGTAAGTCAAGCACAAAGCAAATTAAAAACAGGTATCTGGCGCGGCGCTTTAAAAACATCTTCAGGTAATGAGCTTCCATTTAATTTTGAAGTAAAAGATATTGCCGGCAACAGACAATTGTCTGTTATTAACGGCACAGAAAGGTTTAAGGTAACCGATATAAGGCAAAAAGCCGACTCCCTTTTTATTCGTATGCCGTTGTTCAATTCGGAATTTAAATTGAAATATGAGGGCTCTGGCCTAAAAGGAAAATGGATAAAGCATCTTGGTAATAAAGACGCGTCAATGGATTTTACTGCAGCACCCGGACAAGCGTGGCGTTTTTTTAGTTCGGTCACAAAACCAGCATTTAATGTTACCGGCAGATGGTCGGCAATATTTGGCCAGGGGGATCATAAAGATACCACAGTAGGAGAATTTAAACAAATCGGTGCGAAGCTGACCGGCACGTTTTTAACCACTACCGGCGATTACCGGTATCTTGAAGGAACCGTTAATGGCGATAAAATTTACTTATCAACCTTTGATGGTGGCCATGCATTTTTGTTTACCGCAAATATCGCGGACGCTAATACGTTGATCAACGGCAAATATTATTCGGGTTATTCCAGCATGGATCAGTGGACCGCCGTACGAAACGGGAAAGCTAAACTGCCGGATGCATATTCGCTCACTTATCTGAAGCCCGGCTACAAAAAAATCGATTTTACTTTTCCTGATATCAATGGAATGAAGATGTCATTGAGTGATGCACGCTTCAAAAACAAAGTGGTTATTGTGCAGATACTGGGCTCGTGGTGCCCTAATTGTATGGACGAAACCTCTTATATGGTGAATTACTATAAAAAATATCACCCTCATGGAGTTGAAATAATTGGATTGGCTTATGAGCGTACAACCGATTTTGCAAAATCAAAACCGGCATTGCAGCAATTGAAAACCAGGTTCAATATTAATTATCCGTTGCTTATTACAGGCTACACACCTGCCAAAGGCGATCCGCTAAAGAGTTTGCCTATGCTGGCTGACTTTAAGGGCTTCCCTACTACGATTATCATTGACAAAAAAGGTGATGTGCGTAAAATACATACCGGTTTCAGCGGGCCAGGTACCGGCAGATATTATACCGAGTTTGCCAATGAATTTGAGAAACTGACAAACGATTTACTGGCCGAGAAATAAATTTATTTACCTCAGGCTTTTTCTTCCAATATCATACAGAGGTGTAATATGGTTTCAACGGCTTTTTGCATATCCTGTACTGAAACCCACTCCTGCTTGCTGTGGAAGGCATGCTCCCCTGCAAAAATATTAGGACAAGGCAAACCCATGAACGATAGCCTTGATCCATCTGTACCGCCGCGTATGCTGTGTAAGCGGGCGTTTAAGCCGGCCCGCCGCATTGCTTCCATCCCATATTCCACAATTTGCGGATGCCGGTCAAGCACATCTTTCATGTTACGGTACTGGGCATGTACCTGTAATTCATAACTCGAGCCAGGGAACTTTTTTAATACTTCATCAGCTGTTTTGCGGATAACATCGGCGTGCTGCTTTAATTGAAATTCATCAAAGTCGCGGATGATAAAATCGATCTCGGTTGTTTCAATATGGCCACTGATGCTTACCGGGTGCACAAAGCCCTGCATATCTGCGGTGCCTTCCGGCGACAGATCATAAGGCAGTGCGTTTACAATTTGTGAAGCGATCTTAATGGCGCTCTGCATTTTTCCTTTAGCAAAACCTGGATGGGCGCTAATCCCGCCGATGATCAATTTTGCTCCGTCAGCCGAGAAAGTTTCGTTTTCCATATTACCGGCACTTTCGCCGTCTATGGTATAACCGGCATAAGCGCCTAATTTTTCTATATCTACTTTATCTACGCCGCGGCCTATCTCTTCATCCGGGGTAAATAGTATCCTTATTTTACCATGCTTTATTTCCGGGTGATTCATTAAATGGTAGCAGGCATCCATAATTTCGGCTACGCCGGCCTTGTTATCGGCGCCCAATAATGTGGTGCCGCTGGCTGTGATCACATCGTTTCCCAGCTGGTTGTAGAGATCGGGATGATCGGTTAACCTGATAATTTGTGAAGGATCATCAGGCAGCACCAGGTCCTGTCCCTGGTAATTTTTATGTATAATAGGTTTTACACCATTTCCGCTGCAATCGGGAGCCGTATCCATGTGCGAGCAAAAACAAATAACCGGAATATTCTCTTTATCGCTGTTGGCGGGTACAGTAGCATATACATAACCGTACTCATCCATGTGGGCATCATGTAACCCTGCTTCAATTAATTCGTTTACAAGTAAAACGCCTAAATTTTTCTGTTTTGGTGTGGAAGGACAGGTATTGGAATTCGGATCAGATTGCGTATCGATGGTTACATAACGCATAAAGCGTTCGGTAACAGTAAATTTAAACATGGAATGTAAAGTCATATAGCGTATTTATTAATAGAGATTTTATTTTTGGAATGTCTTAGGTTAGGCTGCCCCAACATTGTAAAATATTGATTAAATTTAAACATTGAAAAAATTTATTTTATTTTTCGTCTTTACCTTCATTACAATAATTGTAAAAGCCCAGGCGGGTTATAACTACAAACAATTCGCCATTGGATTGGATATCAGTTACGAACGCGGTTATACAAACATTAGCAGGCAGGATAATAACTTTTCCGAAAATATTAATTTTACTTATAACTATAGCCCTTATATTCCCGTTACCGCCGAATTACAATTTGGTAAATTATCAGGCGGAGGACTAATCGCGTCCCTGGATCCATATGGACGCCAATATACCAACCATTACGAGGGCCTTATTTTACACGGTGATTTTCAATTGGGCGAGGTTATTGATTATTCAGAAAGTAATATTTTGAACATTCTGAAAAACTTTTATTTCGGTACCGGTATGGGGATTATATTCAATAGTAATACTGTACAGCGTACCAATGTTATTGATGCAAACGGACCGCGTACCTATGTATTCCCCGGAAGCAATGCCAGCATCAACTTTACCGTTCCGTTTCGGTTCGGATATGAATTTAAAATATACAACGATTACGAAGAACCTTATATGGCTATTGATCTCGGTTAC
Source organism: Mucilaginibacter sp. (assembly GCA_028287895.1). GTDB lineage: Bacteria > Bacteroidota > Bacteroidia > Sphingobacteriales > Sphingobacteriaceae > Mucilaginibacter. Next base: position 34,463 of record JAQBOV010000093.1, on the reverse strand, counting down.
GTGCATAACATGGTTTTTGGCGAAGGACTTGACGGCTATGATGACCCTACTTCTAAATTTAAAAACAATGCCACAAACCAGTACCGGCAGATCGTTGTCGGGGTTAAATTCAGTTTTGGAAACGTAACTTCGTATAACAAATTAATCAGACGTTTTTAGCATTTGAATATCGAAGAAATACGCGATTATTGCCTGGTAAAGCCTGGTGTAACAGAGGGCCTGCCCTTTGGCGAGGATACCCTGGTATTTAAAGTCGGCGGGAAACTTTTCCTGTTGATCAGTATTGCTGACAGCACCCATTTCAATGTAAAATGCGATCCTGAGCAGGCAATAGAGCTTCGTGAGCAGCATCCTGAAGTTCAGCCAGGATACCATATGAATAAAAAACACTGGAACACCGTATCGACCGAGGGTAACCTGACACGCGGGCAGCTATGCCAGATGATTGACCACTCTTATGGCCTGGTGCTCAAAAGTCTTCCAAAAAATCTCAGGGAAAACATTGCGTAAATAAATAAATAAGCGTTCAGCTTTCTGCGGCTTGAACGCCTTGAGCGATTCTGAATGCCTGGTTATCAATGTTTTGCATCCACTGGCAAAACGCGGTCACCACTTTTTCAACCGCTATACATACATTTGTAATATCTCCTGTCTTTAGTTTGTTAATGGGCTTGCAACCCTATATTTGTTGAAATTATTTTCTATGAACAAATGCTTGTTGGCATTGATGATCTGCTTTATTTTTTTTCAGGCCAATGCACAGTTAACACCGTTTGAACTAAGTCAGGATAAAAACTATACCGCTGCCTATGCCGAGATCATTGCTTATTACCAGAAACTAAGCAAGCGATATCCTCAGATGAAAATAATCAGCTATGGCACCTCCGACGTAGGCAAGCCCTTAAGTCTGATTGTTTTATCAAAAGATAAGATTTTTGATCCTGCCCTGATAAAGAAACAGAACAAGCGGGTTTTACTGATCAATAACGGCATCCATCCCGGCGAGCCGGAAGGTATAGATGCCAGCATGATGCTGGTGCGTGATCTGCTTAAAAAAAACAAACTGCCCAATGATGTGGTACTGTGCTTTATCGCAGTATATAACATCGATGGTTGTTTAAATCGCGGCGTATCGCGCATTAACCAAAACGGTCCGCGGGCATATGGTTTCAGGGGAAATTATAAAAATCTTGACCTGAACCGTGATTTTATAAAGGCCGACAGCAAAAATGCCTTAGCTTTTATGCAGATCATAGTTGCCTGGCAGCCCGAGGTCTTCCTGGATAACCACACCAGCGATGGTGCCGATTACCAGTATGTGATGACCCTGATCGAAACACAAAAAGACAAGCAAAACCCCACATTGGCTGAATATACAGCCAAAACACTTTCTCCGGAGTTATACAGGCGTATGGCAAAAAGCGGCTATGAAATGACGCCTTATGTGGAAGAAATGAAAGCCAGCCCTGACTCCGGCATCGTTAGTTTTTTAGAAACGCCGCGGTTTGCTACCGGTTATACATCGCAGCATAATATCATCAGCTATATTACCGAGACACATATGCTGAAACCATTTGATACGCGCGTACATGCTACCTATGATTTTATGCAGCATTTGATCAATATATGCCAGCGTGACGCCAGGGTGATAGGTGAGGTAAAGCATAAAGCCGATGAACAGGTAAAACGGCAAACCAAATTCGCCCTCAACTGGCAATTGGATAAGCAGAACTATGACACGCTCACTTTTAAAGGATATTCTGCTGGTTATAAGCCCAGTGAAGTGAGCGGACTGCCACGGTTATATTATGATCGCAAGAAGCCTTATACAAAAACCATTAAGTATTATGATAACTATACGGCAACAGCATTTGCTGACAAACCGGTAGCTTACCTTATCCCGCAGGCATGGCAAAAAGTGACCGAGCTGTTCAGACTGAACAATATTGCGATGCACAGGTTAAAGCATGATACCACAATTGAGCTGCAGATGTATTATATCAGCGACTATAAAACGCCGTCCCATCCTTATGAGGGGCATTACCTGCACAGTGATGTCAAAATAAACCCGGCGGTGATGAAAGTGAAATTTTATGCCGGAGATTACGTGCTATACACCAACCAGCCCCTGAACCGTTATATTGTGGAAACCCTGGAGCCGCAGGGGGTAGATTCATTTTTTGCATGGAACTTTTTTGATTCGGTACTGGGTGAAAAAGAATATTTTTCGGACTATGTTTTTGAAGACGATGCCGCTGAACTTTTGAAAAAAGACCCTCAGCTTAGGAAAAAACTGGATGATGAAAAGGCGAAGAACCCGCAACTAGCAGGTAGCGCCGCGGCACAATTAAATTTTGTTTACCGCAACTCACCTTATTTCGAAAAAACCTACCTTCGGTACCCTGTAGGCAGATTATTAACCAATACCAAACTCGATATTCAATAATGGAACAATACCTTACCATAGCACCGGTAGCATCTGTCATTTTCGCGATCACTATCGTTGTTAGCCTGGTCGCTTTTTCAAATGATGACCTTTATGCCAAACTTATACTTCATCCTTATGATGTATCGCGGGGAAAAAAGGTATATACCTTAATCACCAGTGGCTTTATACATGCCGACTGGATGCACCTGATCTTTAATATGCTTTCTTATTTTTTCTTTGCCTTTCAGTTGGAAGCCACTTTGGGGCATTGGCAGTTTGCCTTGCTCTATATGCTCAGCATGATATTAAGCGATCTGCCATCCGTTGTTAAGCATAAAAATGATTTCTGGTACCGTAGCTTGGGAGCCTCCGGCGCCATCAGCGCAGTGGTGTTTGGTGCCATACTATTTAATCCGCTGAGCAAAATGATGATCCTTATTTTGCCAATACCTATTCCCGCTGTTTTATTCGGTATATTATACCTGGTTTATTGTTCGTATGGATCAAAGCGTGGCCAGGATAATATTAACCACGATGCGCATTTATTTGGCGCGCTTAGCGGAATAATGATCACCGTTCTATTGGTTCCGCAGGTTGTACCTTATTTTTTTCATACTGTTACAGAGGGAGTCCGATCCCTGCTGCATTAATAAAGTTGCCATCGGCATCCAGCAAAAAGCTCATCGGGTTTTCGGGATCTTTAATGATCTCCAGCAGCAGGAAGCCCCATTTTTTCCAGAAATTCTCAAGCACCTGTCCGTATGTTTTATTTTGCCAGAAATCGAACAGGGGCTTGCTGCTCATACCGCGCAGGGGCATGGCCTCAATGTAGGTATTTTCATCCGCAGGTAAGATGTGATATTCGGGCAGACGGTTAAATAAATAGGCCGAGTAAAATATACGGGCATTTAACTCTTCAAACTGTATAGGGTGAAGGGTTTGGCCCTCAATTTTTTCAAGGACGTCTTTGTGATAAATACGGTTAGCTCCATTATCCTGCAGGCAAATGATCAATCCAAAATCTTTAATGCGTAAGGAAAAGGTTAAGGTATTGATCTCATCGCGATAGCCAAACAGGTCAGCCTCGTTGTTTACCTTAAACAGAAGCAGGCTGAAAGGCCGAAAATCTTCAAATACAACAGGCTGGTTAATACTCTGCAGCATTAAATGCAGTTGACTGAATTTATGGATGAGCGATTGCGAAATATTAAATTCCTGGCCCTGCGCGTGCTGCTGCTTTAGGCCCGCCTGCACCTCATTGAATAAAATGCCGTAAAGCAGTTTACCCGCCCACTGAAAAAGTTTCAGTTCATCCACATTTTTTACGGCGTCAAAACCGATACCAAATGCGGCAGCTATTTCGGCTTCCAGGGGCTCAAGATATTCTTCATTGATTTTCGCTGCACAGGGAATTTTTAAGTCTTTATAAGTGGCTATGCTTTCATCCAGTAGTTTAAAAGACTGATCGGCTAAGTTATAGCTGCTCATTAACCAGGCGGGGAATACCTGTATTTTCTCCTCGTGGGAGCTTAAGGCCTGCCCGGATAAAAAACAGGTGCGGTTACTGAAATTAAATTGTTCAAACGGGTTATAAATTTGTGCCGGCATGGCCGCAAAGATAAGCAGGAAATTTAATCCGGATAATTTGTTCTTTAGGTGAACATGGCGGACCCTGTAAATTTACCTGGGCGTGTCTAAAGGCAGCAAATATTTTCGCCCATTGACGGTGTATGCACCGCCGATACCGCCGGCCTATCCGACTCATACCCTCTTTGATTAGACCAAAGGCTCGGCCACCCTTCTATGGAAAGCCATCAAGAGATTCTGTTCCTTTTTACAACTCTTTATGCGCAGCGACGGAAAAGAAAACTTAGCTAATTATTTTTTGTGGCAGATCATTCCGGTTTAACGCGAATAATTTTAGCTTTGAATATTAACATGCAACTAACTTTTCAACCCTTCGAACTCCAGCTAAAGCATCCGTTTACTATTGCTAAATTTTCGCGCACCTCTACCCCTTTAATGCTGTTACAATTAAGGTTCGAAGGTTATACCGGTTATGGCGAAGCCTCAATGGTGCCCTATATGGGCGAGAGCCAGCAAAGTGCCACTGATTTTTTGAATAAGGTTGACGTATGGCAGTTTAAATATCCGTTTGATTTTGCCGGGATCGTTCACTACCTCGACAGCATCGCCCCAGGCAACCCTGCTATCAAGGCGGCAATTGATATTGCACTGCACGATCTGGAAGGCAAGATCAAACAACAACCCTGCTGGCAATTGCTGGGCAGCGATCCGGCAAAAATGCCGGTTACCAGCTTTACTGTAGGCATTGATAAGCCGGAAATACTCGTCGAAAAGTTAATGGGTGCCAAGGACTGCAAGGTGATCAAAATGAAATTGGGTAGGGATTGCGACAAGGAACTGATCAAAACGATCCGTTCGGTAACCAAGGCGCCGCTTTATGTAGATGCCAACCAGGGCTGGACCGACCTGCAGCAAAGCCTGGATATGACCTGCTGGCTGCAGGAACAGGGCGTTGTACTGATAGAGCAGCCCATGCTGAAAACCGATCCGGACAGCAATGCCTGGCTTACCGAGCGAAGTCCGATACCCATTATCGGCGATGAGGCTGTGCAGCGTTTGCCCGATGTGGAAAGGGCAAAAGGCGTTTATCATGGCATTAATGTTAAGCTGATGAAATCGGGGGGGATGTATGAGGCACATCAGATGATTTTAAAAGCAAAGGAGCTCGGGTTAAAAGTATTGATAGGCTGTATGAGCGAAACCAGTTGCGCTACCTTAGCCGCCGCCGCCCTGGCCCCCCAATGCGACTGGGCCGATCTTGACGGGCCATTATTGACCAGTAATAACCCCTTTAAAATACCGGAGTTTAGTAATGGGAAATGGGTGTTGGGTGAGGAAACGGGACTTGGAATTAAAATGAAAAATTAATTATTTTATTAAACGATCTCGGGGTCGATAATTTCCGTATCCCTCTGTACAATTACTGTCCGTTTTGTGTAGTCAACAATGATTTTGTAAAAACGGCATTGGTGTATGCAGTTAAGCATGAAAATGATATCAGTGCAGCGTTATCAGACAAGGAGCAATTGGATGATAATTCTGCAGTGGAAGCATAGTCGTCTTTGTTTTGCTGACTGAATACCGCTCAAAAATTACTTGTTTATTTCTGAAAGCCAGCGTTTGATCTCATCTTCCATAAATGAGCACTTTTGTAATATGTTTGTATCATCATCCAATCAGCCGATAATATTTTAATTTTGCGATAAACATTTTACCATGAGATCTATATTATTTTCACTTTGCGGTGTTGCCATCTTAATAAGCGGCACTTCGTTCCAACCGAAAGATGATTGGACGCCATTACTGGATAAAAGCCTTTCGAAATGGGAGATCTACCAGAGTTTTCATCATAAATTGGGCTATAAGGGTGAAGCGCCAAAGGACGAGAATGGCAACCTGATAAAGCCCATCGGCTATAATATTAACCAGGATAAGGTATTTTCTGTAATTGAAGAAAACGGCGAGCCTGTTTTACATATCGATGGAGATATTTACGGCTGCCTGTTCACCAGGCAGGACTTTGGAAATTATGACCTGAAGTTGAAAATAAAATGGGGTGATAAAAAATATGTGCCCCGTGTAAATGAGCCAAAGGATTCGGGTGTGCTCTATCATTCACAGGGCGAATGCGGGGTGGAGTATTGGCGTACCTGGATGTTGAGCCAGGAATTCCAGGTAACCGAAGCCGGAATGGGCGATTACTGGTCGCAGGCCAGCTCAAGGTCAGACGTTAAGGCCGTAAAGAAAGGCAAGGATTACTTTTTTGATAACAATGGCACATTGTTGGCCTTTGGTTCGGGAACCGGCAATGGAAATTTTTGCCATGCCGGTACAGATGCCGAGAATAAGAATGGCTGGAATGATCTTGAACTGATCACCTATGGCGATAAAAGCATTCGTATTGTAAACGGGCAGGTAGTAATGGCATTATCGAACAGCAGGTACATGGTTAATGGCCAAGCAAAGCCGCTGGTAGGCGGCAAAATACAGATCCAAAGCGAAGCCGCCGAGGTATTTTATAAGGACATCAAGATAAAACCGATCAGCGGGATACCGGCAGAATATGCTGGATACTTTAAATAAAATAACACACTAATTAACACCAAGAGGAACGGATTACACGAATTAAATTTAATATTTCCATTCGTGTAATCCGAGTTCAATTGGCGGGAATCGGTGCTAACTACTTGTCACTCAACATAATCGGATTCCCTTTGCCTCCACCGATAATAATCACTTTGGCATTTGGTGATAAAGCGATTTCCTTTTGAGCCTTGATGCTTTCATATATCAATTGCTTGTCGGATAATCCGGTTGAAAGTATCTTCTGGTAATCTGCAATACCCTGTGCTTCTACCCGTTTGCGATCGGCTTCCTGGCGTTCCTTTTGCAGCACAAACTGCATTTTCTGGGCATCCTGCTCGGCGTTGATCTTTGATTCGATGCTGGCACGTACGGTTGCAGGTAAGGTGATATTACGTATCAGTACCTGTTGTACCTCGAGTCCGTTTTTTGCAAAGTTATCAGTAATGGTTTTGTTGATCTTAAATTGAAATTCCTGGCGTTTGGTTGAGTAAAGATCTACGGCCTGATAGTTCACCGCATTATCTCGTATGGCGGTGCGCGTTACGGGGCGAACGATCTTATCCTCATAACTTACACCGATATTTTGCAGGATAAAGGGTGCTTTTGGAGGACTTACCCGATACAAAACAGAAAGATCAATAGTAACTTCCAATCCGTCTGATGATAAAACACGGATCGCATCATCTCCCTGCACCTGCCCTTCGCCGCTGCGGGCACTCATGGTGTAGTTTTCAGTCTGGATGCTAAAAGTAGTCACATCAACCAGGGGATTGATAATGTGCAGACCACTTTCAAGAACGTTTTCCTGCACTTTACCAAAAAGTACCTGAACACCAATTCTGCCCGGATCAATCACTTTAACTGCCGAAAGAAGTAAACCCAAAATGATAATGACGACTCCGACGGTATTGACGATACCACCAAAACGGCTGCCTGGTTCCGGCGAGCGTTTGAGCACTATACCCACAATGAATACAATGACCCCTAAAATTGCGATAAGCATAATGTGAAATTACGGTTTTTTCTGCATGTTGCGCACTTGTTTGAGTAACCGTATTTTTAAAATAACAAATACAGCACCTATAAATACCGCGCCGGCTATAAACTCATACCGTGTATGCTCAAACCCATAGTATACCAGTGCCAGGCAAACAAAAATGCAAATGTTGTATAAAACATTCAGCGCTAATTTTTTACCCATAGCTTAATATACGTTTATAGCAGGATCAATTTCTTCGGCCCAGGCCAATAATCCGCCTTTAAGGTTATATAAGTTGGTGAACCCAAATTGCTGCTCCAGTTGCATAATGGCTGCTGCGCTGCGTTTGCCGCTTCGGCATTGCACAATTACAGGCTTATCTTTGGCAATTTGCTCCGCTTCTATCAGTATTCCTCCAAGTGGTATTAGTATGCCCCCCAGGTTTGACATTTCATACTCAAAATCCTCGCGAACATCTATCAGCTGAAAATCCTCGCCCTCATCCATCTTTTCCTTCAGTTCCTTTACGCTTATTTCTTTCATGATTGTAATTAATTTCAATCAAAGGTAGCTTTTTCTGTATTAATTAATTAAGAAGATAATTTGTAACAATCAATAACTAAGAGCGTTTTATATATGTTTGCATAAAATTTAATTTAACCGATGAAGAAGATAACCCGGTTTTTTTGGTTCTGTTCAGGAGCCCATATAGGTACGTTAAAAAAATATCCCATTGAGCATAATAAGTATGTCGGCATAGGTGCAACCATATTTTTTACTGCATTATTTGCTTCATTGTCAGGTGGTTATGCCATGTATTTTGTGTTTAATGGAAGCCCGTTCGCCGTAGGATTTGCTATTCTGTTCGGAATGATCTGGGGTCTGGCTATTTTTAATATGGATAGGTACATTGTATCAAGTATTAATAAGGAAGGTACCACCAATCAGCAGATATTGCAGGCCTCGCCGCGAATATTGCTTGCTATTATGATAGGAATTGTGATATCGCGCCCGCTTGAATTAAAAATATTCGACAAAGAAATACGCCAGAAATTAAAAACCGCCTACCTAAAAGGACAGCACCGTAAAATAGATACGCTCCAGAAAACCTACAATCAAAAATATGGCATGGAGCTGACCAAAAACAACGATCTGAAAAAAGAAAAAGATTCGCTGGAAAGGGATATCAACCGTACACGCTACCAATTAAACCAGGAAGTGTTCGGAGATAAAACCAATCAGACGTCAGGCATTGTTGGGTATGGTACTTATGCCAAGCAAAAGCAAGCTGTTTTGGCCGAGAAAGAAACGAGGTTAAAATCAGTTACTGATAATCTGGGTCAGATGGACAATTACCTTAGTCAGCGTAAAGATTTTGAGGGGCTAAGCGGTACCCGGATGTTTAACCCGCACGAACTGGATAGCCTGAGTAATATTGCGGGTTTTTCAGACCGTAACTGGGCTTTGGGGCAGTTAACTTATAACGAAAATGGCACCCGTGACCTAGATACCTACCTCGCTATTTCATTTATTGGTTACCTGTTTATTTTGTTTGAATGTTTGCCGGTATTTGTAAAGCTGATGTCGCCAAAAGGCCCTTATGATGTGGCCATTGGCAAAGTATCAGAAGCAAATTTATATTATGCTGAAAAGGATAAAGACCGCGATATACAGGTGACAGACAAAGTTTTCGACCATAACCTGGATGTTGATACAGAACGGCAGAAAAAGATCATTACCGCGCAGTCAGAATATGATTTTGAACGGCACACTTATGACTAAGCTCTTATAATCACACCGGCAGCCGCAAACCCCATGGAAAAGCAGGGAATATCTTGGAAATTTTACGTCTGATCGGCCTGGGCATATATTATATTTGAATTTTTTTTGGCTATTAAATAATAGGCAATTTCTGATTAGTGGTTAACCGGGATGTTCTTGGGCTTGAGCACTTTTATTAAATGGAAGATAGTTTAAATAAAGGAAAGCCTGAAGTACGGCTGAGAGTATTCAGAGCAATTGATGAGCCAAATACCTGTGAGTTATTTATTGAAGGCCATACGCGTGTATTAACCAGCATAGGAGTTACCAAGGTTACCTCTTCAAAAAACGAATGGGCAAAAAATCCTGCTGCCTTTGTAATGGTCGTAGAATCATTAGACGGAGAAAAAGTATATGGAGGCGCAAGGGTGCATGTTGCCGGCGGGTCAGAGCCTTTACCTATAGAACAGGCAACCGGCGCGATGGACAGCAGAATTTTTAGTTTAGTTTGGCGTTTTGCACGGCATGGTACGGGAGAAGTATGTGGATTATGGAATTCACGGGAGATAGCAGGATATGGTATCGGCAGTATATTTTTAGTTCGTACGGCAATCGCAATTTCAAGCCAGATAGGTGTACAATCGCTTTTTGCATTATGCGCACCCTATACGATACCGGCTGCAGAAGCTGTTGGCATGGAAAAAGAAACGAGTATCGGTAATGATGGTACATTTTATTACCCTAAATTAGACCTGGTTGCCACCGTTATGTTGTTGAAAGACGTACCACTCTTGAGTAAGGCTAATCAAGAAGATAAAAATGCGATTATGCGAATCCGCGAAGACTTGAATATAATTCGTATCGAAGCATTGAGGAGAAGGGAAATAACCATCCATTATGAAACACAAATTCCCAATCTCGATAGATGGAATCTGAGTGCAACCATTTTACAAGCAGAAAAATCCTTTTTACAAGCAAAAATAAATAAATCCGACCCGGAAATTATTTAATCCTGGTTAATTATTTCGTTCAGGTTTAATTGCAATTATTTGACTACCTTTCTAAATCCATTCTATGTCAAAAGATAATACGCACCAATTGACCCCAAGCCCCGAAAATAAAATTATTTATTCTCCAGAATTTTTCAGGCTGAATATTCCTGCGGATAAAACGTCCTTAAATGATTTAAAATCAGAAAATAAAGCTTTGTTTATTCACGATGAGATCTATAGCCAGTTGCAGGAGCTTATTAAGAGCCAAAACCCCTCGGTGAGAATAAAGAGTGATGAATATGAAACCCGTATCATTAATCATTTAAAGGGGCAAGCCATTGAGGAATATGGCGTGTGGGTCTATTATCCATGGAGCAGGCGCCTTGTTCATTTATTGGATGAGAATGAATTTATAGAGGTTCGTACCAACAGAAATCAATATAAGATAACCGGGGAGGAAAAGCGTATATTAAGTACCAAAAAGATCGGTATTATTGGTCTTTCGGTTGGGCAATCTATCGCTCTTACGTTATCGATGGAAAGAGGATTTGGAGAATTGCGCCTTGCAGATTTTGACACACTTGAACTAAGTAATCTTAACAGAATTCGGACAGGAGTGCATAACATGGGCATTCCGAAGGTGGTTATAGCAGCCAGGGAAATAGCGGAAATTGATCCTTTTTTGAAGGTGAATTGCTTTTTTGACGGCTTAACCGAAGCCAATATGGATGCTTTTTTTACAGGTAACGGCAAACTTGATCTTCTGGTTGATGAATGCGATGGTTTAGACATCAAAATAATATCCCGGTATAAAGCGCGTGAGCTGAGAATTCCTGTGGTAATGGACACCAGTGATCGGGGCATGCTTGATGTGGAACGTTTTGATCTGGAACCTGATCGTCCTATTTTACACGGAACGGTAGAAAATGTAAATCCAAAAACCATAAAAGAATTAACCAACGAAGAGAAAATACCTGTTATTTTACAAATGCTTGGTATTGAAAATATCTCTTTAAGAGCTAAAGCTTCAATGGTAGAGGTGGAACAATCCATAAATACCTGGCCCCAACTTGCCAGTTCAGTAACATTGGGAGGCGCTGTAGGAGCGGATGTTTGCAGACGAATATTGCTTGATCAGTTTCATCAGTCGGGAAGATACTATATTGATCTTGATGAACTTATTCCCGAAAAACAATTGGATACCCGGCAAGTGATAACCCCGGTTAATCCTTTTAAACCATTGTCTGATAATGACATGAGCGATCTGGTGAACGGATCGGTTGTTAAAAAACAAACTGATGGTATAATTCCTGATAAGGAAACTATCCGGAAACTTGTTCAGGCAGCTTGTGCTGCCCCATCAACCGGGAATGATCAGCCGTGGAAGTGGTTATATAAAAACGGTACCCTGTATTTGTTTCATGATGAGTTCCGCTCCTTCTCATTTGGAGATTTTCAAAAGATGGCCTCGTTTATCAGTTTGGGTGCAGCTTATGAAAATTTGTATATCAATGCACTTGCATCAGGAATTGAACCAATCCTGCAATTTTTGCCCAACAGATCCAGTGAAAAGTTAGTGGCGTCTATCAGCTTCAAACAAATGAACGATAATGGAGAGGCCACTTTTTTGAAGCCCTTAAATCAAGGGATATTTGAACGCAATACCAATAGAAATTCAGCCCCGAAAGAAAATATTCCTCTGAGCACCCTTGATTTGTTAGGTAGGTTTGCAGAATCTGTTAAGGGGGCAAAACTCCAGTGGTTTACAAACCAAGACGACCTGAACACACTTGCAAAGATCATCGGCGCCTGCGACCGTACCAGGCTTTTAAATCCTGCGGGGCATTATGATTTTGTTCACCGCGAAATGCGTTGGACAAAACAAGATGCAGATTATACAAAAGACGGCATGGATATCAGGACATTGGGGTTAAGTAATTCCCAATTGGCTGCCCTTAGTGTTATAAAAGATGAAAAGGTTGTCGAGACATTAAAAAACCTCGACGGCGGCGGCGGATATGCACTCGATATGCTTGCCAAGCGGACAGTAGCAAATGCCTCAGCACTTTGCATGATCACTTTGCCTGAATATAATTTAAGGAATTTTTTTGACGGGGGACGTTCGATGGAGAGGTTTTGGCTGGCAGCAACTCATCATAATATAGCAGTTCATCCGTTAATTTCACCTTTTTATCTCTTTCCGAGAGTTACCCACAGTAACGGAGAGGGGTTAGATCCCAAAAGCATCATTGAATTAAAAGGGTTAAGAGAGAACTTCCTGAATCTTACCAAACTTGATGACAACCGTGCTGAAATATTTTTGACAAAAATTGCGATCGCACCCGAGCCATTGGTGAAAACACAAAGATTACCACTTGAAAAAGTATTGACTATAGAATAAATGCAAAATGATATTTAAAATATATCTGATTATATTTAATCGAACTTAATCCTTGTCGGAAAATGAAAAGAATCTATTTTATATTTTTATTGCTACCGGTATTTTGTTCAGTAAAAGCGTTTTCACAAATTCCTATAGTTTTTAAAGGAGACAATATGATTATTGGCGATCATGTCTCCATCCTTGAAGATCCCGGTAGTCACTTAAGTTTTCAAGCTGCAAGTGTTTCTTCAGCGTATAAGCCATCAAAAACCCAGGTGCCTAATTTAAGTTTAAGCGAGTCAGATTTTTGGATTAAATTTTCCATAAAGAATGCCAGTTTGGAAGATCATCTTTTATTAACCATTGACTACCCCACCTTGGATTTATGCGAGTTTTATTATCCTTTCAATGACAAATATTTAGTCCAAACGCTCAACGATAATAAACCTTTTAATGATAGAAAATATCAGCATCAAAATTTTGTTTTTGACATCTACCTTCAAAAAAACGCAACCGGAACTTTTTATCTGCGAGTGCGCAGCAGCGAACAAATGGTTTTGCCCCTTATTTTAGGCACGCCTCAAAAAATAGCTGAATCTATGCTCACCCATGATCTTTTGTGGGGTATTTTGATCGGATTGATCATTGTAATGATACTATACAATCTGTTTGTTTACATCTCTACAAAAGATAAAAGCTACATTTATTATGTGATGTATACTGGATTTATCGGCCTGACCCAAACATCGCTCTCAGGTTATACTTACCATTATATTTTCTATAATGACCCTTTTCTATTTAACAAAGGATTGATCATATTTCCTGCACTGGCCGGTATTTCTGCGGTATTTTTTGTGACCTCATTTCTGCCTACCAGGGAACGTACCCCAAAACTTCATAAATTCTTTCCCGTTATTGTTATCTTATATATTTCTGCCATCATTCTGCGGATATTTGGTTTCGATCATATCAGTTATCGGATGATTGATGTTTCTGCTTTGTCAGCCGCCATAATAATTTTCTCGGTTGCTTTTATTATTTCGTTACAGGGATTCAGGCCTGCCAAACTTTTTTTATTGGCATGGACTATATTCTTAGTCGGTATCGTATTATTTGTATTGCGAAACCTTGGCATACTTCCATTTAATAACTACACCAATTACACGATGCAGGCAGGCACAGCTTTTGAAGTCACTTTACTATCCCTGGCACTGGCTGATAGAATAAATATATTCAAAGCTGAAAAAGAAAGGTCGCAGGAAGAGACCGTAAAGGCACTAAAAGAAAACGAGCGTATTATCAGGGAGCAAAACGTAGTTTTAGAGTTAAAAGTAAATGAACGTACTATTGAATTAAGCGAATCAAACCAGGAACTCAATAGTACGCTTGAAGACTTAAAGCAGGCGCAAACACAACTGGTAGAATCAGAAAAAATGGCATCTTTAGGTCAGTTAACTGCTGGCATAGCCCATGAGATCAACAATCCGATAAATTTTGTTACTTCAAATATCAATCCTTTAAAACGGGATATTGATATCGTATTTGGCGCTCTGAAAGTGATTGAAGATGTAGTTACATCTGATTCTTCTGTCGCTGATAAGCAAAAAGAAATACAGGAATATAAAGAAGAACTGGATTTTGACTATCTCACAGCGGAAATCAACCATCTTATAAAAGGAATTAATGAGGGCGCTACCCGGACGGCTGAAATTGTTAAAGGGCTGAAAATTTTTTCGCGCCTTGACGAAGATGATTTGAAAAAAACAGATATTAACGAGGGTCTGGAATCAACCCTGATCATAGCAAATAATTTGCTGAACAATAAAGTAAAAGTGACTAAGGAATATGGTGATTTGCCGACAGTGGAATGTTATGCCGGAAAACTAAACCAGGTGTTTTTGAATATTATTTCAAACGCTGTTTACGCGGTCCAAAAAAGATTTGGTGAAAATACCGGTGGAGAAATAACCATTGCAACAAGCTGTGATGAAAAAGAGGTATTCATAAAGATTAAAGACAATGGAATCGGTATGGATGCTCCAACACAAAAAAAGGTATTTGAGCCTTTTTTTACCACAAAAGATGTTGGACAAGGTACCGGTTTAGGGATGTCTATTGCCTATAATACGATCAGAAAGCACAATGGAATGATAAATGTTAATAGCGCCCCCGGTGAGGGAACCGAGTTTATTTTACAGATACCTATTAACTTCTCAATTAAGTAAAAAAATAAGTAACTTGTAAACAGAATTCAGTAATAATATTTTTCAAAATAATAAATTATTCTTTCGAAGTTAGAGTTTGCTATTTAACATATTAAGTATAAACTATAGTGTCGGGAAAAATAAAAATATTGTATTTGGATGATGAGCCCGAAAATCTTATAGGTTTTAAAGCATCCTTAAGACTTAATTATCAAATTCTGACCGCAGTAAACGTACCGCAAGCTATTATTTGCCTGAATGATCATCCCGAAATCAAGGTGGTTTTCTGCGATCAGCGGATGCCGGGTAAAACCGGGGTTGATTTCTTTGAAGAAATCCGGGTAAGCCATCCTCTTCCGGTACGTATTCTACTGACGGCATATACGGATGTTGAATCAATAATTGATGCGATAAATAAGGGAAACATCTTCAGGTTTGTGAAAAAGCCATGGATTGAAGCTGATATTATATGGGCAGTAGATGAAGCCAATAAATTTTACCTGGCGAATTCAATGCTTTCCGTTAAAAATGATGAATTACAAAAAGCCTATAATGAACTAAATAAGTTTGCATATAGCGTTAGTCATGATATCAGGGGGCCTTTATCCGGGATATTGGGAGCAATCAACCTTGCACGTGAGATCGATGATATCGAAGAAATGAAAGAGATGCTGTTCCTAATGGAAAAATCAGTTAAAAAACTGGATACTTATGTTTTAAGTATGCATGATTATTATAGTTTGCAAAGAGGTGAACTAAAAATAACAGAGATTGATTTTAATAAAGTTACTGATGAATTAAAAACCATATTTATAGTAAACGCCAAAATAAATAACGTGGCGTTTAATGTAAATGTTAAGCAGGATGAAATTTTTCGGAGCGATTATGCTCCATTAAGACTTATTTTAAATAACCTCTTATCAAATGCGTTTAAATATCAGGATAGAAACAGCAATAATAAATCTGTTGAAGTGGTTGTAGAAGTGCACAACAGCGTTGCAACAATTTACGTAAAAGATACCGGAATAGGCATATTGGGAAGTCATGTTAGCGAAATATTCAACCTTTTTTATCGCTCAAACTCTTTGGAAGTAGGATCTGGTTTTGGATTATATAACGTAAAAGGTGCATTATTAAAATTAAACGGGGAAATAGAAGTACAATCTATTTTGCATCAGGGAACAACTTTTAAAGTAACAATTCCTTCTATCTAATGGATATAGAATTTTCATTTATAGTTATTGATGATAGCGAGCTGGATTGCTTTGTCACCCAAAAATTTTTAGAGCTCAGCGATAAAAATTTGGTTATTAAGACCTTTCAAAATGCACAACACGCACTGGAAGTAATCCATGAAAATCCTAACAGAAATAGTTTGGTTCCCACTATAATTTTGCTTGATTTGCAAATGCCCTTTATGAGTGGGTTTAAATTTGTTGAAGAGTTTGAAAAACTTTCACCTGAAATTAAAGAAAATTATATGATTATAATATTAACAATATTATCGCCTGTAAGCAGTCCCGGCGATATATATAGGATATTTAATTATGGGGCGGTAAAAAGCATCGTAGAAAAGCCTCTTACCAAAGAGAAACTACTTTCATTACTCAACCATGTAAGATTGAATCCTTTGACTTAGGAAAGCAGTTTTTGTCTCAGCAGAAACTCTAATTGATCATTTGACCCTTCAAGCTTTTCATTCATTTCTTTCAACTGGGCTTTTTCAATATACTTTTCATAAGCTTTGGTTATGGTCAGATCCAGCTCCTGTTCATTCCATGGCTTGGTTATGTAATGAAAAATTTTGCCTTTATTAACCGCATCAACTACTGCGCCCATATCTGCATAGCCGGTTAATAGTATTCTTATCGGATCAGGATATTTTTCTATTACTTTTTCCAAAAATTCAACACCGGTCATTTCAGGCATGCGCTGATCGGTAATAATCAGATGAACCGGTT
Organism: Mucilaginibacter sp.; assembly: GCA_028287895.1. Taxonomy (GTDB): domain Bacteria; phylum Bacteroidota; class Bacteroidia; order Sphingobacteriales; family Sphingobacteriaceae; genus Mucilaginibacter. The sequence goes on along the minus strand of JAQBOV010000093.1, from coordinate 17,582 downwards.
TTGCTGCCAAAATCTCCAATGCCTTATCTCCGCTAAGTGCGGTCAGTACTTGGTATTTTATCCGGAAAGTAGCCTTGAACGAAAATAAGTTGTTTTCTTCATCGTCCACATAAAGTATAATTATTTTATCTGCCGACATATTGTCTTGATTCGCAATAAATTATAGTAAAGTTAATAATAATTTGACTGATTCAATATAAAATTAACGGTAGCAGCATTTGGGGATTTGTATAATCCGCTGATTTATAGCATGAAATATAAATTTGATGCTTTAAAAATAACCTATAACTCCCGTAATAATATTGATAGGAAACTTTTCGTGATTTAATAGTAATTTCAGCGCTGTTAATTCAGTATGATGAAGAAATTTTATTTATTGGCAGTTGTGCTACTGTTGGCTGCGGCATCATTTGCCCAGCAAGAGCAGAAGGCAATTTTTTATTCCGTTTCCTTTCCTAACGCCATACACCACGAGGCTGAAATTGTGATCACCATACCACAGGCGCCTTCTGGCAAGATAGTGCTGCGTATGAGTCGTTCATCGGCAGGGCGGTATGCCACCCATGAGTTTGGTAAAAATATTTACAACGTAAAGGCCTTCAATGTAGATGGCAGCAGTCTCACTATAAATCAAATTGAAGGTGATTTATTTGAAATACCTGACCACGCCGAAACTGTAAAGGTAAGTTATACCCTGTTTGGTAACTGGACAGATGGTACCTATGCCAGTATTGATCCAAGTCATGCTCACCTGAACATGCCGGCTGTCTTTATGTGGGTACTGGGTCAGGATAAACGTCCTCTAAAGTTTGAATTTAACGATTTGGACAAATATGGCTGGAAAGCAGCTACCCAACTGAAAAACGAAGGTGCAAATATATACAGTGCCCCCAATATGCAATATATGATGGATAGCCCGACAGAATTATCCGCATATAAAATAAGCAGCTGGGCGGTGGATAATAATGGCAAAAAGGAGAAGATCAATCTTGTCATCCACTCAGATGATGGCCAGCCTGTAATAGATAATTTTGCTAAACAAATACAAAAGATGGTGCTTGAAGAAAAAGCGGTATTTGGCGAACTGCCTGCTTATGAGTATGGCGAATACACCTTTTTGGATGATGTTTATCCTACCAATTCGGGCGATGGCATGGAGCACCGTAATTCAACTTGTATTGTACATCCGGCTGCAAAAGTTGAAGGTAATGAGTTGAAATTGCTGAGCACCTATTCGCATGAATATTTTCATAGCTGGAACGTGAAACGCATCCGTCCAAAATCATTGGAGCCGTTTAATTTTGAACATGCCAATATGAGCAGTGAGCTGTGGTTTGCCGAAGGATTTACCCAATACTATGGCGAAATGCTGCTGGTGCGCGCCGGATTCCATAACGTAGATGATTATACCCGTACCATTGCCGGCCTGGTAAACCAGATATTAAATACCCCAGGGGCGGCAAAATATTCTGCACCGCATATGAGCCGCTACTCGGTGTTTGCAGATGCGGGTGTTTCGATCGATCAGAACAACCAGCCCAATGTTTTTACCAGCTACTATACCTACGGCGGTGCCATAGCGCTGGCGCTCGATCTTCGTTTGCGGAGCGAGTTTAATCTGACCCTGGATGATTATATGAGAACTGTTTGGCTCGACCGTGGCAAGGTAATGAAACCGTATACCATCCCCGACCTGCAAAGCGACCTCGCTAAGGTGACCAGAAATCCAAAGTTTGCCGCCGACTTTTTCAATAAATACATCTATGGCATCGAAAAGAATAACTATGAAGCCTTGCTGGCTAAAGCCGGTTTGCTGCTGCGTAAAGCACAGCCTGGTGTAGGCTGGGCAGGACCATCGAGTTATACCCGGGGCAGGGGCCGCTCGGCGGACGCACGTTTAACAGGTGATGAAGGTTTACCGGTGCTGGTGAGCATTACAGGGACGCCTGTTTACAAATCAGGATTGGATGTTGGTGATATTGTTCTTAAAGCCGACGGTAAGGAAGTAAAAGATATACAAACACTCAACGATATCGTAGCGGCCAAAAAGCCAGGTGATAAAGTTGTAGTTAACTATAGGAATCGTACCGGCTATCATGAAACAACTATTGTACTGGAAGAAAGCCCATACCTGGAAGTGGTTACCTATGAGAAGGCAGCAAAGGAACTAACCAAAGAACAATCTGATTTCCGTAATAACTGGCTGTCAACAAAAGTAAAATGAAAAAACTTATAACCGCAGTTGCATTATTAGCGCTGTCCTCCGGCAGTTTTGCCCAGGATGTTGACAAACTGATCAAACAGGATGAGGTGGAACACATCATCAAAACTTTGTCAGCTGATGACATGCAGGGCCGGGCAACTTTCACTCCCGGCATTGAAAAAGCGGCGCATTTTATTGAAGGCGAATATGAACGGATCGGCCTGAAACCAATGGAAGGCAACTCTGGGTACCGCCAAAATTTTACGATGATCAAGACCGTGCCGGTTAAAATTGAGGTCAGCATAAATGGCACCGCTGTTGCCCCTGAAAATATTGGCATTGTCGGTGGCTCGGCCTTTAGCTGGAGCAAGCCGGACGATGCAGAAGTAGTCAAAGTAACACCGGATCAGGATCTGCGGAAAGTATACCTGAGTGCTTTGCAAAGTGATAAGAACCAATTGATATTGGTTGACCCTAAGTTTGAAGCCATGTTTAAAAGAGTCCGCGGACGCTCCGCAGGCGGCGGCTTAGCCTTTAAAGGGGTTCATGAAAAACACGCTTTAGTATTTGTTTTAGGGACGTTTGACGATGTGAAATCTTTTACTGCTAATTATGAAGTTAAAAGCCAGGAATTGCCATTATTTAACGTAGCCGGCATCATACCGGGTAAAACCAAGCCTAATGAGTATGTAATATTTTCGGGCCATTACGACCACCTGGGTATAATTAAGCCGATGGATGGTGATAGCGTTGCCAACGGTGCAGATGATGATGCATCGGGTACCACAGCCGTAATCAGCCTGGCTAAATACTATAAAAAATTAGATAACAATGCGCGCACACTGGTATTCGTGGCCTTTACAGCCGAAGAGATTGGCGAATATGGTTCACAGTATTTTGCAAAAACCGTTGATCCTGATAAAGTGATGGCCATGTTTAATATCGAAATGATTGGCAAGGCATCCAAATTCGGCCAGAACTCGGCTTTTATCACCGGCTTTGAACGGTCGGATTTCGGCCCTATCCTGCAAAAGAATTTAGAAGGGACCGCCTTTAAGTTTTACCCCGATCCTTATCCCGACCAGGACCTGTTCTACCGAAGTGATAACGCCTCGCTGGCGAAAGTGGGTGTGCCGGCGCACACCATATCAACAGACCAGATAGATATCGATAAATATTATCATACAGTAAAAGACGAGTTAAGCACGCTGGATATGTCAAATATCACCGCTACCATAAGGGCTATCGCATTAAGTTCGCGCTCGATAGTTTCAGGAGCGGACACACCAAAACGGCTGGCGAAATTGGAAAGATAATAGCTACAATAGTGACGGGTTTCGAGCTACGGTGTCGAAAGGGAATTATCGATATGATTTCCTCCCTAGGCCCTTGGCAGGGGTGCGGCTGAACGCGAAGCGGCAGGGAGGCGTTTCTGGGCTACAAAAGCTGTCCAAACCCCTTCCTTTCATCCCCAAAGGAAGGAATCACCCATCGCTATAATTTCAAGTAGGCAATTATAATTCCTTCCGCATCACATAATCATTCATCCAGTAAATGCCGATAGGTATGTCTTCCTGGTAAGCTATTTCAAAGCCCATCCTTTCATAAAAGGTTTTCGCTTTATTATGGCGGTTTACATTCAGGTCGAGGGTATGTTTTCCGGCTTCAATTGTTTTTTTGGCAACTTCATTGATCAGTGTTCTGCCATAGCCTTTTCCCTGTGTTTCCGGCAGGCAGTACAATTTGTGCAGCTTATAAATTTCAGGATCTTCTTCGCGCGGCGAGTAAGCGGCAAAAGCTGCCGGTTTATCATCCGCAATCAGTAATAAATAGGTTGGTGTGCCATTTTTTAACTCCAAAGCGATCTTTTCAACCGAATAGATCTCGTCCAGCATAAAACTGATCTGCTCTTTTTCCAGTATCGGAGAATAAGTTGCCCACCAGGTTTGTTCTGCTATCTGCCGGATGGTGTCCAAATCATTGATAGTGGCTTGTCTGATAGAATGCATGTTCAAATATATCAGAACAACCGCAAAGGCGCAATATTTTGCGCCTTTGTACATTTATCGGCAGAGGCAATGCATTGCTCAAACGGATCAAATTCCCGCTTCAGGGGTCAGGGGATTCAATATTTATACCTTTGGCCCCAAAGTTTTTTCAATTTCTCCCTGGCTTCCGCTTCACGGGAGTTATTGCCGGGCTGGTATATTTTTGTGCCTTTAATAGCATCCGGCAGAAAATCCAGGTCAACGAAATTCCCCTCAAAGCTGTGAGCATATTTATAGTCTTTGCCATAACCGATGTTTTTCATCAATTTGGTAGGTGCGTTACGCAAATGTAAGGGTACCGGCAAATCGCCGGTTTCCTTTACCAGGGCAATGGCAGCGCCAATAGCCGAAGTAGCCGAATTACTTTTGGGCGATGTTGCCAGGTAAATAACCGTTTGTGATAAAATAAGCTGCGATTCGGGCATGCCAATTACGTTTACCGCTTCAAAACACGCTTGCGCCAGCAGCAAGGCATTCGGGTTGGCATTTCCAATATCCTCTGATGCCAGGATCAGCATCCGGCGGGCAATAAATAAAGGGTCCTCTCCGCCTACGATCATCCGCGCCAACCAGTAAACCGCGCCATTGGGGTCACTGCCGCGCATCGACTTTATAAATGCCGATATGATATCATAATGCTGCTCTCCTGCCTTATCATACAAAGCCATATTCTGCTGCACATGCTCCAATACGACATCATTGGTGATCGTTATTCTGTTTCCTTCAAAGGCGTTTACCAGTAGTTCAAAAATATTAAGCAGCTTGCGGGCATCACCGCCGGAAAGACGAAGTAGTGCTTCATGCTCTTTGATATCTATTTTCTTCTGCTGTATCACAACATCCTCTTTCGTGGCTTTGTCTAACAAACTCAGCAGGTCATCCTCTTCCAGGGCCTGCAATACATAAACCTGGCAACGGGACAATAATGCCGAGATTACCTCAAAAGACGGGTTCTCCGTAGTAGCTCCGATGAGGGTAACTATTCCACGTTCTACAGCGCCCAATAAGGAATCCTGTTGTGATTTAGAAAAGCGGTGTATTTCGTCGATAAACAATATGGGTAATGTTTCCCCTTGTTCTTTTAAAAGGGATGCCTTTTCAATCACTTCTCTGACATCCTTTACGCCCGAATTGATGGCGCTAAGCGAAAAGAAAGGACGATATAGTGTTTGCGAAATGATATATGCCAGCGTAGTTTTGCCCACACCCGGCGGTCCCCAGAAGATCATCGACGGCAGCGAGCCCGATTCAATGGCTTTGCGCAATACCGCACCCGGCCCCACCAAATGTTTCTGGCCCACATAATCATCCAAAGTTTTTGGGCGCATGCGCTCGGCTAAAGGCGGCAGATTGTTCATGTAGTAAAATTCGGAAATTAAATGTCAAATCCTAAAATATTTAGTATTTTCGATAACAATTATATGATCCAGCAGTTTGCCAAAACCAATTATCAGGCGATTTGTGATGAGCTCGCTTCAAATGATGCTGATCTGCAAAAGATAATTCATATACACGGCTACCCTCCTTTCTGGTCAAGACCAAACAGCTTTGAGTCATTGGTGCATATTATTTTAGAACAGCAGGTTTCATTAGCCTCTGCACTATCGGCGTTAAATAAATTAAAAGAGCGTGTACAGGAGCTAACTCCTGCAAGAGTATTGCTGCTTACCGATGAAGAATTCAGGGCATGTTACTGCAGCCGGCAAAAAACCAGCTATATCAAATGTCTTGCTGAAGCATTATTAAACGGACAATTGAAACTGGATGAATTGTCTCACCTGCCTGATGAAGGGGTACGTTCAAAATTGGTCACCCTAAAAGGCATCGGCAACTGGACAGCTGATGTATACCTGATGTTTGCCCTGCAGCGTGCAGATATATTCCCTACCGGCGACCTTGCCGCAGTAAATGCCTTAAAGCGGGTGAAACAATTACCAGCCGACACCACAAAGGAAAAAATGCTGGAGATAACCATTCAATGGCAACCTTACAGAACTATCGCGGCCATGTTGTTGTGGCATTATTACCTAAGTTCACCAAAAGCGAAAGTTTAACAAACCATGTCATTTCTCACCTGCTCGAAGATACAGTCCACCCTGGCAGGTTCGAATGACATGGTTTAAAACCCGAAATCAAAAATCCGAATTTCGAAATCAAAAATCACACATTAAACAGCCCATTCCTCTCCTGCTCCTGGTAGTTTTGAACGGTCTCAATAGCATTATCCACCACGTCACTCAGCGCAGTAATAAATGTTCCCGGCCTGGCAAGGCTCATCGCGTGCTTAATGGCATCAACTTCTTTGGGAATAGTTTCGTAAGGTTTATTCGGATCGGTAGACTTTATGCCTTCAATTAATAAACCTAAAATATTTTCCTCCGTGCGACCGCGAAGGTGTTTTTCCTGCCTTAAAATAACATAGTCAAACATTTCAGCTGATATTTTACCCAGTTCAATAATATCTTCATCGCGCCTGTCGCCGGTGCCGGCGATAATGCCGATTTTAAAAGGTGAATCAATATGCTGTAAAAAATATTTTATACCATTATAGCCATCCGGGTTATGCGCAAAGTCGATCATGAATCTGAAATCCTTAAACTCAAAAATGTTCATGCGACCCGGCGTTTGTGCCGCCGAGGGGATAAAGGTTTGCAATGAGGTTTGTATATCGTCTGTCTTAAATCCCCATAAATAACTGGCAAGTGTGGCTGCCAGCACATTTTCGATCATGAATGGAACTGTACCACCAAAGGTTAACGGGATAAGAATGGTTCTTTGTACTCTGATTTTCCAGTCGCCCTTTTTTATGGTGATAAAGCCATTCTCGCAAATACAGGCAATGCCGCCTTTTTTGCAATGCGATTTAATTACCGGGTTATCCTCGTTACGGCTAAAATATGCCACATTGCATTCAGCTCTTTTGCCAATGCGCACACAGTGTTCGTTATCGGCGTTTAAAACCGCCCACCCATCTTTTTTAACTGAGTTTATTACTACACTTTTTACCCGCGCCAGGTCTTCCAAAGTGTAAATATCGGCAAGACCCAAATGGTCGGCCTGTATATTGGTGATCACCCCGATATCGCAATGCCCGAATCCTAAGCCTGCACGCAAAATACCTCCGCGCGCAGTTTCCAGAACGGCAAAATCAACCGTAGGGTCTTTTAAAATAAATTCAGCGCTAACCGGGCCGGTGGTATCGCCCTTAAGCATCATATGGTTCTGAACATAAATACCATCTGAGGTGGTGAAGCCGACGCAATGACCATTATTTTTTACAATATGGGCGATAAGACGCGTAGTTGTTGTTTTACCATTTGTGCCCGTGATAGCAATAATAGGTACCCGTGTTGACTTGCCCGGAGGATACAGCATATCGATCACATGCCCGGCAACATTCCGCGGCAAGCCTTCACTCGGCGCAATATGCATTCTGAAACCAGGTGCCGCATTTACTTCCAGCACAACCCCCCCGGTTTCGGTAAGGGGATGGGTCAAGTTTTCAGCCATAATATCTATGCCGCATATATCCAGTCCGATTATTTTCGATATACGCTCACATATAAATATATTATGTGGATGTACATGATCGGTTACATCAACAGATGTTCCGCCGGTGCTCAGGTTGGCGGTTGATTTTACAAATACTTTTTCCCCTTTGGCCGGGACGGTCTCCAGCGTATAGCCTTTCTTGTCAAGCAGATCCATCGTATCGCGGTCAACGGTGATCAGGGTCAGTACGTTCTCATGTCCATATCCCCGGCGGGGGTCGGCATTTTCCAGGTTGATGAGTTGCTGAATGGTCGAATGTCCGTTGCCTACTACATTCGCCGGATCGCGCAGGGCAGCGGCCACCATTTTATGATCAATTACCAATACCCGGAAATCATATCCTGTAACAAAACGCTCTACAATTATTTTGCGCGATATTTTTGCTGCATGTTCGTAGGCTGCTACGGCTTCGTCTTTTGTTTTTATGTTAATGGATATACCCCTGCCGTGGTTACCATCCAACGGCTTGCACACCAGTGGAAAGCCTACTTTCCGGATAGCTTCATCCACTTCTTCGACTGATGATATCGTGATGCCCTTAGCAACGGGTATAGCCTGCTCCTGCAACAGACGCTTGGTCTGGTCCTTATTACCAGCGATGTCCACGGCTATGCAACTGGTTTTTTCCGTCATGGTAGCGCGGAAACGAACCTGATTTTTACCATAGCCTAATTGTATCAGCGATTGATCGTTTAACCGTATCCAGGGAATATTGCGTGCGATAGCTTCTTCCACAATGGAACCCGTACTTGGCCCGAGGCGTGTATTTTCGCGTATTTCACGCATCTGTTGTATGTCGTAATCCAGGTTATAATATTCGCCTTTTATCAATGCTTCAGTTATGCGTACGGCTGCTTCAGCCGCGTAAATACCTACTTTTTCTTCCAGGTATGTGAATACCACATTGTAAATTCCCGGCGTTTTAGTTTCCCGTGTCCGCCCGAAGCCGGTATCCATTCCTGCCAAGGATTGTATCTCCAAGGCAATATGTTCAACCACATGCCCCATCCATGTACCGGCTATCACCCGCTGAAAAAAACCGCCGGGAACACCCGGCGAACAACGGTGAGTGTACAGGGTTGGCATCATTTTTTCCAGTCTTTCCAAAAACCCATCGATCTTGTTGGTAGGCTTGTGTTCCATCTCGCCGAGGTTTAAACGCATCTGGATGAGTTTTTTACGGTTAATGCTCCAGATATTGGGGCCGCGCAGCACTTGTATATTTTCTATCTTCATAATATCTGTATTCTAATTTGATTGATCGGGGGTAGGATGAATTTTGAATTAAAGCTAAAAAACTTCGCAGGGTATAAAAATTTTCATCGAAATTAACTGAATTTTTAAGATACTGCGGCTTCGATACCCGGTAATTATTTGGTATCGAAGTTTTATTAAAAACCGCGGCAGATAATTAAGTTTTATTATGTATGCCTTTCTGCTCCTTTTTATTTTAATTTGTATAGAATTAGCCGAAGATATCCGCTCGACTCAAGCCAAAGAAATGAACTACTAAATCGCTATATGATATGACGGCTCCAAAAGGTAAACTGGTAATAATAGGCGGTGCTGTTGACATGGGAAGCAGCATCAGCTCACAGGAACGCGTGGTGCAGCCTGATCATCTTAAATTTTTTGAACGGGGTATACTCAAAAGAATAATCAACGAATCAGCCCGGCATGAAGCTTCAGTTGTCGAGGTAATCACTACCGCATCCCAAATACCCGAATTGGTGGGTATCGAGTACATTAATGCATTTAACCAGTTAAATGTTCCTAAAGTAAATACCTTGCCTATCAAAAGCCGGGAAGACGCCGCCAATAAGAGCTATCTCGACCGAATAAGAAAAGCTGATGTAGTCATATTTACGGGAGGTGACCAGTTAAGGCTAAGTTCGATATTCGGCGGAACAGAGTTCCTACAGGTATTAAAAACCAGGTATCAAAAAGAAAACTTTGTTTTAGCCGGTACTTCTGCCGGGGCTGCTGCGGCATCCGCCCACATGATCTACAAAGGGCAAAGTCATGAAGCGCTGATAAAAGGCGAAGTGCAGATCACCGCCGGATTAGGGTTTATTGATTCGGTTATTATTGATACCCACTTTGTGCAGCGCGGTCGCATCGGGCGGTTAATGTATGCTGTAGCCAGTAATCCCGGCATATTAGGTATAGGCTTAGGCGAAGATGCCGGTTTATTAATTACCGACGGAAGCATGATGGAAGCCATCGGATCGGGTCTTATTATTTTGGTTGATGGCAAAAATATGGTGGAAACCAACATTTATGATGTAGAACTGGGGTCGCCTGTATCTATTGAAAACCTTAGGCTGCATGTGATGTCTATATATGATAAATACGATCTGCAACAGCATCGCTTACTAATAAAAAAGATTGTTAAGGTAGAAAACGGCGTTTTTATCAAGGGCCCGGACAATGAATTTATGGACTGAAACGTTATTTAAAAAGTCCGAAGGTTAACAAGACCGGAAGTCAGATAAATAATTCCGACACATTCTGATTGGGTAGATTTTAAAAACTTCCGGACTTATGCGGACCTGCCGACTTTCGGACTAATAAAATACTTGCAAATGAAACTAATCATTCACGGGGGCTTTTTTAGCGAGTCGAGAACTAACCAGGAAGTTAAGCACGCCAAACAGGAAGCATTAGCGGAGATTGTACAGCTGGGGCATAAATACCTGGAAACCCATAACGCTATTGAAACAGTGGTATATACGGTCTCCCTGCTGGAGGATTGCGATCTTTTTAACGCGGGCACCGGCTCGCAGATACAGAGCGATGGCAAAATAAGAATGAGCGCCTCGCTTATGAATGGAAAAACTATGCAATTTTCGGGTGTTATAAATATCGAAGGGGTGAAAAATCCGATCCGAGTGGCCGAAAAGCTATTGTCCATGGAAGACAAGGTTTTGAGCGGCAAGGGAGCGCAGGAATTCGCCCGCCATAATGGCTTTGGGTATTATAGCCCGGAGACTCCCCAGCGCCGGCATGAGTATGAGAAAAGATTAAGTGATTCCATACGCCTTGGCACAGTTGGTTGTGTAGCGTTAGATATTTATGGTGATCTGGCTGCCGGTACCTCCACGGGGGGCAAAGGTTTCGAAATACCCGGCCGGGTGAGCGATTCGGCTACTGCGGCAGGTAATTATGTAAACGAATGGGCTGGCATATCCTGTACCGGCGTAGGTGAGGATATTGTGAGTGGTGCAGTTGCTCCCAAAATTGTTACACGCGTTACCGACGGCATGAGTCTTCAGCTTGCAACCATGAAAACCTTAGATGAATTAAAGCCGTTTAATGGTTTTGCGGGAGTGATAGGTATAGCAGCCAATGGCGAAACATATTATGCCGATACACACCCATATATGGTTTGGGCTTTGCATGATGGACAAATTGAAGTTTTTAATTGAATCGCAAGAACTTGTCAATCAATTTTATATGGGTATCTTTGCAGGATAAAATTTAGTAAACAACTGGATAGAGTTTAATGCGTTTAAGTTTAGTTATTTTCTTTTGTGTCATCAGTTTCTCGGCGTCAGCCCAGTTCTGGCGTAATATCGGTTTCAAAAAGAAGCATCTCATTTTACCTTTGCTTCAGCCGGTAAAAGACAATTCCATCAGCCGTATAAAGACTACTTTAAAGCTTAACAGCCTGCAGGTCTACTCCGTTGCCTTAGCGCCGGGCGAATACAGTCTTGAAACTGCTTCACACTATGTGATGGGAATGGCCAAGCACAATATGCGTTTCAGGATATATAACCAAGCCAGTTACAATTTTAGTGATCTTGCACAGTTATATTATAAGCTGCACCGCTTTTCAGAAGCCAAATGGTACTTCTTGCAAAGCAATTACCTGTCCCGCCAGGAAAATGACGATAAGCATACGATATCGAACCTGATCAGCCTGGCTATGATAAAGACTGACATCGGGGATGTTCCATCCGCCCGAACCGATTTGCTCGAAGCCCGCGATATTGCCCGCGCAAAAGGAATGCAGGCGGAAACAACAGCAATTGAAAAGAAAATTCTGCTTTTAGCGCAAAACACCGCAACTGCTGGTAAACCGGATGTGAAATATGCAGAGACTGCGGGAAGTGTAAAAAAAGCGTTATGATTATACGCCTTTTAAACTATCGGCGTTAAAGTTAATCCAAATAAAACATTATTTGTAATATTGTTATTTCTATGACGGAGGCAGTATTTCCCACTGTCTCTTTTTATTTACATTAGCAAACTTATAATAGGCACGAGTATTGATGGTTTATTGCAACCCAGATTTAAAGAGAGTTAAAGATATGTTCAAGAAGTTATATATTCTGTTATTGCTTGGTGCGGCGTTGGCTTGCAAGGCATCCCCATCGCACCCAATAACAAAAGTTGCCGGATCAAATGATCTGCAGCCCGACGCACAGCAAAGTGTGGTATGCCAATATGTCGCAAACATTATTACTGACCACAATTACAAAAAGGTTCCGCTAAATGATTCTATATCGCAGGTAGTTTACAACCGGTACATTAAATCGCTTGACGAAAATCACAATTACCTGCTGGCATCTGACATAAATGATTTTGACAAGTTTAAAACAGTGCTGGATGATGACCTGAAGGGCGGAAACCTGTCTGATGTATTCTACATGTTCAACGTGTATCAAAAGCGATATAATGACCGCATTAAATATTCAATTGCGCAGTTAGATAAAAATTTTGATTTCAATACCAATGAAACTTTCACTTTTGACCGTGACAGTTTGCCATATGCCGCCTCTGAAACTGAAATGAATAACGTTTGGACGGAGCGCGTTAAATTTGACCTGCTGAACTTAAAGCTGGCGAATGCGGATATGGCCAAAAATAAGGAGACTTTGAGAAAACGGTATCAAAGTTTATTATCCCAATCTAACAAGCTGAATAACCAGGATGTATTCCAGATATTCATGGATGCTTTCACTAATGCTATTGATCCGCATACCAACTATTTTAATCCTTCAAATGCCGCTAATTTTAACATTGAGATGTCACGCTCGCTTGAAGGCATTGGCGCCACCCTGCAGTCAAAAGACGAGTACGTTACGATTGCATCGATAGTAGCGGGCGGCCCTGCTGATAAAAGCAAGCAAATATCTGCTGAAGATCGCATAGTTGGTGTAGCCCAGGGAAAGACTGGCGAATTTCAGAATGTAATTGGCTGGAGAATAGAAAACGCCATTGCTCTTATCCGCGGTGCTAAAGGAACCATCGTACGCCTGGAAGTGTTGCCCAAAGGAAGCAGCACCAGCAGTAAGCCAAAAGTGGTAGAAATCGTTCGCGAAAAAATCATTTTAAAGGATCAATCGGCCAAAGAAGAGATACGCACCTATAATTCAAATGGTAAAACAGTAAAGATTGGTGTGATCTCGATACCGGCATTTTACATTGATTATAATGACTATAAATCGGGCAACCCGAATTACAAAAGTACCACACGTGATGTAAAATTGATATTGGACACACTCAAACGTGAGAATGTGGATGGTGTGGTGATTGATCTTCGTGAGAATGGCGGCGGTTCGCTGATGGAAGCCATTGATCTTGGCGGATTATTTATAAAAACCGGCCCGATCGTGCAGGTACGCGATGCGGCGAACCAGACAGAGGTAGATAATGATGAAGATCCATCCATTTCTTATGCTGGTCCTATGGCTGTGCTTGTTGATCGTTTCAGCGCTTCGGCATCTGAAATATTTGCAGGCGCTATGCAAGATTACGGTCGCGCATTGATCATCGGTACACAAACCTATGGTAAGGGAACCGTGCAGAATGCTATCGACCTGGATAAGGTGATCAAGCCTTCTGTAGGTGACCTGATATCAAAGGTAACCGGTAAAAATGAAAAAAATACTGCTACCGGCAGTCAAAGCAGGTTTGGCCAGCTTAACTTAACCATAGCTAAATTTTACCGTATCAGCGGAAATTCAACCCAGCATAAGGGCGTAACACCTGATGTGAAGTTTCCCTCAATAATCCCTTTAAATAAATATGGTGAAGATACCGAGCCCTCAGCATTGCCTTTTGATATCATTGCCAAAAGCGATTATGCTAAAGTGGGCGATTTTACACCGGTAGTGCCCCAATTAAATAAGCTGCACGATCAGCGTATGAGTGTCAGCAATAGTTATAAATACCTGATGGAAGATATTGCTGAATTCACCAAACGCGAGAACGAGAAAAGTGTAACGCTTAACGAGCAGCAAATGAAAAAGCAACGCGATACCGACGAGGCAAAAGCTTTTGAGCGCGACAACCTCAAAAGAGTAGCTTTAGGTTTGAAGCCATTAAAAAAGGGTGAAACCAAGCCAAGAAATGAAGATCTGGACTTTTTAAAGATTGAAGCAGGGCAGGTATTGACAGATTACATTAACCTGGGCAGCAAATATACCAGCGTACCGGTAGCTCCCGGAAAGTAACTTATTGTTGCCTGCCATAAAAATACAGAGATCCCGGCCCGCAAGCCGGGATTTTTTTGTTTAAAACCAATACGGTAAAATAAAGGTTTAAAGGATATGCCCAGAAAACCGTTGCTTGAATTTACAGACAGGGGAATTTACTGTGATAAAGGTAAATTTTATATTGATCCGTGGAAACCCGTTGACAGCGCGGTGATCACCCATGCCCATGCAGACCACGCTTATCCGGGACATAAGCATTACCTGGCCCATCACTTATCGAGGCAGGTTTTATTGTACCGTTTGGGCAACATTAGCCTGCAAACGGTTGAATATGGCCAAAAGATAATAAAGAACGGTGTTGAAGTATCCCTTTTCCCCGCCGGGCATGTGATCGGTTCAGCGCAGGTAAGAGTAGCATACCAGGGTGAAATATGGGTGGTTTCGGGTGACTACAAAGTGAATGACGATGGAATATCTACCCCTTTTGAACCTGTAAAATGCAACCATTTTATATCTGAGTGCACCTTTGGAATGCCGGTTTATCATTGGAAGCCGCAAATACAGATATTTAACGAAATAAATAGCTGGTGGCGGGCTAATCTGGATCATGATTTAGCTACAGTATTGGTGGGTTATTCGCTTGGGAAAGCGCAACGTATCCTGCAAAATCTCGATCTTTTTAATGGTAAGGTTTACACCCATGGCGCAATTGAAAACATCAACCAGGCGCTGCGTAATAGTGGCGTTTGGCTTCACCCTACCGAACGCATTACTTCTTCAACACCCAGGGACGAGATCAGGAAAGGCATCGTTTTGGCGCCGCCGTCTGCCGCAGGGTCGGCCTGGATGCGAAAGTTTGGGCCGCATAATTTGGGGTATTGTTCAGGATGGATGGCAATCCGGGGTGCTAAAAGACGGCGTGCCGCCGACCGTGGCTTCATCCTGTCAGACCATGCAGACTGGGATGGCCTCATCAGCGCTATTGAGGCTACCAGTTGCGAAAAGGTGTACCTTACACATGGCTATACAGCTACTTTTTCGAGATACTTGAACGAAATCGGTTTTGATGCCCGGGAGGTGCATACGTTATACGGAGGCGAAGAGGAGGAGAACATGGTTAAAGACGATGTTCTTAATTCCGATGAAACTAAAGTCTTTCCTGCCACAGGAGATTTAGAAGGGGCCGGTGTTCTATGAAAGCATTTGCCCAGCTCTTTCTTTCACTTGATGAAACCAATAAGACCAATGAAAAGGTTAAGATACTAAAGGATTATTTTATCAGCGTACCCGATTCGGATAAAATGCATATGCTGGCATTATTTACCGGGCGCAAACCAAAACGCCAGATCAACGCGACGTTGATACGCAACTGGGCCATTGAGGCATCTAATATACCTGCCTGGCTGTTCGAAGAGAGTTACCATGTGGTAGGCGATCTGGCTGAGACAATGTCATTACTGATGCCCCCAAATACGAGCGGCAGCAATAAAACATTGACGGAATGGATAGCCGAGATCAACACACTTGGTCATAAAATTGAAGAAGAACGGAAGTTATGGCTAATCGGTTCCTGGGCGATGCTGGACACACAGGAACGTTTCGTATTTAATAAAATATTAACCGGTGGCTTCCGGGTCGGTGTATCGCAAAACCTGGTGATCAAAGCGTTGGCTGACATTGCCGGTTTGGAGGCTGCTACATTAACCCATCGTATCATGGGTAGCTGGATGCCCGAAACCTATCAATACAAACAATTAATAGCCGAACAGGGCATTGCTGATGATATTTCCCGCCCTTATCCTTTCTTTCTGGCATATCCGATACAGGAAACCTCGGAAAGGCAGCGTTCAGCAGAAGAATTGAAGGGTGTTTTAGGCGATGCAAGCCATTGGCAGGCCGAATGGAAGTGGGACGGCATTCGTGCTCAAATGATCAAACGCGATGGTAAAATATTTATCTGGAGTCGTGGGCAGGATCTGGCTACCGATAAATTCCCCGAACTGCATCCGTTTTTAAACGCCCTTGCTGATGGCACCGTAATAGATGGAGAAATACTCAGCTTCCGCGGTGGGCTTCCATTGCCTTTTAATGTGTTGCAAACCCGTATCGGCCGTAAAAATCTGAATAAAAAGATATTGGAAGAAAGTCCCGTAGCTGTGATCGCTTATGATTGCCTGGAATATGCAGGTGAAGATATCCGCCCAAAAAAACAGAGTGAACGCCGCCACGTACTGGAACAATTGCAGGCAGCAACCGCTTTCCCGGAAGTATTTCGTCTTTCGGCATTAATTAGTTTTAACAGTTGGGAAGAGCTGGCTGTTATCCGTGAACAGTCAAGATCGATGATCGCTGAAGGCATCATGCTGAAGCGCAAAAGTGCCACCTACCAGGTGGGCCGCAGGCGTGGCGACTGGTGGAAATGGAAGATCGATCCTCTGTCTGTTGATGCGGTAATGATCTATGCTCAAAAAGGCCACGGCCGCCGTGCCGACCTGTATACTGATTATACCTTCGCTGTTTGGGACGGCGATCAACTGGTACCCTTCGCCAAAGCCTATTCAGGCCTTACTGACCAGGAGATCAATAAAGTGGATAATTTTGTCAAGCGCAATACCATCGAAAAATTCGGCCCGGTGCGAACTGTAAAACCGGAACTTGTATTCGAGATCGGATTTGAAGGCATTAACCGTTCAACAAGGCACAAATCCGGAGTGGCCTTGCGTTTTCCCCGTATCCTTCGCTGGCGGCTGGATAAACCAAAGGAAGAGGCGGATACTTTAGATACACTGAAAGCTTTGCTGGGGGGCTGAATTTTATATACCGTATTGTACATCTGCGCCCGCAAGCCGGGATTTTTGGTTTTGTACGCATTGATCGGGGTGTACCGCGCCGGGCAGTTTAGAGACTGATCAGGATATCAGTGATGGTTTGAAATACGGTCAAATTTTTGCTTTCCAGTTAAATTACTATCTTTAAATCCAAACAAACGGCATTTATGATGAGAAAATTTATCTGTTTATTTACTATAGCTGTATTAATTAACGGTTATACCTTTGCCCAACACATGAATATCAAAACACTGCCCTACCCCCAAACTAAAAAAGTTGACACGATAAATACTTATTTCGGTACCCCTGTGCCCGATCCTTACCGCTGGCTGGAAGACGACCGGGCCAGCGATACCAAAGCATGGGTGAAGGAGGAAAATAAAGTAACACAGGATTACCTGGGCCAAATACCTTATCGTGATTCTATACGCAAACGCCTGGAAGTTTTATGGAACTACGAAAAGTACAGTGCCCCGTTCAAGGAGGGCAGATACACGTATTTTTATAA
>JAQBOV010000084.1 GCA_028287895.1 Mucilaginibacter sp. | reverse complement strand
AAGAACTAATACCTTTGGCGGCTTTTACGACAGGGTGGAGAAAAGAGATTAAGCAGCTGGTGCATCTTTGCATTGAATAGCCCTGAAACTTTAAACGGTTTCGGGGCTATTCATTTTTTTGATATTTTATTTAGATGCCTCTTTAGATGCCTCGATAAATGGAGTTTGATCATAATAGGATATTTCACGGCCTATTTTGCCCTCTTTGTTAAACTCATCAAACTGCACCATATAAACCTTGGCTGTTTTTTTAGTTTTTTTATTAACAGATGTTATAATCCACCATGATTGTACAGTGAATGGATCTTTATCATACTGCAGTCCGTCAGGATAGCCCTGTTTGGTAACCGTGATCTGCTCCCAGCCATTATAAATAGCCGCCCACCCCTTTTTTGCATCAGCAAGACCATAAGGCTTGGGACTTGAAGGATCATAAAACTTAACGGTATCGGCGTAAAGTTTTGCCATCCCGTCCCAGTCTTGCTTCAAGAACAGGTCGTTTCCGTTGTTCACAATAGTAATGTAAGGATGCTCTTTAAAGATAGTTCCGTTTTTCTGGGTGCTTTGAGCAAAAGCACCGTAGGTAAGTAGTGTAAACACCACGATCAATAACTTTTTCATGATTTTGAAATTAGGGATAAAAGAAATGAATGTTTATTACAATGTAAGAAATAATAATAGTACAGCCTAATTTAATACCTTAATTATAAGAATGTTATATAGTAAGCATCTTTTGTTTACCAATGTGAAACTTTGTAAACTAAAGAGTAAGAATATTGGATGTTGAATATGATAAAAAGGTATGATTGACGGATGTTAAATCTCCCCCTTTAGGGCGTTGGGCGCTACATATTCCTCCTATACTGCCCCCCAACCTCATATAAAGCGTGGGATATCTGCCCCAGCGAGCAATATTTGCAGGCTTCCATCAGGCTTTCGAAAATGTTTTCTCCGGCAATGGCCTTGGTTTGCAGATCCTTTAAAAGGGCAGGTGCTTTATCTGCATTTCGTTTTTGGAAAGCTTCCAATGCTGCGATCTGGAATTTTTTTTCCTCTTCCGTGGCGCGTATCACTTCGGATGGGGTAATGGTAGGCGAGCCTTTTTTGTTAAGGAAAGTATTTACGCCGACAATCGGGTAATCGCCGTTGTGTTTCATCGTTTCATAGTACAGCGATTCTTCCTGTATCTTACTGCGTTGGTACATGGTCTCCATTGCACCCAAAACGCCTCCGCGGTCATTGATGCGTTTAAATTCGGCTAATACAGCATCTTCCACCAGGTCGGTAAGCTCCTCAATAATAAATGCTCCCTGCAAAGGATTTTCATTTTTAGCCAGCCCAAGTTCGCGATTGATAATGAGTTGTATCGCCATTGCCCTGCGAACGGATTCTTCAGTAGGGGTAGTGATCGCCTCGTCATAGGCATTGGTATGCAGCGAATTGCAGTTATCATAAATGGCATATAAAGCCTGTAGCGTAGTGCGGATATCATTAAAGTCGATCTCCTGCGCATGCAGTGACCGGCCGCTGGTTTGGATATGATATTTCAGCTTTTGTGAGCGGTCATTGCCCTTATACTTAGTCTTTACCGCTTTTGCCCAGATCCTTCTCGCTACCCTACCGATGACCGAATATTCCGGATCGATGCCATTGGAGAAAAAGAACGACAGGTTTGGCGCGAAATTATCAATATGCATCCCCCGGCTCAGGTAGTACTCCACGTAAGTGAAACCGTTGGACAAGGTAAAGGCCAACTGTGTAATTGGATTAGCCCCGGCCTCTGCAATATGGTAACCCGAAATAGATACCGAATAAAAATTGCGCACTTTTTGATTAATAAAATACTGCTGGATATCACCCATCATGCGCAGGGCAAACTCAGTGGAGAAGATACAAGTGTTTTGCGCCTGGTCTTCCTTTAAAATATCAGCCTGTACTGTACCTCGCACGGTAGCTATGGCATGCGCTTTGATCTTTTGATAGACGTCGGCAGGTAAAACCTGGTCGCCGGTAAGGCCGAGTAAAGTCAAACCTAAACCGTCGTTGCCCTTGGGCAATTTGCCACCGTAATATGGACGGGGCAGATTTTTATCATCATACAACTCCTTAAACTTAGCCTCAGTCAAATGTTCCAAATGATGCTCGCGTATATACTTTTCACACTGTTGATCAATTGCCGCATTCATAAAATAACCCAGCAGCATAGGGGCAGGGCCATTGATCGTCATGGATACGGAGGTAGAAGCATGGCAGAGATCAAAACCCGAATACAGTTTTTTGGCATCATCGAGCGTAGCAATGCTTACTCCTGAGTTGCCTATCTTGCCATAAATATCCGGACGTATATGCGGATCCTCGCCATACAGGGTAACCGAATCAAAAGCGGTTGATAACCGGTGTGCCGGCTGACCCAGTGATACATAATGGAAACGTTTGTTGGTACGTTCAGGGCCACCCTCCCCGGCAAACATGCGGGTGGGATCTTCGCCTTCGCGCTTGATGGGGAACACACCGGCAGTATAAGGGAATTCGCCCGGCACATTCTCAGTTAGCAGCCAGCGCAGAATATCGCCCCAGGCCTCATATCGCGGCAGTGAAATCTTAGGCACCTTCAATTGTGAAAGCGAAGTATAATAAAGCGGCTGACGTATCTCCTTGTCCCGTACTTTATATATAAAATCATCAGCCTTGTATTTTTTTACAGTTTCTGGCCATTCATTCAGCAGACGTTTACATTCAGGGTGCAGATGGCTTTCGAGATGTTTGTAGATATCGTTCAACGCCTCACCTAAATCCTCTCCAAAGGAGAGGATTTTGCCTGTTACTCCCTCTCCTTTGGAAAGGGTCGGGGTGAGGCTTTGCACACCCTTCACCTGGAACATCTGCTGCGCTATCTTACATTGCTCATTCACCCAGTCATTATAGTCCTGACTGCTTTCAGTAATTTCAGCAAGGTAGCGGGTACGGTCGGGCGGAATAATATATAACTTTTCCGATTCGCCCCAATGCAGGGTCGCGGTATCGTATTTTTTTCCTATAAAATCAATACCGGTCTTTGCTTTGATGGCACGCATCAGGGCTTCAAACAGATTGTTCATACCCGGATCATTAAACTGCGAAGCCATCGTTCCATACACGGGCAGGTCTTCGTCCCGGGCGTCAAAAAGCTGGTGGTTGCGCTTATATTGCTTGCGCACATCCCGAATAGCATCCAACGCGCCGTGTTTATCAAACTTGTTCAGTGCTACGACATCTGCAAAATCAAGCATGTCGATTTTTTCCAGTTGCGTGGCTGCGCCAAATTCCGGCGTCATGACATACATCGACAAGTCGCAGTAATCAGTGATCATTGTATCCGACTGCCCGATGCCCGAGGTTTCCACAATAATAAGGTCGTAACCTGCAGCCTTGCAGATATCAATGGATTCCTGCACATATTTCGATAGCGCCAGATTAGCCTGCCGGGTAGCCAGGGAACGCATATACACCCGCGGACTATTAATCGAATTCATCCGTATGCGGTCGCCCAATAAGGCTCCTCCGGTTTTCCGTTTAGACGGATCGACAGAAATAATGGCCAGCGTTTTATCGGTTTCCATTAAAAACCGGCGCACGATCTCGTCCACCAGGGACGATTTACCTGCGCCTCCTGTTCCGGTAATGCCAAGCACGGGGGCAGCTTCCGTTAAACGGGCCTGTCCGGCAGGCAGGGCTGCCCCGGCAGAGGAAACTTTGGCAATCCCTTCTTTTAAAGCCCTCCCTTCCGGGGAGGGTTGGGTGGGACTATTCTCCGCCAATGTAATCAGCGATGCAATCGCCTTAATATCTTTTTCAGGCAGATGCTTTAGTTCCCCGTTCAGTTTGACTACCGTGCGGAAATCGCATTGCTGCAGCATATCGTTGATCATCCCTTGCAAACCCATCGTACGGCCATCATCAGGCGAGTAGATTCGCGTTATGCCATAAGCCTGCAGTTCCTCAATCTCTTTAGGTAAGATCACACCACCGCCACCGCCAAATATCTTGATATGCTCAGCGCCGCGTTCCTTCAGCAGATCATGCATATATTTAAAATATTCCACATGTCCGCCCTGGTACGAGGTAAGGGCAATACCCTGCACATCTTCCTGTATGGCGCAATTTACTACCTCATCCACCGAGCGATTGTGCCCAAGATGAATTACCTCGGCGCCGGACGATTGCAGTATGCGGCGCATAATATTAATAGTAGCATCATGCCCGTCAAACAGGGAAGCGGCGGTTACAAAACGTATTTTATTTTTGGAGTGGTATGGAGCAACAATTTCCATGCAGGCTATAATTGATACAGCACAAAATTAACCAAAATAACCCATGCAAAAACTATGCTTGCATAATATTCTTCCAAGTCATTAAGATGATTTACCGTTCTTTCAATCAATTCTGCATCAAACGTTGCACCCTCAAGGGGGGCATCTTTATTTTTTGTTCAGGTTAAATTATAATCTGTTATAACAATGGCTGACTAATATGCATCCAGTATATTCCCAGCTCATTTACTGCTTTTCGGAAATTATCAAAGTCTACAGGCTTAATAATATAACTGTTAGCACCAAGCAGATATGATTTTTCTACATCGGGGTGTTCTTTTGATGAGGTGAGTACCAGCACCGGAATTTTTTTTGTGAGCTCATGCGATTTTATTTTTTCCAAAACTTCAAGTCCGCTCACCTTTGGCATTTTGAGGTCAAGCAATATCACTTTGGGTTTGTTATCAGTATTTCTTCCGGTATATTGGCCTTCTCCAAACAAAAAATCAAGTGCGGCTTCACCATTTTTTAAATGGGTAATATGCCTGACTACATTATCTTTCATTAATGCTCGTTTGGTAAGCTCTGCATCATGTACGTTGTCTTCTATTAGCAGAATGTCAATTTCTATATCTTTCATAATTAATTAATTTAGTGTGTAGCTTTTTCTGGTAAACTGAAATAAAAGGTGGCACCCTTATTGATTTCCGCCTTTGCCCATATCTTCCCACCCTGCCTGGTAATGATTCGATGAACCAGGGCCAATCCCACTCCGCTTCCTTCAAAATCTTCGTCGGAGTGCAACCGTTGAAACACCCCAAACAGCTTGTGAGCATATTTCATATCGAATCCAACTCCATTGTCGGATATGGAATAGATCAATTCACTATTTTTCTTCACGGAGTTTATTTTTATCACTGGCCTGCTGGTATTAAAGGAATATTTTATCGCATTGCTTAATAAATTGGCCCACACCTGGTTCATCAATGTCGCATCCGCTATTACCGGGTGAAGATTATCAATTTTTACAATCGCTTTAAATTGCCGGGACGCTTTCAATTCATGGAGCGCGTTTTCGGCCAATGTTGTCATATTAACTAGTGATTTATTAATTTCTTTTCTTCCCAGCCTCGAAAATGTAAGCAGGGCATCTATTAGTATCCCCATTTTCTTTGCATTATGCTGTACTATGGTAAGCAATCGTTTTCCTTCACTATCAAACACATTGGCGTAATCTTCTTCTAATATTTTAGCATAGCCGTTTACAGCCCTCAGCGGTGCGCGCAGATCATGCGAAATGGAATAAGAAAAAGCCTCCATTTCTTCGGTGCGTTGTTTTACACGGTCCTCCAGTTCTGCATTCAATTTGAGATTTTCTTCCTCGGCTAATTTACGGGCCGTAATATCAGCACAGATAGCAACATATTGATAGGGCTTGCCGCGCTCGTCCAAAAAAGGGACAATGGTGGTGTCCACCCAATAAAAAGTGCCATCCTTTGCCTTATTCTTTAATTCGCCCCGCCATATCTTCCCGTTGGCGATGGTTACCCACAGATTGCCGATAAACTCTTTAGGGTGAAAACCCGAATTAATAATGCGATGATCCTGCCCGATCAATTCTCTCCGGCTGTATTTTGAGATTTTGCAAAAATTATTGTTCACATAGTTAATTATGCCCTTCTGATCGGTAATGGCTACTATACTTGCTTGATCCAAAGCGAATTTATAATCCCTGACTTCTTTTAAACTTTGTGAAAGCTCTAATTCCGCATTTTTACTTTCAGTAATATCTTTATAAAAAATCGTTAACCCATTAGCAGAAGGATAGATTTTAATGGAAAAATAACTCTTCGTTGGAGCATAGTAGGTTTCAATGTCCACCTCTTTTTGTGTCTGCTTGGCCTGATGATATTTATCCCAAAACACCGTGCCTTTCGTCCCGGGATGCACATCCCATATCACTTTGCCTAAGGTTTCCTGCTTACCAAGGGGATGAGTGGCCAGAGCAGCATCATTTAGAAAGGTGTAACGCCATTCGTTGTCAAGCGATATTACACCATAGCTAATGCGATTCAAAACCATTTCCCGTTCGTCGTATGCTTTAATTACTTCGTCTTCGGCATTCTTTCGCGCGGTAATATCTGCACGGCTGGCTACATATTGGTATGGCTTTCCGTCGCCGTCCAAAAAAGGAACAATGGTGGTATCCACCCAGTAATAAGAATCGTCTTTAGCTTTATTCTTCAATTCGCCGCGCCATATCTTCCCATTGGCAATGGTTACCCATAGGTTACGGATAAACTCCTTAGTATGAAAACCCGAATTAATAATTCGATGATCCTGCCCGATCAATTCGTCCCTGCTGTATTTGGAAATTTTGCAAAAATTATCATTGACATAATTGATAATACCTTTCTGATCAGTTATGGCCACAATAAAGGATTCCTCAAGCGCATATTTATAATCTGCTGCCTCCTTAATGCTTTTTTGCAATGCCTGTTCAGAGGTTTCTTTCGGGGAGGATGATTTTGTCATTTTGAATAATTACATGGTCTTAATTAGGTAAACATTGAAAAGCAAATGGCAAGGAGGTCCTGTAGTATAAGTCAGGATTAAATACCTTATTGATCATTTTACCAACAAGTACTTAAGCCTCATTACTTTCCTTTTGTTAGCGATGCCATTGTTAAAGCTAATATCTGCTCTTCCCTGCCAGGCCACAAAAGTGAATTTTATACTAAGCTATCATTAAATAAATTAGGAAATACACCGTGAAAACACCCATTTTTCATATTATTTGTTTATGTAGGGCAACCGGGCAAAGTGACAGGCATCAGTAAGGAAGTTCCTTTATTCTAATGGCCGGAATGGCAAATGATATTGTGGGTTCTTAAGGAGGGGAACCAAGGCGTTTGGCCAGGGCGAAGTTTGGACATTTCTGTTGTTTTCGGATGTTTAATACCCTGTCTCCGTCAGCTTTTGTAACAACTATCCAATAGTCCTTTGGCGGTTGCTACCAGGTCAATAAAGGTGAAGGATATAAAAAACGGGATCTGGCTTAGTTCCAGGTCCCGTTTTCGGATCTAAAGATCCGTGCTGTTATGCAGCATCTCTGCTGTAAGTGGCCATCCTATTTATGGCTTTTTGAACTTTGGCTGTTTTGTTGCCTGTTTGAATTGCTCTTGGTGTCTTTGGAGCGATTGTCACTGTTCGATGAAGATCCCATTTTCCTCGTGCTTTCATTTTCCCGGGTATGGCCGGGGTTCTTTGTAGTAGGCATAATGTTTTTAATTTAAATGTTCAACATTTAGTTAATTGCTCAATTACTCTTAAAAATCATGCCTAAATGCCATTTTTTGGCATAAAGTATCGGCCATGAATCCAAATCGTTGAGTGATAATTAATTAATAATTAAATAAATCGAGGTTTGCATAACGGCGCGATTTTTAATAGAAAAAGTGTGTATGCTGATACCAACACTTATTTGGGAATTGTTGTGGCAAGACAACATGGCGATGCGTTGGAAGGCAGATCGCAATGTCGTCGGGGGCTGATTAAAGCATCGCTCCCGGTGGCAATTTAGCAAGTTCGGTGCTTTTACGCAGGATCAGCGTTCTGGGGCCGTCAGCCTTGGTTACAAGAATATAAAAGTCTTTTTTTTGCTGCTTATCGCTCATGGGCTTATTGTTAATTACCGCTTGCGCTGCTGCCATACCATCATTGTATACGTCGACCATAGCCAGGTCTGTAGTACGGTCATATTCGGCCTCGGGCATATCATGCCAGGTGCCGAAGTAGCTTAAGACCCTGTAAAATTGTTTGTCGCGCATCTCCTGGTGAAGCAGATCAAAATCATTTGCATCAGGGTGGTGTAGCTTGCCATTGTTTTAAAATTCAGGTTTAATTAAAGTCAAAAGTGTATTAAATTAATACATGTCGCAATTGGTATTTTAGCGGTATTTTTCACGTACTAACCGTAAGTAAAACTACCTGTGGTCTTAAAAGCGTATCTTTGCGGAGATTGGTGTAATTGAATTATTATGCCGGTGTAATCAACAAAAAATAATCCGTGGAATCGCAACTTCAGCAAGGGATAAAGGGATACAACAATTACGGCGCCTGGCTGCGCGAAAAATATAAAGGGCAGCGGGTGTTTAAGGTAATTGTGGATGGCGGCTTCACCTGCCCCAATCGTGATGGCTCGAAAGGCTATGGCGGCTGTACCTATTGTAATGTCGATTCATTTACGCCATCGGTGTCCCGCAACAATCCATCCGTTCGTGAGCAGGTGATGCAAGGTGTTGCGCGTGCCCGCAAAGGCAACAAAGCCGATAGGTTTATCATCTACTTTCAGCCCAATACCAATACCTATGCCCCGGCGCATTATTTAAAAATGCTGTATGACGAGGCGCTGAGCTACCATACCGAAGATATTGTGGGTTTATCAGTAGGCACCCGCCCGGATTGTATCGATGCCGAAAAGATAGCCCTGCTTGAAAGCTATACGGACCGCTTTGATGTGGACCTGGAAATGGGAATGGAATCGATTTACAACGATACGCTTGGCCAGATCAACCGGGGGTGTACGCATGATGACCTCATTAAGGCGCTTGGGCTCCTGCAAAACAGCAAGCTGGATGTTTGCGTGCATACCATTTTTGGCTTTCCGTGGGAAACTAAGGAAATGATGCTGCGTTACGCCGGCGAGATCAACCGATTCCCGCAGATTAAATTTGTAAAGTTTCATCACCTGCACATTGTGGAAGGGTCTGTTATGGGCGTAAAATACAAACGCGAACCGTTTAAGCTTTTCAGCCTGCCTGAATACACCGATTTTCTGTGCGAGTTACTGCCCTTGGTTCGTCCCGACGTGGTAATACAGCGTTTGTTCGGCCTGTCAGACATGGAATTACTTATCGCGCCCAACTGGGGGCTTAAAAAGTCTGAAATTCAGTATTATATTGATAAAGCTATTGCAGACAGAGAAATTATACAAGGATCTTCCTTTATATAAAATTGGTAATATTGCTTTTATTTAGCATCTTATAAAAACATTGCTGCAAAAAGCAGCGTTAAAAGTCAATAAAAAGCTTTGTCACGAACAGACCTGAAAAACTACATTCCGGCCTTAACAGGCGTACGCGCTTTGGCCGCCTACCTGGTTTTTATTTCGCATTACGCTTATGTTTTTGATGCGAGATTTCCGCACTTCTTAAGACGCTTTTTACTTGAATTCCATATAGGGGTAACTATTTTCTTTGCCCTTTCGGGGTTTTTGATTGCATTCAGGTATTATGATAATTTCCAGCTGACAAGTGATTGGTTCAAACAATATCTTAAAAACCGGGTGGCGCGTATCTATCCCATGTATTTTTTATTAACAGCAGGTGCGTTTGTGTATTATTACTTTACCCGCGATCCAAGTATTACCAATGGTTTCCCGGATGCTGTTGGTTTATTTTTTATGCACCTTACCTTTGTGCGCGGCTTTTTTTACGATCTGAATTTTACGGGCATTGCGCAGGGCTGGTCGCTTACTGTTGAGGAGTGCTTCTACCTTTCGGCACCTGTTATATTCTTTATCGCCAGACGGTACAGTAAATTCTATTTGCAAATATTGGCTATTACCGGATTTGGCGTGTTGCTGGTGCTGATATTCCGCGACATAAACTGGTATGGCTTCTTTGGTAATTTTACCTTTATGATGTTGTATACCTATTTCGGGCGCTGCTTTGAATTTTTTGTGGGGATACAACTGGCATTATTCGTCCGCAAGGGCGGTTTGGAACGCACTAACAAAATAAGATATACCTATATCGGCTTGACGATGATCTTTGTTTGTGTGGGCATCATGTCGAGACTGGCTATCCCGCAGGGCTGGTCGGCAGGATTACATAATCCGTTTGGTATTATCACCAACAATTACCTGTTGCCTGTATGCATCGCTATGTTCTTTTATGGGCTGATCACCGAAAACAGCCATTTAAAGAAAATATTGTCCAACCCTTTTGTGGAGCTCCTGGGTAAAAGCTCTTACATATTTTACCTGATACACCTGGGCTACATGAATCATATGCTGCACAAACTGTTCAACTGGCTAAATGACCGGGCATTTTCTTTATATGACGGGTGGGGGATCGACTGGCATTCGCCATTCGAGTATGATAGCCTGAACTTGTTGTATGCTTTTATCGTACTAAATGCCATTTCTATATTTTTATTTAAGTTTATAGAGGAACCTTTGAACCATTATATACGCAAATCAAATTTTCTAATTACTAAACCAACAACTTAATTTTATTTGCGGTATTTTTAAATGCTTTCATAAAAACAAATATTGCATAGTGAAACCACGTAATTTTTTAATTATAGTTTGCGGGATAATCGGCATAACAGGATATCAGCGGGCTGCTGCCGGCAATTGGTTAGACGCAAATGATGGCGGCAAGGATAAGCATGGACCTGTTGCATCTTCAAATACGGACAAAGAAGAAATAAGTGCGGTATTAACCGCACATGATAAAAATGCAATTTTTAGTTCAGCAGCTTCCTTCACTTTTGAAGTTAAAAATCCGACCGATGCCGAACAGACGGGGAAAGTATCCTATCTGGTAATTAACGAAGCCGGTAAGGTGTTGCACACCGACTCTGTTAAAGTGAAGATCGCAAAAAACAGCTCGGAGAAGTATGATTTTGAGATTCCCGAATCAAATCCCGGCTTCTATAGGGTAAACTTTATGGTTAACGTTACGGATTATGATGATACCACCCGCAGAGCTTTTGGGATCAGGCCGCAGGAGATCAGATCACCCTATGAAAGGCCTGCTGATTTTGATGCCTTTTGGCAAACCGCCAAAGATGAACTGGCCAAAGTAAAACCGGAATACAAGGTTACCCTAATGCCAAAATTAAGTACCAAAACATGTAACGTGTATTTAATACAAATGCAGTCCTTGGATAATATTACCGTTCGGGCCTGGTTAACGGAACCTGTAGTAAAAGACCCTAAGAAAAAATTCGCAGTGATACTGGCTCTGCCGGGCTACCAGATAGCGCTTCCTCCTATGTTAACAGAAGACAAGGATGTGGCATTTATTACCTTAAATGTAAGGGGGCAAGGCAACAGCCGCGAATTTTTTAGTCCCCGAAAAGAAGAATATGTAATTCATCATATAGAAGATAAAAACAAATATGTAATGCGCGGAGTGATCATGGATTGTATACGGGCCATGGATTTTATTTACGCACGCCCCGAATTCAAGCATGATAACATTTTTGTAAAAGGGGGAAGCATGGGTGGATATTTGGCCATCGCGACCGCCGGTTTAGATAAACGCGTAAATTTATGCTCCGCT
Source organism: Mucilaginibacter sp. (assembly GCA_028287895.1). Classification (GTDB taxonomy): domain Bacteria; phylum Bacteroidota; class Bacteroidia; order Sphingobacteriales; family Sphingobacteriaceae; genus Mucilaginibacter. The sequence continues at coordinate 11,402 of JAQBOV010000084.1, read as the reverse complement.
CAAAGCCCCATATTTGCCGATATACGCAGTTTAGTGACCAGGGTTGATTTTCCGATCAATTATATTAATATGTATCTCAAAATTCAACCCGGCTTAACATTAAATAAAATATTAAACAACCTTGATTATTTTGATGCAAAAAACTTTGCGCCAAACATTAGCTGCAAGTTTTTGATGAGTATCGGCTTATTGGATACCTATGTGCCGCCAACCAATGATTACGTGGTTTTTAATAGTATGACTACAAATAAAAAGATTTCTATTTTTAAAAACCTGGGCCATGAGGTTGGCCCTTCATATATAAAGCTTGAAGGCGCGTGGATGCATGATGAATTTGGATTATTTTATTAATGATAACCCTGATGCAGGTATGATATGAACTTTACTAAAAGCAGGTTAAAATACTTATGCATAGCAGCGATATTTTTTATTGCGGTAAAAAACAATAGTTATGCCGGAGGCTTCCCTGTAAGGCCCCATAGTCTATTGCTTTCGCCGTCTGTAAGCTACTTTTATGCCAACAAAGGATGGGATTCGTTACGCAGATTAACGCCATTCCCCAGTGGCGCGCATTTCTCGTCCATTTCTTATCAGTTATATGCCGAGTATGGGATCAGCAGGCGCTTTACGTTTGTGGCCTCGCTGCCTTATGTAGCCAACACCTACCAGCAAAGCGGTTATAAAAACACAGCTACAGGCTTAACCGACCTTGAAACAGGCATACGGTACTATATCGCCAATATTAATTATACTTATTATTTTATGGTTACGGGTACAGCGGTTACACCGTTATATACCAATCCAAATTTAGGATATGGTTTAAGCGGTGCCGAGCTTAAATTCTCATTTGCGGGTAGATTTGGCAATTATTGCACTTTCACGGTTGAGAACGGCTTCAGGCAATATTTTGGAAGTACCGGGCCCTTCCAGGACAGGTACAACGGTACATTTGGTGTAACGATCGATAAAAATTTTAAGAACCAGCTCGCAGTTTCTTTAGGTGGGGTTTATTCAAAAAGTGATTTTACCAAATTTGCCCCAAACCCGGCTATTGATAAAAACTTTGCTTTTAACCAGGTTTCATTGAGCTACGGACATTCATTTAGCAGAGAATTGTCTATATTTTTAACCGCCGGTAAATTTATTAACGGGCGTAATACCGGTGATGGCCAAAGCGGCTCCGTAGCATTGATTATAAGACCATTTTAAAGATATGTCCCATGGATCGTTATTGAAAAAGATTTATGTCAAGATTACTCATCATATTGCTCCTTTTACCTTTTTACTGCCTGGCACAAACTGCAGATCGTTTTACACAAAGCGGCAATGAAAAAGCGGAACGGAAGGATTATAAAGGCGCTATAGCTGACTTTACAAAGGCGATTCAATTGAACGATAAGATGGCGAAGGTTTATTTTTACCGTGCAAATGCTTATAGCAATGCAGGTGATAACAACGCAGCCATAGCTGATTTTACCCGGTCAATAGCGCTTGATCCAACAAATGCATATGCCTGGTTCTATCGCGGAAATGCCAACAATGCCATTAAGTCCTATCAAAACGCTATTGCGGATTTTGACAAAGCGATCTCAATGAACCCGCACAGTGCCCAGATGTACCATTACCGGGCCAATGCCAGGTCAAACCTGGGTGATTATTCAGGCGCTATAAAGGATTTTAATAAAGCAATACAGCTAAAACCCGATGATCCTGAATTGTATGAATACCGTGGCCTTACAAAAAGTAATTTAAATCAGCATAAAGAGGCGATAGTTGATTATGATATTGCCGTTAAACTTGATCCCAAAAATTCCGGCCTGGTATTTTACCGGGCAAACTCAAAGGGAGCTTTAGCCGATTTTAAAGGTGCGATAGCTGGTTATACCCTGGTTATGGCCATGGACCCCAGGAATGTGGATGCGGTTTTTTACCGCGCAAATGCCGAGGGTAATCTGAATGATTATACGAATGCCATAGCGGACTATAAAAGGACGATCGCGCTTGACCCTAAAAAAACTAACGTATATAAATACCTGGCAAATGCTTCTGCCAACAGTCACAACGAAAAACAGGCCCTTGATTATTTCGGCAACCTGATAAACAAAGATCCGGGTAACCCCGATGTATACCTCTATGATGGGATTTTGAAAAATATCCTGAATGATCAGAAAGGGGCCATCGCTGATTTTGACAAGGCAATTGAGCTTAGCCCCAATAATTCAGACGCTTATCAAAACCGCGCTAATTCAGAAATAAACATTAAGCGCTATGCCGATGCAAAGCGTGATGCAGATATTGCCGTTAAACTTGATCCTGAAAATAGTTTTGCCTATACAACACGCGCAATTGTAAAACTGAAGTTAGAGGACACAGCCGGTGCTATGACCGATCTGAATACCGCCCTTGCTATAAATACTAAAAACGATTATCCATATGTCATTCGCGGTGATATAAAAACCGGCCTTAACGATTTTACCGGTGCACTGCTTGATTATGACAAAGCTGTTGAGTCTAATCCCGGCAATACAGAAAGTTATTTAAAACGCGGAAATGCACGGATAAAAGCCGGTGACAGAGCCGGCGCGCTGCAGGATTATAAAAAAGTAGCCGGGTTTGACGCTAAGGATGATAACCTATATATACGCCTGGGCGAAGCGATGATAAAGGGTAAATTTTTTGATGAAACGCTAACATTATTTAATTCGCTGGTTGTGAAAAATCCTGAGCGTGCGGATTTTTATGTGGAACGTGGGGTAGCTAAGCAAAATCTGGGAGATATAAAGGCTGCCATGGCTGATTATAATAGCGCATTACAATTGGATACTGCATCGTTCGGTGCCTATCAAAACCGGGGAAATGCCAGGCTTGTTCTTAGGGACTATACCGGCGCGTTAGAGGATATAAGTAAAGCGATTGCTATAAACGGGGATTATGACGAGGCTTACTTTTTACGTGCTAATGTTAAAATGGCTTTGAAAGACTACCAGGGCGCGAGTGACGATTATACCAGTGCATTATTTATCAACCTGGCCAATACAAAAGTATTTGCCTATCGCGGGCTTGCCGAGAGTTTACTGCCTGATGCCGATCGTATGAAAGCTGATTTTAACGAGGCAGTAAGGCTGAACCCTAAAAGTGAAGATGTGTATAATTTGCGGGGCGAAGCCAAAATGAATTTGAGGGATGCAGATGGCGCAATAAAAGATTACACCATTGCCATAAGTATAAACCCCCGATACGCTGCGCCTTACTTAAATCGTGGCTTGGCAAAAATGAATCGCTCCGACAAAGCAGGTGCCTGTGCAGATTTCAATAAAGCTGCCGAATTAGGCTCAAAAGCGGCACAGGTTGCTCTACAGAAATATTGCCATTAATATCATTTTCCGTCAGGCAATTTCATCCGCATTTCGATCATCAGCTTGGCAAATCCTGTTTTTTCATAAGCCTTAATTGCTGGCAAATTATCGTTATAGACATCCAACCGGAATTCAGTTACTCCCCTGTCGGCGGCCCATTGCTGTAAGGCTTCAATTATTTTTTTGTTTATGCCTTTTCCGCGATGTTCAGACTTTACATACATAAAACCCAGGTAAGCATGCTTTGGGTGTTTCAGGAAGACTTTTGAAGCCTCGATGCGTGCATATCCGCTGCCGACAATTTCAGAACCAGATTCTGCTACCATAACTTCAACATCCGGCGCCTGGATCATTTTGGCAATGTCATAGTAATGAATCTGGCCGTCTTGTATGGTTATGTCAAAAGGGCGCTCTGTTTTGATGATGTTTTGCTCGAAGTCTAAAAGTATGCCCAGGTCATCAACAGATGCCGTTCTTATGTTAATTTCTTCCATAAGTGTTCTTTATTTTTCCGTAGCAATCGGCAAATCCCTTCTCGACCACTCGCTCCATGATCCTACGTATAATTTGGGCCCTTTAATGCCAGCATAATCCATGCCCAGTAAGGTATGACAAGCCGTTACTCCTGATCCGCAATGAACGATCACATCATCAGGCTGAATACCACCGATAAATTTTTCGTAATTGTTTTTTAATTCTTCAGGAGATAAATATTTGCCGGTAGGATCAAGATTAAGTGTGTAAGGTAAATTAACTGCACCTGGAATATGTCCAGCTATTAAGTCTATAGGTTCGGTCTGGCCGAGATAACGGGGGCTTTCCCGAACATCAATTACCATTTTGTTATCATCCCGGGCAGCATCACCGGTTTGTTCGATATCAACAGTCCCGTTATAGGCTGCCGGTGCAGGATAGGGCCGCAGGGGTTCTGCCGTGTAAGGCTTGGTACTTAACGGGATGCCGGCATTTATTGCGGCCTGCAAACCGCCGTTCAATACCTGCACTTTTTGGTGGCCAATGGCTTTCAGCATCCACCAAAGCCTGGCGCCGCCAAAAGCTGCAGCTTTATCATCATAAACAAGCACATGGCTTTCAGGCGTTATTCCCCATTTGCCCAATAGTTTGGCAAAATCTTCAATTGGCGGCAAAGGATGGCGGCCGCCATATGCGGGATTTGCGGGTTTGACGGCAAGATCCCTGTCAAGGTCGGCAAATTGGGCGCCTTCCAGATGGCCTGCAAGGTAACGCTGATAAGCATCGGCTCCTGCGCGGGCGTCAATAAGTATAATGCGGTCAGTGGCTGACCGCAGTTTATCTATTTCAATTAATGGTAACATGTTAAATGCATTTATACCTCAAAGATATAAATGAAGCGCCAAATACAAATTGTTTTACCGGCGCTTAGTTTATTGCACTATTTTATTGGCGCAATAAGAGCTGGCAAAGGCCTCGGGCTTAGCCTTAAATACAAAGCCCATGCTCAAAATATAACCCATTGCCTCGTGCAGCGCCTGGTTTGATTTAAACATAGGATTGGTATTAATATCGGCATGCACTTCCAGGTCGACATCATACAAGTCGAGCAGGTCACATAGCTTATAGGCAATGTCGATGGATTTTTGTACCTCGCTGAGCATACGTTCCTTAATACTCATTTTTTGTCCGGTCCGTTCCTGGTGGATGAACATAAAGCCACCGCGTTTCTCGCGCAAAAATACGATCACCGTAGCAAAATCGGTGATATTGCCTTTTACCTGCGAATCAGTACCGATACAAACTTTAAGCTTATTGCCGATAAGGGTTTCTCTTTCGATAGCTTTTTCAACTTCTTCGAGAATTGGCGATTGGATGATCTCGCCGCTGAATTTTCTCCAGGCCATATAAATTATTTTAAGTTAATTTAATTTGACCTGTTTTTCAGGTCTATAAAAATAAGCGATAAGCTTTCATATAAATATTAAGCAGGTATGATTTATTTGTTAACACTTTCTTAATTATCAACAGGTTAAATGTAAATAATGTCAGACTAATGTTTTACGGCACTGCTGCAGAATGCAATTTAGTAATTAAAACTAATATTAAATGCAAATTGGCGAATAATCCGCTTTATTACTCAAAGTGTTCAATTGTTAATAGGCGGATGAACGGTCTTTTTATCGTAAAAATTAGTTATTATTGATTACTTAAGCAATATATTTATCTAAATCGAAATCTCATGAAATTAACTCATTATGCATGGCTCGCTGTTTTGGCACTGGCCGTCACGGCCTGCAATCACAAATCAGGCGACACCGCATCTGATGTGCCAAAGCGCACCGTGTTCTTTGATAGGGGCGGTATGGATACCATTGTAAAGCCCGGCGACGACTTTTTTTTATATGTCAATGGAAAATGGATGAAGGAAACAAAAATACCACCTTCAGAAACTGGCTGGGGGTCATTCTATACGTTGGATGACGACAATACCAAGAATCTCCGAAAAATTCTGGATGACGTATCCGCAAAAGATAACGCTTCAGGTAGTATGGAGCAAAAAGTAGGTGACTTTTATAAAAGCGGTATGGATACAGCTGCGATTGAGAAATTAGGCTATGAACCAATCAAACCGCTATTGGCGAAGATTAATGCTGTAAAGGATTATAAGGAACTGGTGAAACTGGCCGCTGATGGTTTTAGGACCGGTGATGGCATGCTGTTCGGGTTCTATGTATCGCCCGATGACCGTATCAGCTCAAAAAATGTAGCCCACCTCGATCAAAGCGGTATTACATTGCCTGAACGCGATTATTATTTTAAAACCGATTTGGCATCCAAAAAGATCCGTGATGAATTTGTGAAACATATCGCTAAAGTATTTGAGCTCACAGGTATCGATACGGCAACTGCCGGTAAAAAAGCAGCTGGCATACTGAAACTGGAAACGGCCATAGCACAATCACACCTGACGCCTGTTGAACTGCGCGACCCGGTTAAAAACTATAATAAGTTTGCGGTAACCGACCTGCAAAAACAAATGCCGGATGTTGATCTGAAGGATGCATTTGACCATATGAGCCTTAAAACCGATACCGTGCTGGTTGGGCAGCCCGGCTATTACAAAGCGCTGGATAGCCTGCTGAAAACGCAGCCTATTGAAGTATGGAAAGACAAGGCATTATTTGTTTCGATAGATGACGCATCAGCCTCGTTAAGCAAAAATTTCAGAGTGGAGCATTTTAACTTTTACGGTAAAATATTGCGGGGGCAAAAAGAGCAAAAACCACGCTGGAAAATAATCGCCTATAAGGTTGATGGCGGATTGGGTGAGCTTTTGGGTCAGTTGTATGTAGAAAAATACTTCACCCCCGATGCTAAAAAGCGGATGCTTGACCTGGTGAATAACCTGCAAAGCGTATATAAGGACAGGATAGGAAAGCTGGACTGGATGAGCCCAGATACTAAAAAACGTGCACTTGAAAAGCTGACTGCGTTTACCAAAAAAATCGGCTATCCCGATAAATGGAAAAAATACGATGATGTAGAGATCGGCAAAGATGCTTACTATAAGAACCAGGAGTCCATAGCGAAGCATAATTATAAGGAGATGATCAAAAAGGTGAACAAACCTGTTGACCGCAGCGAATGGGGGATGACACCGCCGACTGTAAACGCTTACTATAATCCTACTTTCAACGAGATCGTATTTCCTGCGGGGATATTGCAGTTTCCTTTCTTTGATAAAGATGCCGATGATGCCGTTAATTATGGAGCTATCGGGGCTGTTATTGGTCACGAAATGACACACGGTTTCGACGATCAGGGCCGCCAGTACGATAAAGATGGCAACCTGAAAGACTGGTGGACAAAGGAAGATGCCGAAAAGTTCAAGAAAAAGGTACAGGTGATGATCGATCAGTATAATAAATATACGGTGCTAAACGGCCTTCACATCAACGGCAGCCTTACCCAGGGCGAAAACCTGGCTGATATTGGTGGTTTGGCAATCGCTTATCAGGCATTTAAAAATACCCCTGAAGGTAAGAGCAATACCAAAATAGATGGCTTTACGCCTGACCAGCGTTTCTTCCTTTCCTTTGCACAGGTATGGCGCGTAAAAAACAGCGATGAAACCATGCGTATGCGCATTAATGTCGATCCGCATTCGCCCGAAATGTACCGTGTAGACGGGCCATTATCGAATACGCCCGCATTTTATAAAGCGTTTAATATCAAACCGGGTGATAAAATGTACCGTGATGAAAAGGATATGGTGAAAGTTTGGTAGATTATCCAATGAGACATAAACATAAATGCCACCTGGTTCGGGTGGCATTTTTTTTAACGGGTTGATTATCTTAATAGAGGGTGTCGTACCTAGGGCACGAAAATCCTTTTTTCATTTTCAAATTCTGCCAACATTTGGCTCTGTTTGGATTAAGGGTGAAAAATGGCTTAGATTTCCATTGAATCTGCCACGATATCGTCCTGCTGTATCCGGTGATAAATAGATTCGCATCCTTTTAAAATTTCAGTTTCTATTAGTCAAAGTTACCCCACCAACTTCTTATACTTCAACCGATGCGGCGTCACATCACCCAAACGTTTTTTGCGGTTTTGTTCATAATCTGAATAATTCCCTTCAAAAAAGTAAACCTGCGAGTTGCCTTCAAACGCTAGGATGTGCGTGCAAATACGATCAAGGAACCAGCGGTCGTGGCTGATAATTACGGCGCAGCCGCCAAAGTTTTCCAGGGCTTCTTCTAATGAACGCAGCGTATTCACGTCGATATCATTGGTTGGCTCATCCAGCAGCAATACGTTGGAGCCTTTTTTCAGTGTAATAGATAAATGCACCCGGTTGCGCTCACCGCCGGAGAGCACACCAACTTTCTTTTGCTGATCGGCGCCGTTAAAGTTGAATTTGGATACGTATGCCCTCGAGTTGAGCGGCTTATTACCCACCAGGATAGTTTCCAATCCGCCGGTGATATTTTCCCAAACTGATTTATTGGGGTCAAGGTCGTCATGCAGTTGATCCACATAGCCTAAAGCCACAGTTTCTCCAACGCGGAAAGTACCTGAATCGGGCTTTTCCTGCCCCGTAATAAGGCGGAACAGTGTGGTTTTCCCGGCACCGTTTGGGCCGATAATACCTACTATCCCGGCCGGTGGCAGGGAAAAGCTCAAATTCTCGAACAACACACGGTCGCCATAGGCTTTGCTTACGTTATTCACCTCGATCACTACATTGCCCAAACGCGGTCCCGGAGGAATGAACAGTTCCAGTTTATCTTCCCTGTCCTTTGTTTCTTCGGATGCCAGTTTCTCATAATTAGATAAGCGGGCCTTGCCTTTGGCATGGCGTGCTTTTGGGGCCATGCGCACCCACTCCAGTTCGCGTTCCAAGGTTTTCTGGCGCTTGCTTTCGGTTTTCTCTTCCTGCGCCAAACGTTTCGCTTTTTGCTCAAGCCATGAGGAATAATTCCCCTTCCATGGGATGCCTTCTCCACGGTCGAGCTCCAATATCCATCCGGCTACGTTATCTAAAAAGTAGCGGTCGTGAGTAACGGCGATTACTGTTCCTTTATATTGTTTTAAATGCTGCTCCAGCCAATCAATAGACTCGGCATCCAGGTGATTGGTAGGCTCATCCAGTAATAACACGTCAGGTTCCTGCAGCAACAGGCGGCACATAGCCACCCGGCGGCGTTCACCACCCGACAATACCGAAATTTTAGTATCAGGGTCAGGACAGCGCAGGGCGTCCATTGCTCGTTCGAGTTTGGCGTCCAATTCCCAGGCATTTACGGCGTCAATTTTATCCTGCAATTCACCCTGGCGCGCCATTAGCTTATCCATGGCATCAGCATTCTCATACACTTCCGGCAGACCAAATCTCTCATTGATCTGTTCATATTCCTTCAGTATAGCGGTAATTTCTGCCACACCTTCTTCGACCACCTCCTTTACGGTTTTGTTAGGGTCAAGCTCAGGCTCCTGTGCCAAAAAACCCACGGTATATCCTGGCGAAAAAACCACCTCGCCCTGGTATGATTTATCCAGTCCGGCTATAATCTTTAACAATGAAGACTTACCCGAGCCGTTAAGACCGATAACGCCGATCTTGGCCCCATAAAAAAAGGACAAATAAATGTTCTTTAAAACTTGTTTTTGCGGAGGATAGATCTTACTTACTCCGGCCATTGAAAAAATTATCTTTTCGTCTGCCATGTTTTTAAATTAGTGAATTAGTGATTGAGTGAATTAGTGATTTATGGAAGACGTCTATCCGGTCATTCACTAACTCAATAATTGATCAGCGTCACAAATATGCTGGAAAATTGACGGAATAGCAAGGTGGTTGAATGGTTGAGTGTACCCGCCTGCCGGCAGGTTAACTTGATAATGTTGAAACCTACTTAATCAACCGTTCACCTAATCAACTTTTAACAAACCTTAAATTTAACGTTCTGACACAAATTTTCGTCTTATCTATAATAATAAAAAAGGCTTGGCGGAGTTTTAATAAATAGTTTTCGCAGCACCCCAAAGGATTTTAGGAGCACTGTGGAAATCTTGAAAACTATTTGGATATAATTAGCAAAATAAAAATCATTTTTGAATAGGCGCACGTATACATGTTTACCAGGAAATAAAAAATATTTGATGTCGTAATGTCATACCCGGATGACGAAATTTCTTGTTTTTGCTGTTCTTGTATAATAATTAGTGGTAGGTAATGTTAAACTTTTTGAGCATTACTTTGTCAATATCTATAAATGATAGGAATATTGTAAATTTAAACTATTTTAAGGTTTTTTGTCAACAATATTCTTGGAATAAAAATTATCTTTAATAGATTGCGCATCATAATAATGTCTGTTTTTATAAAGGGCAAATAGTTGGCAGCATTGTTGCCGTGAGTATAACAGACGTCTTAATAAATAAAACCGATTAAATGATTGGTTAGGGCGTTAATAATTTTTGGAAAGGTATTATATGGAAGCTAAATTTTCGCCGCGGGTTAAAGATGTTATTCAGTATAGCAGGGAAGAGGCATTACGCCTTGGGCATGATTATATTGGTACTGAGCATCTTTTGCTTGGGCTTATTCGCGACGGTGACGGTATTGCAATTAAATTGCTGAAAGGATTAAATGTGGATACCGCCAAATTACGACGCGCCGTGGAAGATGCCGTTAAAGGCACCATCGGAACCAATGTTCACATTGGAAGTATACCGCTTACTAAACAAGCGGAAAAAGTATTAAAGATCACATACCTGGAAGCTAAGATATTTAAGAGTGACGTAATTGGAACAGAACATTTGCTGCTTTCTATTTTACGTGATGAAGATAATATAGCATCACAGATATTACTGCAGTTTAATGTCAACTACGAGATTTTTAAGGGTGAAGTAGAATCACACAAAAATGATGTGACCGATGAAATGCCCGGTTCGCCAACAGGCGGCGATGATGATTTTAAAGAAGAAGATTCTTTCAGTCAGCCTAAAAAAGTATCAGATATTAAATCAAAAACTCCTGTATTGGATAATTTCGGTCGTGATTTGACCAAAGCAGCCGAAGATGGCCGTCTTGATCCTATTGTTGGCCGCGAAAAGGAAATTGAAAGGGTGTCACAGATTCTTTCACGTCGTAAAAAGAACAACCCCATCTTAATTGGCGAGCCCGGCGTAGGTAAATCAGCTATTGCTGAGGGCCTGGCACTGCGCATCGTTCAGCGCAAGGTATCGCGTGTATTGTTCAACAAACGCGTCGTTACACTTGATCTTGCCTCCTTGGTTGCCGGTACCAAATATCGCGGACAGTTTGAAGAGCGCATGAAAGCGGTAATGAACGAACTGGAGAAATCACCTGATGTGATTTTATTTATCGACGAAATTCATACTATAGTTGGCGCAGGCGGTGCCTCAGGCTCGCTTGATGCATCCAATATGTTCAAACCTGCTTTGGCAAGAGGCGAGATACAATGTATTGGCGCAACTACGCTTGACGAATATCGCCAGTATATTGTAAAGGATGGCGCTTTAGACCGTCGTTTCCAG
>JAQBOV010000058.1 GCA_028287895.1 Mucilaginibacter sp. | reverse complement strand
ACTGCTTCGATGGACACAAACAAAATAACAAAATGTCAGGAATTATTGGTAAAAAAGTAGGAATGACCAGCATTTTCGATGAAACAGGGAAAAACATTCCTTGTACAGTAATCGAAGCTGGCCCTTGTGTGGTAACACAAGTTCGTTCTGTTGAAACAGACGGCTACGCCGCAGTTCAGCTGGCGTATGGTGAGAAAAAAGAAAAGAACACCCCTGCTCCCCTAAAAGGTCATTTCCAGAAAGCCGGTACTACGCCAAAGCGCAGACTGGTTGAATTCAAAACTTTCGAAGATGTAAAAACTCTTGGTGATACGATCACTGTAGAGATTTTCGCTGCCGGAGATTTTGTTGATGTGGTTGGTACTTCAAAGGGTAAAGGTTTTCAGGGTGTGGTAAAGCGTCACGGTTTTGGTGGTGTGGGTATGCAAACTCACGGTCAGCATAATCGTTTACGTGCGCCGGGTTCATTGGGTGCTTCATCATGGCCTTCACGTGTATTTAAAGGTATGCGTATGGCCGGTCAAATGGGTAATGTTCGCGTTAAAGTTCAAAACTTAGAAGTTTTGAAAGTTTATCCGGAGCAAAACCTAATGGTAGTTAAGGGTTCCATCCCAGGAGCTAAGGGTTCATTGGTAATAGTGGATAAATAAGATGGAAGTTAAAGTATTAAACGTATCAGGTAAAGAAACAGGTGCCAAGGTGCAGCTTTCTGAGTCCATATTCGGAATCGAACCCAATGATCATGCTATCTATTTGGATGTGAAACAATATCTGGCTAACCAGCGCCAGGGTACTCACAAGTCAAAACAGCGTAATGAGATTGCAGGTTCAACCCGCAAATTATATAAACAAAAGGGTACAGGCGGCGCCCGTGCCGGTAGCATCAAATCACCATTGTTTAATGGTGGCGGTCGTGTTTTCGGTCCTCAGCCCCGCGATTACAGCTTTAAGTTAAACAAGAAGCTGAAATCACTGGCCCGTAAATCAGCTTTATCCTATAAGGCAAAAGATAACAGCATTTTGGTTTTGGAAGATTTCAATTTTGATTCGATCAAAACTAAGAACTATATTAAAATGGAGGCTGATCTGAATGTTACTAATGATAAAACATTATTAGTATTAGCAGCAGCCGAAAATAATAATGTGTATTTATCAAGCAGAAACCTGAAGAAAACGAAAGTTATATCGGTTGAACAGTTAAACACTTATGATGTGTTGAATGCCGGTAAGCTTTTATTAACCTCAGGCGCTCTTAAAACTTTGGAGGAAGCATTAGCTAAGTAATTATGGAAATTTTAAAGAAACCCTTACTTACTGAAAAAGTAACTCAATTGACCGAGAAGCTGAACCGTTATGCCTTCAAAGTTGACCACAGAGCTAACAAGATACAGATCAAGGGTGCAGTTGAGAAAATGTATGGTGTGAATGTTACCGCAGTAAACACCATGAAATATGTTGGAAAACTAAAAAGTCGCAATACGAAGGCAGGCGCCGTTTCTGGTCGCTCAGCTACTTATAAGAAAGCGATAATTACGTTGAAAGACGGAGAGACAATTGATTTTTACAGCGGAATATAAATAACAGAGATGGCAGTTAAAAGATTTAAACCGGTTACGCCGGGTACCCGTTTCAGGGTAGATGTATCTACCTCCGATATCACAACAAACGTTCCTGAAAAATCGTTGGTGGTTTCGGCGAACACAAGATCGGGCGGACGTAACAACAGCGGTAAAATGACCATGCGCTACATGGGTGGTGGCCATAAGCAAGCATACAGGTTAATTGATTTCAAACGCAATAAATTTGATATCCCTGCAAAGGTTGCAACTATTGAGTATGACCCAAACCGTTCAGCACGTATTGCTTTATTGCATTTCGTGGATGGCGAAAAGAGATACATGATCGCTCCTGAAGGATTACAGGTCGGACAAACCGTAGTTTCAGGCGAAACAGCAGCTCCTGAGGTTGGTAATACAATGCCTTTAAAAAACATACCGCTGGGTTCTATCATTCATAATATTGAATTGAATCCCGGCCAGGGTGGTACCATCGCACGCAGTGCAGGTACTTACGCGCAGCTTTCGGCACGTGACGGCAAATATGCTATCATCAAATTGCCTTCAGGCGAAACACGTATGATATTGTCAACTTGTCTGGCAACGATCGGTACGGTTTCAAATGGCGAAAAAGCTAACGCTGTACTAGGTAAAGCAGGTAGAAAACGCTGGTTAGGTCGTCGTCCAAGAGTTCGTGGTGTAGCCATGAACCCGGTAGATCACCCTATGGGTGGTGGTGAGGGAAGAGCCTCAGGTGGTCACCCACGTTCACGTAAGGGTATTTTAGCCAAAGGCTTCAAGACCCGTGATAAAAAGAAAACATCTGATCGTTATATCATTGAAAGAAGGAAGAAATAATGGCTCGTTCAATTAAAAAAGGACCTTATATAGATCATAACCTTGAGAAAAAGGTTGTGACGCTGAATGATTCTAATAAGAAATCAGTAGTAAAAACATGGTCACGTCGTTCCATGATCTCTCCTGATTTCGTTGGTCATACATTCGCAGTACACAATGGGAACAAATTTATTCCTGTGTACGTAACAGAAAACATGGTTGGGCATAAGTTGGGCGAATTTGCGCCGACCCGTACATTCCGTGGTCACGCAGAAAAGAAAAAATAACAGGTAATGGAAGCAACAACAAAAATCAAGAAGTCTGTATTAATCAGACAACGCAAAGAGCAGGAAAAAGCTCAGCAAGGCGGAGCTTCTGCTGCTAAGTTGCAAAACTGCCCTACTTCACCGCGCAAAATGCGTTTGGTGGTTGACCTGATCCGTGGCGAGAATGTGGAGAAAGCATTGTATATTTTGAAATATACCAATAAGGAAGCTGCTATACGTGTTGAGAAATTATTGCTGTCAGCTATCAAAAACTGGGAAGCAAAAAATGAAGGCAAACGTGTTGAAGACAGTGCTTTATTTGTGAAAGAGGTATCAGTAGGTGGTGGCCGTCAGTTGAAAAGACTGCGTCCGGCTCCGCAGGGCCGCGGATATCGTATCCGTAAACGCTCAAATCATGTAACTCTTATTGTGGACAGTAAAAACGATAACAATTAATTTAAGATGGGACAGAAAGCACATCCAATAGGTAACAGATTAGGAATCATCAGAGGTTGGGATTCTAATTGGTTCGGTGGCAATAACTACTCCGATAAATTAGTTGAAGACGAAAAGATCCGCAAGTATATTTCGGTACGTATCGCTAAAGGCGGTATTTCAAAAGTAGTGATCGAACGTACTTTGAAACGCATTACCGTAACTATCCACACTGCCCGTCCGGGTATTGTGATCGGTAAAGGCGGCCAGGAAGTGGATAAGATCAAAGAAGAGTTAAAGAAACTGACCAAAAAAGATGTTCAGATCAATATCTTCGAGATTAAACGCCCTGAACTTGATGCACAATTAGTTGCTGAAGGCATAGCTAAACAGCTTGAGGCGCGTATCTCTTTCCGTCGTGCTATGAAAACTACCATTGCTTCAACCATGAGAATGGGCGCCGAAGGAATAAAAGTAATGACATCAGGCCGTTTAGGCGGCGCTGAAATGGCACGTACTGAACAATACAAAGAAGGAAGAATCCCATTGCATACTTTCCGTGCAGATATTGACTATGCTTTGGCAGAAGCGCTTACTACCTATGGTAAGATAGGCGTAAAAGTATGGATCTGTAAAGGCGAAGTTTACGGCAAACGCGACTTGTCACCAAATATTGGTGGTACAAGCAGCAGCAGCGGTAAAGGCGGCCGTCCGGAAGGGGCAGCATCATTTGGCGGTCGTGGCAACGAAAGAGGCGGCGAACGTGGTGGTGAACGCAGAGGCGGCGGTGGTGGTGACAGAAGGGGCGGGCCAGGTGCGGGTGGAAATCAACGCGGCGGCGGCAATCGTCCGGGTGGACCAGCTCGCCAGGGTGGCGGCGCAGGTGGTAATCGTCCAGGCGGTAATCGTCCGGGTGGACCAGGTAAAAGATAATAATCAAAGTCGAGACAGACATCGTTTAGATATAAAAGCTTAAAAAAATGCTACAGCCAAAAAGAACGAAGTTCAGAAAAATGCAAAAAGGCAGAATGAAAGGAATGGCCACTCGTGGTGCTGAACTATCATTTGGTTCTTTCGGTATAAAATCACTCGAGCCGGCCTGGATAACCAGCCGTCAGATCGAGGCTGCACGTATTGCTGTAACACGTTTTATGAAACGTGAAGGCCAGGTGTGGATCAGGATATTCCCTGACAAACCTGTAACTAAAAAACCAGCAGAGGTACGTATGGGTAAAGGTAAAGGTGCTCCGGAATACTGGGTAGCGGTAGTACGCCCCGGAAGGATCATTTTTGAAGCCGAAGGTGTGCCATTGGAAGTTGCTAAAGAGGCTCTGCGCCTTGCAGCACAAAAATTACCGGTGCAAACCCGGTTTGTAACACGTAGAGATTACGTAGAGGCATAAATTGAAGAGTTGAAAAGTTGTAAAGTTGAAAGGTTGTAAAGTTGAATTGAACTTCTCAATCACCAGATAGAAACATTACAACATTAAAACTTTCCAACATTACAACAAATAATAAAAGAAAATGAAGAACTCAGAAATTTTAGAGCTAACGACTGAAGAGTTGACCGCAAGGGTAGGCGAGGAGAGGGCTAACCTTACCAAGCTGAAGTTTGCACATGCAGTTTCGGCCATTGAGAATCCAACCCGTATCAGCAAAGTACGCAAGGATATTGCTCGTTTAAATACTGAATTAACAAAGCGCAAAGCTGCGCCTGCTTCTGAAAGTAAATAAATTTTTTAAGCATCGAAATGGAAAGAAATTTAAGAAAAACACGTACCGGCCTGGTAGTCAGCAATAAGATGGATAAATCTATTGTGGTTGCCGTTGAGCGGAAAGTGAAACACCCGATCTATGGTAAGTTCGTAAAGAAAACTACCAAATTTATGGCTCATGACGAAGCTAACACCTGTGGTGTTGGCGATACCGTATTGATTATGGAAACCCGTCCGTTGAGCAAAAACAAAAACTGGAGATTAGTTCAAATAGTAGAAAGGGCTAAATAACGATGGTACAACAGGAATCAAGATTAAACGTAGCCGATAACAGCGGTGCTAAAGAAGTTTTAGTAATCCGTGTGTTAGGCGGTACCGGTAAAAGATACGCTTCTATCGGCGATAAGATAGTAGTTACTGTAAAGAGTGCGCTGCCATCAGGCAACATTAAAAAAGGAACTGTATCAAAAGCCGTAGTGGTTAGAACCAAGAAAGAAATCCGCAGGAAAGATGGTTCATATATCCGTTTCGACGACAACGCAGCCGTTTTGTTAAATAACCAGGACGAGCCCAGAGGCACCCGTATCTTTGGCCCTGTTGCAAGAGAGTTGCGCGAGAAACAATTTATGAAAATTGTATCATTAGCACCGGAGGTATTGTAACATGGAAAAGAAACAACACGCACAACCTGCAAAATTAAAGATCCGCAAGGGCGACCTGGTACAGGTTATTGCAGGTGATTCAAAAGGATCACAAGGCAAAATATTAGAAGTAATATTAGATAAAGGCCGCGCTATCGTTGAAGGTGCCAATATGGTATCAAAACATACTAAGCCAAACGCTACCAGCCCTAACGGCGGTATCGTAAAAAAGGAAGCTGCTATAGCCATTTCAAACCTGATGCTGGTCGACCCTAAAACAGGAAAGACTACACGTGTAGGTAAAAAGAAAAACGATGCAGGTAAATTAGTAAGGATAGCGAAAAAATCAGGGGAGGAAATTAAGTAATGGCAACTGCAACAACGTACGTACCAAGACTAAAATCAAAATACAGGGATGATATCCGCACTGCACTGAAAGATAAATTTCAGTACAAAAGCGTTATGCAGGTTCCTAAGCTTGAGAAAATTGCTATCAACCAGGGTGTTGGCGGTGCTACTACAGACAAAAAACTGATAGAGAACACCATCACCGAGTTAACGACCATTACCGGTCAGCAGGCAGTTTCATCAAAGTCTAAAAAAGATATATCGAACTTTAAATTGCGTAAAAATATGCCGGTAGGCGTACGGGTAACTTTACGCGATAATACTATGTATGAGTTCTTAGACCGTTTAATTTCAGTTGCTTTGCCACGTATACGTGACTTTAAAGGCATTAATGATAAAGGTTTTGACGGCAGAGGAAACTATACGCTGGGTATTACAGAGCAAATTATATTCCCTGAGATCAACATTGACAAGATCAATAAAATCCAGGGTATGGATATTACCTTTGTAACATCGGCAACAAATGATGTGGAAGCATTGGAATTGCTAAAACAATTTGGTTTACCATTTAAAAATCAGAACAAATAATGGCTAAAGAAGGTGTAAAGGCACGTGAAATCAAGCGTGCTAAATTAGTAGCTAAATATGCTGAAAAAAGAGCAGCCCTTAAAGCTGCTGGCGATTACGAAGCATTGGATAAATTACCAAAAGCTTCATCACCGGTAAAATTGCACAATCGTTGCAAATTAACCGGCCGCCCTCGTGGTTATATGCGCCAGTTCGGCATCTCGCGGGTAACATTCCGTGATATGGCCTTGGCAGGCAAGATACCGGGTGTTAAGAAAGCAAGCTGGTAATTACGATTTAGGATCCCGAAATTTCAGTTTCGGAATTTGACTATCTTAAATATAAATCCGAAATCGGATATTCGAAATAAGATTAACCGATGGAAGGTCTGCGGAAACCACCATCATAAACAATAAATAATGAATACAGATCCAATCGCAGATTATCTTACAAGAGTAAGGAATGCTATTAAAGCCAACCATAGGGTTGTTGAAATTCCTGCATCAAATCTGAAGAAGGAAATCACGAAAGTGCTTTTCGACAAAGGTTACATTGCCAATTTTAAGTTTGAAGACAATGGTCCTCAGGGCACTATTAAAGTAGCTTTGAAATACCACCCGATAACTAAAATCCCTGCTATCCGCAGCATTGCGCGCATCAGTAAACCAGGTTTGAGGAAATACGCAGGTTCGGCTGATTTGCCGCGTGTATTAAATGGTTTAGGTATCGCTATCCTGTCAACTTCAAAAGGTGTAATGACTGATAAAGAAGCGCGTCAGCAAAACATAGGTGGCGAAGTATTATGCTACGTTTATTAATAGTAAGGAGAAATTAACCAATGTCAAGAATAGGAAAAGCACCTATAGCAATACCTTCAGGAGTAACCATCACCGTATCTGAGGCAAACTTAGTTACAGTAAAAGGTCCTAAAGGCGAATTGCACCAGGCTGTTGACAGTGATATCATTGTTGAACAGGAAGAAGGAAATGTTGTTGTAAAACGCCCTTCTGAGCAAAAACGTCATAAAGCATTACACGGTTTATACCGTTCGCTTTTAAATAACATGGTAGTTGGCGTAACCCAGGGTTACAAAGTAGAGCAGGAATTAGTGGGTGTGGGTTACCGCGCCACCAATGCCGGTAATACACTGGACCTTGTATTAGGTTACTCGCACCATTATGTGTTTGAACTACCAAAGGAAATTAAAGTTTCAACCACTGCTGATAAGGGTAAAAACCCGACCATCATCTTAGAATCAATTGATAAACAACTTATTGGCCAGGTGGCGGCAAAAATACGCTCGTTACGTGCACCAGAGCCATACAAAGGTAAAGGTATCAAGTTTGTTGGCGAAGTATTGAGAAGAAAAGCAGGTAAATCAGCATCTAAAAAATAATCGTCATGACAGGTAAATTATCAAGAAGAGACAGAATTAAAAAGGGGATCAGAAAACGTATTTCAGGATCTTCAGAGCGTCCGCGCTTGTCGGTGTACAGGAGTAACAAAGGTATTTATGCCCAGATCATTGACGATGTAACCGGAAAAACTATCGTATCCGCTTCGTCTTTATCAAAAGATTTCGCTGCCAACGGCAACAAATCAGAGCAGTCAATTGCCGTAGGCAAGGCTGTTGCTGCCAAAGCTGTTGCTGCCGGAATCAAAGATGTGGTTTTCGATAGAAATGGTTACTTATATCATGGCCGTGTTAAATCATTGGCTGAAGGTGCACGTGAAGGCGGTTTAAACTTTTAATCGAAAACAGAGATGTCAACAATCAACATAAAAAGAGTAAAAACCAGCGAGATCGAATTGAAAGATCGCCTGGTGAGCATACAGCGTGTAGCCAAAGTAACCAAAGGCGGCCGTACCTTCAGCTTTTCTGCCATCGTGGTAGTAGGTGATGAGAACGGTGTGGTTGGTTACGGTTTGGGCAAAGCAAAAGAGGTAACTGAAGCAATTGCCAAAGGTATTGATGATGCTAAAAAGAACCTGGTAAAAGTGCCTATCATAAACGGCACGATACCTCATGAGCAGATTGGAAAGTTTTCAGGCGGTTTTGTTTTCATTAAACCGGCCGCCAATGGTACGGGTGTTATCGCCGGCGGTGCAATGCGCGCCGTACTGGAGTCAGCAGGTGTACACAACGTGTTGGCAAAATCAAAAGGTTCATCAAACCCGCACAACGTGGTTAAGGCAACCGTATCGGCATTATCACAAATGCGTGATGCAGTTACTGTAGCACAGCATCGCGGAATTAGTTTAGGTAAGGTATTTAACGGATAATCAGTCATGGCAAAGATCAAAATAACCCAGATTAAGAGCGTGATCGATAGAAGTGAGCGCCAGAAAAGAACTGTTGAGGCTTTGGGCTTGAAAAAGATCAACCAAAGCGTTGAAGTAGAAGCTACACCTGCTATCGTCGGTATGGTACGTAGAGTTAATCATTTGGTAGCGGTAGAAAATATTTAATATCATGAATTTAAGTAATCTTAAACCTGCATAAGGTTCTACTAAAAATAGAAAAAGAATTGGCCGTGGTACAGGTTCGGGCCGTGGCGGAACGTCAACCCGTGGCCATAAAGGTGCCGGTTCACGTTCAGGTACAAGCACTAAGATCGGTTTTGAAGGCGGTCAGATGCCTTTACAACGTCGTGTTCCAAAGGTAGGTTTTAAAAACCCTAACCGTGTGGAGTACGTAAGCGTAAATCTTGACGCTTTACAAAAATTAGCCGAAGAGCATAAAGTTTCTGCAATTGATTTTGCAACTTTGAAAGAACATGGTTTGGTTTCGAGAAATGACCTGGTTAAAATACTGGGCCGTGGCGAACTGAAAGCCAAGTTGGATGTTAAAGCACATGCATTTTCTGCTACTGCACAAAAAGCTATTGAAGCAGCCGGTGGTACTATCGTAAAGTTGTAAATTTCAATGAAGAAATTATTCACTACATTATCCAATATCTGGAAAATCGATGATTTAAGAGTGCGTATTACTAACACACTCTTATTTCTTTTAATATATCGTGTGGGATCATTCGTGGTCTTACCGGGTGTTAACTACGCATCTCTCAATTCGCAGAAAGCGAAAGAAGGATTGGTTGGATTGCTGAATATGTTTGCAGGGGGCTCGTTTTCACGTGCTTCTATTTTTGCTTTAGGTGTAATGCCTTATATTTCGGCTTCCATCGTTGTGCAGTTGTTGGGTATTGCGGTACCTTATTTTACCAAACTGCAAAAGGAAGGTGAAAGTGGCCGTAACAAACTAAATCAATGGACACGCTACCTAACTATAGGTATTACTGCCTTACAGGCTGTTGGCTACGTACGTTCACAGATCACACCTGACCAGATCAGTCCAATGATGGGTACGGCTACTTTTGATGTATTATCTATTTTCACATTGACCGCAGGTACCTTATTTGTAATGTGGCTGGGTGAAAAGATCACTGATAAGGGTATTGGTAACGGTATTTCATTAATCATCATGGTAGGCATTATTGCCCAGTTACCCAGTGCATTTATAGCTGAATTTGACAAGCGCAATAGCGGACAGGGAGGTTTAATCACTTTCATTGTTGAAATTATAGCCCTTATTGGTGTGGTAATGTTTACCATCCTGATTGTTCAGGGTACAAGGAAAATTGCTGTACAATATGCTAAACGTATTGTAGGCAATAAACAATACGGCGGCGTCCGTCAGTACATACCGCTGAAAGTAAATGCAGCAGGTGTAATGCCTATTATATTTGCACAGGCTTTGATGTTTATTCCGGCTACCATTCCGCAGTTTTTTCCTTCATCAGGAACCAATCCTGTGGTAATGGCTTTGGCTAATTATAATTCATGGGAGCATAATTTATTGTTCGGGGTACTCATCATTGTATTTACTTATTTCTACACAGCTATCACGGTTAATCCTAACCAAATGGCTGATGATATGAAAAAGAATGGCGGGTTTATTCCGGGTATTAAACCGGGCCGATCAACTGCAGAATTTATTGACGGCGTGATTTCAAGGATCACTTTGCCCGGATCGATCTTCCTGGCAATTATTGCCATCATACCTGCATTTGCAACTATTATAGGCGTTAGCAATATCTTTGCAAGATTTTTCGGAGGTACATCATTGATCATCCTGGTGGGTGTGGTTTTAGATACTTTACAACAGATAGAAAGCCATTTGCTGATGCGTCATTACGACGGTCTGATGAAGACAGGCCGTATTACCGGGCGCACGAGCATACCTACGTCTGCCGGGACAACGCCGCCGGTTATCTAAATTATTAACATGTCAAAGATTCATTATAAGTCTGTCGAAGAGATAGAGCTCATAAGAAAAAGTTCTTTACTTGTTTCAAAAACATTGGGTGAGATAGCGAAGATTATTGCACCGGGTGTAAAAACTATTGAATTAAATAAACTTGCAGAGACCTTTATCCGTGATAACGGAGGGGTGCCTGCATTTCTGAACTATAACGGATTTCCTTATTCGCTCTGCATCTCATTGAATGATCAGATCGTACACGGTTTCCCCGGGGAGCATGTTTTGGTTGAGGGTGACCTGGTATCGGTAGATTGCGGTGTTGTATTAAATAAATACTACGGTGACTCTGCTTATACTTTTGCCATTGGCCAAGTGGATGAAACGGTGAAAACATTGATGCGCGTTACCAAAGAGTGTCTTTATCTTGGTATTGAAAAAGCGGTAGCCGGTCAGCGTATTGGCGATATTGGCTATGCTGTTCAGGAACATGCCGAAAAGCATGGTTTCGGTGTAGTTAAGGAGTTAGTGGGGCATGGAGTAGGTTTACATCTGCATGAAAAACCCGAAGTGCCTAACTATGGAAAACGTGGAGCAGGCAGTAAACTGGAAGAGGGTATGGTAATTGCTATTGAGCCGATGATCAATGCCGGGCGTGCCGGTGTGAAGTTTTGGAATGACGGCTGGACAGTATCAACGGTCGACAAAAAGCCTTCGGCGCATTATGAGCATACCATAGCTATAAATAAAGGTAAAGCAGACATACTTTCGACGTTTTCATATATTGATGAAGTTTTGAAAGAAAAAGTTAATAATTAGAAAAAAATTATTTAATTTTGCAACCCGGTTTTAAGGCGGATAATAAAGTAATAATCAGTATAATATGGCTAAACAAGCCTCGATTGAACAAGACGGTACAATTAAGGAAGCATTATCAAATGCGATGTTCAGGGTAGAACTTGAAAATGGTCATGAAATTATTGCACACATATCTGGCAAAATGCGTATGCACTACATCAAAATTTTACCTGGTGACAGAGTAAAGCTGGAAATGAGTCCATACGATTTAACCAAGGGCAGAATAACGTATAGATATAAATAACAAAGAGATGAAAGTTAGAGCATCCATTAAAAAACGCAGCGCTGATTGCAAGATCATTCGTCGTAACGGGAAACTTTATGTGATCAACAAAAAGAATCCTAAGTATAAACAACGCCAGGGCTAAAAATAATTACTGGATTATTGAAGCATGGATTGAGTGAATAAGCCAATCGATAAATCAATAATTCGATAAATCAATAAATAATAAAATATGGCAAGGATTTCAGGTATTGATTTACCAAAAAATAAAAGAGGAGAGATCGGACTTACTTATATATACGGGGTAGGCCGCTCAACCGCTCAAAACATTTTGAGCCAGGCAGGCATCGATTTCGATACAAAAGTACAGGATTGGACCGATGAGCAATTGACATCTATCCGTACGATAATTAACGATCAGATCAAGGTTGAAGGTTCGCTTCGTTCAGAAGTTCAGCTAAACATCAAACGCTTAATGGATATTGGTTGCTATCGCGGTACCCGTCACCGTAAAGGATTGCCTTTGCGCGGCCAGCGTACCAAAAACAACTCACGTACCCGTAAAGGCAAACGTAAGACTGTTGCTAACAAAAAGAAGGCTACTAAATAAGAAGTTGGCGGTTTTGAGCTGGCAGGTGCCGGTTTTGATTCTGCCGCTTAACAAATATATTCAGTAATTAAAAGGTGATTAGTGATCAGAGATTAATATCAAATGATCATTAGGAATATAAAATTATAAAGACAGTTAATGGGTCCGAATTATTCACTAATTCAGTAATTCACTAACTTAATAATTAAAGAAAGATGGCTAAAACTAAAAAAGTTACCAAAAAGCGCGTTGTGATTGTGGAGTCTGTTGGCGAAGCACATGTAAATGCTACTTTTAACAATATCATCATTACCCTTACCAACAAGACCGGTCAGGCTATATCATGGTCATCAGCAGGCAAAATGGGTTTCAAAGGTTCAAAAAAGAACACTCCTTATGCTGCTGGTCAAGCTGCTGCCGATTGCGGTAAAGTAGCTTATGACCTGGGCTTACGCAAGGTTGAAGTATTTGTAAAAGGCCCGGGCGCTGGTCGTGAATCAGCTATCCGTACTTTGCAAACAACAGGTATTGAAGTGACCACCATTAAGGATATTACCCCACTTCCGCACAATGGTTGTCGTCCTTCAAAAAGAAGAAGAGTTTAATTAACCCAATTTTTTAAAGCTAAGATTCATCGGCTGTGGGCTGCATGATACTTTAAAACCAACAAAATGGCTAGATATACAGGTCCAAAATCAAAAATTGCGCGTAGGTTCCGCGAGCCGATCTTCGGTCCGGATAAGGCGTTAGAAAGAAAAAATTACCCACCGGGTATGCATGGTGTCTCTAAAAGAAGAGGCAAGCAATCAGAGTATTCAACCCAGCTTCAGGAAAAACAAAAAGTAAAATACACTTATGGTGTATTGGAGCGCCAGTTCGAAAACCTGTTTCACCGTGCATCAGCTAAAGAAGGCATAACCGGCGAAAACCTGCTTAAATTTTTAGAAGCGCGTTTGGATAATGCAGTTTACCGTTTAGGTATTGCGCCAACCCGCTCGGCAGCACGCCAGTTGGTAGGTCACAAGCACATCAACGTAAACGGTGAGGTGGTGAATATTGCTTCATACAGCTTAAAAGCAGGTGATGTGATCTCGGTTCGTGAGAAATCAAAATCACTGGAGGCAATAAGCAATTCAGTTGCAGGCAGAAAAATTAACAAATACAGCTGGTTGGAGTGGGACGCTGCAAATTTAACAGGCAAATTCCTTAACTATCCAAACCGCGATGAGATCCCTGAAAATATCAAGGAAAACCTGATCGTCGAGTTGTACTCAAAATAATGATACTTTACCCGGAAAATGGTTGGCCTTTCGTCAATCATTTTCGTGGTTAAAATCAATTCAATTAGTAAACAATAAATAAAGGATATAAATGGCAATTTTAGCATTTCAAAAACCAGACAAGGTTATCATGCAAAAGGCGAATGATTTTGATGGTACGTTCGAGTTTCGTCCATTAGAACCAGGCTTCGGTATAACCATTGGTAATGCTTTACGTCGTATCTTACTTTCATCCCTGGAGGGTTATGCAATTACTTCTGTTCGTTTTTCAGGAGTAAACCATGAGTTTTCAACCATCAAGGGTGTTGTTGAGGACGTTACCGAAATCATTCTGAACTTAAAGCAAGTTCGTTTGAAAAAGACAGGTGAATCCGGAGATTCAGAAAAAGTATTCGTGATCGTAAACGGTCAGGACGCTTTTACTGCCGGCGACATTACCAAGTTCTCAAATAACTTTACTGTTTTGAATCCTGATTTGGTTATCTGCAATATGGATTCATCGGTAACGCTTGAAATTGAGCTTACTATCAACAAAGGCCGGGGCTACATTGCAAGTGAAGAAAATAAAAACCCGGATGCTAACGTAGGCGTGATAGCTATTGATTCGATCTACACACCTATCAAAAATGTAAAATACACTATAGAAAACTATCGTGTTGAGCAAAAAACTGACTATGAGAAATTAGTCTTGGATATTGCTACCGATGGTTCTATACATCCTGAAGATGCTTTGAAAGAAGCGGCGAAGATCCTAATCCAGCACTTTATGTTGTTCAGCGATGAGAACATGATGCTTGAGGCTCAGGCTAAAGAAGAGACCAAAGAAGTAGACGAAGAGATCCTGCATATGCGTAAGATCCTGAAAACTGAATTGGTTGATCTTGATCTTTCGGTACGGGCATTGAATTGTCTTAAAGCTGCTGATATCCGCAGCCTGGCCGACCTGGTCTCCTATGATGTAGCAGATATGCTAAAGTTCAGAAACTTTGGTAAAAAATCACTGACTGAAATTCAGGACCTGGTTAAATCAAAAGGATTGTCTTTTGGCATGAACCTTTCGAAATTCAAATTAGACGAAGAATAATTGACAATCGGGATTCAAGCGCCAGCAACCGGGAGGTGATCCTGACTCTGGTTCTTGAATCTGAAAATAAGTAAAACAAAGCGAGGGCATAATTCCCGGGCTTGACTGAGGTAGGTCGCCTGACGGTATGCACGTGCAAAAATTAAAAAACAATGAGACACGGAAAAAAAATTAACCATTTAGGCCGTACTGACAGCCATCGCAAGGCGATGCTGGCAAACATGGCTTCATCGCTTATTTTACACAAGCGTATTACTACTACTTTGGCTAAAGCAAAAGCTTTACGTGTATATGTTGAGCCGATACTGACCAAAGCTAAGAACGATACTACTCATTCACGCCGTACTGTATTCAGTTATTTACAGGATAAGGAAACAGTAACTATCCTGTTCCGTGAGATTGCTGAGAAGATAGCTAACCGTCCGGGTGGTTACACCCGTATCATCAAAATGGAAAACCGTTTAGGCGATAACGCGGAAATGGCATTGATCGAACTGGTGGATTATAACACCGTTTACGGTAAGGACCTTGCTAAGGCTGAAAAGAAATCAACACGTCGCCGTGCTGGTTCTGGTAAAGGTAAAGCTGCTGCACCTGCTGCAAGTGCTGAAGTTACCCCTGTCGATGATGCAGTTGTAGTTGAAGAACCAAAAGCGGAAGCAACACCGGCTGCAGAAGAAACGCCGGCTGACGAACAAGCAACTCCTGATAAGGAACAGAACGCTGAAAAAGGCGAATAAGCAATTTTTCAGTTCGCATATCGAAACGCCCTGCTCATCTGAGCGGGGCGTTTTACTTTTCACGAACTGATGCTGAATGGAATCAGGCATCCATAGCAGTAGATATTTTGGGCGCGGTACCGGCAACAGGTTATAATTAAACTGGCATCAAGCTAAAACCAAACCTTCTTGCAAAGCCTTATCAGATACTTTCGTATTGAATTATAGAAAGCGGGGGAGCGGTGTGCACCTATGCTTTTTTTCTCATCCAGCGTTTCCAATAATCCCAATGAAATTAATTTATCAGGGAAATTACTTGGGTTTAATTTTTACCGATCATCGTTTCATAAAACAAATGAATTGCCTTCAGCGTGAATTTCTCTGGCAACATGCTTTTTCCTATCGGAAATGATATCAGTGTATTCTCATGGCGAGCACTGCTTCCCTCACCATTTCGTGATGGTCAAATCCTAAAGCCGGCAATTTTTCCAGGGGGACCAATCGCGCCCGGTCAATAAAATGTCGGGTTTGGGTGTCGTGTTAACGATGTCGGTTATTGCACACCCTATAGAACCCTGCCGATACCGCGCGTCCGCTATACAAATATGGATATGGCTTAACTTACCGGAGCGGGCTGGCCTACCAGGAGCCCAAATGATGAGCTAAGTATTTTAACCTCAGTATTGACGCTGAACTTAAAATACATTCCGGCCTCGACGATGAAATGGCAGCGTATGGCCTGGCTATACCGTGATGCAAAAGAGCTTTCGCCTTTATGCTTTTACATTTTACCTCCTTTTTCTGCCAACCTGTCATTAATACTATTCACTTTTCTGACGAAATAATAGGCATTATTAGTGTGCTGAGGCCGATTTCTCTGCCAAACTGATATTGGCATAAGCCTTGTTATTATTGCATCAGGTATAAGTATTAAAAAAGGAAAAATCAATCATATATGTCTAAAATAATTGGAATCGACTTAGGAACAACGAACTCTTGCGTTGCGGTAATGGAAGGTAATGAACCCGTAGTTATTGCCAACAGCGAGGGTAAACGTACTACGCCGTCTGTTGTGGCGTTTGTTGACAACGGCGAGCGTAAGGTGGGTGACCCTGCCAAGCGTCAGGCTATTACCAACCCTACAAAAACTATTTATTCTATTAAGCGCTTTATGGGCAACCAGTTTAGCGAGGTTACCAAAGAAGCGGCACGCGTACCTTACAAGGTAGTTAAGGGCGATAACAATACACCACGTGTTGAAATTGACGACCGTAAATATACGCCCCAGGAAATTTCAGCAATGATCCTTCAGAAAATGAAGAAAACTGCTGAAGATTTCTTAGGTACTGAAGTGACTGAAGCGGTGATTACCGTTCCGGCTTATTTTAACGATGCACAACGCCAGGCTACTAAAGAGGCAGGTGAGATTGCAGGTTTAAAAGTTCGCCGCATCATCAACGAGCCCACTGCTGCTGCCCTGGCTTATGGTCTGGACAAAGCCCACAAGGATATGAAGATCGTTGTGTTTGACTGTGGTGGCGGTACGCATGACGTGTCAGTACTTGAGCTCGGCGATGGCGTATTCGAAGTAAAATCAACCGACGGTGATACCCACCTTGGGGGTGACGACTTTGATCACGTAATTATCGACTGGCTGGCCGATGAATTTAAGAATGATGAAGGTATTGACCTGCGTAAGGACCCAATGGCTTTACAACGCTTAAAAGACTCCGCTGAAAAGGCTAAAATTGAACTTTCAAGCAGTCCTCAAACAGAAATCAATTTGCCTTATATTACTGCTGCCGATGGTATGCCTAAGCACCTGGTTAAAACATTGACCCGTGCTAAATTTGAGCAACTGTCCGACAGCTTGATAAAACGCACGATAGAGCCATGTAAATCAGCATTAAAAGGTGCAGGATTAGCGATCTCTGATATTGACGAGATCATCCTGGTAGGTGGTTCGACCCGTATCCCTGCCATACAGGAAGCTGTAGAAAAATTCTTTGGTAAAGCGCCGTCAAAAGGTGTAAACCCGGATGAAGTAGTTGCCATAGGCGCTGCCATACAAGGTGGTGTACTGACCGGCGAAGTTAAGGATGTATTGTTGCTGGATGTTACCCCGCTGTCATTAGGTATCGAAACGATGGGCGGTGTAATGACCAAGCTGATCGAAGCTAATACTACTATCCCGACCAAGAAATCGGAAGTGTTCTCTACTGCATCCGATAGCCAGCCATCTGTAGAGATCCATATATTACAGGGCGAGCGCCCAATGGCGGCACAAAATCGTACTATAGGCCGTTTCCACCTGGATGGGATACCACCTGCGCCACGCGGGGTGCCACAAGTAGAAGTTACTTTTGATATTGATGCCAATGGTATATTGCATGTAGCTGCTAAAGATAAGGCTACCGGTAAGGAACAGAAGATCCGCATCGAGGCTTCATCAGGTTTGACAGATGCTGAAATTAAAAAGATGAAGGACGAAGCTGAAGCGAATGCTGAAGCTGACAAAAAGGCAAAAGAAGAAGTTGAAAAACTGAATTCTGCTGATGCCCTGATCTTTACAACCGAAAAGCAGCTGAAAGAATATGGTGACAAGATTTCGGCTGACAAAAAAGCGCCCATTGAAGAAGGTTTGAAAAAACTGAAGGAAGCTTATGCGTCTAAAAATCTTGATGCTATAGACACTGCACAAACCGAGTTGAATGCTGCCTGGACTGCCGCATCTGAAGAGATGTACAAAGCCGCAGCAGACTCAGGTCAGGCACAGCCTGGTGCCGGAGCGGACGGTGCAGGTGCAGGTGCCGCACAGGATCCAGGTGACCATGTTACCGATGTTGACTTCGAAGAAGTAAAATAATAAATCCATCATATATAGCAAAGCCCGTTCTGAATTTCAGGACGGGCTTTTTTGCGTTTAACCGGAAATAAAAAATCCCGCCTTTTGAGCGGGATCAATAAATATCGGGTTGCTTTTTACGGCCACAAATTTTCAGGATAAGTTCCGTTGGCAACAAGTTCCGAAATGCTTTTCTGTACGATTGGTTTATCTTCTTTATAAGTAACGCCAAACCATTTTGAAGCAGTCGGGATCACTTTGAATGAAGCAGTTCCGCTTTTAATCAGTTCATCAGCTGCCAAGGGAATAAAAAACTCCGATTTTGGGTTATTCTCATTTTCCTCAACAAACTTTTTAAACATCGGCTCGCTTTGCTTGAACACAGCTGGTGTAAATCCCCAGAAGTTCATCGACACACGGGTATCATTTGGCAGTGAATACTCCCCTGTGCTGTCCTTATAAGCTACCGTGCCGTCATCTTTAAAATAAACTTCGGTACGCTCGTTGATCTCGGCCATGTTGCCTTTATCATCCACTTTGCATACCCCACGTGATACAGAGCCATAGGTGGACAATGTTTTGTCTATTTGGTATCCAATGAGGGAATACTTATCGTCAGCTACTTCAGTGGTCAGGAATTTGGCCATCTTTTCAAAGGCATCTTTACCATAGTAATCATCGGCATTGATCACGCAAAAAGGCTCGTGTACCTGGTTACGCGCTGCTAATACCGCGTGCATAGTGCCCCAGGGTTTTGCCCTCTCAATGGTTTTATCAATACCGAAAGGCTTGAGATCGTAACTTTGGAAAACATAATCGGTTTCAATGCGGCCTTTTAATTTAGGCTCGAATATGGCTTTAAAGGGTTCGGCAAATTCTTCGCGTATAATAAAACTGATCTTGCCAAATCCGGCATTAATAGCATCGTAAATAGAGTAATCAATAATAGTTTCGCCATGCGGGCCAAAACCATCAATTTGTTTCATGCTTCCATAGCGGCTGGCCATACCTGCGGCCAGTATAAGTAGGGTAGGTTTCATAATGTTTTTTAGATGCTGAATTCAGCACATGAAAGTGATATTTTTATTTCAATTATTACAAATAACATTTATACTTTAAATGTTTTAAAAAGTTGAGCACAATGTTATCTTATGTAACGGAAATCATGATCTGCTTTAATATTCAGCAGTACTTCATAGATCAGCCGGATCACGTTATCCACATCTTCCTTATGGATCATTTCAACCGTCGTATGCATATATCGAAGCGGCAGTGATATTAATGCTGATGGCACCCCGTCGTTTGAATAGGCGAATGCATCCGTATCGGTACCGGTAGAACGTGATGAAGCCTGGCGCTGGAAAGGAATATCCGCCTTTTGAGCCGATTCGATCAGTAATTTATTGACATTGTTTTGTACCGCAGGTGCATAAGATACAACGGGCCCCCTGCCGCAAGCGAGGTCGCCCTGGGTGATCTTGCTGATCATCGGAGTCTGTGTATCATGCGTAACGTCGGTTACGATGGCCAGGTTGGGTTTGATATGATGCGCGATCATCTCTGCACCGCGTAAACCGATCTCTTCCTGTACGGCATTTACGATATATAAACCAAACGGTAATTTCTTCTTATTCTCTTTGAGCAAACGGGCCACTTCAGCTATCATGAAGCCACCGGCACGATTATCCAGTGCACGACCTACATAGTAGCGGTCGTTCAGCACCATGAACTCGTCTTCGTAAGTAATTACACATCCGACGTGGATACCCAATTTTTCAACTTCTTCCTTCGTGGTGCATCCGCAATCCAGAAAAATGTTTTTCAGGGTAGGTGCCTCTTCCTTTTCGCCCGAACGGGTATGGATTGCAGGCCAGCCGAATACGGCCTTAACTATGCCGTCGTCTGTATGTATATTCACCCTTTTTGAGGGTGCTATCTGATGATCTGAACCTCCATTACGTATCACGTAAATAAGCCCGTCGCTGGTAATGTAATTTACAAACCACGATATTTCATCGGCATGGGCTTCAATAACGACCTTGTATTTAGCTTTCGGGTTGATGATACCCACAACCGTGCCGTAGTTATCTACATAATGCTCATCAATATAGGGTTTAATGTAATCCAGCCAAAGTTTCTGGCCTTTTGCCTCAAAACCGGTAGGCGAGGGGTTATTGATATATTTTTCGAAAAAGGCTAATGAGGTTTTATTTACCACCTCAACGTGCCCTTTTTTTTCAGCTTTCTTTTTAGACATAAAGTGTTATTTGAACTGTTTTTAATAGTTAACAACAAATATAGTAAAGCTTGGGATAAAGCGGTATGTTAACAAATTTTAGCAGCATTATTCATTAATTATTCTTGAATTAACGTTGTATTTATCTGGGCTTAGTTTCTTTGTACCAGAGTAGATTTTTTAAGATTAAGTTTAGTTGATTGAGGCCAGTTTGACAGGAGATCAAGCTGGTTTTTTTATTTCTTTTTCCAAAATCTGGTAATCAAATCCATTTTTTGAGAATAGTTTACCGGTATGCGCATATCCGGCTTTCAGATAAAATCCAATGGCCGATACCCGAGCGTTGCACCATATTACGGTGCCGCCTTGTGCCTGCGCATGTTCTTCAACGCAAGTTAACAGGCGATTACCGATGCCTATCTTTTGAAGATCAGGTAATACAGCGAGCTTACGAAATTGAAACGATGTGCCCTGCTGAAAAAGCGAAATGATACCCACCAATGCCTCGTCAGTAAAAGCTCCCAAGTGTATGCCCTTATTATCCTCATCCAATTCCATCTCATAAAGTTTTTGAGCCGGGTACAAAACCTGCTGTCGCAAACGCCAGGTCAATTCGGGACGGATCTGTTCAATGTGTATATTCATGGATACTTCAAAATTCGAAATTGAAAACGGCGAAATATTCGAAATTACAAAGGAATATTCCCATGTTTCTTCCGCGGATTATTAACCACTTTATTTTCCAGCATTTTGAAGGCGTGGATCAGTTTGATACGGGTTTGTGCCGGCTCTATCACTTCGTCAATAAAGCCGCGTTCTGCAGCACGATAAGGGTTGGCAAAGATATCTGAGTACATCAGTTCCTTTTCGCGCCATTTGGCTTCCTTGTCTTGGGCAGCAGTAATTTCGCGTTTGAAAATAATTTCGGCAGCGCCCTTGGCACCCATTACTGCTATCTCTGCTGATGGCCAGGCAAAGTTTAAGTCAGCGCCGATATGCTTGGAATTCATTACATCATAAGCGCCGCCATAGGCCTTTCGGGTAATTACCGTAATGCGCGGAACTGTAGCCTCGCAAAAGGCGTAAAGCAATTTGGCTCCATTGGTGATGATGGCATTCCACTCCTGGTCGGTACCCGGTAAAAAGCCCGGTACATCTTCAAATACCAGCAATGGGATATTAAAGCTATCACAAAAACGCACAAACCGTGCGCCTTTCGTTGATGAATGGATATCCAGTACTCCGGCTAAAAAAGCAGGCTGGTTAGCTACTATGCCAATGCTTCTTCCCGCCAGCCTGGCAAAGCCAACCACTATGTTTTCCGCAAAATCCTTATGTACTTCTAAAAATGAATCGGCATCAATTACATCATTGATCACATCCCGGATATCGTAAGGCTGCGAAGCATTTTCGGGCATCAGGTCATTGAGTTTTGTGCGTAATTCATTTTTGCCTTCGTAAGCCAGTGCAGGAGCTTTGTCCTCGCAATTCTGCGGCATATAGCTCAGCAGCTTTTTTACATGCTGTATGGCGTCGATCTCATTGGAGCAGGCAAAATGGGTCACTCCCGATTTGGTGGCATGGGTAGTTGCGCCACCCAATTCTTCGGAGGTAACCACCTCATGGGTAACTGTTTTTACTACGTTTGGGCCGGTAACAAACATGTACGAGGTGTTTTCAACCATCAGTATAAAATCTGTAATCGCAGGCGAATAAACCGCACCACCTGCGCAAGGCCCCATAATGGCCGATATTTGCGGCACTACGCCAGATGCCATGGTATTGCGGTAAAATATATCGGCATAACCGCCAAGGGATACCACACCCTCCTGTATACGTGCTCCACCGGAGTCATTAAGGCCGACAACAGGCGCGCCATTTTTCATAGCCAGATCCATTATTTTGCATATCTTTTCAGCATGGGTTTCAGAAAGCGAGCCGCCAAAAACTGTAAAATCCTGGGAAAATACATAAACCAGCCGGCCATTAATGGTGCCGTAACCTGTTACCACGCCATCGCCCGGGTATTTTTCATTTTCCATGCCGAAGTCGGTCGAGCGGTGGGCTACCAACATCCCAATCTCCTGGAATGAACCTTCGTCTAATAGGAAATGAAGGCGCTCGCGCGCTGTCAGTTTTCCTTTTTTATGCTGGCTTTCTATCCGTGCATGGCCGCCGCCTAATAATGCTTCTTCGTGCTTATGTTTTAGTGCCTTAAGTTTTTTGTTCACAACCCGGGTTTGTTAAAATGATGGATCTGATAAAAATAGGAATTAAAATATAAGAACTGCAACAACAGTCTATGTTGCGCGTTATTATCCAAATACCTATGTTTGCCCCGGATGAATTACAGGACTTTTAAGATAGTAACGAGCACATTGTTTCTGGTTATCTTTTTATCAAAGATGGCCATATCGCTTGCGCCGCTATTTTCACTCCTGAATTCAAAAATCACTGCTTCGGTGATCATGCAACTGGAGCATGAAACAAAAACTGATAAAGAAGAGCAGGGTAAGGACATGTTTAAAGAAAAGAAACTCAATGATGATCAGTTGCTTTCTTTCTTTGAATACAATTCACTTTCCAACGAGATGAAAGTTCTTCATGCGCTTGAAAACTCCCTGTACATTCAAACCTATCATCCGGTGGTCCCCACTCCACCTCCAAACGCTTAAATGACCGCACCGGGTTGCCGGCATTAATTTCAAATTCATTTAAGTTTTCATCATTACATTTTATTATATGCATATTAATAAAGATTGGACTGCTATGGGCAGTCTTAATCTCAGGAAATACTTTTTGCCTAAAAATCTTAAGAAAGACATTCCTTCGAGTATAGTTGTATTTTTTGTAGCCCTGCCTTTGTGCCTTGGCATTGCCCTTGCATCAGGAGCCCCATTATTCTCCGGCTTATTAACGGGGATTATTGGTGGCATAGTAGCTGGCAGTTTAAGCGGCTCGCAACTAAGTGTAGCAGGGCCGGCTGCTGGCCTGACCGTTATTGTACTGAACGCCATTGTCGGTCTGGGATCCTTTGAGACATTTTTGTTAGCCTTGGTTCTGGCGGGTATTATCCAGGTCATACTGGGAATAATCAAGGCCGGAACAATAGGTAACTATTTCCCTTCGGCTGTAATCGAAGGGATGCTGGCGGCTATCGGCATTATCCTGATCATGAAGCAGTTGCCTCATGCTGTAGGCTATGATGCGGATTTCGAGGGCGACGAGCGGTTTGTACAGGCCAATCAGTCAAATACCTTCTCTATGCTATTTTCATCGCTGTCCAGGGTCAGTTACGGTGTTATCCTTATAAGTGCCGTCTCACTGGTCATTATGATCTATTGGCCGAAAGTTAAAAAATTAGCCATCGTGCCAGCCCCCTTATTAGTGGTTTTATCCGGTGTGATCCTGAGCCAATTATTTATCGGACACGAATTTGCCCTAAAGGACAAGCAACTGGTCAATATACCTGCTGTCAGCAATATACAGGAACTTTTCGCTTTATTCAGATCGCCCAATTTTGCGGCAATTGGCAACAGGGAGGTTTGGATAACGGCCATAACAATAGCCGTTGTTGCCAGCCTTGAAACACTGCTGAGCCTGGAGGCCTGCGACAAAATTGATCCGATAAAGCGCATATCGCCCACGAATCGCGAATTGGTTGCCCAGGGTATCGGCAACGTCATAAGCGGCCTGCTTGGCGGTCTGCCGATGACCGCCGTTATTGTACGCTCATCAGCAAACGTTAACGCCGGTGCACGTACCAAAATGAGCTCCATCATACATGGTTGCCTGTTGTTGCTGTCGTTCCTGTTCATCCCGGTGCTTATTAACTACATCCCCTTATCCTGTCTTGCAGCTATATTATTGGTAACAGGATATAAATTGGCACGCATCAGTCTGTTTAAACATATTTGGCACAAGGGGCTTAACCAGTTTGTACCGTTTGTCGTCACCATTGTTGCCGTTATTCTTACCGATCTGCTGATAGGTGTTGGCATAGGTATGCTCGTTGGTATATTTTACATCCTGCGTACAAACCTGCGTAACCCCTATTTTTATCATGTTAAAGGAAGCAAGGATAATAAGGAGATACGCATACGGCTTGCCGAAGAAGTATCCTTCCTGAATAAGGCTGCCATACAGGTAACGCTGACCAGCATGCCTGCGGGATCGGACGTGATAATAGATGGTACTAATTCAAGGTATATCGATCCGGATGTGCTGGAGATCATTCAAAACTTTAAGCATAATGCTTATACCAAAGGCATCATTGTGCAATTGGTAAACATCATGGATAAATATGATGTGCCCCGTTTAAAAGAGTTAATGTATAACCCTAACTAAAAGATCATGAAAAACAATAATAATAAAAACGATATAAAAGAAGCCATCAGTTCAGGAAATCTGATGCTTTCACAAAAAGTTAGTTACAACGAGCTTATAAAGCGCAACCGGGAATGGGTGGATCTGCGCTTAAAAGATGATCCTGAATACTTTAAGAACCTGGCCAAAGGCCAGAACCCAGAGGTGCTTTGGATTGGTTGTTCAGATAGCCGTGTGCCTGCTAACGAGATCACCAATACCAGACCCGGCGAAGTGTTTGTGCACCGCAATATTGCCAATGTATGTGTGCATTCGGATATGAATATGCTCAGTGTGCTGGATTATGCAGTGAATGTGCTCAAAGTAAAGCATGTTATAGTAGCCGGGCATTATGGCTGCGGAGGCGTGGCGGCTGCTCTGAGCAATAAGCAATTTGGATTAATCGATAACTGGCTGCGCCACATTAAGGATGTTTATCGTTTATACAGCCATGAGCTTGACCGTATTACTGATGATACCCGTAAGGTGAACAGGCTGGTGGAGCTTAATGTAATGGAACAAGCTTATAACCTGTGCAAGACTACGATCATACAAAATGCCTGGAAAGAGCGTAAGGACCTTGAGGTCCACGGCTGGGTTATTGATATTAATACCGGCTTGGTAAATGATCTGAATATAAGCAGCAGTAACCCCGACAACCTGGGCTATGTTTATGAGGTCCAAGAGAGCGCTTTAGCTCATTAACAGGCACCTATGCATTCATAGGTACTTACATTGGTGATCTATCCCGGGTATTTATTATGCCCGGGATTTTTTACGCATATAAATATTCATATTATTGATAAATTCAGGAGAAGTAACCTGTTATTTTACAATATTATATGACGATCTTTCGTCCGTTGGCTGATGCGCCTGTTTATATTGCCGGGCAAAGCATAAATTTGTAGCTGAAATAATATTTTACAACATCAAACCCATGTGTGCCAAAAACAAAAAACCTATACACGATACAAGTCATATTACCTACCAGGGTCTGCTTGACGGCAATAAGAGATTTATAAAAAATGCCTTAAAATCGGACCCGGACTTTTTTAATAAACTGGCTATACAAAATCCGCCGGTTTTGTGGATCGGCTGCGCCGACAGCCGTGTGCCTGCCAACCAGATAACCGATACCAATCCGGGCGAAATATTTGTACACCGTAACATTGCCAATATGGTGATCCACACGGATATGAATATGCTTTCGGTATTAGATTATGCCGTGAATGTATTGCGCGTAAAGCATGTAATTGTAACCGGGCACTATGGCTGCGGCGGGGTAGTTGCCGCCATGAGCAACAAAGAATTCGGCTTAATTGATAACTGGCTGCGCCATATAAAAGACGTATACCGCGTGCATGCCGATGAGCTTGATAATATAAGTGATGAAAGTAAGCGCTGCGACCGCCTGGTTGAGCTGAACGTAATTGAGAATGTGTATAACCTTTGCAAAACATCCATCGTGCAAAATGCATGGAAGATAGGGCAGCCTTTAGAGGTTCATGGCTGGGTATATAGCATCAGCACGGGGAAAATAACGGATATGAAAGTAAGCACCAGCAATAATGATAAGCTGGATGATGTGTTTAAATTTAAATAGATATTAGAATCAAGAGCCAGCAACCAAGAATTGAAAATCATATCTTGATTCCTGGCTCTCCTTTACACTTCCTTACTCAAAAACGGGTACCTGTAATCCTTTGGCGGATCAAAAGTTTCCTTAATGGTGCGTGGTGATACCCAGCGTAACAGGTTGATCATCGATCCGGCTTTATCATTTGTGCCTGATCCCCTGGCGCCGCCAAATGGCTGCTGACCAACTACCGCACCTGTGGGTTTATCATTAATATAGAAGTTACCTGCAGCATTGCGCAGACGGTGTGTAGCCTCGGCAATGGCATAGCGGTCTTGTGAGATAATGGCGCCTGTTAAAGCGTAGATGGATGTTTTGTCAACAATGTCCAATACTTTATTAAAGTCCTTATCATCATACACATACACGGTTAATACCGGGCCGAATAACTCCTCGCACATGGTCACATAATAGGGGTCATCCACACGGATTACGGTAGGCTCAATAAACCAGCCTTTGCTTTTGTCATATTTGCCGCCGGTCACTATTTCCACACCTTTGTCGTTTTTGGCGGCATCGATATATTTTGCCAGTTTATCAAACGATGCTTCGGTGATCACGGCATTAATAAAGTTCCCGAAATCTTCAACCGGACCAATTTTAAGGCTGGTAATATCGCGCTGCATCTTTTCTTTAACAGCCGGCCACAGCGATTCAGGGATATAAGCCCTTGAAGCCGCCGAACATTTCTGTCCCTGATATTCAAAAGCACCGCGTATTAAAGCGGTATTGACTACATCGGCATCTGCGCTTGGATGAACAAGTACAAAGTCTTTACCGCCTGTTTCACCTACAATGCGCGGGTAGGTTTTGTATTTGTGAATGTTGGCACCGATGGTTTGCCAGATATTCTGAAAAACTTTGGTTGAACCGGTAAAATGTATCCCCGCAAAATCAGGATGGTTAAATATCACCTGGCCTGCAACCGGGCCGTCAACATAAATCAAATTGATCACGCCGTCAGGCAAGCCGGCTGCTTTAAATACTTTCATGATCACGTTTGCAGCATATATCTGCGTATAGGCAGGCTTCCAAACCACCACGTTGCCCATCATAGCTGCTGACGATGGCAGGTTACCTGCAATAGCCGTAAAATTGAAAGGCGTTAAAGCGAATACAAAGCCTTCCAGCGGGCGTTGCTCTACCCGGTTCCAAACACCTTTTGCGGATATAGGTGGCTGCTGGCGGTAGATATCTGTCATGTAGGACACATTGAACCGTAAAAAGTCGATCAGCTCACAGGCAGAATCGATCTCGGCCTGGTACGCATTCTTGGATTGCCCCAGCATGGTAGCTGCATTGATCTCGGTACGGTAAGGGCCTGCTATCAGGTCGGCGGCTTTTAAAAAGATGGATGCGCGTTGCTCCCAGGCAATATCTTCCCATGCAGCTTTAGCCGCCAGGGCAGCATCAATAGCAGCGTTAACCTGTGTTGCATCACCCTCAGAGAAAGTAGCCAGTAAATGTTTATGATCATGCGGCGGACGTATCTCCAGCTTTTTGGCGGTATATACTTCCTTACCGCCAATATACATTGGGATATCAATTTTTTTTGAGCGCGCTTCGTTTAAAGCCGCTTTTAGCGCTGCACGTTCCACACTACGGGGGCCATAATTTAAAACAGGCTCATTTTGCGGTGTCGGAACGTTGAAAAATCCTTTAAGCATAGGTGTTAATTCTTGAGTGCGCAAAGATAAGGGTAAATGTGCAGATGTACGAGTGTGCACAGGGGCAAATTGATTTTGTGACAGTTTGTAGATGCCCGGTGGTGTTTGTTTGTTTAAGTGCGTACAATAGGAACAAGGTGAAACATTAGTTGATTGAGTTAAGCGGTTGATTAGGTTTGCAAACAGATCTATAAGCTAAGTCAACCTAATCACCGAGTCTGACGCAATCAACTCAGTCCAACTCTGACAACCCTAAAATACTGGTCTGAACAGCCTGGTGACGGTCTTTTTAAAAATCATTTTTTATGCATCTTTTTTATGCTTTTCCCGTATAACGAGTATGGATGTATCAGAGCATCCTGCCAGGCGCATTATTAACAATAAAAAGATCAGTATTATGCCAAAACCGGAAGATATATACAAGGAATACAGGGAACTGGTATTGAAAAAAGCTCAGGATAATATCAACGGGCAAAAATTCTCATTTACTTTTACTTCAGAAAAGGAGGGTACATTTACCCTGACCAATAACGAATCGAAAGATATGATAGGCGGTACATTCAAACTGAGTGTGAATAATGATGGCTTAAATATTCTGATGGATTACAAAGGCTTCTACATCACCCAAACCTTAAAGATCGATAAGAGTGAAAGCACCATTGTACGCGAACCCAATAGTGGCAAGGTGTTTTTGACCGGTCATAAGCTGGATATAAAGTAAATAAGCGGGACTACTGACCGGCTTAAGGGTTTTACTTTGTAGAAACAAATACACTATTGCCGGAATAATTTCCACAAATCATTTCCTGTATAAAATCTGGCTGTCCGCTGTATTTATAAGGCCCTTATTATTAGTGTATTATAAACGCCAATTGATTAAGCTTTGCTTGGTGTGATTGTTGCCTCATCCGAGGCATGAAACGCCTATTCCTTCTTTTATTGCTGATCACGTGTTTTTCATCAGCTTTCGCGCAATTCCCCCTTGGGGCTGATATGCCTAAGATCAAGGCTTACTTTGCCCAAACCGTTCCCTATGCAGCAGTGCAGGAATTTAAAACTGAAAGCGGTACCGGTGCGATATGCTTCACCAAAGTAAAAGTAGTAGGCGATTATACCTTTTATTTTGATTTGAACGGCTTGTGCAGCTACTACATAGTAACTTATGACAAAAAAGAGCTGCCGGATCTGACACATCGCTTTGACAACAAATTCTGCAAATTACGTACTGCAAATTGGGTATCCGAGGACAGTACATTTGATGTTACATTAATGCCATCCAAAGCCGGCGAAAACTACTTCAGTATCATTTACAAGCCCTTGCCACCGGTTAATATAGAGGCCAATACGCTGGCATCAAATTAAGGCGCCGGCATATCTTTCCGGTTTAATGATCGCTGTTTAAATTAGAGCCATGCCCTGAAATGGCCAAAATCTTTTTAAATTAGTAGTTCTTATAAATATCGTTATGAAAAAAACATTCTTATTGCTGTGCCCACTGTTGCTTTTTGTTTGCACCATTCCGGTACAGGCGCAGGAACAAACGCCAGCTGATCTCTCTAAAAGATTCTTCGAAGTATATGCGGTAAAGCCGATGGATGGCATTGATTACATTTTTTCGGGTATGACGCTGAACAAGCAGGTTAAGGATGATATTACTGCGATAAAAAAGAACCTGAAAGTGACCATTGACCAGGCCGGCGCTTATAACGGGTATGAACTTATTGCCGAAAAAAGCGTTGGCAATACCCTTAGGTTAATGAGCTATATGGCCCGGTATGACAAGCAGCCGGTGCGTTTTATTTTTATTTATTACAAACCAAAAGATGTGTGGAAGATATACACTTTTCAGTTTAACACCAGCTTTGATGAGGAGCTGACCAACGCGGCCGGCGTTGATAAGCTGAAAGAAAATAAAGAATAGACCATACTTTCTGATCAGTACGATAATACCTGTACTCCGTATTTTTGAGCCGTAGCGTTTTATTTCAACCGGCCCGGTTTTGGCTACAATCCTGCATCTTTCTGAGCATCATGGCGATCCCCTCCGCGTTCGCATATAAGGACTAATGATTTTAAAGCCTGACAGCCAATAATAAACAACTCAAGGACAAAAATACAAATGCGGCGTCCGGTTTGCAAACACCGCAATGGAATGAAAAAGCGCTTTGTATGACGGTATATGATCCCTTTGGCAACAGGATTACTTTTAATCAACAAGCTGATTAGCAGGGGACTTGTTTTCCTTTTTTAATGACTATATTTGATAAACCCAGGAATATCTTATGGAAACAAAGAAGAAGCATCCAGGTGTTTACATCCCTCCGCCTGTTATATACGCAGCTATATTTTTACTTTCGCTTTTTCTTGAAAAAGTATTCCAGCTTTCTGTTTGGTTTTTCAAAACTCAAACGGCTACTGTTTTAGGATACCTATTTGTTGCATTAAGCTTAACGCTGGTATCCCCTGCATTATTGAAATTTCTAAAAAGCGGCAATACATTGATAACTGTAAAACCTGCAAATTCGCTTCAAACAGATGGCATATATGCAGTTACACGCAATCCGATGTATTTAGGCCTTTTATCTTTATATACAGGCATTGCTTTTTTTACAGGCAACTGGTGGACCATTATTTTAATTCCTTTAGTAGTAATAATAATTACCGGCTACGTAATAAAAAGGGAAGAGATGTATTTACATGATGCATTTGGCCCTGATTTCACAGCGTATAAAATCAAAGTGAGACGGTGGATATAATGGCATGGTAAAAGAGTAAACTATGCTATTCCATTCGCGCTACAGCAAAGAGATTGCTTCGCCCCTGGCAAGGACACTTCTACCTCATTTACATATCAAAATCATTCATTCAGCATATACTTAGCCACGCCATCTGCGGGTTTCCAATCGCTTTTGGGCTCGTAATAATGCCATATCAGGGCTGACACTTTTCTTATTAGCATATCTGCCTCGTTATCGGATACCCAGCGCTGGTCTTTGTTATTATTGGTGATGATGGAAAAAACGTAGTCGCCATGGGGCGCATTTACCAGTACGGTTTCTGATTTCGATTCATCCAATGCACCCTGCTTGCTCACCGTATGCACATAGGGCGGTATCTGTGATAGGGCTTTATCATCCCAGTAAATACGGCCCAGATTGCGGTACATACGCTCGCTGGCTGCCGGGCTAACCGCCTGGCCATTTCTGATCATGGTAAACAGGCGGCACATTTCGTAAGGTGTGGTAACTCCCCAGCCGTATTTCGCACGTATGGCTTGGCGCTCCTTTACCCTTGAATTCACCCGCATCACCTTAAATCCATTTTGATCGAGCCAGTTGTTGATGTACTCGCCGGTAACAATTTTTTGCAGCCAGGTGCTTGCTGTGTTATCACTCATGGTGATCATCAGCATCGCTACCTTGCTCACCTCGATCGTGTCCTTATCTTTAAATGATCCCAAAATATCCTCACCGGGATATAACAGCGAGTCACGGTAGATCAGTTTCTGGTTATATTTAAGGTCGCCTTTTTCTATCTTATCCATCACCCCGCATTGAATACTTACTTTGATCATGCTGGCAGTGGGGAACAGGGTATCGGCATTGATGGCAGCGGTTTTACCCGTTTTTAAATTTTTTACATAGATCCCCGCCTGTCCGTTAAAGCCCTTGAGCGTATTTTGCAGTTGGGCGGTTAGTTTAGTATCGGTTTGCGCAAAAGCGGCGGATGTAACTGACAAAAGGATAAGGAGTAAATTGTATTTCATGATGATTTACTTAAAGTGTACCGGAGCAATTAAAGTATAAAATAATACCCCGGATGCCGGTTGGCTGAAAGATAAAAACTAAATTAAATAAATTTTGTAAATTTGGCTATGCAAATTCAAGTCGATATTGGTTTTGACGATTTGATCAGGATGGTTAAAAAACTTCCGGGGGAACAGCTTTTGAAGTTTAAAAGCAAACTTAAAAAGCAGGATTTTGCAGATACACAATCACAGAACTCAGCATTATTCTTATTGCCGGCACCAACTTTTTCAGACCAGCAGCCGGAAACGAGCGAACAGATGAGAAAAGCTATTAATCAATGGCGGAAAAAATAGTTTTGGCCGATACTCCGCTTTTTATCGATTTTTTCAGAAAATCAGATAAATCCAAATCTCACTTGATATCCTTAATGAGGAAAGTCTACGAATTTTGCATTGGTGCGATAACAGGGTATGAACTAAATTCAGGGGCTACAGAAAGCCAAATAGAATATTGGCGGAAATTTCTTGAAAAGATCAATATCATTCCTGTTGGTCAGGCAGCAATGCAGGAAGCGGTAAATATTAATAATATTTTAAAAGCCAAAAGAAAACAAATCGAACTTGCTGATCTTTTTATAGCAGCAGTACCTATGACCAACAATCTCCCGGTTGCAACACTTAACAAAAAACATTTTGAAAGAGTTGAAAGTTTGGTTTTAGTTGAATAACTATTTAAGTTACTCTTATACTGATTATGAAATACCTTCGCTGGCTTTTATTCCCCTTCTCATTACTATACGGATTAATTGTGATCATCCGCAACTGGTGTTATGATGGCGGGATATTAAAAAGCCGCGGGTTTAATGTACCGGTGATCTCAGTAGGGAACCTCGATGTAGGCGGAGCCGGCAAATCACCTATGACCGAATACTTAATCCGGTTGTTTAAAGATGACCACAAACTGGCTACCTTAAGTCGTGGCTACGGCCGCCAAACCCAGGGCTACCTTACTGCTTCTGCTAGCGCCTCTGCTACCCAAATAGGAGACGAGCCTGCCCAATTCAGGCATAAATTTCCGGATATCACGGTAGCCGTATGTGAGAAAAGGGTGGAGGGAATAAAACATTTAATTAAGGATCATAACTTAATTCTACTGGATGACGCTTACCAACACAGAGCCGTTAAACCGGGCCTGAGTATTCTGTTGTTTGATTAT
Source organism: Mucilaginibacter sp. (assembly GCA_028287895.1). Classification (GTDB taxonomy): domain Bacteria; phylum Bacteroidota; class Bacteroidia; order Sphingobacteriales; family Sphingobacteriaceae; genus Mucilaginibacter. The sequence goes on along the minus strand of JAQBOV010000058.1, from coordinate 54,964 downwards.
AACCGTATAAATGAGCCGCATCTGTTATTACCGGCAGGTAATTTACGCGAGCCGTTCAGCGGTCGCTGGCGGGCCGATATCATCGTGATCAGTAAATGCCCCGGACATTTAACAACTGATGAACAGGCTGCTATTGAAGAAAAAGTAAACCCGCTTCCGTATCAGTCCTTGTTTTTGAGCGCTGTTACCTATTGTCCGCTGGAAGACAGGGAAGGAAAACGGACGGACACCATATTGGATGGCGATACCACTGTTTTTTTGCTGACAGGCATTGCCAACCCCAAACCACTGGTTGAGCATATTAAAAAATATACTTCAACGGTGGTACATCACAATTATCCCGATCATCACCGCTTTAGCTTAAAAAATATCACTAAACTTGCCGATGAATTTTCTGCCTGCATCACACGAAAAAAAGTGATCATTACAACGGAAAAGGATGCACAGCGTTTAGTTGAACACGAATTACTGCCTATAGTAAAAACCCTCCCTGTGCTGGTGATACCAATAGGCATTCAGTTTTTGGATAATGGGCAGCAGCAGTTTGACCAATTAGTTACAGAATATGTTAGAGAGCATACAGCAAACCACCTCATACATTAAAAGCCGCATTGGCGATTTTGAGCCCGAGGTAGGTATCATTTTAGGAACCGGACTTGGAGGATTAGTCACCGAAATTGAAGTTGACAAGCAACTAATGTACGCCAATATCCCTGATTTCCCGATATCAACCTTAGAGTTTCATTCCGGTAAACTGATATTTGGTATGCTGGCCGGCAAAAAAGTAGTAGCTATGCAGGGACGCTTGCATTATTATGAAGGCTATACTATGCAACAGATCACTTTCCCGGTCAGGGTAATGAAGATGCTGGGCATAAAAACACTATTTGTGTCCAATGCCAGCGGATCGCTTAACCCGGCCTTTAAAAAAGGCGACCTGATGGTGATCGAAGATCATATTAACCTGCAGTCTTTAAACCCGCTCATCGGAAGAAATGAACAAGAGCTTGGCCCGCGTTTTCCGGATATGAGCCAGCCTTACAGGCGTGATTTGATAGATAATGCTCTTAATATTGCATCAGGCAACAATATTACCTGCCATAAAGGTGTTTATGTAGCGGTAACCGGACCAAACCTTGAAACAAAAGCTGAATATAAGTATTTACGTATAATTGGCGGCGACGCGGTAGGGATGAGTACCGTACCGGAAGTGATAGTGGCTAACCATATGGGTTTGCCGGTTTTTGCCATATCGGTATTAACCGATGAAGGTTTTCCTGATGTTCTGCCGCCTGTTTCGGTTGAGGAGATACTGGCAGTAGCACACCAGGCTGAACCAAAAATGACATTGATACTTAAAAAACTGATTGCCGGCCTTTAATGCATAATCAATTAAGATATATCCTTTTATTGCTGCTGATATGTACGTCAGCAGGCTTTGCTTTTGCGCAAAACCCGAATATCCCGGGCTACCCCAATCAACAAAGAAGATCTGATTTTAATAAGGATACAGCTACCACCAAAACTAAAAATCTTACAGGCGACCAGGAAATTGATGCGGAAAGGCAAAAAGAAGAGAAAAAACGGGACTCAGTTATTTTTACGTCCAAATTTATCAGGGTAACTAACGAGCGCTTATTGAGCGACAGCACACAGGTATTCCCTTTGGATACCGGTCTTGTTAATTTTGAAAATTACAGCCCGCTTTATCAGCCCCGAAGCCCTAAAATAGGCTTAGGCAACCTGGGCCTTGCCGAGCGCAGTTTGTTATTTGAACCGAGTAAAACCATTGGGTTTGACGTAGGCCAGCATTTTTTAGATGCTTACCTTTTTACCCCGCAGGATGTTCAATATTATAAGGCCCGCGTACCCTATACCAACTTATCCCTGTATGCCAGCGGTGTAAAGGAGCAGTATTTTAAGGTGATACATACCCAAAACATCAACCCGCAACTGAACGTGGGTTTTAACCTTAATTTTATAGGCTCGCGCGGTTTTTACCCTCAGCAGGGAGCGAGTGATCTGACCGGGGCGATATTTAGTTGGTATGAGTCGAAAAGCAAGCGCTATAACTTGTTGGCAAACTATACCTTCAATAACCTGAAAGCACCGGAAAATGGCTCTATACAGAATGATTCTCTTTTTACAAGCCCGGCGGCAAGTTCTTACACTACGTCACAGAATCAGCTGGTACGTTTGTATAATTCAAGTGATAACATACGCAAGAATGGCTTTTATATCAAGCAGTTTTATTATATCGGCAAGATTGACTCTACGCTAAAAGGTACCGATAAAACAAAAATATTGCCTACTCAACGTGTTTCGTACACCTTTTACTATAGCAGGGATACCTATAAGTTCCTTCAGAATGAGTCTGACATTTATCATGTATTCCCCGACTATTATTACAGTTCTACTTTTTCAAGAGATTCGCTTTCGGTGTTTCATCTGCAAAATGGTTTTTCCTACAGCTTTTATCTCAGGGGCAAGTCGACAGGGTTTGTAAAGAACGAGGTGAAGCTCGACCTGGGCCTGGTGCAGGATTATTATCATTATCAGCAATACGTTACCGATACGATTACCAATGTCAATTTTGGACGGTCTGTAGTAAATGAGCGGAAACAAAACCAGTCTTTTCAGGATATTACATTGAAGGCGAAGGCAAGCTACCGGTTTAGCGATAGGATATTACTGGATGTGGACCTGCAGCAAATTGCAGCGGGTCGTGATTTTGGCGATTTTCTGTATGATGCCAAACTTACGTTATCCGGTGGCAACAAGGCAGGGAAGATAATTTTAGGCGCCTACTCACAAAGCAGCACGCCACCACTTGTTTATACCGATTGGATATCTAACCATTATATTTTTCACAATAGTTTCAGTAACCAAAAAACAACGAACCTGTCATTCAATTATATCAATAATCCCCTGGGCCTGGATATCAAAGCCGAATACTTTTTAATTTCTGATTATTTGTATTTTACGGCTCAGCCTAACGGCATTGACGCCACGCCCGCACAACTGCATACCCCTATCAATTTGCTCAAAATAAGTTTAGGTAAAAACCTTGCCTGGCGCAGATGGCATTTTGACAATTATATTGTTTATCAAAAAACTGATTATCAATCAACCTTGCGTACTCCGGAGGTTTATACCTACAGCAGCTTATATTATTCCAAGCTATTGTTTAACGTGCTGAACAGTAGTTTGGGAATGGATATACGCTATAATACACCTTATGTTGCCCCATCATACGCCGTAGGTTTGGGCCAGTTTTATAACAGCAGTCCTGATCTTACATTTTCCTCATACCCTATAGCTTCGGTATTTTTCAAGGCTACATTGATACGTACTAATATATTTGTACAGTATGACTATGCTAACCAGGGTTTATTCAGTAAAGGATATTACATGGTTGATCGTTATCCTGGTCCGGGAAGATTACTAAAGATCGGGGTTTCCTGGTCGTTCTATAATTAGGCCAAGCGCTCCACCTAAATTCCCGGTAGGGAGGATTTTCCACGACATGAAGGCCTTAATAGGAATTATAAAAAAGTCTCCCCTACTGCGGGAGAACTAAAGGCGGCCGGAGCTTCACGTTTTCTGCTTCTTCTTCCTGGCAGCCGGGAACAACACATTATTCAATATCAGCCTATAGCCGGGTGAGTTGGGGTGCAGTTTAAGATCGGTAGGCGGGTCGCCAACCACATGCTGATAGTCTTCAGGGTCATGGCCACCGTAAAAAGTCCATTGTCCTTTGCCATATTCCCCGTGAATATAGCGGGCCTCGTTGCCGGTTTTCATTTCGCCCATAATGGTTACGCCGGGCTTAAGCAGTTTCTCATTAAATGCAGTGGTTAAACCCATAAAACCTTTGATCACTTTATCATGATTCTGAGTCAGCATGCTTGGTACTACATCCCATTTAGCCGAAAAATCAAAGAGGGTGAAAAAATCCCTTGTACGTTCAACCTGCCGTGTAGTGGTTACATCAATATTGCTGAATTGATGCGACATAGGGTTCATATCCAGGGTAAAATTCTGAAAGGCAAAGGTTTGGCTAAAATCTAATTTTGACTGTGCATCAGCATCGGCGGCATCGCCGTCGAACATGCTTTCGCAGATGTCTGTATTGGATGCTGCCAGTGCTATGTCGAAGGTATCAGTCCCTGAACACATAGCAAACAAGAAGCCACCACCCGAGCAAAAATCGCGGATGCGCCCCGCAACGGCCAGTTTCATTTGTGATACCTTTTTAAAACCCAGTTTATGTGCGGTAGCTTCCTGAAACTTTACATCATCATTATACCATGGCGCATACCTGAACGAGCCATAAAATTTGCTGTACTGTCCGGTAAAGTCCTCGTGATGCAGATGCAGCCAATCATATTTTGGCAGATCGCCGCGTATCACTTCCTCATCGTATACTACATCATAAGGTATTTCTGCATATTTTAATACCAGCGTAACGGCATCATCCCAGGGTAATTTATTTTTAGGCGAATACACTGCCATTTTGGGCGCTTTCTCCAATTTCACCAGGTCCATATTTACTGATGGATCACTAACTTCGGTAATGATCTGGTTTACTTTAGCGTCCGCCAGTACCTCGTAACTCACACCACGTATCTTGCACTCATCCTCCACTGCTTTATTGTATTTCAGCATAAAGCTGCCGCCGCGATAGTTCAATAGCCAATCCACCTCCTGGCCATTCTTCAATGTCCAGAAGGCGATGCCGTATGATTTCAAATGATCCTTTTGCTCCTCGTCCATCGGTATAAGGATGGACGCCGCCCTGTTTATCAGAGGTAAAAGCAGAAAGCAGAAAGCTAAAAGATATTTTTGAAGGAACTTCATTTTCAAAAATAACGAATATTTGTGGAAGCTATTATGGTTTGTAAATGGAAATATCGGACCATAGAATGAACTTAACATACCAGCAAGCTGACTTATGCTGAATTATACTGCCTTACCAACAGGGCGGAAGACACAGGCCTAAAACTGGCTATAGGCCCGGCTAAAATTTGCATTTGGTGAAATGCAAGCTAGCGGTCAGCAAAAGTTTCTTAATAAAGAAATTGTTTATCCCCCGGGATACCGCAATTGCAAAGATTGCTATTCTTCCAACAGATTTTTTAAAAAATAAACTAAGGATAAGCCCTGATTTTGAATTTAGGGAGGGTTCAAAGATAACCGGGACAGGAAAATTCTTGAAATTTTGAATGAAGAGCTTTTAGCAGCTTAAGAATTCTTCCGCCTTTATCCTTTTAGCTTTCAGTTTTCACCTTTCTCCTTTTTTATTACCTTTGCGTTCCTTTAATATTGAAAAATGAGTAAAGCAATAATTAAAACTGAAAAGGGCGAGATGACAGTAGAATTCTACGATAAAGATGCCCCTAATACAGTAGCAAATTTTAGAAAACTGGCTAAAGAAGGTTTCTATGACGGTTTAACTTTCCATCGTGTACTTCCTGACTTTGTTATACAGGGCGGATGCCCTTTTTCAAGGTCTGCCGAAACTGCTTCCCGTGCAGGCAGCGGCGGTCCGGGTTACCATATCGATTGTGAACTTACCGGTGATAACCAATATCATGATCGTGGCGTATTGTCAATGGCACATGCCGGACGTAATACAGGCGGATCGCAATTTTTTATATGCCATAGCCGTACCAATACTGCTCACCTGGACAGAAACCATACTTGTTTCGGCAAAGTTATTGAGAATGTCGACGTGGTTGACGCAGTACGACAGGGTGATAAGATATTAAGTATTGAGGTGCTAGAGGATTAATTAAGTAATGAGTTATGGGTTTTGAGTAATAAGTTAAAAGGCTCAAAACTAAGAACGCAGAACTTACAACTAAGAAACATGAATTTACGTGGAATAGTATCGGTATCCGGGAAACCGGGTTTGTGGAAAGCGCTGGCGCAGAACAAGACCGGGTTTATTTTAGAGAGCCTTGATGCACAAAAAATCAAGTTGGTAGCTAACCTGTCGACTGCTAAAATAGCAGCGTTGGATGAGATCACCATTTTTGGTGACGATCAAGACATCCGGCTGACTGAAGTGCTGGAACGAATAAAAAACGTCAAAAATGTTCCGGATGCCAAGGCAGATGGAAAACAATTGCGTGCACTTTTCAGAGAGGTAGCCCCTGGTCATGACGAGGAAAAGGTTTATGCCTCTGATATGAAGAAGATAGTTTCATGGTATCATATCATGAAAGACATGCCCCTGTTCACAGAAGCCGCTCCTGCTGAAACGGTAACCGGGGAAACGGTCGTTGAAGCCGAACCGGTTCAAATTGCTGAACAGGTAGCTAAACCTGCGAAAAAAACTAAAGCTCCTGCACCTGTTAAAGCGACCCAAGAAGCCGCTGCTCCTAAAGCAGCAAAAGCGAAAAAGAAGTAATAATTTCGAATGTTTGTTTCGAACGAGCCGGGAGATTTCTGGCTATCGTTCGACTTATATGGGATAAGTCTCTTATCAGCAATCCACCTGTGCACATTTCTCGTCGGCAAACTCCGGCTCAAAAGTGCTATGGCTTATGGACAAATGTTCCAGGCGGTGCCTGAGGTCATGCTTTATACTATCGAATGACGAGGTGGCATTCTGGTCGATCACCAGGTGGGCGGTAAGTGCGTTTTCAGTTGTACTTAATGCCCAAACATGGATATGGTGCACATCAATTACTCCTTTGGCTTTCATTAATTCCTTTTTTATTTTATCAATGTCCATTTCCTTGGGTACGCCATCCATTTCCAGTCGCAGGCTGTCGCTTAATAAACTCCAGGTGCCTTTCAGTATTACTATGGCTACAATCAAACTTACTGCGCTGTCGATCCAGTATAAATGAGTAAAATAAATGATCAAACCGGATATGACCACACCAAATGATACAATAGCATCTACGGCCATATGCAGGTAAGCGCCTTTGACATTCAGGTCGGTATCTTTATCCTTCACAAAAAGCCATGCAGTGACCGCATTGATGCCTATGCCTGCAAAAGCAACCCAGGCCATCGTTCCGCCGGCGATAACCTCGGGACGTATAAACCGCATTACCGCTTCGTAGCCGATAAACCCTACCGCTATAAAAAGCACTAAAGCATTAAAGAAGGATACTATAATAGTTGACCGTTTATAGCCGTAAGTGTATTCGCTGGTAGAGCTTGCTTTGCTTAACTTAAAGGCAAGCAGGGCAAGCGCAAGTCCCGCAACATCGCTCAGGTTGTGGCCGGCATCGGTTAATAAAGAGAGCGAATGGCTCCATAAACCGGCTACTACCTCAAGCAGCACAAAAGCTGAATTTAAAATAATGCCGACAATAAAGGCTGTATTTAAGTGATCAAGCCTGGGTGTGTGATCATGGTGATGATGACCGTGAGAATGGGAGTGCGAATGATCGTGACCTGCTGACATGCAGCAAATTTAATTATTAAAAGCTAAATAAAAGTTAAGCGCTCAAAAGAAGATCAAATATAGTATCAGCAGCATCAACGTATATTTTACTGCATAGTACAAATTGCGGTTGTATGCTTTTATGCGTTTTCCGGCTAACCTTATCGAATAGATGTATTTGAATACTTTATTAATATTGCCGGTTTTATCATTACCCATATTTGGCGATGCGGCCGCTGCCATGATAAACCAGCCAAAAAACTTGTTCCATGCCCGGCCAAAAACAGTTTTTACCGGACGTTCTATATCACAGAACAGAATGATACGATCGATATCGGTTTTGTTTTCAGCATAATGTATATAGGTTTCATCAAAAAGCACATCATCCCCGTCTTTCCAGGCATAGCTTTGCCCGTCAACCACAATATAGCAATCTTCTGAATTTGGCGTGATGAGCCCTAAATGATAACGCAATGAACCGGCATAGGGGTCGCGGTGTTGCAGCAACTGACTCCCTGCAGGCAATACGGCAAACATCGCTGCTTTTACCGATGGGATACTCTTGATCAGCTCAATGGTTTTTGGGCAGTATTTTTTTGCAGAAGGATGGAAATCATTATACCATTTTAAATAAAAGCGTTTCCATCCTCGTCTGAAGAATGAATTAAAACCAACATCATTATATTGATCCGATCCTTTTATCAGTTCTGCCCGTTCCAGTTGAAGGGCCTCGTCCCGTATAATTTCCCAGTTACGCTTAAGCAGATTTAGTTGCGGGAACGAGGATGAACGGATGTATGGCTTATTTTCTACCCCTGACAAGGCGTACATGGGCATATTGATAGGCGCCATAAAGGTAGAATGATCGGTAAGCTGCCTGAAAAATTTATATCGGACTTTTCCCCGGTAGTGAACAATTAAGGTCGAAATGATCAGGACGTAGAGGAAGATAAATTTGACCGAGAGTAATTCTGTAATGATCTGATCCATAGCCGAAAATTTATAGATCAAATTTAAAGGTAATATTTTGCTTACTGTCAGAATTATCTCAGGAGTTTTTTTTTGACATAATATTAACTATTCCCCCAGGCGGGCTATTCATGATGATAAGGCTCTCCCTTAATTATGGTAAATGCGCGGTAAAGTTGTTCAGCAAAAAATAGTCTTACCATTTGGTGTGAAAAGGTCATGCGTGAGAGGGAAAGCTTGTCATTAGCCCGTTGATATACAGCCTGGTCAAACCCGTATGGGCCGCCAACAATAAAAACCAGATTAGCAACTGAGCTGAGTGCTTTTTTATCAATGTAGGCAGCAAATTGAGATGATGATAATTCTAATCCTTTTTCATCCAATAAAATTACATGGTCGAGCGGCAATAGCTTTTTAAGGATCAATTCAGCCTCCTTTGATTTTTGCAGTTCCTGGGTTAGGGCTTTGGTGTTTTTTAGCTCAGCTATTTCGGTAACTTCTATTTTTGTATAGTGTTTTAATCTTTTCAGGTATTTATCGATCCCTTCTTTTAAATAAGCATCCTCTGTTTTGCCAACTATCAGCAAGGTTATTTTCATAAATGTGGTTGAAATGTTGTAAAGTTGTAAAGTTGAAATGTTGCAAAGCTTCAATTTGTTTTAAAACCATCATCGGAAACCTTACCTCTTTACGACATTTCAATTTTACAACAAAAACTTAACCTTATAACAAAAAAATAATGGTGCAGGACATGATTAACGATTACCGCCAAAGAGTTACAGCAGCAGAGGCACGGGCGGATGAATATCAAAAACTGGTAAGTAATTATTCGCTTTACAGGCTGGGTATATTTGGTTTATTCATTCTCTGCGTCTGTTTAGCCGTTAGTTTTGATGAGATTATGATCATAGTGGTAACTGCGGTCATATCCGGCTTATGCTTTAGCTGGCTGATCACCAAACAAAATCATTTTGAATCTCTGAAAAACTACTATCTGGATATTAAAAAGGTTAATGAAAATGAAATTTCCAGTATCCTTAATAAATCAAATATTTACCATGATGGTTCATGGTTTATAAATGATAAACACTATTACACTTCTGATCTCGATATATTTGGCAGTAATTCCTTATTTCAGTTAGTTAACAGGAGCGCAACTTTTCCAGGCATTATCAAGCTGGCTGCATGGCTCAATGCCTCGGCAACTAAAGCGGTTATTTTATCGCGTCAACAGGCTATTGAAGAAATTGCAACGAAGAACGATTGGAAAATTGACTTTCAGGCCCACCTTTTGTTCTCCCTGAAACAGCAGAAGGAGCAGATAAAAAGCCTGCTTGAATATTTAAAAATACCTGTTGAATTAGAGCAGCGGCAATGGTTGAGTCTGTATAGTAAAATTGCGCCGTATTTTTTATTGGCTGTTATTGCAGCCGGTGTTTTTTATTCACCAGTCCGGTACTTTGCCGGAGTAATCGCTTTATTTAACAACCGTTTGGTTTCCTCAAAGTCTGAAAGTGTTAACAAAACCGACCTGATAGCAGGAAGGATAGGAGCAACACTTGGTCATTTTGTGTTTGCTTTCAGAAGTATTGAAAATCAGGAATGGCAATCGGAATATTTGGAAAAGCTTTCTCAAAGAATCAAAAGGAAAGATGATGAAGCAGTTTCGGATAAAATAAAACAGCTTTCCGGGTTGATTAACAAGCTCAACTACCGTTTAAATCTGGCTTTAGGTTTCGCCCTTAATATCTTTTTGCTTTGGGATATCCGCCAGATCATTGCCATTGAGCACTGGAAAAAGACCAACCAGGAAAGCCTCGAGGCTGCTTTTGATGTAGTTGCGGAGTATGAGGCGCTTATCAGCCTGGCAAGTTTGAGGATTAATTACCCAAACTGGTGCTTACCTGAGATTGCCGAAGGCGCGGGTTATACTTTAACGGCTCGTCAGATCGCTCATCCGTTGATCAACGCCAATAGCCGTATCGCTAATGATTATGAATTAACCGATACTTTTAAGATCGACATCATTACCGGTTCTAATATGGCCGGCAAGAGCACCTTTTTGCGGACTATAGGGATCAATACCGTGCTGGCTTTATGCGGCGCTCCGGTTTGTGCCGAATCGATGCAGGTATCCGTTGTCACCATTTTAAGTTATATGCGCATAAAGGACTCCCTGAATGAGAGTACCTCGACGTTCAAGGCGGAGATCGACCGTTTGCAAATGCTGTTAGCGGCTGTGGATAGTGATGCTAAAATTTTCTTCCTCATCGATGAAATGCTGCGCGGCACCAACTCGGTGGATAAATACCTGGGATCAAAAGCGGTGATCGAGCAGCTGATCAGCAAAAAAGGGGTAGGGGTGGTCGCTACCCATGATCTGCAGATAGCGCAATTGGAAGAGCGATACCCGCAATATATCCGCAACTTTTATTTTGATATCCAGGTAAAGGACGGGCAAATGTTGTTTGATTATAAAATCAGGCATGGCGAGTGCAAAACCTTTAATGCCTCATTATTACTCAAACAGATAGGTATCAACATTGAAGCAGAGTAGATCGTTTATACAAAATAAATCCCTGGTAATCCCTGGAGCTGATCATCAGGGTTCAGGCAAAAAAAATGTGCAGATGACCGATCATCTGCACATCTGAAGTTCGCTTGTCCGCACAGTAATTTTATCTGCCGCCGCTGGGAGGTCCCTGCTGCTGATCACCACCTTGTTTCAGGTCATCATTATTAACACCCTTCTTTTTCTCTTGCGGATTACTGAAGCTCAGTTTACCAAAGCTGTAACTAAAGGTAATACCCACAGAACGGAATGGGAAAGCGGTGGAACTAGTTTGAGTAAAACCGGGGCTTGATATATTCTGATTGAAATATTTGTTTTTAGAAAAAGGTTGAACAGTATTTATACCGATGGAAGCTTTCTTGTTAAGAAACTGTTTCCTTACGCCAAAGGCATAAATACCAAATGCCGGGTTAGTACCTTGTATAGTTCTGCGCGGCGAATTGGTGAACCCAAAAGCCTCAGCTATAAAACCGCTTTGCAAAGTTATAGAGGCGCTTCCAAAAGCGGTATATTGCAGGTAGGTTCCAGTTGAGGAAGCAGAGCTTGCAAACAGACCCGATGGAGCGGGGCTATAAGTAAAGGCATTGATACTTCCTCGGATGGTTAATATTTTGATTGGATTGATGGAACCAAAGAAGCTTGCTCCAAACGAGTTGTTGCTGCCTACATTCGAAAATTCGGTACGTGTTCCCTGAACGGTATCGCCACGAATAACTTCAGTTATCGGCTTTGCTATGCCTTCTATCAGGTTTTTTGTGTTCTTGTAATATACTGAAAAATTAAGTACGGATGTTTTTACAAACGCATTATAGTTCAACTCTATGGTTTGCGAGGTTTCCGGACCTAAATTAGGGTTACCTACGCTTTGGCTCTGTATGTTGCTGCGGTTTATAAATGGATTTAAAAATTGCAGGCTTGGTCTTTGTATACGTTTGCTGTAAGTTAATTTTACTGTATTGTTTCCAAATGCTTTTTGTATGGTTAAACTTGGTATATAGGTGGAATAGTTAGAAGAGAAGGGCTGCAGGTTCTGGAACAAAGCACTGTTTGCATTTTGAAAAGGATCTTGCGGGTTACCCGTGATACGTGTTTCTTCAAACCTGCTGCCTGCTAATATAGAATAGCTTTTTGGCAGTGTGAAGGTTAACACAGCGTACCCTGCATAAACATTCTGGGTATAATCATATAAGTTTGAGTTTAAGGAATCCCTTACTGCGTTGGCTCCGGAATTATCTGTGTCAAAGATGTCATATACACTATTAATGCGTCTTTGTATGGTTTTGCCCCCGGCTTCCACTTTCAAAACTTTACTTACAGGCACGGTATAATCCGCCTGGAGCGTATACTCATTATTTTTACCATTGTTATCGCCTGTCTGACTTGGATTAACAGCCGTAAACAGGTTTGTATAATCAGTAGTAATTACACTGTGGCTCCATTGACCCGAGATATCCAGCTCTTCACCTTCTTTTTTAAACTTATGGGTATAATCAATATTCCAGTCAAAACCACCAAAGTGATTATGCGACATGGTATTACCGGTATATACCTGGTTTTTGGACGGATCATTGAAATTAGTTTGCTTGTAGGTTCCCAAGCCATGAATGTTAAAACCCCCGTCATTTAGCCTGAAGGTGCTGTTGAGGCTATTAAAGGCATTAAAATCATAGCCCATGGTAACCGATCCGATTGCACCGTGCCTTTTTATGTTGCTGCTTGAACGGTTAAGATTTTCAATATCAATAGCAGGTTGTGTACCAGTGGCAGCTGTGTTGATGTGTTGATCGAATGTGGTTAAAGAGGTTTGCGGCCAGGTAAGGTTACCACCAGCGTTTATACCCAGCCTAAAACGGTTCTTATTATAGTTAAGGTTAATATTGCCATTATTCTGGCGTGTGCCGACCCCGCCGCTAACTGAGCCGCTTATTCCGGACACATTTTTTTGCTTGGTAATGATATTAATAATACCGGCGGTGCCTTCTGCATCATATTTTGCCGATGGCGAAGTAATAACTTCGATACTTTTAATCTGGTCTGCCGGGATGGTTTTTAGCACATCTGATAAGCTGGCCGATGTTGCACCGGATGGTTTGCCATTGATCAGTACGCGTACATTCTGATCTCCCCTTAACGATACATTCCCGTTAATATCAACGGCTACCAGCGGGACTTTTTGTAATACGTCGGTCGCATTGCCACCTGCAGCGGTAAGGTCCTTTTCGGCGTTATAAACGATCTTGTCTATCTTGTTTTCGACCAATCCGGCTGTGCCGGTAATCGCTACTTCTTTAAGTGCCTTTGCGCTTGGTGAAAATGAAACCGGACCTACATTCTTGTCTGGTTTTGAATCGGTAGTGGTTACCTGGTCAACCGTCTTTTTTTTGTAGCCCATGAACGATATCTCAAGTCTGTAAGTGCCGGGGTGTAACCCGTCAAACTTAAAATTTCCCTTATCATCGGTGATCACACCATTAATAAGTGATTTACCGCTACTGCGATATATACTAACAGGTACATAAGGCATTGATTGCCTGGTTAATGAATCAACAATAGTACCCGAAACTTTTCCGACGATGGATGACCCGCCACCGCCGACGCCAAGTTGCGCTTTGGCCGACAGAACAGAACAAAATATGGTGACAAGGATAAGTAAACGTTTCATTTCAAATTATTTTTTCGTAATTGGAGGAAAAATCAAATCAATTGTTACAGCGAATAGTGCCTTTTTTGGCATCGGCCGCAACTGTAATTAATTCGTTACCGTACAGAGACAGCAATGCATTGCCTTTCTAGAGTACAATATTTACTATTCGTCCTTTCACCACGATCACCTTTTTTGGTGTTTTTCCATCCAGGTATTTTTGAACTTCGGTATTATTAACAACGAAATTTTCAATGGCCGATGGTTCAAGAGTTAACGATATGTTGAGATTCATTTTAGTTTTGCCATTGAAGGAAATAGGATAAGCAAACTCGTCCTCGACCAAATATTCAGCATTGAACTTTGGATAGGGTGCATAAGATAAAGTGCCCGGCTGATTACCTAATAATACCCATAGCTCTTCGCAAATATGCGGTGCATAAGCTGATAAAACCACCACCAGGTCTTGTAATATGGCTCTTTTATTGCACTTAAGATCGGTCAGTTCATTAACGGCGATCATAAAGCTGGATACCGAGGTATTGAACGAGAAACGTTCCACATCTTCCTCCACCTTGCGGATGATCTTGTGTAGTGATTTCAGTTCGGCTTTGGTCGGAGCATCATCAGCTACCCGGAAGTTGAGCTGTTCATCATGGAAAAGTTTCCAGAATTTACGCAGGAATTTAAATACGCCCTCAATGCCATTGGTGTTCCAGGGTTTGCTCTGTTCGAGGGGGCCTAAAAACATCTCGTACATGCGCAGGGTATCTGCCCCATAACGCGCTACCAGGTCATCCGGATTTACCACATTGTATTTGGATTTCGACATCTTCTCGATCTCGACACCACAGATATATTTGCCGTTTTCTAAAATGAACTCCGCATCTTTAAAATCCTCACGCCAGGATTTAAATTTATTGATATCCAGAATATCGTTCTCTATAATATTTACATCCACATGCAAAGGCGACGTTTTATATGGTTTGATCAATCCATGAGAAACAAACGTATTGGTGCCACGGCCCATTTCGTCGATCAATCTGTAAACCAGATTAGAACGCCCCTGTATATGCCCCTGGTTAATGAGTTTTTTAAAAGGCTCCTCCTCAACTACCAAGCCCAAATCCTTTAGGAACTTGTTCCAGAAACGGCTGTAAAGCAGGTGCCCCGTGGCATGTTCGCTGCCACCGATATATAAGTCTACATCTTTCCAGTACTCAATGGTCTTTCTGGATGCAAACTCCTGGTCATTATGTGCATCCATGTAGCGGTACCAGTACCAGCTTGAGCCTGCCCAGCCCGGCATGGTGGAATGTTCGTATTGATAAGCAACCCCGGCCCCCTGTTTAGATTCGCCCCCGCGGGATTTACAGGGGGCTGATTGGTCTGGCCTGTATTTCCAGTCTTTTGCCCGTGCCAAAGGCGGTTCCCCGCTTTCGGTTGGCAGATATTTGTCAACTTCGGGAAGAACAACGGGCAGGTCTTTCTCATCGATCAAATAGGGCAGATCGCCTTTGAAATAAACAGGAACCGGTTCACCCCAGTAACGCTGGCGACCAAAAATAGCATCCCGCATCCTGAAGTTTATCTTTGCTTTGCCAGCACCTTTTTCTTCCAGGAAAGTAATTACTTTGGCGGTGGCTTCTTTATAAGCAAGCCCGTTCATAAAACCAGAATTGATATATTTCCCCTCCTTAGTTGGGTCGGCCTCTGTTTCAATGTTTTGTATATCGATGATAGGCAGTATCGGCAAATTAAAGTGCTTGGCAAAAAGGTAATCCCGCTGGTCGCCTGATGGTACGGCCATTACCGCCCCGGTACCATATCCTGCCAAAACATAGTCGGCTATAAAAATGGGTACCATTTCACCATTTACCGGGTTGATCACATAACTGCCCGTAAAAGCGCCCGATACCGTTTTGGTATCCGCCATACGGTCAAGCTCCGATTTCTTTTTGCTTTGGGCGATATAGGTATCAATTGCAGCTTTCTGGTCAGGCGTAGTCAATGCCGGCACCAACTCATGTTCAGGAGCAAGTACCAAAAAAGTAACCCCGAAGATGGTATCGACGCGGGTGGTGAATACTTCGATGTCCTGGGTGCTGAGTTGTGACAGGTGAGCGGCCCTTTCAATCGGGAATTTAACCGATGCGCCAATGCTTTTCCCAATCCAGTTCCTTTGCATTTCTTTTAAAGGTTCGGGCCAGTCAATGGTATTAAGACCCTGCAACAGGCGCTCGGCGTAGGCGGTAATGCGCATGCTCCATTGCATCATTTTCTTTTGCTCAACCGGGTAACCGCCGCGCTCGCTGAAACCATCTTTTACTTCATCATTGGCTAATACCGTTCCTAATGCCGCACACCAGTTCACGGTGCTCTCGCGCAAGTAGGTCATGCGGTATTTTAACAGCTCGGCCTGCTGCTCTTCATTGGGGAAGGCTTTCCACTCATTAGCGGTAAAAGCGGCCACTTCTTCATCGCATACAGCATCCACACCTGCTGATCCGTTCTGCTCAAAATGGGCGACTAACTTTCCGATGGGTTCTGCTTTATCCGCAGCCTTATTATACCAGGAGTTGAACAGTTGCATAAATATCCACTGCGTCCACTTATAAAAGTCCGGAGAACTGGTACGTACCTCGCGACTCCAATCGAACGAGAAACCAAGCTGGTCCAACTGGCGGCGGTAGGTAGCAATGTTAGCCTCGGTAGTAACAGCAGGGTGCTGACCGGTTTGTATGGCATACTGCTCAGCCGGAAGGCCAAAGCTGTCGTAGCCCATCGGGTGTAATACATTATAACCCTTTAAGCGTTTATATCGTGCAAAAATATCAGAAGCAATATAGCCCAGCGGATGGCCTACATGCAGCCCCGCCCCAGATGGGTAGGGGAACATATCCAGTACATAATATTTGGGTTTGGCAGAGTTATTGTCAGCCTTAAAAGTCTGATGATCGGCCCAAAACTGCTGCCACTTTTGCTCTATATCTTTAAATTGATAGTCCATTGTTATTATTCCCGCGTATGAGGTTGCGAAATTAAGAAAAATGGTGGATTAGTTCATTAAGTTGATCGTGTTAACTGGTTGATTAAGCTGGGAGATTAAAAGTCTGCCGGGCCGCCCGGAAGGGTCACAGGGCAAACATATAATTACGTTCGATAAAATTTCTCCGTGAATTATTCCGATTGCGAATTGATATATTCCATACTATCCTCAATAAATTGCTGCCAAACAGCATCTGGTTGCCATACTTCTTCTATAAAATCCTGTAATGCTTTCTCATTCAATTGGTCAGTAGCAAATAAATAAAGACCGGTAAAGACTGATGCACGGTAATTTGCAGCACAGTGTACCAGTGTTTTCTCATGTATATGCTGATTCAGCACACCAATAAAATCAACCAGTTCATCTATTTGAGGATGATCAAAAATTACGGGGATATGGTAATAAGTCAATCCCAAACGTCTTACTGATGCCGCTTCATCTGCCAAAGCGTATTTACCATCAGCCAAACCCAGGTTGACGACTACCTGGTAACCATCATCGGCAATGGCTGCCAGTTGCCGTTCCACCGGTTGTCCTGAGCATGCCAGCAGATCAGATATCTGATTAAAATTGTAGATAGAACTCATAGTACAAATTTACAAATTGAGTTCGCATAGTCAACTCACCACCAGCTTATCTTTGCCTGACAAACATGGGGGTGAGCCGGACTTTTAATTAGCGCGAAAAAACCGCCTCGATCTTTTCATTCAACTATTTTTTTATATTTATGCAGGCATAACAGCTAAATCCTGTCAGAAATTAAAAACGAGACTCATCCTGGTGCTGAACCGGTGTAGCAGTGATTTATGCAGCAGGTAAAAAATCCAGCAGTTCACGATCCTTAAGCACGAAAACCCTGAGCAGCCAGGCAGCTTTAAATCTTGCTCAGACTTTGTAGGGCGGATTCGGTGCATTCAGTATATCAGATGGCTTAAATGCTCCGTCGGCGGGGCTGGATGCGAACGGGCAGGGAGGGGTTTCTCTGCGCTAAAAAAGTTATCCAAACCCATTCCTTCCTTTCCCCGAGGAAGGAATCGCACCTGTCAGCGCTCATTTTTATTTCTTTCGATCACTCAAGGCTTCAAACCCATCGCCGCTTGAAAACCTATAGCTATTTGAAAGCTATCTAAAATCCGTATACTTGTTTTGCATGAAAAGACTATTATCCAACCTTACTTTCCAAGTGCTTGCGGCCATCTTACTGGGTATTATAGTTGGGCTTTATTTTAAGGATTTCGCCCCTACCGCCCAGCTCATCAGCAAAACTTTCATTAGTATGATCACCATGCTGATAGCGCCCATCATATTCCTGACTATTGTACTGGGTATTGCGGGTATGCGCGATATGAAAAAGGTTGGCAGGGTGGGCGCAAAGGCATTGCTCTACTTTGAAATCGTTACCACATTCGCGCTTATCATTGGTGTTACAGTTGCCAATCTTATAAAGCCTGGCCAGGGTTTTGTATCCAACTCAACAGGCGATACCTCTAAACTGGCTGTTTACCAAAAAGCGGCATCCGAAATGCACTGGGGCGATTTTATTGCTCATATTGTTCCGGCTAACGCATTTGATGCTTTTGCCAAAGGCGATATTTTGCAGATACTCTTCTTCGCGGTATTATTTGGCTTCGGGTTAAGCCGCATGGGCGAGACGGGTCAGCCGTTGATTGGTTTTTTCGATAAGCTGTCGAAGGTATTTTTCAATATCATGCACATCATTATGAAGGTTGCCCCTATCGGTGCCTTTGGCGGGATGGCCTATACTATCGGCACTTATGGGTTGGGTACGCTTAAACCTTTGGCCTGGCTGATGGGATCGGTTTATATCACCATGTTCCTGTTCATTTTTGTCGTGCTTAATATGATCTGCTATCTCTATAAATTTAGTTTGTGGCAATATCTGAAGTTTATCCGGCAGGAAATATTGATCGTTTTCGGAACATCTTCTTCTGAATCAGTTTTGCCAAGTATGATGGAAAAGATGGAGAAATTCGGTTGTTCCCGGTCGGTAGTTGGTTTGGTCATCCCTACAGGTTATTCTTTTAACCTGGACGGCACCACTATTTATCTGTCCATGTCGGTCATATTCCTGGCACAGGTTTTCAATATCCCGTTGTCATTAGCGCAGCAGTTAACGATTATTGGTATCCTGATGCTCACTTCAAAAGGTGCGGCAGGCGTAACCGGGAGCGGATTTATTGTACTCACCTCCACACTGGCAGCGATCAGAGTGATCCCGGTTGAGGGCGTGGCCATATTGCTCGGGGTTGACAGGTTTATGTCGGAAGCAAGAGCCATTACCAATATGATCGGTAATGGTATTGCTGCTGTTGTGATTGCTAAGAGTGAGAAGGAGTTTAAACCCCCGACCCCCTGAGGGTGGAGTTTATTTCCGATTTTAGATGCTATTTTGTCTGCTTTTGTCCGCGACCGACCGGCCGGCCCTTGAAGCGCAGGGACAGATTGAGTGGGGAAATAACTTCTGATTTTTAAAACGTTTGGTTGACTTAAGTTTTATCTTATAAAATCATCTGTTATGAAAACGAAATTCCCCGACCAACCAATCCTGTTTATTATCGTATGCTTTTGTTTAATATCCGTTATTAAAAATGCCGCTGTGCATGCACCTATTAACCTTGCTGCCCAGGACGGTAAGGTAACAGGGGAGCATTTACTGGAAGCATTTATTTCGCCAACTTTGGAGGTGATGATGACCGTTGAGCCTAAGCCGCTCTATTAGAAATTAAGCCCCGATTTAGAGCTGGCATTAATAGATCCGGATTTGAACCAATAGTTGTGACGATTATTTTACCAAGTAACGACTAATAGGAACAAATTAAATTTGAGATTAAGTGCAATAACTTTAGCTTTGCCCGTACATTTAAAAAATCTATGAGCGTTCTCGTAAATAAAGATTCTAAAGTTATAGTTCAGGGTTTTACCGGCAACGAAGGCACCTACCACGCATCGCAAATGATCGAGTACGGAACGCAGTTGGTTGGTGGTGTTACTCCGGGCAAAGGTGGTCAGAAACACCTGGACAGGCCCGTATTTAATACTGTTAAAGAAGCTGTTGATAAAACCGGTGCTGATGTTTCCATCATATTTGTACCGCCGCCTTTTGCCGCTGATGCCATTATGGAGGCTGCAGAGGCAGGTATCAAAGTGATCGTATGTATTACTGAAGGTATCCCAACCAAGGATATGATCCAGGTAAAAGAATATATTAAGGACAAGGATACCCGCCTGATCGGTCCAAATTGCCCAGGCATCATTACCGCCGGTGAAAGCAAGATCGGTATCATGCCGGGCTTTATCTTCAGAAAAGGTAACGTAGGGGTGGTTTCCAAATCAGGTACTTTAACCTATGAGGCGGTTGACCAGGTTGTCAAAGCAGGCTTGGGTATTACCACAGCTATCGGTATCGGCGGCGATCCAATCATAGGCACACCGACCAAAGAAGCGGTTGAACTGCTGATGAACGATCCTGATACACACGGCATCATTATGATAGGCGAAATTGGCGGTGGCATGGAAGCGGAAGCTGCACGCTGGATAAAAGAAAATGGTACTAAACCCGTTGTTGGGTTCATAGCCGGTCAAACAGCTCCTCCGGGACGCCGGATGGGTCATGCAGGCGCAATTGTTGGCGGTGCCGATGATACCGCAGCTGCTAAAATGAAGATCATGGCTGAGTGTGGTATCCGCGTGGTAAAATCACCGGCCGATATAGGCGCTGCTATGGCAGAAGAATTGGCTAAGTTAAAGGTGAAAGCATAAACGGCCTGCCCGCCGGCAGGGGGTGAAAGGCGAAAGATTTTTATCGGTTTAAATAATAAAAGATCCTGGTTTTGGCCGGGATTTTTTATTGGTCAAAAGTTTGTAAATAAGCGTTTTTCCACAACTCAAAACAGGCTTATTGATGTATATTTGTTATCATCAGTGAAAGTCCAAATCACTAACCTGTCTGCCAGCAGGCCGGTTCACCCGATCAATAATTAAACAATGGAATATAACAAATTAAACCCCGAAGAAGAAAGGGTGATACTCTACAAAGGAACCGAAAGACCATTTACAGGATCATTGTTAAACAATGATGCACATGGACTATATGTGTGTAAAAGATGCGATACGCCCTTGTATACCTCCGAAACTAAATTTGAATCACATTGCGGCTGGCCCAGCTTTGACGATGAAATACCCGGCGCTGTAAAACGTGTACCGGATGCCGACGGGCATCGTGTGGAAATAGTGTGCGCAAATTGCGGCGCACACCTGGGTCACGTTTTTGAAGGGGAGTATCTCACTCCTAAAAATACCAGGCATTGTGTTAATTCGGTGTCGCTAAAGTTTGTGCCTTTAAAGAGTTGAAAAGTTGCTATGCTTAAAGCTTGCAAATATTTGCAAGCTGATAATAACATGTCAACTTTACAACTTTTCAACCTTCCAGCAATCCGCCCTGTGCATAACTAATCCCCATGTTAAAAACTAAAACTAACATCGTAATATCTTCATCCGCTATCTTTGGAGCAATAAGTTCTTTAACAAACGCTATCAAAGGTTGCCGGGTTAAAAGCCGGTATTAAAAGGGAACCATGTGCAAATCATGGGCTGACGTGCAACTGTTATTTAGTAATGAGTTATCAGGGTTGAGTTATGGGTCGAGTAATCATAACTGGACGCTTACCACTCAGAGATCGTGGAATTTAATTGTCAAGTTAGGGGTATTTGTACTCAAAACTTACTACTCGCCACGCAAAACTAAAAAAGCCAGACACCTGCCGGAATAGCTTGTCAAAACTTTCACGAATAAGGTTTTGGCGAAAGCCCTGTCCCCTGTACTTCCGTAAAGTGCCTGGTTCATCGTCTTTTGTCGACTCCAAAAAATAAAAAACGACTAGGCATGAAACAGGAAAACGAAGTATTACTCAGGGAGAACAAGGACCGGTTTGTTATCCTCCCCATCAATTATCCCCTTATCTGGGAAATGTACAAAAAGCATGAGGCCAGTTTCTGGACAGCCGAAGAGATTGATCTGTCGGATGACCAGAAGCATTGGGAGAACCTGAATGATGGCGAAAGGCATTTTATATCACACATCCTGGCATTCTTTGCAGCCAGCGATGGCATCGTGAACGAGAACTTAGCTGTAAATTTCATGAGCGAAGTTCAGCTGCCCGAGGCAAGATGTTTCTACGGTTTCCAGATCATGATGGAGAATATCCATTCTGAAACCTACGCCCTGCTGATCGATACTTACATTAAAGATCCGGCCGAGAAAGACCGCTTATTCCATGCCATGGATACCGTGCCTGCCGTGCAGAAAAAAGCGGAATGGGCGCTCAAGTGGATCGATAGCGGCACTTTTGCGCAACGGCTGGTGGCATTTGCAGCGGTGGAAGGTATCTTCTTTTCAGGCAGTTTCTGCTCCATTTTCTGGCTCAAAAAGCGTGGGTTGATGCCCGGCTTAACTTTTAGCAATGAGCTCATCTCGCGTGATGAAGGCATGCACTGTGAGTTTGCCTGCCTGTTATATGGTATGCTTAGCCAAAAACTATCCAAGCAAGAAGCTACGAAGATCATTACCGATGCAGTCGAGATCGAAAAAGAATTTGTGACCGATGCATTGCCGGTAAAGCTGATCGGTATGAATGCCAAGCTGATGAGTCAATACATTGAATTTGTTGCAGACCGGTGGCTGGTTGAATTAGGCTATGACAGGGTGTACAATGCGACCAATCCATTTGATTTTATGGAGATGATATCACTCCAGGGGAAAACCAATTTCTTTGAAAAACGAGTTGGCGATTATCAGAAAAGCGGGGTGCTGAATACTACCGAAACAAAAACGTTCACGCTTAACGAAGACTTCTAACTAATCACTAATCACTATCCCCATGTATGTAATAAAAAGAGACGGTAAAAAGGAAACCGTAAAATTCGATAAAATAACGGCACGCATTGAGAAGCTGTGCTATAGTTTAAATCCCGCATTGGTTGATCCGATCGATGTGGCAAAAAAGGTAATCGAGGGTTTGTATGACGGCGTAACAACATCCGAGCTGGATAACCTGGCCGCAGAAACGGCAGCGTCGTTAACTACCAAACACCCGGATTATGCCTTGCTCGCTTCGCGCATAGCGGTATCCAATCTGCATAAAAATACCATCAAATCGTTTTCGGAAACCATGCGCAGGCTGCATGGCTATGTGGATGCCAAGACCGGTAAAGATGCATCCTTGCTGGCCGATGATGTTTGGGAAGTAATACAGGCGAATGCCGAACTGCTGGACAGTACCATTATTTACGACCGTGATTTTGGCTTTGATTATTTCGGTTTTAAAACCCTTGAAAAATCGTACCTGTTGAAACTTGATGGTAAAATAGCCGAACGCCCCCAGCATTTATTTATGCGTGTATCGGTAGGTATCCATAAAAGCGATATCGACAGCGTGATCAAAACTTATAACCTGATGAGCGAGCGCTGGTTTACCCATGCTACGCCAACACTTTTCAACGCCGGTACGCCGAAGCCGCAAATGTCATCCTGCTTTTTGCTGACGATGAAGGACGATAGCATCGATGGTATTTATGATACACTGAAACAAACCGCTAAAATATCGCAAAGTGCGGGAGGAATAGGCTTAAGCATTCATAATGTGAGAGCTACGGGTTCGTATATCAGTGGCACTAATGGTACCAGCAATGGCATAATTCCGATGCTGCGGGTGTTTAATGACACGGCCCGCTATGTTGATCAGGGTGGGGGCAAGCGTAAAGGCGCCTTTGCTATTTATCTGGAGCCATGGCATGCAGACATCTTTGAGTTTTTAGACCTGCGCAAGAACCACGGTAAGGAAGAGATGCGTGCCCGCGATTTGTTTTATGCCCTTTGGGTATCAGACCTGTTTATGAAAAGGGTAGAGGCCAATGAGAACTGGAGCTTGTTCTGCCCGCACGAAGCACCCGGACTGGCCGATTGCTGGGGAGTGGAATTTGAGGCCCTATATGAAAAATATGAAAGTGAAGGCCGTGCCCGCAAGACCGTAAAAGCCCAGGATCTGTGGTTTGCCGTACTCGATGCGCAGGTAGAAACGGGCACCCCTTATTTATTATATAAAGATGCCGCCAACGGCAAATCGAACCAGCAAAATTTGGGCACTATCAAAAGCTCCAACCTGTGTACCGAGATCATGGAATATACATCGGCCGGCGAAGTGGCCGTTTGTAATCTTGCTTCGCTGGCTTTGCCGAGATATATCAGGGATGGTATGTTCGATCATGAAAAGTTATATGAGGTGACTTACCATGTAACATTGAACCTGAACCGCATTATTGATAATAATTATTATCCTGTTGAAGAGGCACGCTATTCCAACCTTCGCCATCGCCCGATTGGGTTAGGTGTGCAAGGGCTGGCCGATGCTTTTATCCTGCTGCGTTTACCTTTTGAGAGCGATCAGGCCAAGCAGTTGAACAAAGAAATATTTGAAACCATCTACTTTGCAGCCATGACCGCTTCAAAAGACCTGGCTATAAAAGAAGGCGCTTATGAAACGTTTAAAGGTTCGCCATTGTCAAAGGGTAAGTTCCAGTTTGACCTATGGGGTGTAAAACCGGATACCGGCAGATGGGATTGGGAAAACCTGCGTTTGGATGTGATGAACCATGGCGTACGCAACTCACTGCTGGTGGCGCCGATGCCAACTGCATCTACCTCGCAAATATTGGGTAATAACGAATGCTTTGAACCTTATACCTCTAATATTTATACCCGCAGGGTACTGAGCGGTGAATTTATCATCGTCAATAAATTCTTGCTGCGTGACCTGGTTAACCGTGGCTTGTGGGATAATACAATGAAGGATAAGATTATCAGCGCAAATGGTTCTGTTCAGGATATCGCTGAGATTCCACAGGAACTGAAGGACCTGTACAAAACCGTGTGGGAGATCAAGATGCGCAACATCATCGATATGGCGGCGGATAGGGGCGCTTATATCTGTCAGTCGCAATCGTTAAACCTGTTTATCAATTCGCCCAATGCATCTAAACTAACTTCTATGCATTTTTACGCCTGGAAAAAAGGTTTGAAAACCGGTATGTATTACCTGCGTACCCAGGCGGCCTCACAAGCGGTTAAATTTACAGTGGAGAACCAGGGCGGCAAAAATATGGAGCCTGTGATCCCTGAACATGTAGAACAAGTGGCCGATGAAATACCCCTTGGTCCAAGTTGTTCAATGGATGAGGGATGCGTGACCTGCTCGGCATAAATTTTAGCTCGATGGACGATAGCCCATAGTTTTTTTTTAATTTTACTAACTATGGACTATCGACCACGGACAAAAGATGAACAAACACGAGATCATCCGCTGTGAACGCTGCCAGTCGGCATTTGAATGTAAAGCGAATTCATTCACCAAATGCCAGTGCACGAAAGTGCAGTTGTCACTTAATGAAACACAATATGTAAGTGAATTGTATGAGGGGTGTTTGTGTGCGGCGTGTTTATTACAGTTACAACAGGAATACCGTCATCTTTAATATCAGAATGAAGCATGAGCATGAACGATCAGCCCTGAACTAACATCTTTCCGACTTTCACGCTAAATAAGTATCTTCGACCCCCGAAATCATTCTAAAAACGTTTATGAAATTATTAGAAGGAAAAACCGCACTTATTACAGGTGCTTCAAAAGGTATAGGCCGTAAAATAGCTGAGAAATTTGCTGAACATGGCGCCAACGTGGCGTTCACCTACTTGTCGTCTGTTGAAAAGGGGCAGGCTTTGGAGCAGGAATTACAAAGCTTTGGTACTAAAATAAAAGGCTATCGTTCAGATGCTTCTAAATTTGATCAGGCCGAGAAACTGGTGAATGATATCGTTGCTGATTTTGGTACACTGCATATTGTAGTGAACAACGCCGGTATCACCAAAGATGGCTTGCTGATGCGCATGACCGAGCAGAACTGGGATGAGGTGCTGGATGTCAACCTGAAATCGATATTTAATGTGACCAAAGCGGCATCCAGGATCATGATGAAAAACCGCTTTGGTGTTTTCATTAACATGAGTTCGGTAGTAGGCGTACAGGGTAATGCAGGACAGGCTAATTATGCTGCTTCAAAAGCTGGTATTATCGGTTTTTCTAAATCTGTTGCCAAAGAATTAGGCTCACGTAACATACGTACCAATGTGGTTGCCCCTGGTTTTATCAAAACTGAAATGACTGAAATATTAGACCCTAAAGTGGTTGAAGGCTGGGCACAAGCTATCCCGCTTAAACGCGGCGGCGAAACGGAAGATGTGGCTAATGCCTGCGTTTTCCTGGCATCAGATATGGCCTCCTATATCACCGGGCAGGTGATCCCTGTTGATGGCGGGATGCTGTAAGAGCGTTTTGAGTTCTAAGTCTTGCATACTGAGCCAGTTTATTTCAAAACAAAATTTTTATGAAAATGGCTTTGAGGATATCATTGACCGGGTAATCCGATAGGCGATTTTTCTATGAAGTGGTGTTTGACAAATATGTCATCCTAACATTCATTATATTTTCGCATTTTGCGCATAAACGTATTACGCCATACGTATAACGTAAAAATATGCAGCTTTTATTTTCGGTTACTTGGGGAACGGTTTCAGGATGGTGGACACCTGTTTGCCTGTTGCTGGCTTTACTTTACGCCTGGCTGATGTACCGGCAGCCGGTAAGTCTGAGCAAAGCCGCCCGTTATGGGTTATTTGCCACAAGGACTATCGCTGTATTTATCCTGTCATTTTTATTGATAGCGCCCTTGGTAAGCTCGGTGGCTTATAATCCGCAGAAACCCCTGGTATTGATCGCCCAGGACAATTCAGAGTCTGTAAAGCTATTTGGCCTCAGCCCGGACCCCGCTCCAAAGCTTATAAAAGGTCTTTCTGAATTAAAACAACAATTAGGCGATCAGTATGATGTGCGTGAGTTCAATTTCAGCCAGGATATTAAAGATGGCCTTTCCACCAGGTTTGATGGCAGGCAAACCAATATCTCCTCTGCTATTCATCAACTGAACGAACGTTTTGTAAACCAGAACATCGGCGCATTAGTACTGGCTACCGATGGCTTATATAACCAGGGCAGCGATCCGCAGTATGAGGCTAAGAACTTAAAGGCCAGCATTTATACCATTGCTTTAGGCGATACGGTCGCCAAGCGCGACCTGCTGATCGGCAACGTTAATTATAATAAAACGGCCTATTTAGGGAATGATTTTGCGGTAGAGGTTTTAGCGGAGGCTTACCAGGCCAAAGGCGAAAATATACGCCTGACGGTAGCCGAAGATAACAAACAGTTATTTGCACAGACCAGCGCAGTGACATCTGATAATTTCCGGAAAGTAATTCCGATCAAATTAAATGCGGATAAAAAAGGTACGCGCAAATTTACGATCAATATTGCCCCGGTTAAAAATGAGGTTTCGGTACAAAACAATACCGAAACGATTTATATAGATGTGCTGGATGCCAGGCAAAAGATACTGCTGCTTTATAATAGTCCGCATCCTGATATTAGTGTTATCAAGCAATCGATAGAAAGCAACCGGAACTATGAAGTAAAAACAAGCTTGCTGAACGATCTGCCACAATTAAAAATAACCGATTATAGCCTCCTTATTTTATACCAGGTTGCCTCTGGCAGTTCAGCTGCGTTGCAAACTTTTATTACCAAAAGTAAGGTGCCGGTCTGGTATACGGTAGGTGCGCAAACTGATCTGCCGCAATTAAACGCTGAGCAAAAATTAGTGCAGATCAATTCGGGACGCGAGGATATGCAGGAAGTATTTGCGCAGCAGGTAACGGAATTTTCTCTTTTTACCTTGTCTGATTCCACCCGGAAAAAATTGAGCCAGTTGCCGCCTTTGCTGGCACCTTTTGGCAACTACAGCAGTAACGGGGCCGGACAGGCATTGTTCAAACAAAAAATAGGTGAACTGCCCACCCCTTATCCGTTATTATCATTCAGTGATGAAAATGGCCGCAGGGTAGCTGTGTTAACAGGCGAGGGTTTATGGCGCTGGGCCCTTGCGGAATATAATACTTATGGTAATCACAACGCTTTGGAAGAATTGCTGGGACAGAGTGTGCAATACCTTACAGCAAATAGTAACCGGCAGCGTTTCAGGGTATATGCTGCCAAAAATATTTTTGACGAAGGTGAAAGCGTAATACTGAACGCCGAACTGTATAATGATGCACTGGAACTGGTGAACACTCCCGATGTCAGGATTGAGCTGAAAAGCCGTGCGGGTAAAAATTACAGCTTCCTGTTTACCCGCAATGGTCAAAGTTATCAATTGGATGCAGGGACCCTGCCGGTAGACGAATACCGTTACACTGCAAGCACCAAATTAGCAAACCGGGCATTTACGGCAACCGGGCAGTTGAGTGTCAAACCATTAAACCTTGAAACGCGCCAGAGCGCCGCCGATCACCGCCTGCTTTATGATCTGTCAAAACAATCAGGCGGACAAATGCTGCAGCCTTCACAGATCAGTCAACTCGCCGGTCTTATCCGCAGAAATGAGAACATCAAAACGGTGGTTTATGAAGATAAGCACTACAGCGACCTGGTAGATTTGAAATGGATATTTGTTTTGATTGTTGTATTGTTAAGTGTTGAATGGTTGGTAAGGAAACGGGAAGGGGAGCTGTGATGCCGGGAGATTCACATGGTAAGGCAAACTGCGGCCATGATTTGGCTTTCTGTAATGAGCCCATTGAGTAGACTACAAACTTTTTAAATCCACTTTCATAAATTCCCTGCCGCCGCTTGCAATATCTGCACAGATGGACCGCCATGGGTCATCGATCTGACGAATGAGTTCTGATTTAAGAAAAGACCTGGTTTTAAGTTAATGAATATATTTCATCGCATACTCATTTTCAAGACGACAGACATCGAGGTCAAAAAAAGTTTTACTCATCTATATAAAACAGATGCACTGGACATCAGACAGCTGAGCTCCTCAATCCTTTTTTTCTTTAACTATCACAAAAACATCCTCATTGCTTTTCTTCATCAGGTACTTTTCGCGGGCGAATTTTTCGAGTTTTTCTTTGTTGGAAGTGAGTTCATCCAGGTCCTGGTGAACTTTGGCGGTTTCTTTCTGGTAAAAATCGCGCTCTTGTTTTAGTGTGTTAACCTGCTGATGATATTCATATTGCGAGAACAGGTCGTTCCTGTCAAAGAATATCATCCATACCAAAAAGGCGGTGCTAACTAAAAAATATTTGTTCTTAAAAAGATTAAGAAAGCGTTTCATCACCGATCGTTTGAAATTTCGTTTAAAGCTATTTAATTATTTTCAACGGTGCAAGGGTTTTGTTGGTTGAGTGCGTTAAGTGGTTGGTGGAGTTCGATTTCCAATGCGCCGAGTTTACTTACCTGATCTGCGTTTGGCCGGATCACCCTCTCTCCGCCTAGGGGCAAAGCGGGTTTAAAAACGAAACGAAAATGGAAAATAAATTCCCTCTTTCCGGCTTGCCGAACAGAGGGATGTCGCCCAAACAACGACAGGGTGAGTCAAATAGGCGTTCAGTATTTTAGCTACCGCCTGTTTCCACCGCTTCTGGTCGCCCCAAACCGTTTCTTCCCATCCCTGTGACCGGATGATTGCTGGTGACGATGGCTCGAACCGTTTTTGGCAGGTTCCATTTTTTTCACAATTGCAGACGGACTCATCGGGTAGGGATGCTCTTCATTTACCGGGATGGATTTTGATATCAGCTTATGAATATCTTTCAGAAATTCAATCTCCTCCTGGTCGCAGAATGAAAATGCGATACCGCTTGCCCCGGCGCGACCAGTACGGCCTATACGGTGCACATACGTTTCGGGTATGTTCGGCAATTCATAATTGATCACGTGCGTTAGCTCGTCAATATCAATACCACGTGCAGCAATATCTGTAGCGATCAGCACACGTGTCGTACGGTTCTTGAAATTTGTTAAAGCCCGTTGACGTGCATTTTGTGATTTATTGCCATGTATAGCCTCAGCAGTGATACCTACGCGTACCAGGTCCTTCACCACTTTATCTGCACCGTGCTTGGTGCGGGTGAATACCAAAGCCGTTTTGATGGTTCTATCCTTTAATAAGTGGATCAGCAATGAGCGTTTATCCGATTTCTCCACATAAAACAACGATTGCTGTATGGTATCTGCAGTAGAGGATACCGGGGTAACTTCCACTTTTTCGGGTTTGGTTAGTATGGTATTTGCCAGTTGCTGAATTTCATTCGGCATGGTCGCCGAGAAGAACAGCGTTTGTCTTTTGGCAGGAACCTTGGCGATGATCTTTTTCACATCGTGCACAAAGCCCATGTCCAGCATCCGGTCGGCCTCATCCAAAACCAGCATTTTAATATGGTCGAGGTGAATAAATTTTTGGTTCATCAGATCCAGTAAACGACCCGGTGTGGCAACCAGAATATCAACACCGCGGCGTAAAGCATCCACCTGCGGATTTTGCGAAACCCCGCCGAATATTACCAAATGTTTTAAACCGGTGTGCCTGCCGTAAGCGGCAAAACTTTCGCCAATTTGTATGGCAAGTTCACGTGTTGGCGTTAAAATCAGGGCCTTTATGGTTTTTTGCTCCTTGTGCTGCAGCCTGTCCTGGTACAATAACTGCAGGATGGGTATAGCAAAAGCAGCCGTTTTACCGGTGCCGGTTTGTGCGCAGCCCAACAGGTCAGTATGTTGCAATACGATCGGTATGGCTTGTTCCTGTATAGGGGTAGGTGTTGTATATCCCTCGGTTTTTAAGGCCCTGAGGATAGGCTCAATTAATTTTAAATTTTCGAATGACATGTTGTATCTAATGTATATGTGCTAACGCGAATGCATAAGCGGATCTGAAGAGTCGTCTGGATAAATCAAAGCCGTAAGCGAACGGGTAATTATTTTTTGCAAAGATACGGTTTTTTGTTGAGATTGAGTTACGTGCTTAATTGGGTGGGATTAAGTGGTTGATTAAGTTATTTGGGTGTTAACAAGGGCAGGCCGGCGTGGTTCTTTGCGAAGGGGAGGTAGGGGTTTATACGGCTGTCCTACTGCAAACTTTAACTGCAAACCGGAATCTGGCGTTGCCCGCAGCCTGCGCCGTACGTTTATACTGCACAGGCAATAGTCAATTGCCGGTATGCACTTCTAACTTTTGGGGGGCAGCGTAAAATCGAGGCTTTTACCTATGGCAACACGAATAATGGATCAATTCCTTGGAACTTGTTTTGTTATAGCTTTTAAAAACGGATTGGGCAAACCAATAAAAGAAAGGGAAAGCAAATAAATAAGCCCTTCATTTTCTTTTATAATTTGGATAAACTCCTTTTTAATATCCATTGAATAATGGGTTACTTCTAATTAGCATGGAGAGGGTAGAAAAATCAAAAAAAAATTATTTTTTTCGGGAAGGTGATCAGGTACTTTAAAAGACTGCTATTTATTAAATATAGATAAATCTGTCAACCTATTTCAGCACCGGGCAATCCTTTCATAAAAAAAGCCCCGGTTTTCCCGAGGCTTTAATAGTTTATAGAAGGCTTCAACCTTTCAGCTTTTGCCTTTAACCTGTCATCTTATTTCTTGTAAAATTTGAAATCCTTACCAATAAACTTCGCGCTGCTGCCCAGTTCTTCTTCGATGCGGAGTAACTGGTTATATTTAGCGATCCTGTCTGAACGCGAAGCTGAACCGGTTTTGATCTGACCGCAGTTTAAGGCTACGGCAAGGTCGGCGATGGTTGAATCTTCAGTTTCGCCAGAACGGTGGCTCATTACCGAAGTATAGCCATTGGTTTGTGCCAGACTTACCGCGTTAATAGTTTCTGTTAATGTGCCTATCTGGTTCACTTTTACCAGGATAGAGTTGGCGGTATGCTGGTTGATGCCTTTTTGTAGACGTTTCACGTTGGTTACAAACAGGTCATCACCTACCAGCTGTACTTTGCTGCCGATTCGGTCGGTCAGTAATTTCCAGCCTTCCCAGTCATCCTCAGCCATGCCATCTTCAATGGAAATAACCGGGTACTTTTCTGCTAACTGGGCCAAATATTCTGCCTGCTGGGCGCTGGTGCGGATGGCTCCTTTTTCGCCTTCAAATTTCGTATAATCGTATTTGCCGTCTTTGTAAAACTCAGAGGCGGCACAGTCGAACGCCAGGCATATTTGCTCGCCTGCTTTGTAGCCCGCTTTTGCAATAGCTTTCAAAATGGTTTCAACGCCATCTTCTGTACTATCAAAGGTTGGTGCAAAACCACCTTCGTCACCCACGGCAGTTGAAAGCCCCCTGTCGTGCAATATTTTTTTCAGGTTATGGAATACTTCGGTTCCCCAGCGTAATGCTTCTGAAAAAGAAGAGGCGCCAACCGGCATGATCATAAATTCCTGGAACGCGATGGGAGCATCAGAGTGAGAACCGCCGTTAACGATGTTCATCATCGGGATAGGCAGGGTATTGGCATTCACGCCGCCTATATAGCGGTACAATGGCTGGCGGCTTTCTTCGGCAGCAGCTTTAGCCACAGCTAAAGAAACCCCTAAAATAGCGTTAGCGCCCAATTTGCCTTTATTTTCGGTGCCGTCAAGCTGAATCATCAGCGCATCGATTGCATTTTGTTCAAACACATCTATGCCCTGTAATTCTTTGGCAATAATATCATTTACATTGGCTACGGCTTGCAGAACGCCTTTGCCCATATATACGGATTTGTCGTTATCACGAAGTTCAACAGCTTCGTGCACACCGGTTGAAGCACCCGAAGGCACCGCTGCACGGCCCAAAGCGCCATTTTCGGTTAAAACATCTACTTCAATAGTAGG
Source organism: Mucilaginibacter sp. (assembly GCA_028287895.1). Lineage (GTDB taxonomy): Bacteria > Bacteroidota > Bacteroidia > Sphingobacteriales > Sphingobacteriaceae > Mucilaginibacter. The sequence goes on along the minus strand of JAQBOV010000058.1, from coordinate 22,463 downwards.
GTTACCGCGCGAATCAAGTATCTGGCGGGCGTGAACATCAATTATTAAGCTCATTTTGTAAGAGATTTTTGGTTTTTGAAATCAACTTAGTGTTATAAATACACTATAAATGTATATAATGGTCAAATATACAATTTCAAATAACTTTAGCTCAAATTTACTTTAAGATTAATAAAATAGTCCTTGGGCATTGGACATTAGTCAATAGTCATTAGCGGTTTTTATAACCTTTCGGCTTTCCAACCTTACAACCTTTAAATTCTTCTCATTCCCACCTGAATGTTTTAACCGCAACAGCATACACCACAAAAAACCAGATACCTAATATTAATAGCTGGTGCGTTACATCGCCTAAGCCGGCACCTTCGAAAGCTACGTTGCGCATGGCTGTGTTGAGGTAGGTTAAGGGCAACACATTGCTCAGCCATTGCAGCCATGAGGGGAAAGCAGTGGTAGCAAAGAAAGTGCCTGATAATAGAAATTGCGGTAAGGTAATGATATTGGAAAGGGGTGGTACAGCGCTTTCATTTTTAGCGACACCGGATATGATAAACCCGAACCCCATGAATACAATAAGACCGATGGCCGATAGTATCAGCATATTGATCACGGTTGTAACCCCATGGATCAGCGTGAAGCCAAAAATAAAATGCCCCACCAAAATGATAAACAAGGCGCCGATCCATGAAAAGACCAGTCGCGCTAAGGCCTCGCCCAAAACAATGCTGTATTTTTTTACAGGAGTCGCAAAAAAGCGCTTGATCACCAGCGTTAAACGCAGACTAAGGAATACGAAGGCCGTACCAAAAACACCGCTGCTTAATAGCGAGAAGCCCAGCATGCCGGGTAGTAAAAAATCAATGTATTTATATTGGCGGCCTTTTATAGTCGTTTCCTGTATGTCAGCTACGGGTTGAGGGGTTTTATTTCCCTGGCTGTTTAACTGGTAAAAAATACTGTTCAGCAACGATCGGAGTATCCCATCCTTTTGTTCCGATGCTTTGGTATATTGTATGTGAAGGCTGTACGGAGGCCGGCCATTGTTTTTTTGTATGTCAATAATAGCATCGATCTTACCCTTTGAAAGGTTTTTTGCCATGTCACCGGCAGACTGATCTTTTATTAGATTGATCACCTTAACGTTTTTTAATATACCGAAAACAGGATTTAGCGTGTCGCATTTTTTATCGACCCCAACATCTACCGTTACAGCACTGCCGCCAATATTGGCAAACACAATAATAAATATCAATGGAAAAGCCAGGCTGAATACCACCGCCGAGGGGCTGCGTAGTATCGATCGGAAACTGGCTTTAGCTATGGCAAGGGTAGCTCTGGTATTACTATACGGTTTATTTGTCATTAGTTTATTGGTCATTAATCATTAGTCATTTGTCAATGTTCAATTTGCAAACCGGCGACTGCAAACTATTCCTCCCGCCATTCTTTCCCGGTCATATTGATGAACACATCCTCTAAATTTGCTGATTTGACCTGTTTTTTACGGTCGAAACCGGTGGCCACCAGTTTATCAATAAAGTTGTCGGGGGTATCAATGCCGATAATATGTCCGGCATCGATGAACGCTACCCTGTCGCAGAGTACCTCGGCTTCGTCCATATAGTGGGTGGTAATCACAACCGTAGTACCGTTATCACGTATTTCGCGGATCAGGTCCCAAAGGTTACGGCGTGCCTGCGGATCGAGCCCGGTAGTCGGTTCATCCAGGAAGATAATACGGGGATCGTTAATTAGCGTAGTTGCGATAGAAAACCGCTGTTTTTGCCCGCCTGAAAGGTCTTTATATTTTGCTTTGGCTTTTTCGGTTAAGGCTACCTTTTCCAACATTTCCATAGGTGTCTTATTAATGCCGTATAAGCCTGAGAAAAGCACAATTAGCTCTGACAAATTCAGATTGGGATAATAGCCTGCAGCTTGTAATTGTACACCTATACGTTTTTTTATGCTGTCGGTATCTTTGTCGATGGAGAAGCCATCCACCATAATTTCGCCTGAGGTTTTATCGCGAAGTGTTTCAATGATCTCCAGGGTAGTGGTCTTTCCAGCGCCATTGGGACCCAGTAGTCCGAATATTTCGCCTTCATATACTTCAAAACTCACATCCTTAACGGCTGTAAAATCGCCGTAATTCTTTACCAGATTTTTTACGGTGATGATCGGTTGTTTTGCCATGCTGTAAAAATGCAGCAGATTACTGATATTTCAATAAAATTTTCGGTAAATGACAGAAATTCTAGAGTTGATCCTCTTTAAATCGTCCCCTGCAGGGGAGCGTTTAATTTTTTGTTGGTGTAAGTAATCTTTTTACCTCAGGATTTATTGCAGAAGGGTCAAGATGTTCCGTGATCTTTAAATATTTCATAGCACTGTCCTTTTGCATAAAATAACTGTATGCGGAAGTTAGTTGACTATATAACTGTGGGTTTTTAGAATCCAGATTGACAGCCTCCTTAAGGCAAAATATACAAGAGTTCAAAAATTTTACATCTTTTGTTTGAAAGAAAGTATTTCCATAACTTGTTGATGCATCTTGCCAAACTTTGACGTTGCCAGGATTGATCTTTAATGATCTTTCAAAAAATGGAAGCGATTCCTTATACTTTCCCTGCATGCCTAAAAGATTACCAAAACCCCAATAAACATCTGCGTTTAAACTATCCAGTAACCACCCCTGGTTAAACCGCATCATTGAAGTATCTAATTTCTTGCTATAAAGGTATTGCCATCCACGCATTATCATATGCGATGTTGCCTCTTTCCTGGTTTTAAATGTTTTATCGCAGTCCTTCAAAAATTCTTGGTCGAATTCTATTTGTTCTTTACATTTCTTAACACCACCATACATAGGTAATTTATTGATATTGTCAACACAATCCTGTGATTGGGCACAGCTGGCTACTATAAAACAGATTGCAATACAGATGATTAAACTAAGCTTCATTGATTTTATAATTGGTTTAGGAAACAAAAATAAATGCCTATTTTTTTAATTTTAAATAAAATTATCTTGTAAAAGCACCGTCAAATATAATTATTTGATCCTCAACTGCGGGGTTGGCTGGTTGTAAATACTAATTAATAAGGTTGGCAAACGACCTGCTGAGCGCTTCTGCCCGCTCAAACAGGTAGTTCTGCAGTTGAAAAATTAATGCTTTCATTTAGTCCCGGTAGTTTTTACAAAATAACAGAACAGTTATTAAGCGTAATGTTAATTCGTGTTAAATTTTTATGTCTGTATGTTAAGACATTTACTTTACCAAATGCCCAAGCATGTGAAGGATTATATGCAGATTTTGAATAGTTTCCCGGACTAAATGAATGAGCTGGATAAGAAGAATTGTTTTCATGGTCTAAATTTGATTTATACCACAAATATGTCCTCAGGCACAAAAAAGCGTTATTGCTTTTAGGCGAACAGCGGGAAATTCTCGGTGAACGGGGGAGGTAATTGGATGAGTCGGTGAAAATGAAAGCAGATACTTTGTAATAGATTTAACCACAGCAGGACACGAAGAATTTCAGGGAGGCACAAAGCCGGCATAATAAAAAAAGGAACCAGAAGCGCTCTGTGTTCCTTCAGTGGTTTTCTCTCTGTGCTTTTTGGTTAAATCTGCCTAAAAAAGTGAGGTTAATTCTTCTTCATCATCTTCACAAAGTCATCAAACAAATATCTTGAATCATGCGGACCGGGTGATGATTCCGGGTGATATTGTACCGAGAATGCCTTTTTGCCTTTCACGCGGATACCTTCGATAGATTTATCATTCAGGTTGACGTGGGTAATTTCCACTTTGTCAGATGCCCGTACCGCTTCAGGCACTACGCCGAAACCATGGTTTTGCGAGGTTACCTCGCAATGATCAATAATGACATTTTTTACCGGGTGGTTTAAACCGCGATGACCGTTGAACATTTTTATGGTAGGGATATCATTAGCCAAAGCAAGCAACTGGTGCCCCAGGCATATGCCGAACATCGGTTTATCAGCCTTAAGTATACGCTTTACCGTATCCACGGCATAAGGCATTGCAGAAGGGTCGCCGGGGCCGTTGGAGATAAAATAACCATTAGGCTCAAAATCCTTTTCCATTTCTTCAAAAGTGGTTTTAGCAGGATATACCTTGGCAAAAACATCCCTGTCGTGGAAATTGCGCAGGATATTTTTCTTTACACCCAGATCAAGCACTGCCACACGATAGGTAGCGGTTTCTTTGCCAAAGGTATAGGTTTCGGTAGTGCTCACCTTTGATGAAAGTTCAAGGCCGTCCATTGAAGGTACATCTGCCAGTTTCTTTTTCAGTTCTTCAATATCTGATATCTCTGATGAGATAATGGCATTCATAGCGCCTTTATCGCGGATATGCCTGACCAACTGGCGTGTATCGATATCAGAAATAGATACAATATTTTGCTCCTGGAAATAGTCCTGGATAGATTCCTGTGCCTGTTTGCGGGTGTAATAGATATTGTAGTTTTTACAGACCAGGCCGGCTATTTGTATGTTGCCAGATTCAACTTCTTCCTTAGCGATGCCGTAATTGCCGATATGTGCGTTGGTGGTTACCATGATCTGCCCGAAATAGGAGGGATCGGTAAAAATTTCCTGGTAACCGGTCATGCCGGTATTAAAACAGATCTCGCCGGTGGTTGTACCTATCTTTCCGGCTGCTTTTCCATGAAATATTGTTCCGTCAGCCAGCAATAATATTGCAGGTAACTTGGTGAAGTTGGTGATCATAATAAAAAATTGAATAGTTAACGTGCCGGTTCGACTGGTGTTCAGCTCCGTGAAAACAGGTATAAGAAGTGTAGTGGGCAACTACTGGATTCACGCCGCAAAAATAGAAGTTTATTTCGGATTTAGAAAGTCCATTTTTATCTTAATTTCGAATTTTCGATTTCCCAATTTGTTTTTATAAGAACGAAATCAATTTAATGCATTTGAGCTGAAATAAATTAATCAGTAGAATCCAATAAATTCGAAATTGAAATTTCCGAAATTCGAAATAACGTTACCTTTACCCATCCAAAACCACCAGCATGTCTGTAAATAAAGAGATCAAAAGAGTTACCACGCATATTTTGCAGGAAATGAAGAGTCATGGCGAAAAGATAGCGATGCTTACCGCCTACGATTACTCAATGGCCGCTATTGTTGATGCAGCCGGCATGGATATCATTTTAGTAGGTGATTCGGCCTCGAACGTGATGGCCGGGCATGAGACCACGCTGCCTATAACGCTCGACCAAATGATCTATCATGCGTCATCTGTAGTTCGGGCAGCAAAACGGGCGCTGGTTATCGTGGACCTTCCTTTCGGCTCCTACCAGGGAAATTCAAAGGAGGCGCTTAACTCGGCCATCCGCATCATGAAGGAAGCTGGCGCACATGGTGTGAAAATGGAGGGTGGCGTAGAGATTGCCGAGTCGGTAGCACGCATTCTTACAGCAGGTATCCCTGTAATGGGGCACCTGGGTTTAACGCCGCAGTCTATTTATAAATTTGGCACCTATACGGTAAGGGCGAAGGAAGAAGCCGAGGCACAGAAATTGCGTGAAGATGCGCTGAAACTGCAGGAACTGGGATGCTTTGGTATTGTGCTCGAAAAGATTCCGGCCAAGCTGGCAAAGGAAGTTGCCGAAAGCGTACATATTCCTATTATAGGTATTGGGGCGGGGCAGCACTGCGACGGGCAGGTTTTGGTGATACATGATATGCTGGGGATCAACAAGGCATTTAAGCCGAGGTTTTTGAGGCAGTATGCCAGCTTGTACGATGTGATGAACGATGCTATTAAAAATTACATCGGCGATGTGAAGGCGAAGGATTTCCCGAATGAGAAGGAGCAGTATTAATTAAGACGATTGTTGATAGTTCATAGACCATGGCAATGGTTACTATGAGCTATTGATCATGGTCCATTGACAAACTTATGGCTAAAGTTTACATTAAATATATCAACCACGAGATCACCGATAAGGATATTCTTTATGAGGATAATCATTTGATTGCGGTCAATAAGCATGCAGGAGATATTGTCCAGGTGGATGATACCGGGGATGAATCACTTGATGAGAAAGTAAAAAAATACATCGCAAAAAAATATAATAAACCGAACGGGGCTTTCCTGGGCGTGGTACATCGTTTGGACAGACCGGTGAGCGGGGTTATCCTGTTTGCCAAAACCAGTAAGGCGCTTGACCGAATGAATAAGCTTTTTAAGGGCAGAGAGATCACCAAAACCTATTATGCTGTTGTGCGCAAACGGCCTCAGCCGCCGGAAGGGAATCTGGTACACTGGCTTATAAAAAATCCGCAAAAAAACGTAACCAAAGCCCATGACCATGAAGTGCCGGGAAGCTTACGGTCTGAATTAAATTATAAATTAGCCGGAGAACTGGAAGGCTATTATTTAATAGAAGTAAACCCTATCACAGGCAGGCCGCACCAGATACGGGTACAATTGGCCACTTTAGGCTGCCCTATTGTAGGCGATAATAAGTATGGTTATCCCAGAGGCAGTTTAAAAAACAGTATATGCCTCCATGCCCGGAGACTGACTTTTATCCACCCTATAAAGAAAGAGCCTGTTGAGATTGTGGCTGCCCTACCCAAGGATGGTTTTTGGGATAAGTTTGAGAGGTTGGTCAAGTAGGCTGATTCCTACAAGACAATACCTTAAAAACTCTTTAAAAAATCCGAAGCGGTAACGATGGGAATATTATTAAAGGGATCAATATGAGCAAACCCGGTCGCCGCTATGATCAGCAGGCGCCTGCGGTTATAGCCAGTTCGAGGAATTTGTTGTCTTTTGGTCTCGGCAGGCATCAAGGGTGATACTGAGTCTAAAGTTAAGGGTATTTCTTTCGCAGCTTTTGAATCACCTGTAATCTTCGGTCATCTGTTAGCTATTCGGGCGATCTGTTTGTTCATCAAGCTCGCCAATTTCCTGTTTCAGTTAACCGACGCGGTACGCCAGGCTTTGGCTACCGGGTCATCCACCTGCAATACAATTCTTTCGATAATCCGATCTAGCTAAGCTAGATTCAAATATACCTAATATTGATAGTCATAAAAGATGAATTATAAACCCTGCACCTGCTTCCATATCTTTTCATCCACCCAAACACCTTCCTGTATGCTTTTTTCTCTTGTCCTTAATGTGTTTTCACCCGGATAGTAAATGGCACCCCCTTCTTTTTCGGGCCTGCTGCTTTTGGTGTAGCTGATGATCTCTTCTATTAACGTTTCTGTTTTTACACCGCCGTCGGGTTTAATGCAGATAAAAACCTGCGATACCCCCGATTCTGATCCGGCATTGGTGACATCGGCGGTTGACCGGCCCTGGCTGAGCACGGTTGCCAGCAGATCAAGTACCAATGACAATCCCGAGCCTTTCCAGAAGCCTATGGGTAAAGGTCGCTGCGATTCAATAATAACACCCGGATCAGTAGTTAAATCGCCTTGGCTATCGTAGCCGCCGGGTAAAGGCAACTGTTCGTTTTTTGATTTGTACAAATTGAGTTTTCCGAATGAGTATTGCGAGATAGCCATATCCAACACTACATGACCTTCCTTACGGGGCACGGCAATAATCAGGGGATTGTTACCCAGTCGCGGATCAATGCCACCCCATGGGGGCATGTTGGCGATGGTATTGGTAAAGCATATGCCTATCATACCTGCTTCAGCAGCCTGCCAGCCATAAGTGCCCCCACGCATCCAATGATTGGTATTTTTAATCGCCACACAGCTAATACCATTTTCTTTGGCGAGATTGATGGCCCTGTTCATACAAAAACCCCCGTTGAGCATGCCCGGACCCAGATGGCCGTCCCATTGTTCAATAGCGCCGAAGCCGCCTTCTTTGGTGGGCTCAGCTTCAGCGACGATCAAGCCATCCTGTACATACTGAATAAAGGTTGGGAAACGGTTCAGGCCATGGCTATGTACCCCATCCCGGCTGTTCTGCGCAAAAATGGTCGCGCACTGCCCTGCCTTCTCTTCGCTGAAACCGAGAGAAAGCAATACCCGTTTAAATTCGGATCTTAGTTTTTCAAATGGGATGTTCATGTTTAGTCAAAAGTCGGAAGTCTTAAGTCAAAAGTTAAATAAATCTGAATTTAAAACTTGTGACCCAAGACTCCGGACTCAGTCTTATTGTAGACTCGCCATATCGATCACAAAGCGGTAACGAACGTCGCCTTTGATCATACGTTCGTATGCTTGATTGACATAGTCGATATTGATCACTTCCACATCGGATGTGATGCCATGTTCGGCGCAGTAGTCCAGCATTTCCTGGGTTTCTTTTATGCCGCCTATCAGTGAGCCGGCTATCCGCCTGCGCCTCATGATCAGATTAAAGGCAGCCAGTGAGGGGGCTTCCGGAGGAACACCAACCAATACCATCGTGCCATCCAGTTTCAGCAGCGGCAGATAATCGTTATATTCATGCTGGGCCGAAATCGTGTTGATAATGAAATCCAGCGTTCCTGCAGCCGCTTGCATTTGGGCAGCATCTTTGGTTACTACAAAATGATGAGCGCCCAACTTTTCAGCATCAGCTTTTTTGGATGGCGAAGTGCTCAATACGGTAACTTCCGCACCTTTTGAGGCAGCCAGTTTAACAGCCATGTGCCCCAATCCGCCTAAACCTACCACGCCTACCTTGTGACCCTTGCCCATTCCCCATTCCATTATTGGAGAGTAGGTGGTAATGCCTGCGCAAAGCAATGGTGCAACGCCAGAAAGTGGCAGCTTATCTGAAATATGCAAGGTGTAGTTTTCGTCAACAATGATCTGGTTAGAGTAGCCGCCATAAGTAGGGTTTCCTTCCTTATCCCGTCCATTATAGGTAGCGATCATACCCACATCGCAATATTGCTCCAATCCTGCCAGGCAGCTCGGGCAATGGCGGCATGAATCTACAAAGCAACCGATTCCTGCGGTTTCGCCTACTTTGAATTTGGTTACCTGGTTGCCTGTTTTAATGATCTTTCCTACAATCTCGTGTCCCGGTACCATCGGGAAAATAGAGCCTCCCCATTCGTCGCGTACCTGGTGAATGTCCGAATGGCAAACACCGCAATAGGCTATTTCGATCTGCACATCGTGCGGACCAACCTCGCGGCGATCAAATTTAAAAGGTTCTAAAGGGATGTTAGCTTTTGGTGCTGCATAGCCTTTTGCTGGTATCATAAGTTTTCAGTTTTGATTAAAGTGTACGGCAAACTTATAAAGATACCCCCGAAATAATTGTAATTATAAAACCATATTAAATTTTTTACAAACCGAGAAAATTGTCCGGTATAAACTATATGGCAATTTTTATAGTTATATATATCTTCGTTGGCTAACAGTTGTTAACAAGGATTTTTTATTTTTGCAGTTATATTATAAATGAAATTAAAATTTCCATTATTCTTCCTGTGTTGTTTTGTGTTGATTAGCCTGACAACTAATTCCTGTAAAAAAAATCAACAGGACTATATCCAAACGCTTATTACCCAGGGAAAATGGGAGCTGGCGTCGGTGGTTGTAACTCATTATACAGGTGCCGCTACCAATAGTATGGATACGCTGAATACGACATGTGATTCAACGCAGATTTTTAAATTCAATACGGATAAAACCTGCTCCTATACCAATTTTGATTGTCTTCCGCAATCAGTAAACGGGCACTGGTCGCTTTCAGCAGATCAACTTTTTTTGTACGCCGATATGGTTTGCCAGGATACCAGTGCCGCAAAAAGTTCCAAGCCGTTTCAGACCGCGAAGATCATTAATCTGGGACAGTACTCACTGGTCTTGCAAACGGGCAACCTTGAAACCTACTATACGCCTACCCAGGTGCGGACTATAACACAATATGGGTTTGTGCGGGTTAAATCGAAATGAGGTGTTGTTTAAAAACATCAAAGTTTTATATTTGAGTCGTTGTATTGTGTAATCTGAACGTTTTTGCCCGCTGTGCGTATAACGTTATGGTAATTTAACATAACGCGGTTAAGCAGGTTGATACAATAAATCAAAAGGAGTGACCATTATGGGCAACCGTTTAAACAGGAGATCACCGACCTTATCACCGCCGAAAAACAACTTATTCCGATGAAAAAAAAGATTGCTATTTTTGCTTCTGGTTCCGGATCAAATGCCCAAAAAATAATGGAGCATTTTAAACGCAGCTCCGAAGCGGAGGTGGTATTGATACTGACCAATAATCCGCAGGCCTACGTATTGCAGCGTGCCGATAACTTCGAGATCCCGTCGCACATATTTACCCGTGACGAATTTTATCAAACTGATGCGGTGATCAAATTGCTGAAAAACCTGCAGGTCGATCTGATTGTGCTGGCAGGCTTTTTATGGCTGGTACCGCCGGCGCTACTCAAAGCGTTCCCTAATAAAATAATTAACCTTCACCCGGCTTTATTGCCCAAATACGGTGGCAAAGGCATGTATGGCGATCATGTGCACCAGGCCGTTTTAGATGCGAAGGAAGAGGAATCGGGCATCACCATTCATTTTGTGGATGAGAAGTTTGACGAAGGCGAAATCCTGCACCAATCCCGCTTTAAAATAGAGCCCGGCGATAACCTCGAAATGATCAAATTCAAAGGCCAGCAGTTAGAGCATCATCACTTTCCAAGGGTGATTGAGAATTTGTTGAAGAAGATGAAGAGTTGATCGTTAACCGAATGAGTTAACCCATCGCCAATCTCCGCTCACCATTCTTTCTTAAACCGTACACCGCAAGCTTCGATACACCTCATTGGTCCGGCTGGACTCAGAGACAAAGTGTCGTGGCTGATCTTGTAACGGTAATTCTGTATAGTTTTATTGGCCTGGACAAATGCCAGGGTAACACTGTCCTTTATGTTATAGCTTACATATGATGGAAATTCGGTACCGCTCAACGTGCCGTTTGCGTAAAACTGGACCTCTGTACCGGTTTGCACCGGCATCCATTTGCCCGAACCATTGCCCGGATCCATAAGGCTTTCCACCAGTTTCCATTTTCCTGTTAAAGTGCTGTTGCCTTTAATGTTTTCTTTACCACAAGCCGCAGCAAACAGGATGATTGCAATGGGAAGGAAATAAGCAAAATATTTCATCGGTTGTTTTTTACCAATACGCATGTAGCTTGGATTATGCTACAGACGGAAAACTAATTTACAGCCTGAGGCGCTGAGATAAAAACAAAGCGATGAAAAATAAATAATTAAGAAAGAACCTCCTTTGTTTGGTGCGGGGGTGGTGCATCTGTTGCAGCTGCAAGTGCACCAGCAAAAAAAATAATGACTAATGCTCAATGACTAATGACTATTCATTACCTTTGCGGCTCAAAAATCGTGTGTCAATGAGCCATCCTGTTCAAATAAAAAATGCTTTAATTTCAGTTTATTATAAAGACAACCTTGAACCTATCATCCATGAGCTAAACCGTTTAGGTGTGCAGCTATATTCAACCGGCGGAACGGAAACTTTTATCCGCAGTTTGGGTGCAGAGGTGATTGCTGTTGAAGATCTGACCTCGTATCCCTCTATCCTTGGCGGCCGCGTAAAAACCCTGCATCCTAAGGTGTTCGGCGGGATCCTGGCCAGAAGAAATTTTGAAAGTGACGGACAGCAACTGGCACAATACGAGATACCCGAGATTGACCTGGTGATTGTTGATCTTTACCCTTTCGAGGAAACAGTAAAGTCGGGCGCCGGGCAGGACGACGTGATCGAAAAAATTGATATCGGCGGTATTTCATTGATCCGCGCTGCAGCCAAAAACTTTAAAGATGTGGTGATCCTTGCTTCAAAGGACGACTATCTTGAACTGGGTGAAATTCTTAAAACCCAAGATGGCTCAACGAGCATTGATCAGCGCCGCTCATTCGCGCGCAAAGCATTCAACATCACCTCACATTACGATACTGCCATCTTTGACTATTTTAACCAGGACGCACAACTTCCGGTATTTAAGCAAAGTATTCAAAAAAGCCAGGTATTGCGTTATGGCGAAAATCCGCATCAGAAGGGTGTGTTTTATGGCAACCTGGATGCGATGTTTACCAAATTACATGGCAAGGAGCTTTCCTACAACAACCTGGTCGATGTTGATGCCGCGGTTGCACTTATTGACGAATTTACTGAACCTACCGTTGCTATATTAAAACATACCAATGCCTGTGGTATAGCCAGCAGGTCGTTTATCAAAGAAGCCTGGATGGATGCATTGGCCTGCGACCCGGTATCGGCCTTTGGCGGGGTGATCATCGCTAATGATGAGATCGATGCCGAAACTGCCAGAGAGATCAATAAGATATTTTTCGAAGTACTGATAGCCCCGGCTTATACTGATGAGGCCGTACAGGTATTACGTGAGAAGAAGAACCGAATTATTTTGATCCGCCAGAAGGTGGAATTGCCTGTTAAGCAATTTAAGACCCTGCTGAATGGTGTGATTGAACAGGACAAGGACCTGGTCATTGAGGGCCCTGAGCAAATGAAGACCGTTACCAACAGGCAACCAACGGCGCATGAGTTAAAAGATCTGTTTTTTGCCAATAAAGTGGTTAAGCATACCAAGTCAAACACCATCGTATTTGCAAAAAATAATCAGTTGATGGCAAGCGGCGTAGGACAGACCTCAAGAGTTGATTCCTTAAAGCAGGCTATTATAAAGGCGGAAAGCTTCGGCTTCGACCTGAATGGCGCTGTAATGGCATCTGATGCATTTTTTCCTTTCAATGATTGTGTTGAAATTGCTGCCGGTGCGGGCATTACGGCAGTGCTGCAGCCGGGCGGTTCAATCAAAGATCAGGACTCTGTAAGTATGGCTGATCAAAAAGGAATTTCTATGGTAATGACAGGTATTCGACATTTTAAACATTAATTAATAATAAAACGTAATAAGTTATGTATTTTAACGCTTTAAATACCAGAACATAAATTATTACGCATATTTTTTTAAACTTTACAGACTATTTTTGAAAAACCAATGGGTCTATTTAACTTTTTTACACAAGAAATCGCAATCGATTTAGGTACAGCAAACACCCTGATCATACACAATGATAAAGTAGTGGTCGACGAGCCCTCGATAGTGGCATTTGACCGTACCACCAATAAAGTGATCGCTATCGGTCGCCAGGCCATGCAGATGGAGGGTAAAACTCATGAAAATATCCGCACGGTACGCCCATTGAAAGATGGTGTGATCGCTGATTTTAACGCCGCCGAGCACATGATCCGCGGTATGATAAAAATGATCAACCAAGGCAAGGGCTGGTTTTTCCCGTCCCTGCGTATGGTCATCTGTATACCCTCAGGTATCACTGAGGTTGAAAAACGCGCCGTTCGTGACTCTGCTGAAATCGCAGGTGCTAAGGAAGTTTACCTTATTCACGAGCCAATGGCTGCTGCCGTTGGTATCGGTATTGATGTGGAAGAACCTATGGGTAATATGATCATTGATATCGGTGGGGGTACTACCGAGATCGCAGTGATCGCTTTATCAGGTATCGTTTGCGACCAGTCTATCCGTGTTGCCGGAGATAACTTTGACTCAGATATTGTTCAATATATCCGTCGGCAGCATAATATCATGATCGGCGACCGTACTGCTGAGAAAATTAAAATCGAAGTGGGAGCCGCCTTACCCGAGCTGGCCGATCCGCCTGCAGATTTTGCAGTGCAGGGCCGCGACCTGATGACCGGCGTGCCAAAACAGATCATGGTATCCTACACCGAAATAGCGCATTGCCTGGACAAATCGATCTCAAAAATAGAAGAGGCGATATTGAAAGCACTGGAAATCACCCCGCCTGAATTATCCGCGGATATTTACCAGACGGGTATCTATTTAACCGGGGGAGGCGCTTTGCTGCGTGGCCTTGATAAACGTGTTGCGGCAAAAACCAAACTGCCTGTGCATGTCGCAGAAGATCCCTTGCGCGCCGTAGTTCGCGGAACCGGAACTGCACTGAAAAATATAGGCAATTTTAAATTCTTAATGCAATAAATAGGGTGAGGGTGAGTGGTGAATGGTGAGCGGTTGTTGGTAAAAAAAGAATTACTTACAACTACCCGATAAAACCACTCACAAGTCACTGTTCACAACTCACTGCCATGCGTAATCTCCTGATATTTATCACTAAATACAACGCATTCTTTTTATTTCTTATTTTCGAGATAAGTTCTCTTGTTATTTACATCAAATACAACTCTTTTCAGAAAGCTACTTTTATTAGTTCGACCAGTAAAATAACCGGCAGTTTATATACCCAGGTGAATGGCTTATCTAGTTATCTCGCTTTGCGTGAAGTGAACGATAGCCTTGCCAGCGAGAATGCCCGGTTGCGCAATCAGCTTAAAACATCATTTTATGTGGATACCATCGCTAAACGCAAGGTAGATGATACCATATACAAACAGCAATACACTTTTATTGAAGCTAAGGTGATCAATAATTCGGTTAACCGGAGCAATAATTATATCACCATTAACCGGGGAAGCAAGCAAGGTGTGGCCAAAGGGATGGGCGTAATTTGCAGTTCGGGCCTGGTAGGGAAAGTGGTTTTTGTGGGCGAGCATTTGTCCGTTGTTCAGTCATTGTTGCACAAGGACTCACGCTTTAGCGCCATGCTCGCAAAGAATAAAGAAATAGGGTATATTGAATGGAGCGATGATCTTGACCCGCATAAGGGATTCCTTAAAGATGTATCAAACAACGCACAGCCCACTATTGGAGAAGGGGTAGTCACTTCTCAGTATTCTCTTTTCCCGGCAGGGATACCGATAGGTAAGGTAAGTAACCTGCATACCAAAGCCGGTGGATTTGCCTTGAATATGGAAGTGAAACTTGCTGTGAATTTCAGCAAACTACAATATGTGGATGTCGTAATCAACAAATTAGCTCAAGAGCAGGCGGGACTGGAGGCGCAGCAAAAGAAAGATGAGTAGAACGATCCTTACCAACCTGTTCAGGTTTGCCATATTGGTTTTTATGCAAGTGTTTTTATTGAAAAATATTACCCTGTATAATCTCTCTACGCCCTACCTGTACATTATGTTTATCCTGCTGCTGCCGTTTGAGATACCTAATATCATGCTGTTCGCCCTCTCGTTTTTATTGGGACTTACCATTGATGCCTTTTATGATACGCCAGGCTTGCATGCGGCATCCTGTGTCTTACTCGCTTTTGTAAGAATATTGTTTATCAGTATTACCGTACAAAAAGACGGTTTTGATAATGAGCCGGAACCTACTCTTAGTGTGATGGGGCTGCGCTGGTTTTTTACCTACGCTCTAATACTTACGCTCGCCCATCATTTTTTCTTGTTTAACCTTGAAGTTTTCCGGCTGTCTGAAATACCCTATACACTAAGCCGTTTTGTGCTGAGTTCTATATTTACAGTATTTTTGATGCTGCTTTCAGGATTTTTATTTTATAGAAGGAAAGAACGTAAATGAACAGGTTTTTTGAGCGGCGTTATGTTATTGCGGGGATATTCATAACACTTATCCTTGTACTTCTTGCCCGCTTATTTTACATCCAGATAATCGATGACCGGTATCTTTTATATGCCCAGGGAAATGTTTTGCGCCATGTATATCTTAATCCGGCCCGCGGCCCTATTATGGACCGCAACCAGAAAGTACTTGTCCAGAATGAGCCTTTTTATGATATTATGGTGATCCCTAAACAGGTAAAACCATTTGATACCCTTGAGTTTTGTAAATTATTGGGAATAGGCAAAACCGAGTTCGATAAGCGCTTTGAAAAGTCAATAAAATATTCACCCAACCTGGCCTCCGTTTTTGAAAAACAACTTTCGGCTCAAGTCTATGCTGCATTCCAGGAGCGCTTGTCAGAATTTCCGGGTTTCTTTTCTTCAACCCGGTACCTTCGTACTTATCCCGACTCCGTTGCTGCACAGTTTTTAGGTTTTATTGGCGAGGTAACCGACAGGGATATGAAAAAGTCGGGCAACTATTATCATCCTGGTGATTACATAGGCGTTACAGGAGTAGAGAAATCATATGAGGATGTGTTGCACGGGCGAAGAGGGGTACAAAACCTAATGGTTGATTCGCGTAACAGGCCCAAAGGACATTATGCCAACGGCGCTTACGATACGACCGCGGTGGCCGGTGAGCGTCTGATCTCCTCATTGGACAAGCGCATACAAAAGCTTGGCGAAAAGCTGATGCAAAATAAGCTGGGCAGTATTGTAGCCATTGAGCCTTCAACCGGTGAGATATTATGCTATGTCAGCAGTCCTACTTATAACCCCAATCTGCTGGTGGGACGTGAGCGGGGGAATAATGCAGCTGAACTTTACAAAGATCCGTACAAGCCTTTTTTCATCCGGCCTATACAAGCGTATTATCCTCCCGGCTCTTCCTTTAAACCGCTTAGCGCCCTTATTGCAATGCAGGAGGGTATCATTACGCCACAAACTACTTATTATTGCCCGGGGTATTATTGGGCAGGCAATCACATGGTGCCCTGTTTTCATAAAGAAGCACACGGCACGGTTAATCTGACCAGCGCAGTAGCCGAGTCGTGCAACGGATATTTTTCGATGGTATTTGAAAAGCTGATGAATTTTTATGGTGCTAAAAACACCTCATCCACCTTTACGAATTGGAGAAACAATGTCGGTAAATTCGGACTCGGCTCAAAACTTGGACTGGACATGCCAAGTGAAGGAAAAGGAAATCTGCCTACCTCGAAATATTATGATAAGATTTACCGGGCAGGTGGCTGGCGCTCAAGCACGGTCATTTCATTAGCTATAGGACAGGGGGAATTGCTCGCCACACCTTTGCAACTGGCAAATATTGAATGTACTATAGCTAATCACGGCTTTTACTACAAGCCACATTTAATTAAGGCAATTGGCGATAAGGAAATAATCAAGTCGGAATATAAAGTAAAAAATAATGTGGGAATAGACCCGCAGTATTTTGAACCGCTTATTGATGGCATGCAGGCTGTGGTCGATCGTGGTACCGCAGTTAGATCCAGAATCCCGGGCATCATCATGTGTGGGAAAACAGGTACGGCACAGGTACATGGTGAAGATAACTCCGTGTTTGTGGCATTTGCACCGCGGGACAACCCTAAAATAGCTATTGCCGTTGTCGTGGAGAACTCTGGCGAAGGCGCCAAGTGGGCAGCGCCCATTGCCAGTTTTATTGTAGAGAAATATTTGCGGGATAGTATTTCAGTACGTGAGTCGGGGATAACACCAGAAGAATTTATCAATGCAAACCGGCTTCCTGATCTGGGTAATTATACCTTAAAGGATAATAAAGCTAAACCCTTGCCCAAGGATAGTATTAGACATACGAAGGCCGATAGTGCCGCCAGTAAAAAGCCGGGCATAAAATCAGCTCATCAAAAAGGCAAACATACAATTGGTGCACCGTTAGCGGTATTGCAGGTCAAAAGGAGGGAAGATGAATAATAATCAGCAGCAGCGCAGTTTCTTTTTTAACGTGGATTGGGCGGTGATATTTGTTTACCTGGCATTATGCACCATTGGGTGGTTGAATATTCATTCGGCTGTATTTGATGAAAAACACCCGGGTTTTATGGATCTGGATACAAATTACGGTAAACAATTTGTTTATATTATTATAGGCTTAATAACCGGCATTATTATCCTGTTGCTCGAAAGCAGGTTCTTCAGTGCACTAGCGCCTGTGTTTTACGGCATAACGGTGGTATTACTTATTATAGTTCTGGTAGTAGGGCGCAATGTGGGCGGTAACCAGGCATGGATATCGCTCGGTGGGGGATTCAGGTTACAGCCGTCTGAATTAGCGAAATTTTCTACCTGTCTACTTCTGGCGCGATATCTCAGCAGTACCAATGTGCGGGTGACCGAACCAAAGGCGTTTTTAATTGCCGGTGCAATTATTGGCTTCCCTATGTTCCTGATTATGCTTCAGCCTGATGCTGGTTCAACCCTTGTTTTTAGTTCGTTGATATTTGTTTTATACCGCGAAGGCGTTTCGCCCTATTTTTTAATACTCGAAGGGCTATTCATTGCGCTGTTTGTGCTCACTATAAAGCTCAATAACTTAATATTTATTGTCGGCGGGCTTATTGTTCTTGCACTCATTATTTTATTCCTGTTCAGACGGAACAGGAAAGTGATGCCCGTTATACTGACCGGGCTCGCCGTATGCATTGCATTTGTTTTTAGTGTCAATTTTCTATACACCAAGGTTTTAAAACCTCACCAGAAAGTACGTATCGATATCGTATTAGGTATAACCAGTGATATTAAAGGGAAAGGGTATAACGTTAACCAATCCAAAATTGCCATAGGCTCGGGTAAATTTTGGGGCCGGGGTTATATGCAGGGTACGCAAACCAAATACTCGTTTGTTCCTGAACAAAGTACCGATTTTATTTTTTGCACGGTAGGCGAGGAGTGGGGATTTGCCGGTGCGACCGTTGTGCTTGGCTTATACCTGTTCCTGGTATTAAGGATCATCCGGATCGCTGAACGACAGCGATCACCATTTTCGCGCATCTATGCTTATGGTATTGCTTCCGTTATATTTTTTCACGTGGTGATCAATGTCGGTATGACTATCGGGATCGTGCCATCCATCGGTATTCCTTTGCCGTTAATCAGTTATGGCGGTTCTTCATTGCTTAGTTTTACTATTATGCTGTTTGTATTGATCAAACTCGACTCAAACCGAATGGGAATGATTTATCAATAGTAACGGTGGTCAAAAATGGGCTTAATGCAGACCATACGCCAATTGCAACTTAAAACTGCCACTTAAGAATAACGCCGTTTCAACAAAGCATAAAACTTATCTGCCGTGGCCTGTTTGCTTTCCCAGTTATTTTTAACAACATAGCTGCTTTTTAGAAATTTGTCAGCTTCATCAAAAGTAGCGAAGCGGTTTAAGATATCAATTGCCTCGCTATAGGCCAGGTTGTATCCGCTAAAAAGATCTTTAATATAAAGCAATTTATCATTTAAGGTAATGGCCTGCTTAAGATCGCCAACAGGCTGTGCATTTGAATGCTCGGATGCCCTGTTGCCCGTATTTCTTAACTGCGCTGATATTTTCTGGTTAATAGTAAGTAGTTCCTCCGGGACGTCTTCCACCTTGGTTTCAACTTTTGGTGTTTCTCTTATTGGCGTTACAGGCTCATTTTTGGCGGACTCCACAGGGGTTTTTTCGATTATTTCTTCTTCAGGATGGCTTGCTCCTTCGCCCTCAGCTTCGTCCTCTCCCTCCTCCCAGCCGGGTATATCATCCGGGCTAAGCTCATGCCGTATTATTTCAGGCTCATGCCTTATATACGAATAATCAGAGCCGGTATCATCTCCTCTCAGGTCTATATGCGGCACCGGGTTTTCATCAGCCTCACTATTGGTTACGATAGGTTTGGCCGGCGTATCCGGTGGTAATGAGGTAGTTATTTGGCCACCTGCGGATTGCCTCTCAGCCGCAGGTGGCAACTGCTGCGCCACAGGCTCAAAATATTTTTCTGCGGGAACAGGCGTAATTATCGGCCCTGAAGTATGTTGTAAATTGAGCTTTCTTAATACTTCTGAGTGTTCAGCTAAAAAGTGCGCATTCGCTACAAAGAGTTCAAGCTCAAGGTCATTTAATTCATTTTCTGTTGTTACCAGGTAATCATATTGTTCATTAAGCTCTTTTATAATGATGCCTATCTTTTTAAAAACGTCCTGTTGCTTCATGGCGGTATGTTACAAATACTTATCAAAAATAATATTAAATTGTGATATTTGCCCGCTGTAAAGAATCGAAAATGCTGTTTAACGAGGATGTTTTTAAGCGCAAAAATGAGTTAGGCGGAAGTATTGAGGTGATTTGCGGCTCCATGTTTTCGGGTAAGACCGAAGAACTGATACGCAGATTAAGACGTGCACAGATAGCCAGGCTGACCGTTGAGATATTTAAGCCGAAGAAAGATACCCGCTATGCCGAGACTGCAGTAGTATCGCACAATGCAAATTCAATTCAATCTACCCCGGTCGAGACCTCTTCGGCTATATTGCTGTTAGGCAGTGATGTGCAGGTAGTTGGTATTGACGAAGCCCAGTTTTTTGATGATGAACTGCCCAATGTTTGCACCATATTAGCCAATAAGGGCGTGCGGGTAATCGTAGCAGGCCTGGATATGGATTTCAAGGGAAATCCGTTTGGCCCGATGCCGAAGCTGTTGGCCATTGCTGAGTTGGTTACCAAGGTACATGCCGTTTGTGTAAAATGCGGTAGTTCTGCCTTGTATTCCTTTCGTTTAGCGCCCGATGCGGGCACCATCTTACTGGGCGAAAAGGAAAGTTATGAGCCCCGTTGTCGTGCCTGTTATTACGAAGCTTAAATAGCCATTCACATTCCGGTGCAGTGGTTTTACTGTATTTTGCTGCTGAATTTTAATCTCTGAGGCATTATCTCATTATATTTTGTTGGAAAAATATTGGTATTTAAAAACAAAATGGGCATCTTGCGTTGTTTATATCCTATCAGCGGACAAAATAACGGTGATTATCATAAAGTTATACGAAGGTCATGGGTACAAAAATTATGGTGATTGAAGATGATACCGACATCAGGGAAACTATGGTTTATGCTTTGGAGGACGCCAAGTATGAAGTAATAGCTTCGGAAGATGCCCGTATACTTAAATTTTTAAATCAGTATAATCCCGACCTGATATTGCTCGACAACTGGCTCAGCGACTGGAAAAGCGATGCCAGCGGCGAACAGATAAGCAAGCAATTAAAAACAAACCCCGCTACAAGCCATATACCTATAATTATGGTTTCGGCTGTGAGTAATATCGGTGAGATTGCCAAAGCGGGCATGGCCGACGCCTTTTTGCGCAAACCATTTGATCTGAAAGAGTTGATCGACATGGTTGAAAAATATACTAAGTAAAATCTCCCGCTTCTGCCCAAGTCAATACTTCTTTCTGTTTTATTTACCGCGTTGTACATCTTTTATCAGCAGAAAGAATAAGGCTTCTGCGTTTTTTATTTTGCTCTTTAGCCGGAATATGAAAAAATCAATTTAAATTTAGAAGCCAATTTTAAACTAAAAATTTATAATGAAAAGATTTTTTTACCTGTTACTGTTCGCCGTAATGCTAATCGCTGGTAGTTCATGCAAAAAGGAACCTAAAATCAGCAACAATTCCGGGAACGTTCCCGGTAATCCGGCCGGGGTAGATCCGCCCGCAGGTTCTAATGATGGCGTTACCTTTATTAATGCCGGCAAATCGGTAATATTTAACTTGTATGCACCTAAGAAAAAGTCGGTTGCCGTAATAGGCGACTTTAATAACTGGTCAGCAAGCACCGCTTATGCTTTAAAAAACTCGGTAGATGGTACACGCTGGTGGATACAGATCGATAACCTCGATCCGGCAAAAGAATACGCTTATCAATATTTAATTGACGGCACTCTCAAAGTAGCTGATCCGTACACTGAAAAGGTTCTCGACCCCGACAATGACAAGTACATACCAACTTCGGTTTACCCTAATTTGAAAGCCTATCCAGCCGGGTCAACTACCGGTATTGTAAGCACATTCTGGTATAGCCAGCCAACTTACACCTGGACAAACACCAATTTTACCCGCCCCGAACCCAAAAACCTGGTGATTTATGAGTTGCTTGTGCGTGATTTTATTGCCACCCACGATTACAAGACCATAAAAGATACCCTCAATTATTTTGTAAACCTGGGCGTAAATGCCATTGAACTGATGCCCGTGAGCGAATTCGAAGGCAACGACTCCTGGGGCTATAACCCCAACTTTTATTTTGCCCCCGATAAATATTACGGCACAAAAAACGACCTGAAAGCATTGATCGATGCCTGTCATTCAAAAGGTATTGCCGTGATACAGGATATTGTGCTGAACCATTCGTTCGGCTCATCGCCGATGGTGCAAATGTACTGGAACGGTACTGCGCCAAGTTCGGATAATCCCTGGTACAATACGGTGGCTACCCATCCCTACAATGTGGGGTTTCAGTTTAACCATGAAAGTGCGGCCACCAAATATTTTGTAAAGAATGTGCTGAAATGGTGGATGCAGGAGTACCATATCGATGGTTTCCGGTTCGACCTGGCAAAGGGATTTACCCAGGTAAATTCCGGTAGCGATGTGAACCTATGGGGGCAGTATGATGCCAGCCGGGTAGCTATCTGGAAAGACTATAATACTTACATGAAATCCATCGACCCCAATTTTTATGTCATTCTTGAGGATTTTGCCAGCAACCAGGAAGAAGGCGTACTGGCTGCAGAGGGTATGATGACCTGGGGCAACATGTCCTTTAACGCCGAGCAGGCCGTCATGGGTTATAACGACAGCGGCGGCCCCTGGGACCTGTCAGGTTTGTTTTATGATGGCTATGGCTTTAC
>JAQBOV010000099.1 GCA_028287895.1 Mucilaginibacter sp. | reverse complement strand
TTTGAAAGTATTTATACGCTACATCAATGGTGATGCCTTGTTCACGTTCGGCTTTTAATCCGTCCGTTAAAATGGCAAGGTCGATGCTGCCGTCGTCGTTTTTGCGGTTTGAAGCGTGTAGTGCCTCTAATTGATCAGCCAGAATGGCCTCGCTGTCATAAAGCAAGCGCCCTATAAGGGTACTTTTACCGTCATCAACACTGCCTGCTGTTAAAAATTTTAGTATATCCATGATTAAAAGTATCCACCTTTCTTACGGTCTTCCATTGCAGCTTCGGACACTTTATCATCCATCCGGGCACCGCGCTCGCTTATTTTAGAAGCGCTTATTTCGTCAATTATATCATCTATCTCAAATGCATAAGATTCTACAGCCGCCGTACAGGTCATGTCACCAACGGTACGGAAACGCACATTACGACGCTCGGTTATATCTTCATCATCCATATTTAAAAACGGTGAGGCTGCCATTAGCTGACCATTTCGGGTTATTACCTCACGCTCATGAGCAAAATAAATAGTAGGCAGTTCGATCTTTTCCCTGCGGATATAGTTCCAAACATCCAGTTCGGTCCAGTTACTGATAGGAAATACCCTTACATTTTCTCCTTTATGAATTTTACCGTTATAAATATTCCATAATTCGGGACGCTGGCGTTTTGGGTCCCATTGGCCAAATTCGTCACGCACAGAAAATATACGTTCCTTGGCGCGGGCTTTTTCCTCATCACGACGTGCGCCGCCTATACAGGCGTCAAACTGGTGTTTTGCGATGGTATTAAGCAGGGTAACGGTTTGTAATGCATTGCGGCTTGCGTTTTTCCCTTTTTGTTCCACCACTTTACCCTGATCTATATCATCCTGTACATAACCTACGATCAGTTTTTCACCAATACGCCTGATC
Organism: Mucilaginibacter sp.; assembly: GCA_028287895.1. GTDB lineage: Bacteria > Bacteroidota > Bacteroidia > Sphingobacteriales > Sphingobacteriaceae > Mucilaginibacter. The sequence goes on along the minus strand of JAQBOV010000099.1, from coordinate 35,241 downwards.
ATGGCATCGCGATAATCTATGGTTTCCTGAAAATTGTGGCCGGTATCAATATGTACTAACGGGAACGGAAACTTACCGGGACGAAAAGCCTTTTCAGCTAATCGCACAAGAGTTATAGAATCCTTACCTCCGGAAAAAAGCAGGGCTGGTTTTTCAAATTGCCCGGCTACCTCCCTTAAGATATAAATGGCTTCCGCCTCTAACTGATCTAAATAATCCAAAGCTCGCTTATTACTCATCCTTATTAATTATAGAATTATTGAGTTCTTGAATTATAGAATATTAATCAGTAATTCTATAATTCAGTAATTCAAATTTATTTATGTACTTCATGCAACCCGCATTCTTTTTTTGATTGGTCTTCCCACCACCAGCGGCCTGCCCTGAAATCCTCACCGGGTTGAACCGCCCTGGTGCAAGGTGCACAGCCAATACTGGGGAAGCCCCTGTCATGCAATGCATTATAAGGTATATTATTCGCGCTGATGTATTCTTTTACCTGCTCAAGCGTCCAGTTATAAATAGGGTGAAATTTAATCAAATTATTTTGTTCATCCCACTCCGTATTCTCCATAAACTGGCGATTAACCGATTGCTCAGCACGTATGCCCGTAATCCAGCATTTATTACCCGCAAGCGCACGCTTTAATGGTTCTACCTTGCGGATACCGCAGCACTCTTTCCTGTTCTCAACCGACTCATAAAAGCTATTCGGGCCTTTGGCATTTACCATTTGCTCCAATAATTCATGGTTAGGATAATAGGCATGTATCGGCTTTCCGTACATCTCCATCGTACGGTTCCATACATAATAGGTTTCAGGGAAAAGGCGCCCGGTTTCGAGCGTAAATATCCTGATAGGAAGGTTACCCGTAAAGATCATGTGAGTGATCGCCTGATCTTCCCACCCAAAACTGGTTGAAAATACGATCTGTCCAGGAAATTTATGTGCCAGTAAAGCTAATGCTTCTACCGGTCCAAGTCCCTGAGCTTCTTGTTTTATATGTTCTATCGGGTTCATTTATACAATCTTGATCAAGAAATTAATAATGCTTTTTAAACTGATCAATATAACGATCACCGCTACCGACATCATAATAGCCTTAGCCGATATCCTGTTGGATATTTTGGCTGCAATAGGCGATGCCAATGCACTTCCGATAACCAGGCCGGAAACTGCTTGCCAGCGTGCACCGCTTAACATGGTAATAAACGTTAAGGAACTCATCAGGGCGATAAAAAACCGCGATAATTTTACTGTTCCTAATGAGAACCTTGGATGTCGCCCGCCCGCAATAAGCGTTGACAATACGATAGATCCCCATCCGCCGCCACCTACAGCATCAATAAAACCGCCACCCAAACCAAGCAGCGGTATGTTTTTAATTTTCGCTTTTGTTCTTTTTTGCCCGGTTTTCAGAGCCTTTGAAAAAATAACGATACCTAATATCAGTGTATACAGGGATACAAATGGTTTGGTATACTGGCTATAATGCTCGAGGGACGATAGAATATAAGCGCCCGATACGGCACCTATAATACCCGGAATCAGCAACAGCTTGAACATTTTCCAATTGATATTACCCATGCGGTAATGCATCCATCCGGCTATACCGTTGCTCATTATTTCAGAAAGGTGTACACCCATACTTGCCGAGGCAGGGGGAATACCCATCGACAAAGAAAATGTGGTTGAAGTCACCCCGTATGACATACCGATAGCACCATCGACCATAGCAAAAACAAAACCAGCGGCCAGGAAATAATAAAACAGCGGATTGATACCCTGCACATATATCCGAAAATCGGGCTCTTTACTCCACAAAGTAAAAAAAGCAATGCCGAAAGCTAATACAATGGCACCCCATATCAGCCATATCAGGTTTTTATTACTTTCAGCTTTTTTCTCAACCAGTACCGAAGTAACTGCATTCAGCGTTTTAACCTTGTAGGCAAAATCGCCCGAAAGTGAATTTCTTAATTCACTCATTTGCTGTAAGGTAGTATCCAGCTCCCCGGGCAGGCCTTCATTTAAAACCTCTTTTAAACGTTTGGCTATCGTAGGCGATTTACCGTTAGTTGATATAGCGACTTTCAGGTCGCCTTTTTGAACAATTGAACCAAGGTAAAAATCACAAAGGGCAGGTTGATCAGCTACATTAACTAAGAGTTTACGTTCGTGAGCCGAATTCCTGATATAGGCATTTAAATCATTATCATTTGTGGCGGCAACCACTATATCTGCATTATCAAGATCAGTATCTACAAAAGGTTTTTGAATTATTGTCACTCCTTGATATCCTGCCGCCAGGGCATGCACTTGGGGCGAGAATATTTTGGCAACAACGGTCACCCTTGCCAGCGGACTGTTGCTGAGGATAGCTGTCAGCTTTTCCAAACCAACGTTACCCGCACCGATCAGTACCGTGTGCAAATCGTTCAGTTTCAAAAAAATCGGGAAAAGCTGATTGCCTTCCGTTTTTTTGTACTGGATCGTGGTTAAACCATTATTCCTGGGCAATAATGTCATAAAATTCCCTGATAGGTTGAAACATGGGGTGTAACGATACTACCTCACCAATAATGATCAGCGCAGGCGATGTTATCTTTTTTTCTTCAACAATTTCAATAATCGTATCCATAATACCAACGGCCACTTTTTCATTCTCAGTTGTTCCGCTTTGAATTACGGCAACCGGTAGCCGGTGTTTACCTTCTTTTTTAAATATTTCAGTGATCTCCGCCAGCTTATGAATGCCCATCAACACTACGATGGTAGCCTTGGTACGGGCGGCTTGGTAAACATCGTCGGATACTTTCCCGTCGGCAGTGGTTCCGGTAACCACCCAAAAGCTTTCACTTAATCCGCGATGCGTAACAGGTATATGCTGCATACCAGGAACACCGATAGAACTTGAAATTCCCGGAATTACTTCGGCAGGGATGCTGTAGGAAGCGGCATAATCCAACTCCTCATACCCACGGCCAAAAACAAAGGGATCGCCACCTTTAAGGCGAACGACATGCCCGTAATTGAGCGCATAATCGATCATTAATTTATTGATCGCATCTTGTGAAAAGGAGTGATCCCCAGAGCGTTTACCCACATACACTTTGGTAGCATGTTCAGGTGCAAATTCCAGCAGGTCTTCGTTTACCAATGCATCATACAGTACAACATCAGCTGTTTTAAGTGCCTTGATGCCTTTTATGGTGATCAGCTCAGCATCGCCAGGGCCGGCTCCGACAAGGGTAATGCGTGGCTCCTTAACTGTTTTTTTTGTTTCGATCATGATTGTACCAATGCCTCTCTTTTTACTTTAACACGATCCAAAAAGTTCTTTGCGGATCCCAGGTATGCGTTTGCAAATTCTTCTGAAGGTTCATTTTTATTTATCTGTAATACAAGGTCATTAAAGGTACCATCAAGACTGAATTCACCTTTATCGACATATTGGGCATCAAACTCGCGGATAATTCCTGCTTGTGTGCTGCTGTTGATATTTTTGTCCAGTAACAATGCTTTTGCCGAGCTGATCAATACGTTATAGGAATGGTATATGGCATCAGACCAGGCGCCATTACTAAATGATTCATTAGCCCAACCCAATTTTTCATCAGCCTCAAAAAGCAATGTTGCCACCAGGTCTATCACAACACCGGCGCATTCACCAACACCGATTGCGGTAGCAAAAGTTTCCTCATGCCCCCAATCTACAAATTCATCGTCGGTAAGCGTGGTCAGATCAGCCAATGGTTTTAATAATTGGTAGAAATAATCCTTACCTAACCTGTCATAATAGTTATGGAAGGTTTCCTCAGCTATTGAGTTCAGTTTATAATCGTCCAGAACAGCCCTTAATGTATGGGTTGCCCTTTTAGCAGGAACTTTGATCACTTTTTCAGCGGCGCGGCCAACGCCATCGCCAACTGTGCCACCGCCCAGTAGTACCTGTACGGAAGGCAATACCTTCAATCCGGCCTTAAGCGAACTGCCATGGAAGCCAATATGGGCCAAACCATGCTGTCCGCAAGAATTCATACAGCCACTGATCTTTATTTTTATCTCACGGTTGAATATCAGGTCTTCATATTCATTATAGATCACATCCTCCAGCACCTTTGACAAGGTCATGCTATTTGATATACCCAGATTACAGGTATCTGTACCGGGGCATGTAGTAACATCGGCAACGCTATCAAAACCCGGTGCAGATAGGTCTAATTCCGTTAATCTGTTATACAAAGCAGGTAATGCTTCTTTTTTGACATATTTTAATAACAGTCCCTGGTTTTGGGTGATGCGTATTTCATCAGCTGCGTAAGGACTGACAGCGTCCACCAATTTGCGGGCAATATCAGTAGGTATATCACCAACAGGTACCTTAATATACACGCCATAAAAGCCTTTCTGCTTTTGCTCAAATACATTGGTGATCAGCCATTGTTCATAACGCAAAGGATTAGTAACGGTAACTTGCCCATAGCTTGTTGCACTTGGTAAAACAGGCGTATCAACCGTAGCACGATTGATGGGGTAAGTTTTTACCTTATTGGCTATTCTTTCTTCACGCGCCAGTCGCAATACTTCATCAAGTCCGATCTTTTGTATCAGGTATTTCAGGCGGGCCTTGTTGCGGTTATTTCGTTCGCCGTAACGGTCAAACACACGGATAACAGACTCGATATATGGGATCAGCTGATCTTCCGGTAAAAATTCTTCAACAATGCTGGCCAGTAACGGTTGTGCGCCCAGTCCGCCCCCCAATAGTACTTTAAAACCACGCTCGCCATTATCCTTTAGTTTAGGGATAAGACCAACATCATGGATGTAGGAGAACGCAGTATCCTGGTCACTTGATGAAAATGATATTTTGAATTTACGACCCATTTCCTGGCAAATTGGATTGCGCAGAAAAAACTCGAAAGTTGCATGGGCATAAGGCGATACATCAAAAGGCTCTTTCGGATCGATACCGGCAGTAGCAGAGGCGGTAACATTCCTTACCGTGTTACCGCAGGCTTCACGCAATGTGATATCATCACGTTCCAGCTCGGCCCATAACTGTGGCGTACGGTCAAGGCTTACATAATGTATCTGTATATCCTGGCGGGTGGTTAAATGCAGGTTATGGCTGGCGTATTCGTCCGATACATCGGCGATACGAAGCAACTGCTTAAAGGTAACTTTACCAAAAGGCAATTTAATACGTACCATTTGTACGCCGGGCTGGCGTTGACCGTAAACACCGCGGGCCAGGCGCAGGCTCCTGAACTTTTCATCATGTATTTTGCCTTCCCGGAAAGCCCTGATCTTTTTTTCAAGATCGATGATGTCCCTTTCAACTATTGGGTTTTCCAATTCCGTTCTGAAGCTTTGCATATCTTCCTTTTAATTTATTATAAAAAAACCTCTTCGGCTTTGGCTGAAGAGGCGTATATGATCACTTACACCTATTTACAGCCCCAACACATTGCTTTTGATAAAACAATAGTTCAAGAGTTTGTTTTTAGCAGGTTTTACTATTTTCATTTAATCCCCAAATATATGTATAGTCTAGGGAAAAGGTAGAATATTTTTAGAAAAATATTTCTTTTACAGTAAAATTACATACGTCAGAATCTGTTTAAAAGCTTTTATTCCCGATCAGTTTTTTTGACCGGACAGCGGGATCAGCTATTCAAAAAGGTTAATTATAAAAAGCCGGGGATTTAAATTTTAATTAACGTGTTTTCCCTGGCAATTACATCGGCTATACTGGTTTCAGACAGTATCCTCAATGTCACGTCTCTTACCTCTACAAATACATCGCGTATGCCGCAAGTAGTTTCTGATTTGCATTCATCGCATTTATGGTAAAAGTTTAAACTGGCGCACGGTACCATGGCAATAGGACCGTCGGTGATCCGCATGATACTTACCAGGTAAATATCCTTAGGGTCTTTATTTAAGCTATAACCACCTCCTGCGCCCTTTTTGCTATACAGGAAACCCGCATTCCGCAGATCCAAAAGAATTTGTTCAAGAAACTTTTTTGGGATACGTTCTTCTTCAGCGATCTTTGAGATCTGCATCGGTGGCTTATCAGCATTTTTGCCCAGTACAACCAGGGCCTTAATGGCGTATTTAGTTTTTTTGGATAGCATTTTTTAAATTAAAACTCACAAAGATAAGTAAATATATTAGGTGTATATAATTGCCCCGGGCGGTTAGGATTGACCCTATGTAAATATAAGTATTTTATTTTTTTTCAGAATGCCCGAGGTTTTTTTCAGGGCTTATTTTATCACGTACCAGTTGTTTTAGTTCTTTTATTTCAGGAAAGCGGCCCCATTCTTTATGGTCATAAATGATATGATCATCCACACGAATACTGTAATGACCACCTGTTTCACTGGGTTGAAGGCTTACTGCATATAATTCACCGGCAAAGGTGGTCAGAAATTCCTGTGCCATATAAGCCGCACGCAACAGCCAGTTACATTTTGGACAATATATAATGATAATGGTGGGTTTCATCGGGCTAATTTACAAAATCAACCGGCTAATAAATAAAAATATCATCACAGGCAGCTTATTAGACCGTACTGATGATGATATAGTAGTTTAAAGAATTGTGATATAGGAAAGCAGGTTTACCTGCCTTGAATAAAATTAAATCCTAAAGTTAATTTTGGATTAAAAGGAGTTCTTTTTCTTTTTTTGAAGATACTATCATTATTGGCTAACGCACCCACAGCTTTCAGTACGGAGTTAAATAAATTTTCTATAGATTTCATACAAACAATTTGATTTACTCCTTTAACGTGTTTTACCGGGAAGAGTTTCAAAAAGTATGTTTTTTAGCGATGGGAATCTGCTTTATTTATACTAAAAAGGGCGTTTTTACTAAAAAAGAGATGCTCCGGGGTGTTTAGATAACTGGCATAAACAAGCTGATCTGCTGGTGTTTAAACCGATTTAAAAACCAAATCTCAGATTTTGAAAATGGCGGAATATTTAATTTTTTGGTTCAGTTCCAGTTACTATAAATCTATCCTGATCGTTGAGTTTTAAAATCTCCATGACATCACCAACTGCAATTTCGCCTAAGCCCTCATGTACCAGGTTTTGCCCGAAGAATATTTTATGGTCCCTCAAACGATAACCTGCCAGCGTTTTTAAAGGCTCCTTATTTCTTCCGGCCGTGCCCTGATCGATGGTGGTGATCATACACCGGGCGCATAATTTCACTCCATGAAAGGTAATATTGCCGATTACTAACGTATGGATCGTATCTTCCTGGAAGGGGGCACCGCCTGTAAATACAATATTGGGTCTGAAACGGTTCATCGGTAAAGGTTCATTCAGGCGAATATTCAAGTCATCCAATGAAGCCTGGCCTATGATTAGAAACGGGTAAGCATCAGAAAACGAAGTAAGGTTGTTCTGCCAGGTATAACGCCGGTCGGCGATACGCTCAGTCGCATCAGGCATATATACCAACCTGCACGTTATTTCCAGCATCTTGCTGAACCATGCATCAGCCTCATTGCTTACAAATTGCCCTGTGCAGGTATCGTCCCAGATGGTAACATCAGCAAATTCATTTTTGAGCGGCTGAAAAGGTATGCTGAAAGCTGAGTTTTTAACCGGATAGTCCACATCAATGCCCTGATCGGTTATCTGCAGCCGCATCAACGCCATCTGATGCACCCGGCGCTGCGAAATAAAAAGATTGTTGTGATCAACCAGCATCCATCGGCGGTCATACCGAAAGCCCCTGTCGGTAACAGTGGCTTTATTTAATGCGATGCCGCCAAGCGATTTAATGGGATAAATATACAGGTTGGCGATCTGAAGCATGGGTAATCAATATTTTCAGTAAAGATACCAGCTTGCCTGGGAAAATGTACCATAGGTGCAAAAGCTTTGCAGGAAAGTAAAGAAATATAAATTCCGCCCCGCCCCAAGGTACCGTGCCCTATATAGCGGACCTGGCGGCAGGCAAACATTGAACAAACAATTTTCTCCAGGCTTTAACTCCCCTGGGGGTTCCTGTTCGATCGGCCACGTAACACAATCATAACAACTTCGTTACAATTAACAAAGATTACTGTCCGGTTAACACATTTATCTTTAATTTTAAAAACCAATAAAACCAAAAAATATGCATCGCAGAAAATTTATCAGGGACGCCTCTGTGGCTACGGCCGGTCTGACTATTCTTAATTTCCCGGTATTCGGTAAACTTGCTCCAAGTAATAAAGTGCTACTGGGAGTGATGGGATTGAACAGTCGGGGTAGTTATCTGGCCAATAGCTTTTCGCAGTTACCCAATGTAGAAATAGCCTATATATGTGATGTAGAAGCTGGGGCTATCAAAAAGGGTTATGATGCGCTCAGGAATGCACCGCGCAAACCAGAGTTAATACATGACATCAGAAAATTGGTAGAAAGAAAGGATTTTGACGCTTTAGTAGTGGCCGCTCCCGATCACTGGCACACGCCGGCAGCTATATTAGGTTCTTCGCATGGCAAGCATGTGTATGTAGAAAAACCCTGCGGACAAAACCCGCACGAGGGTGAGTTGGTAGGGCAGGCATTGCATAAATATGGCAAACATATCCAGATGGGTAATCAGCGCCGATCTATGCCCTCGCTGATCGATGCGGTAAAACAGGTGAGAGAAGGCGCAATAGGCGAGGTGTATTTTGCAAAGGCCTGGTACACCAATAACCGGCAATCAATAGGTATTGGTAAACAAATACCTGTACCTGCTACGCTTGATTTTGACCTTTGGCAGGGACCAGCCCCACGCAGGCATTATCAGGATAATTTGGTACACTATAACTGGCATTGGTTTTGGCACTGGGGAACAGGGGAGGCTTGTAATAACGGCACGCACGAAATAGATTGCTGCCGCTGGTTTTTAGGGGTCGATTATCCCACCAAAGTTACCTCCTCTGGTGGAAGATATGCCTATAAAGACGATTGGCAAACGCCGGATACCCAGGTAGCCAGCTTTGAATTTGGTGATAAAGGAACCATTACCTGGGAAAGCCGCAGTTGCAATAATTTGCCGGTTGAGGGCAGCAGCAGGGGCTTTATTATTTATGGCACCAAAGGCAGCCTGGTAAATTTGGGCGGCGGAGATTATAAGATATTGGACATCAAGAATAAAGTACTGAAGGAAGTAAAATCAGAAGTGGCCCCTGATCCGAATAATACGACCAGCGCCAATGGTAACCTCGACTTTTATCATTTTAAAAATTTCGTTGGTGCGGTACGAGGCGAAAACGACCTTACTTCGCCGGTTGATGAGGCTTCCAAAAGTGTACTGCTTTGTCACCTGGCCAATATTGCGCAGCGTACCGGCATCACTTTAAACTGTGATCCGAACAATGGATATATAACCAATAGTCCTCAGGCGATGAAGTTGTGGGGACGTACTTACCAGGCCGGTTGGGAACCGAAAATAATTTAATAACAGACCTACATATCCACAAACCAATTATCTGAAATGAGAAACACAAAAAACACTTGCAAGTACCTGGCAGCAATTCTATTTTTTTCTGCATCATCTTTTTCTAAAATACAAGCGCAGTCTAAAACAGGTTGGACCAGCCTCTTTGATGGTAAGACTTTAAAAGGCTGGAAACAAGCCACAGGAAAAGCGACCTATACAGTTGAAAGCGGAGCGATCATAGGCACCACGGTAGCAAACTCGCCCAATTCTTTTCTTGTAACAGAAAAAGAATATGGCAACTTTATCCTGGAACTGGATATTAAAGTAGAAAGCCCCCAAACCAATTCCGGTGTGCAAACCCGCAGTCATTTTGACCCTAATGGAAATAATGGCGCCGGTAAGGTTTATGGCCGCCAGGTAGAGGTAGACCCCTCAGACCGTAAATGGAGCGGTGGTATTTATGATGAGGGGCGCCGGGACTGGCTTTACCCCCTGGAATTAAATGCTAAAGCAAAAACCGCTTTTAAAGCAGGTGAATGGAATCATTACCGCATCGAATGTATAGGCAATTCTATTAAAACATGGGTAAATGGTATGGCAGCAGCTTATATGGTGGATACGGTTGACAGCAAAGGTTTCATTGGTTTGCAGGTGCATGGGATAGGCAGTGCAGGCCAGGCGGGTAAGAAGATCTACTTTAAAAACATCCGCATACAAAGTGCTAATTTGAAGCCAGCACCTTTCGCCGATGGTGTGTATGTAGTTAATTATCTGTCCAACCACCTTACCGATTATGAAAAAAAAGATGGATGGCGCTTGCTTTTTGATGGTAAAACCAATACGGGATGGATTGGCGCCAATATGGATGCTTTTCCTGAAAAACCGAATGGCTGGATAGTAAGCAATGGTACGATGACTATCCTGGGCTCTAAAGGCGGTGAAGCGGCCAACGTAGGCGACATTGTAACCAAAGAAGAATTCGGCGCTTTTGACCTGTCGTTTGAATTTAAAATGAGCCGTGGCGCTAACAGCGGTGTAAAATATTTTGTGACGCTCAATGAGGATACCAAAGGTTCAGCAATAGGACTGGAGTACCAGGTATTAGACGACAAAGTACACCCTGATGCTAAATTAGGAAGAAATGGAGACCGTACCCTGGCCTCTTTGTATGATCTGATCCCTGCTCATAAACAGGATCGTTTTATCCGTCCAATCGGAGCATGGAACACCGGCAGAATAATTGTTTATCCCAATAACCATGTGGAGCATTACCTGAATGGTGTAAAAGTGCTGGAGTACGAACGCGGATCAAAGGAGTTTAAAGACCTGGTAGCCATCAGCAAATTTGTGGTCTGGAAAAATTTCGGAGAAGCCAAGCAAGGACATCTGTTATTACAGGATCATGGTTTTGAAGTGAATTACCGGAGCATCAAATTAAAGCCATTACACGATTGAGGCGATCGAGTGATTTATTTAATAGATGACTATGTTTTGAAATTGAATTAATTACCGTTAACCAGGTCCTGAGTAGCTTTTTATTTTCTATAAATTAAAAAAAATCACTTAATGGCGTTAAAATCGATAAATCGTATTTATATTGTGTCATTATAACACTTAGTCAATTATAACCAAATCTTCCTGATCATGCCAATTGATACTGTTAATGTAAATAATAAGGCGCAGGCAAAAAACACTTATGATGCTATTGTAATAGGATCGGGTATAAGTGGAGGCTGGGCTGCAAAAGAACTGACCGAAAGAGGCTTGAAAACCATTATGCTGGAACGTGGACGCAATTTTGAGCACGTTAAGGATTATAAAACGGCTACCAATAACCCCTGGGATTTTGAGCATCGCGGTAATGTTACACAGGAACAACGAAAGCGCCATGCCATCCTTGCCAGGGCCTGGGGACTTAATGAGGGTAATGTTAATTATTGGGCTGACGATGTGGACGCTCCATATACCGAAGTAAAACCTTTTAATTGGTGGCGGTCCTACCAGTTGGGCGGACGGTCTATTTTGTGGGGACGGCAAAGCTACCGCTGGAGCGATCATGATTTTGAAGCCAACCTTAAGGATGGCTGGGCAATTGACTGGCCTATACGTTATAAAGATATTGCCCCATGGTATGATCATGTAGAAAAATTTGCCGGTGTAAGCGGCTCATTAGAAGGATTGGAACAATTGCCTGATGGACAGTTTTTACCGGCAATGGATATGAACTGCGTAGAAAAGGATGTATCCGATCGGATCAAAAAACATTACAATCATATGCGGCACATGATCATTGGCCGCTCGGCTAATTTGACTGCTGCAATACCCGGACGTACCAAGTGTCAGTTTCGTAACCGGTGCTGGGAAGGTTGTCCCTTTGGCGGGTATTTCAGTACACAATCTTCTACTTTGCCGGCTGCCATGGCAACAGGTAATTTAACGGTAAGGCCATTCTCTATTGTTACTAAAATAATATATGATAAGAACACCCAAAAAGCGACCGGTGTAGAGGTGCTTGACGCTGAAACTAATCAAACCTATGAATATCATGCCAAAGTGGTTTTTGTAAATGCTTCGGCTTTGAACAGCGCATGGGTATTGATGAACTCGGCTACCGATGTATGGCCCGATGGTTTGGGCAGCAGCAGCGGCGAATTGGGTCATAATATTATGGATCATCATTATAATCTGGGCGCCTCAGGAACGGTTGAAGGATATCAGGATAAGTATTATTTCGGCAGAAGGCCGAACGGCGTTTATGTGGTCCGATTTGCCAACCTGTTTGGCGACAAAAGAGACTATTTGCGTGGATTTGGTTATCAGGGCGGTGCAAGCCGCGAAGGTTGGAGCAGGAATATAGCGGAACTGAGCATTGGCGGTAAATTTAAAGATGAGCTGAGTGAACCGGGCCAGTGGACGATGGGAATAGGCGGTTTTGGCGAGCTGCTGCCTTATCACGAAAATAAGATCAGCCTGGACCATAATAAAAAAGATAAGTGGGGATTGCCGGTACTGGCTATGGATGCTGAACTAAAGGATAATGAGAAGAAAATGCGCATTGATATAGTTGCCGAGGCAAAGGCAATGCTGGAAATAGCCGGGATCAAGAATGTTAAAACGCATGATTTTGGCCACCACGTGGGCGACGGTATACACGAGATGGGTTCGGCACGCATGGGTCGTGATCCTAAAACCTCAGTATTGAATATGCATAACCAGGTTTGGGATGCTAAAAATGTATTCCTTACCGATGGAGCCTGTATGGTATCGTCAGCCTGCCAGAACCCGTCGTTAACTTATATGGCCCTGACAGCACGCGCTGCTCATTTTGCTGCCGATGAGTTGAAGAAGGGGAATATTTGATTAGGGATTTCGAATTTATAATGGTGTACGATTAATATTTATCAACATGAAAACATTTAACTACCTGAAAGCTGTAATCATCGTACTTGTACTGATGCAGCTTCCTTACAGCCGGCTTATGGCTAAACCCAAAGTATTAGTATTCAGCAAAACAGCCGGCTTTCATCATGCCTCTATTGCCGTGGGCATACCGGCTATTATCAAACTGGGACATGAAAATAATTTTGAGTTGGATACCACCACTAATTCAGCCAAATTTACGGTCGGTAATTTAAAGCAATATGCGGCGGTGATTTTTTTGAGCACGACCGGGGATGTGCTGAATGAAGAGCAACAAAAAGCATTTGAGCAATATATTCGTTCCGGTGGTGGTTTTGTAGGGGTGCATGCGGCAACCGATACTGAGTATGGCTGGCCTTGGTACGGAGACCTGGTGGGTGCATACTTTAAAAGTCATCCTAAGCAGCAGGAAGCTACACTGCACGTAATTGATCGCAATTTTATTGCAACCAAACACTTACCTGCACAATGGAAACGGTTTGATGAATGGTATAATTTTAAATACATCGCCAAAGGCCTGCATGTGCTGATCACTATTGATGAAAAGAGTTATACCGGTGGGGTAAATGGGAATAATCACCCAATGAGTTGGTATCATCAATATGACGGTGGCAGGGCATTTTATACCGAGTTGGGCCATACCGATGAATCTTACGCGGACCCCCTTTATTTGCAGCATTTGCTGGGTGGTATTAAATATGCCATCGGCAAAAGCAAATAAGAGATCTGAAATTATTTTAAAAAGTATGCTAAACTTATCAAAAATATTTTATTCATCGGTAAAAAATCATACTTTGCGGTGAATAACCCAGGTATAATCTTTTTCAAAAAATCAGCTTTCAAAATGAAAAAACTTTTAGGATTATTATGCTTATGCGTAATAGCATTTCATTCGTTCAGTCAAAGCAAAGATGGCGGCATAGCCATTATTCCAGAGCCGGTAACTCTTACCAAAAAAGCAGGTGAATATGTTTTACCAAAACGGGTAATTATTGTAAGCAATACCCAGCCCGAAATGCAGCAAGTGATTAATTTATTACGTGAAAGGCTGTCTATACCAACCGGTGCAAAAGTAACGGTTTTAAACAGTTCACAGATTGCTGCTGTAAGACTGATATTGAATAAAAAGACGGACACCCTTCTCGGTAAAGAAGGTTATCGCCTTGCGGTTACCAAAAAAGGCATTTTCATCCGCGCTAACGGACCGGCCGGTTTGTTTTACGGCGCACAAACACTGGTGCAGTTATTCCCTAAAGAAATTGTCAGCGCTGCCCGTGTAAGGAATATAAGATGGGTATCGCCTTGTGTGGCGATCACCGATTATCCACGCTTTAAATGGAGGGGGCTGATGTTTGATGTAGCACGTCACTTCTTTACCAAGGCCGAGGTAGAAGCGTATATCGACAATATGGCGAAATATAAATTGAACCTGCTGCACATGCACCTAACTGATGATGAAGGCTGGCGTATCGAGATAAAGAGCTTGCCCCGTTTGACCACGGTAGGTGCTTATAATGTCAAAAAAGTAGGCTATTTCGGTTCATTTTCCCCGCCGGAAGCAAATGAACCCCGCGATTACGGCGGCTTTTATACCCAGGATGATATCCGGGAAATAGTTAAGTATGCCAAAGAAAGATTTGTCGATATCCTGCCCGAAATAGACGTGCCAGGCCATAGTTTGGCAGCTGTGGTAGCCTATCCGGAGTTGTCGTGCACGCCGGGTGCTGATCAATACCATACGAGATCGGGTGAACACTTTATGGACTTTACCAAAAATGGAATTAAAGCAGGCATTGATAATACCTTATGCCCTGCCAATGAAAAAGTTTATGAATTTTTAGATAAGGTATTGACCGAAGTGGCCGGGCTATTCCCGTTTGGTTATATCCACATGGGCGGTGATGAATGTGCCAAAAACTTCTGGGAGCAAAGCGATGCCATAAAAGCCCTGATGCAAAAAGAGGGATTAAAAACGCAGCAAGAAGTACAAAGCTATTTTGAAAAGCGTGTAGAAAAGATCGTTGAGTCTAAAGGAAAAAAATTCATGGGTTGGGATGAAATTCTTGAAGGTGGCTTAGGTCCTGACGCTACCGTAATGAGCTGGCGCGGAATGAAAGGTGGTATTGAAGCAGCAAAAATGGGCCATGAGGTGGTGATGAGTCCTACTACCTTTGCTTACCTGGATTATATGCAGGCCGATCCGGTTATTGAGCCGCGCGTTTATGCTACCTTGCGCTTAAACAAAACCTACGAGTTTGAACCTGCACCTGATAGTGTCGATTCTAAACT
This sequence comes from Mucilaginibacter sp., assembly GCA_028287895.1. Lineage (GTDB taxonomy): Bacteria > Bacteroidota > Bacteroidia > Sphingobacteriales > Sphingobacteriaceae > Mucilaginibacter. Next base: position 20,083 of record JAQBOV010000099.1, on the reverse strand, counting down.
GATCATTGGCGGACAGGCTAACCTATGGACCGAACAGGTTTATAATGTACGTCACCTGGAATATATGACCTGGCCACGTGCTTTTGCTATATCGGAAGCCGTATGGTCGCCAAAATCAAGACGTAACTTTGATGATTTTTTCAGTCGCGTAGAAAAGCATTTTGATCGTTTTAATATTGCGGAGATCAAATATGCGCCAAGTGTATACGATCCTGTTTTCACCGCCAAAAGTATGCCTGACAGCACAGTGCAGGTGGAACTTGCCACCGAAGTAAGAGGTCTGGATATTCATTACAGCTTTGACAATTCGTTTCCGGATCAATTTTATCCAAAATACACCGAGCCGCTGATCGTACCTAAAGACGCGGCCATGCTGAAAGTGATCACCTATAGAGGCGATAAACCCGTAGGCCGCATGATATGTATGCCGGTTGATGAGTTAAAGAAAAGGGCAGCACATAAAAGAAATTTTGATTGATGTTCTAAGCTGCTTGATAGTGAAAAAGCCCCTTGTTAAAATAAAATATCAGGGGCTTTTTTTACAGACAATAAATTCTTTCAGGCTCCGCGGTGTTTGCGGGTGCCGGACTAAGTCAATAAAACTGCGTCAGCTGCCAGCGTAACTGGTCAATCTGATCGCCGATAAGCTGTACATTTTCGGCGGTGAGTTCTGCTTTTGAATATTCTTCCAGTTGCCAGCCGCCCGCTACCTTGCGGATGTAGCCAATAAATGAATGGTCAAGACTGATGCGGTAATAATCTTTTTGCATTTGTTTTACTTTCATCAGTTTATCGCTGCTAAAAGGTATGATATGTTCATCCATTCGGGCTATTCAATTATCAGGTTATATTTTGTCAGCAGGCCATTTAAAGCATCGGCGCTAAATTTCGCTTTGGTAATGCTGTTATTCTCGGGGTCGATATTAAAATTATAGGCAGTTCGAAGATCGGCTCCTTTCAATACCGTACGGTTAAAAATAGCCCTGTTCAGATTGCATTTCTGCAAGATCGCATTCGTCAGATCGGTTTCGCTAAAATCAGCTTCCTCAAAAGAACATTCGTCAAAAGTTGTTCCTTTTAATTTCTTTTTGTGCCATACGGTATAGTCCAGTACACATTTGGTGAAACTTACTTGCAATGAAAAGTTGCTAAGATCACCAAAATTGACACCGGTTATCTTGCAATCTTTAAAATCAACCTGTTGAAACCCCGTATCCGTATTTTTGATAAGGGAAAGGTTGCAGGTATCCATTACACAATTGATAAAGGTCATGTGCGAAAGATTGGCGTAGGACAGATCACAGTTAATAAATTGACAATGTTCAAAAGTGCGTTCATGCCCTTCAAGGTCAGCTGGCTTTATGTTTCTATAGATTGTATTTTCGTCGAATTTTTGTTCCATTGCATTACCGCTGCCGCCGATTCGAAAATAGGAAAAGTATTCAGGTTTTAAGGTATCAAATATAAGTGCAGATGATTTCTTAACCTGCATTAAGTTTCATAGCGCATTTAAGCGCTAACTTTGAGTAATAAATCAAAACAGATAAATTAAAAACTCAATAAAATGAACGATACCATAAAAGGCATCCACCATATCACTGCAATAGCAGGTAATGCTAAAAAGAATTATGATTTTTATACACGCGTACTGGGTTTACGCCTGGTAAAGAAGACTGTCAATTTTGATGATCCTCACACTTATCATTTTTACTATGGCGATAAAGTAGGTACTCCCGGAACGATATTAACCTTTTTCCCATGGGAAGGAATAACACCGGGAAGAAGAGGCGCACGACAAGTGACAGAAATAGGTTATTCAGTGCCTGAGAACAGTCTGGACTTTTGGTTAAAGAGGTTTGAAGATAATCATGTGACCTATAATAAACCCTCCGAAAAGTTTGGCGAGCAATATCTTTCCTTTGTTGATCCTGACGGACTAAAAATTGAATTGACCGTACCTGAAAATCCTGATAACAGGGCCCCCTGGACAACTAAAGAAGTCGGCTTAGCCAATGCAACTCGAGGCTTTCATCATATTACCATTACTTCGAATAAAATAGAAGCAACAGCTAAAATACTAACCGATGTTTTTGGCTATAAATTGCTGGCGCAATATGTAAACCGTTATCGCTTTATTACTAATGCAGTAGATCAGGCAGCCATCGTTGACCTGGTTGAGGTGCCATCAGAGATTGCGGGCCATGTTGCCGGCGGATCAGTGCATCACGTGGCTTTCCGTGTGGAAAATGAAGCGATATTGATGCACTACCGTGACAAGATTGTAAACATGGGGTTAACTATTACCGAGAAGATTGACCGCAATTATTTCTATTCCCTATATTTTCGTGAACCCGGAGGTGTATTGTTTGAACTGGCGACTGAAAACCCCGGATTTGCAACGGACGAAACCGTAGAGCAATTGGGCAGTGGTTTAAAACTGCCTTCACAATATGAATCTATCCGCGGGGATATTGAGCAAAGTCTTCCAAAATTAAACTAAGATGTACATACACAGCAAACAAATTATAACAGCCGGAACACCAATCCCACAAGCCAAAAAGGCAATTATTATGCTGCATGGCAGGGGAGCATCGGCAAATAATATTGTCGAACTCGCAAGCCATTTGAACCTGACTGATACGGGTATAATAGCGCCGCAAGCTGCCGGGCATAGCTGGTATCCATACAGTTTTATGGCACCGGTTGAAAATAATGAGCCGGCACTGAGCGCTGCTTTGACGCTGATCGGTGAACTGGTAAATGATATTACTGCACAAGGTATCGATAAGAAAAACATTTATTTTTTAGGGTTTTCCCAGGGTGCCTGTCTTACGCTGGAGTATGTAGCAAGGAATGGAGCAGAATATGGGGGTGCAATAGCATTTACAGGCGGACTGATCGGTCAAAAACTCATTGAAGAAAATTATAAAGGTGATTTTCAGGGTACACCCATACTGATAACCACAGGAGATCCTGACCCTCACGTACCGTTAAGCCGGGTGCAAGAAAGTGTGGCTATCGTTAAGAAAATGAATGCCAATATACTCCTTAAGGTTTATAAAGGGCGACAGCATACTATTACTGCACAGGAACTGGCGTTGGCTGAACAGCATGTATTGAAAGAATAAATCAAAGCTTGGTTATTTAGATTTTATAGCGATGGGTTGAAACTCGTCGCTATTATTTTAAGTTATTCGTTAAGATTCATCGCTCCATTTTTGATAGGGATTAATTTATCTTTGCCGCATGGAGACAGGCAATCTTATTTTAAATAACATCTCCGGCTATATCCGTCTTGATCAAAAGGATAAAGCATTTTTCATATCCTTATTAAAACCTATCAAATTAAAGCGCCGCCAAATGTTGCTCGAAGAGGGAGAGATATGTCGTTTTTCATCTTTTGTAACTCATGGATGTCTCAGGGGATTTTCAGTGGATGAGAATGGCTTTGAACATGTGCTTAACTTTGCACCGCAAAACTGGTGGATAGCCGATATGTACAGTTTGATCACCCAAAAGCCGGGAGTGTTAAATATTGAAGCACTTGAGGATACCGAAATTTTAACATTATCAAAAGTCAGCCAGGAAAAACTATACCTAGAAGTACCGGTTTTTGAGCGTTTCTTTCGTATCATCACCGAAAACTCCCTGGTCAGCTATCAGCAGCGTTTACTTGATAATTTGAGCCTGACCGCCGAAGAGCGCTATGTTAACTTTTGCAGGCGATATCCAACGCTCGTCAATGGTTTGCCATCTAAACAAATTGCTTCTTATATTGGTGTTACACCCGAGTTTTTTAGTAAGCTGCGGCATAATATGTTAAAGAAGATATCTTAACTGCAAAAAGTTTACACAGCTATGTTTCTACTTTTGATCAGGACATCCATATTTGAGCTGTAAATTTTTCTAAAAACAAATCATGAGCACAATGACAACCACCACTGAAAAAGAGCTATTTATAAAAATGGTTTTATCAAACTGGGAACTGCAAATCAACCGTATGAACGATTTGCTTGGTAAGCTCAGTGATGAGGAATTATCAGCGCAAACGGCGCCTGGCCGCAATACAGGTGTGTATTTATTGGGTCATCTTGCGGCTGTCAGCGATGGCATGTTCACTTTTCTCGGCCTCGGCGAAAGGCTTAACCCGGAAATGGATGAAATATTTCTTCGTAACGCGGATAATTCCGGGATTGAAAAGCCATCTATAAATGAGTTAAAAGATTATTGGAATAAAGTAAACGCTTTATTTGCTCAAAAGATCGATCAATTGCATGCTGAAGAGTGGTTTACCCGGCATACCGCAGTTTCAGAAGCGGATTTCGCAAAAGAGCCTCACCGTAATAAGTTGAACATTGTTATTAACAGGACCAATCATTTGAGTTATCATTCAGGACAGCTGGCTTACCTGGCTAAGAAATAGTTTACTGCATTACCAGTATGTTTTGTAAATTCGGTTAAAACAATTTACATGCACAGATCATTGTCCGGGTACTTTATCTTTCTCTGTTTACTGCTCTTATTCAGTTGTGCAAAAAAAGTCTATACTCACCGGCAGGTAATGCAAGGCTTTCATACTAAGGATGATGTATTAAAACGGTTTGGTAAGCCGGATCAGGTAAAAAAAGATTCAGTTATGGAAGAATGGGTCTATGACCGGAATGTGACTGATATCCCTGTTAAACCTGCAAAACAGGATACGGTAATTGCCGGTAATACAATTTCTGATACATTAAGAGCTGTACAAGCTGCAAAATACAGTAAATACATCAGGTTTATATTTGATCGGGATGGAAATGTGGCAGGCTATAAAAGCAATGGCGTTGATCTGAGCCATGTAACAAGAGATTCATTTGGTTTGACAGTACTGAAAGTATTGGGAATTACTGCACTATTAGTTATTATAATAGGAGTAGATATCTATAACAATACGGATATAAACATGTGAAATAAGACCGCAGGCTCCCTTTTTAGGTTCCTTTGACAGCGTAAGATCATGTACCCGGCGGACAATGGTCAGCCTGGTTAATTATAGTTTCCTGATCAGCTGCGCCGGATTTATCGATGGTCTTAATGCCCCGGATTGAATACCATAAGAAGTCCCCCAACCATCGGGCTGAAGGGGCGCATAAACCAAGTTGCCAAACAGCGGTTATTTCTCCGCTATCGTATTTCTTGGTAATGTCTTTCATATCCGCTAACTTACAGGATTAAATCCAATTTTTCCATATGCCCGGTTTTTTTGTTGACCCTAATATTGCCAGAGCCAAAACCATTGATGCTGATTTCTATTCCAATGCCGAAGTGTTTGAACAATGCCGGCAAAAGATATTCACATCCTCGTGGCAATTCATAGGCAATGATGAACTGGTAAAGGATAATGGCGAAATTTATCCATTTACTTTGTTGCCTGATTACCTGGATGAACCGTTGTTGCTCACCAAAGATAAAACAGGCGGGTTAAATATCCTGTCCAACGTTTGTACACACCGGGGTAACATATTGGCCGAGAAAGCGTGTAAACCGGCTAATTTAAGATGCCGCTATCATGGACGCCTTTTTAACCTTGATGGAAAGTTTGTTTCCATGCCTGAGTTTAAGGGGGTAGAAAACTTCCCCTCGAAAGATGATGATCTGCCCGCGCTGAATATGTTTAAATGGAACAGATGGCTGTTTACTTCAATAAATCCTATCTATCCGCATCATCTTTTTTTCAGTGATATGATAGAAAGGGTAAACTGGATGCCATTAAATGACTTTAAATTTCAACCTGAATTATCCAGGACATTTCCCATAAAAGCGAACTGGGCATTATATTGCGAAAACTACCTCGAAGGGTTTCATATTCCCTTCGTGCATGCGGGCTTAAATACAGTAATCGATTTTGGTGAATATGCCACCGAGCTATTCTTTCCATACTCCAGCCTGCAATTGGGACTGGCAAAAAGCAATAAGGATTGCTTTGACCTTCCCCTTTCATCACCCGACTACGGCAAAAATGTGGCGGCCTATTATTTCTGGGTATTCCCTAATATGATGTTCAACTTTTATCCCTGGGGCCTTTCGGTAAATGTGGTCGAACCAGTATCTGCCGGCCGGTGCAGGGTCAGGTTTTTATCCTACGTATGGGATGAGTCGAAACTCGAAAAAGGTGCAGGAGCCGGACTTGACAAGGTGGAGCAGGAAGACGAAGAAATTGTAGAGAACGTACAGCGTGGTGTCCGTTCAAAATTTTATAAACACGGCCGATATTCCGTTACCCGCGAGCAGGGCACGCATCATTTTCATCGTATACTTTGTGAATTTATGAATAAATAAGCGAATGGCGCAACTGCAACGCAAGCTGGGGTTATGGGCATCGGTTTCTATTGTGGTAGGAGCTGTAATAGGCAGCAGCATTTTTATGAAGCCGGCTACCATGGCTGCGCAATTAGGTTCGCCTTTACTGTTGTTATTGGTATGGATAGTAGCCGGTGTTGTTTCCTTATTCGGGGGGATGATCAATGCGGAAGTAGGTTGTCTGCTTCCCCAAACAGGAGGCCAATACGTTTATTTTCGCCACATGTATGGCAATTTCTTTGCCTACCTTTTTGGCTGGGCCTGCTTTATGGTGATCAATACCGCATCCATCTCTGGCATTGCATTTGTGTTTGCAGATTATGCAGGTTATTTCATAAAACTGCCGCATTTTTCGGCAGCCATTGAGCATTCCATCCCGCTGGTTATCCCTTTTATCGGCAAGTTCTATTTATTAGAGAATATTGGGGTAAAAATATTGGCTATCCTATTGATCATTGCTTTTACGTGGATCAATGCCAGGAGTCTGAAAGCTAGCGCCGCCGTGCAAGTGTTTTTTTCAATAGTAAAAGTGGCTGCTCTTGTGTTTCTGATCTTTGCTATTTTCTTTTCAGGTAAAGGTAACGTGCTTAACCTGATACAGGCTTCGCCCGGTTTTGATCATTCTCCATGGAAAATGCTGACTGCTTTTATTGCGGCGACAACGGGAGCGTTAGCAGCTTATGACGGCTGGAATAACCTGGGCTTTGTGTCAGGTGAGATAAAAGACCCGCAAAAGAATATTCCCCGCGGACTGATTATCGGATTGAGTATTTGCATTATTATATATGCTTTAACAACAGAGGCCTACCTGTATATGCTGCCTGTGGATATAATGAAGCATTCTGCACTGGTAGCATCAGATGCGTTGTATAAGATCATCGGGCTGGCAGGCGGCGGCTTTGTTGCATTGCTGGTTATATTATCTACTGCCGGGGCAACTAACGGTAATATATTACCTTCTGCCAGGGTGATCTATGCCATGGGTGAAGAAAAGACCTTTTTTTCTTTTACCGGTCAGGTAAATTCAAAATATCACACACCCGCAAATGCATTGTGGTTACAGGCCATATGGGCTATCACACTCGTATTTATGGGTTCATTTGATATGCTGATGGATATGTTTGTTTTTATCAGCTGGATAGCTTATGGTTTTGCGGCTTATGGTATTTTTATTCTGCGTAAAAAAATGCCGAATGCCCACCGGCCTTATCAATTAAAAGGCTATCCTTATTTACCTGTTATTTTTATTCTTTTTGCTTCCTTGTATGTAGGGATTACCCTTTATAACGATATCAGCAATTACCTCGCCGGTAAAAATCCAATCATTAACTCGGCATTTGGACTCTTATTAACCGCAATCGGAATACCTTTGTATTGGTATTTCAGGAAGAAAGCAGTAAAAGAGGCAATTTTATAGCAAGATTGCTTAATTTTGAAATATGAAAGTAAATGTGCTGGCCTTTGGTATTGCAAAGGATATTTTCGGGAGTTCATCCGTTGATGTGGAGTTACCCGGACAAAATACGACAGGTAGTTTAAAAAAATCGTTGGAAGAGCGTTATCCCCGGTTAAAGCAGCTGGCGTCTTATATGGTAGCTGTCAATAATGAGTATGCACCTGATCAAGAGATATTAACCGAACGGGATGAGATCGCTATTATTCCGCCGGTAAGCGGTGGATAGCCGTCTGAACCAGGATGAAACAGACTGCCGGATTTTTAGGATTCAAAAACTATTTTCCTTTGTCTGCTTCTTCCCGGACAATATTTTCCCGGGCCCAGTGTCCTAACTGACCGTATTTTAAACAAAGATGTTAACCACCCAAATAGAAATATCAGATCAACCTTTAAATATTCAATCCTGCATTGATTGGGTAATGTCGCCGCAATCGGGTGGAATTGATGTGTTTATTGGGACTGTGCGTGATTCGACAAAGGGAAAAGCAGTAATGCGACTGGAGTTTGAAGCCTATGAGCCTATGGCGCTTAAAGAAATGCAGAAAATTGCAGAACGGGCATTTGAAAAATGGCCGGTTCAAAAACTGCTTATTCATCATCGTACCGGGATATTACAGGTGGGAGAGGTGCCGGTGATCATCGCTATTTCCTGTGCACACCGCCAGGCGGCATTTGAAGCCTGCCTTTATGTTATTGATACCTTGAAACAAACTGTACCTATCTGGAAAAAGGAAATATTTGAGGATGGAGAAGTCTGGGTGGCAGCTCATCCGTAACAGGATTTATAAGATTTAATGGATTCGAAGGATTCGCCTTAAAATGTCTTCAATCGTGTTCTGACCAGGCTTTCAAGCCCCCTTCTAATGAGAAAACAACCGCATCTGGAAATTTTTGTTTGATCAGCTTTACCGCTTCGGCGCTTCGTTTTCCTGTTTGGCAATAAAATACTTTGGTTTCTTTGCCGGAAAAGTAATCGATACTTTCTTCTAATTCAATTAAGGGTATATGTTTTCCGCCGATATCAAACTCGTCCCTTTCGCGCTCCGTCCTTACATCGATCAGTTCAATTAAGCTTTCAGCCAAGCCTTTTTTAAGTTCATTTACGGTAATAGTGGATGCGTTGACCGTTGTAATTAAGCCGCTGATTTTTGTTTTTGTAACGCTCCCGATTTTTATGATCCTGCTTTGCAGGGTCTGGGCATCCAGGATCAGTATCCTGCCTGAAAGTAATTCGCCTGTTTTGGTGATATATTTGAGCACCTCGTTGGCCTGCATACAGCCGATGATTCCTGCCAGTGTTGGGATAACACCGCCTTGGGCACAATTGGGGATTTGCGTGGCATCTACTTGCGGGAACAGGTCACGGTAGTTAGGGGAGAAGGTACCATCTGCATTTCGTATGTTCCAAACAGCAGTCTGACCCTCAAACTGATAAATAGCACCGTATACCAATGGCTTCCCTGAAAGTACGGCGGCATCATTCAATAAATAACGGGTATCAAAGTTATCCGTTCCATCCAGCACCATATCATATTGCTGAAGGATGCTCATAACGTTATCAGATGTTATTTTAACGTCATGCGGCACCAAATTTATTCCAGGATTTTGTTTTTCAAGACGCTGGCAAGAAATGATCGCTTTGTTTAAGCCCACATCAGCGGGCGTATATAAAACCTGGCGGTGCAAATTACTGATCGACACCACATCAAAATCGGCAATACCCAAAGTGCCAATGCCTGCCGCAGCTAAGTATTGTGCAGCAGGGCAGCCCAGGCCGCCTGCTCCAACTATCAATACTCTTGCTTGCTGCAATAGTAATTGGGTGGATTCGCTGAAGCCGGGTAAGGCAATCTGGCAACTATATCGTGTAAGATCTTCTAACATCAGTCATTTGCGATCTTTTGGTGGATGATACCCTTAACCCTTTGGAGGTCATCGGGCGTATTTACATTAGTCAATGCTGCAGGATTCGGAACTTGCAATAAATTAACATCACTGTTAATCAGAACCTTTCGTGGGCAAGAGTAACCTTGGGCGAGAAATGCCAGTAAAGCAGGGTAGCTTTTAGGCTCCCAAATAGTGATCAATGGTTCGGGGAATTCATTCTCGGGGCTATTAAATGCGGTGGCTATAGCTGATATTTTTCGATGTTCAATCAGGAATTTAAAAGTATCCGTTTCCAGCAAAGGCAGGTCACAGGCTACCACAAGCCAGGCTTTATCGGGTTGTTCACGAAAAGCCGAAAGAATTGCGCCAAAGGGCCCTAATTCTGTAAACGTGTCTTCCAATAAGTTATAATTGACATTTATTTGTTGTTTTTGATCCGCACGACATGAAATAAAGACCTCCTGGCAAAATGGCTTCAGCATATCGGCTGCATGATAGCGCTGCTCTTTCCCAAACCAATTAACTGAACCCTTATCATAACCCATTCGCATGCTTTTACCGCCTGCCAGCACCAGTCCGTTCAATGCCGGCTTGGCATGCTGCATTTTTGTTTCAAAAAAAGCGATGATCTTATCCGTTTCATCCAGCCTGTAGAGCGGAATATCTAACCAATTGGGTATAGCTTCCTTTATAAAATCAAATACCTCATCCACATCATCGGCCAACAGAATAAGCTGAACACTGGTCAATTGTGCTAAACGTTTTTCTAATGATGCTCGTTTATTTTCATAGATGATCACCACCTGCGCCTTTGCCTGCTGATGGTTGCCGTTTACCAGTACCAGGTCTGCATCATTAAATTGCTGTCTTAATTCAAAAGGCGTTTTTAAAGAGTTAAAATTGAACTGCTGATGATTGATCTGATCGGTATATTCTAAAACAGCACCGTTAGCAAGGCGACCAGGGGCTAATGCCATTTCATCATGATGAGCGGTATCGGCATAGGCGCATTTATAGGTGGATGATAAAGCATGGATTACCTGATCAGCCAGAGCCTTTATCAATACACAGGGCGCACCCATTATCGCCCATTCATTGCGCCCATAGTTACCCAAAGCCGGTCTGGTCAGATCGGTGTGCTTTCTATGTTCTTTTAAAGTCACGTTTACCTCCTGTCTTTTCCATCAATTTTGTTTCTTTGATCACGATATCATGACTCAAAGCCTTGCACATATCATAAACTGTTAATGCTGCTATGGATGCGCCGACGAGGGCTTCCATTTCGACACCCGTTTTGGAAGTGATACTTGCTGTACAGTCGATCACTACCTGCTGCTCATTATTTAACTGAATATTGATATTGCAATTATCCAGCCCCAACGGATGGCAAAGCGGTATCAGCTCGCCCGTCTTTTTGGCTGCCATAATCCCTGCAATGATCGCCGTTTGGAACACCGATCCTTTTTTGGTTTGGATATCCCCATTGATTAATTGTTCCAATATTTTTTCCGGTAACGAAACTATACTCCGTGCAGTTGCCCTGCGATGCGAGATTGTTTTCTCGCTTACATCTACCATAGTGGCCTGGCCCTGTTCGTTTAGATGTGAAAAAGTCATAATGTCTGAAACTGATTTAAATGAGTAACGGTATTTTACTGATTTTTATTTGTCTTATAAATATTTAATCTTTTGAATTAAGAAATGCACCCTTCTTGTTCCTATTGGTTGTGCATAACCTTCTGCTGCCAAAATTCAGTCCCGCCTTTGAAAATTCTGAAGCAAGTGCTCTTATCTATTAATTCCCGAAACCCGTTTCCTAAAAAGGAGTGAACCCGCATGACCCACCCAATGATTTTATGACTTAGCCGGCTGTACCTGCATGACTCTATTCAAAGGATAATGGCCAGGGTTTTTATTATATATTTTTTGTCTGAATCACAGATTCAACTGAATGATGGATTATATCCCATGATCTGTGAAGTCATAAATCATTTAAATCAGTGATTCAAACAATTAAAAGGCCATATTCTGAATACTTCACCTTTTTTAAATTCATCCCCTTGCATCGGTAATTCCATAAAAGCATCCGTATCTGCTAAGTTAGCAAAATCACCCGAACCATTTCCGGGTATAGGCTTAGCTAATATTTGCGCCCTGTCATTAAATTCCAGTTTTACCTGTAAAAAATATTGCAGGGCGGGCTTAAAAATAAGATCCTGATCTAAAATGGCATAAACCGGTGATTTTCCGTTTAGTTCCTGACCGGCTGACAGCCATGGTAAGAAGTACCGGTGCAGGCACATAAAAGTAGCCACCGGGTTCCCCGGAAATGCAAATACCAGAACCCCGTTATCATGCCTGCCAAACCAAAATGGCTTGCCGGGGCGCTGACTTACTTTATGAAATACGGTTTTCACATTCATTTCATCCAGTGCTTTGGGTATATAATCAAATTTACCCATGCTGATTCCCCCTGTCATTAAGATAACATCATAATTTTCAAGACAGTAGCCAATTTTTTCTCGCGTTGCCCGCAGGTCGTCAGGAATATGCAGCAAATCGGCTTTGGCTGCGTTTTGATGCAATACAGCTTTTATAGTATAACTGTTTGATTTCCTGATCTGGACAGGCGAAGGCTGCTCGTTGACATTCACTAATTCATCACCCGAGGAAATGATCACCACACGAGGCATTTTTTTTACCAATAACTCAACTTTGCCTACGGATGCCGCCAAACTGATAATTGCAGGAGTAATAAGCTGACCTTTGGCCGCCATTACTTCATCTTTCTTTTTATCGGTGCCTTTTAAATGCAGGTTTTGCCCCCTTTTTACATCAGATACCAGAAGCTTAGCCGTGTTGTCTTTGATATCAATATCTTCATACCGGATAACCGTATCCAATGATGCTGGCAAGGCTGCACCCGTCATGATCTCGATGCATTCTTCAGTCTGGTTAATATCAACCGGAATGTCTCCAGCAGCCTGGGTAGCTTTTATACGAAAAGATAGGATACCTTTCTCAACGGATTGATAGCAAACGGCAATGCCATCCATTGTTACACGGTTAAAAGGAGGAAGATCACGATCAGCTGAAATATCTTCAGCTAATGAGCGCCCTAAAGCTGATTCAAATGGAATGCTTTCGGTGCCGTAATCCTGCACCTGTGCCTGAATGAGTTCTTCGGCTTGTTCAACCGTCGTCATAATTATTCGTTTTTATTTTCCTATAAGTCTCTCCGGTTAACAGTGAGATTTAAAGGAACTTAGCCGCCAATCGTCGCCATTGATTCATGTGCCGGATCATTTATGTTCCGGTTATGTTCTGCTTCCCATCCATTTTTAAAGCGGTGATTGAATGCATCAAGAAGAGCAGCTTGTAAATCAGTATCCTTTACGCCATTACGCATCAAATCCTTCATATTCAATACCCCATTATCATATAAACAGGTTTTTAATGTTCCCTGCGGTGTAATGCGGACGCGGTTGCACGTGCCGCAAAATGTACGTGAATAGGCTGCAATGATTCCCACACTGCCTTTATGACCAGGTATTTGATAATTGTACGAAGTGGAATTTGCCGGATCAGTCAGCTTCTCTATTGTGGGGTATTTTTGTTTGATCTCAGCCAGGATGCGGATATAATCCCATTGCAGTCCCTGGTAAACATGCCCCTCTCCGTTAAATGGCATTTCTTCAATAAATCTCACCTTTACAGGCAGTTCTTTAGTCAGTTCAGCCAAAGGGATAATATCCTGCGTGTTTTTTCCGTCCATTACCACGGCATTGATCTTTACTTCTATATCGTGTTTTAGCAATTCATGAAAGGTTTCCATCACCCTCGAAAATTCATCGCGCCTGGTTATAGTAAAAAATCTATTAGGATCAAGCGTATCTAAACTTAGATTAACGGAACGAACACCAATTTTTTTTAACTCGGGTACAAACGGTGCTGTTAACACTCCATTGGTGGTTATAGTCAACTCGTTTAATCCGGGAAGATCAGACAGGGAGGTCAATAACTGCATAATATCCTTACGCACGAAAGGCTCGCCACCGGTAACGCGGATTTTCTCTATACCCATTTTTACCAGCAGGGAGCAGGTTTGCAGCATTTCCTCATAGGTCATCAGTTCCTTTCGCGAAAGCCAGTTCAAACCCTCTTCGGGCATGCAATAAAAACAGCGCAGGTTGCACCTGTCGGTTACCGCCAGACGCAGATAATTAATTTTTCTACCGTGATTATCTGTTAACAATGCAATGATATTATAAGCTGTAAAGGTAAATATTCCAAATCAGCAGAATGTCGTTTTATTGTATAAAAAATCCTGTTAACTCATCGGTAACAGGATTGTTATTTTTTTAAGTTGCAATTTCCCTGGCCTCTACTTGCTTTGGAACTTATATATCGATTGTGTTTTGTAAACCTGTCCGGGTTTTAATACCGTTGATGGAAACTGCGGCTGATTTGGTGAGTCCGGATAATGCTGAGTTTCCATTGCAAAGGCAGTGCGGTAATCATCTTTTTCACCGTATTTCATCGTATTTTTTCCCTGCATGAAGTTCCCACTGTAAAATTGCAGGCCGGGTTCATCGGTGTATATTTCCATCACGATACCGGTTTTGTCACCCTTAACGGTGGCAATTGGCTGGGTAATATCATGCTTGTTCAATACAAAATTATGATCATAACCTTTACCATTTTTCAATTGTTCATTGGCATCATTGATCCGGGCGCCTATGGTGGCCGGGGTACTGAAGTCGAATGGTGTACCCTTCACCGGTTCAATTTTCCCTGTCGGGATTAAGGTGGAATCAACGGGTGTATAATGATCCGCTTTAAATTGTACCAGGTGATTCAGTATTGTGCCGCTGCCTTCACCATTGAGGTTAAAGTAAGCGTGATTGGTCAGGTTAACTATTGTTATTTTATCTGTAGTAGCTTCATAATTGCATTTAAATGCATTATCATCAGTTAAAGAGTAAGTTACTTTGATATTCAAATTACCGGGAAAACCCTCTTCCATGTCTTTAGACAGGTAGGTCAGCTCTAATGTGTGATCGTTGATCCTTTTTGCATCCCAAACTACATCCTGATAACCTTTTTTTCCACCGTGCAGCATATTGGGCGGATTGTTTGTGGCCAGGGTATATTGTTTGCCATCTAAAGTAAAATGACCTTTGGCAATACGGTTACCATATCTTCCTATCGTTGCTCCATAATAGCGTTCGGTTGATTTTACATAACCGTCTATACTGCCAATTCCGACAGATACATCAATCATTTTACCGCTGCTGTCAGCTACCAGCAACGTCACTAAACGGCCACCAAAATTTGTAATGGCCGCTTGCATGCCGTTTTTATTCTTTAAAACATATAAGTGAGTTTGTTTTCCGTCAATTGTTTTTTCAAAGGCCGAGTCAGCCGGTAGCTTTCCGTAGGTAATACTGTCTTTCATCGTAGTTGTTGTACTTGTTTTATTGGTTGGTTGATTGCAAGCTCCAAGGACAGTTATGCAAGCTGATAACATGCCCCAGGATAAATTCCTTAAATTCATAGGATTATTGTTTTATGGATTGTTTTTATAAGCGCTTAATTGATTGTTTGTTATTTAATTGTCTGATCAGGTCGGCTTCATCCTGTTTATAGGGTTCGCCATCTTTTCTGAAAACATCATGGAACCAAACTTTAGGCTCGTCGCCGTTGGGCATCGGGGTGTCCCAGGCATAAATGGTATTTGTTTTTCCCGAAACCAGTCCCCAGTTAATCGCCCCCACATTTTCCTTTTTCAGCATGGGCATGGTGTTTTCAAAGGTACTGTTGCGTAACCGGGCCATATATTCGGTACAGATAACCGGCCGGCCATTCGCTTTTAAAATTTGTATAACACGCTGGTGCTTGTCAGGGTCTTCATAATTATGATAAGTAATTATATCCGAGTGGGTGAGTTGGAATGTATTGAGTTTTTCCAGCTTCCAGTCCCATAATCCCGCGCTGAGCGGCTGGTCAGGGTTTACAATACGTGCCCAGGAGAATATCTTTGTCAGTAAAGCTAGTGAACCGCTATTTTTTGAACTGTTGCCTGGCTCATTGAATAAATCCCATAATAAAATACGTCTATCATGTTTAAAAGTGACCAAAACATCGGTGACATATTTTTGAAGCAAGGCCGTTTCACCAGGTTCTGTTATTCGCTTACCAGGGTCCTGCAGCCAGCCGGAATTATGAATGCCGGTTTTAGGTTCCGGTTGTTTGCCGGTTTTAGCGCTGGGATTCCAGCAATCATCCATAAATACGAATATGGTTTGGATGCGATGTTTGTCGGCAATAGATAAATAGCCGTTTACCCGCTGCTTAAATCCTTTGGGATCTTGCTGCCAGGCCATGCTGTGCAAAAACACCCGCATTGTATTAAAGCCAATACGCTCAGCATAACCCAGCTCTCGGTCAATAGTTTGGGAATCAAATGTATCAGCCTGCCACATTTCCAATTGGTTAATGGCCGTGCTTGGGGTAAAATTAGCACCGTTTATCCATTTGTGTTTGACATACCATGAATTGGCTTTCTCTGCCGGCCAAACGCCGGATTTTGACGTTTGCGCCTGTGAAGATAATATGGCCAAAAGAAGAAATGAGGTTATTATTAGTAGGTTTGTAATTCTCATATCATTAGTGATCGCAGGCAAGGTTAATTCCCGGAAATGCTAAGTTGATAAAAAATGTAATAAATACAATTAATTACATGGAAATATTTTTTTGACTTAGAAGTCCAGTCCGCTGAGGTCAACTACAGCCGAATCGCAGATATAGGTAGGCATGATCCCGGTGGCGGTTATGCGGGTTTCATAATCTTTTGCCAGTGTATTGCCCGACAATACCAATACGGTATCCAATCCGAATTTATTACCGCCTAAAATATCCGTGTTTAAAGTATCACCGACCATTACGATGTCACTTTTGCTGATCTGCCGGTACTCGCGTATCAGGTCAAAAGCAAACATGAACATTTGCGAGTCGGGTTTGCCAAAGCGGATAAATTGCTTGCCTACCACACTCTCGACCATAGCAGCGATACCGCCTATGGCGATCGATACATTGCTTACCGAAAGAGGATAAGCACGATCTGTGTTGGCCACAATGGCAGGGATTGTTTTTTTGCGCAGCAGGTTTACCGTTTTGTTTAAGTCTTCGCACCAGTCAAAGCCTTCATCATCCAGGAATATCAATGCGCTCACTTTATCCATATTACCTTCATTGACCGCACTCATAGGCAGGGTTTGCAATCCAGATCCTTCAATATAGTGCGCTGAATTTGGTGTGCCTAAATAGGCTACAATGCCATCCTGTACTTTAAGATCAAGATATTCCTTGGTAAGCATTCCCGATGAAACAATCCGATCATGGGTTATAGCAGTTAAACCCATTCTGTGATAGGATTCAGCCAGTTGCACCGGGCTGCGCGAAGCATCATTGGTGACAATATAATACTCTTTTTTCTCTCTTTGGAGATAGGCAAATGTTTTCTCAATACCATCAACCAGGCCAGAATAGTTTTTAATAACACCAAAAGCATCAAAAAAGACCACTTTATATCGGTCAATTATAGATTTAAAGTTATCTACGTGCTTCATATGTAATTAGTTGATGGTTGTTTTATATTAAGTTTTATTTTAGTTCAATTTTAAAGCTTCAATGATCTTTTCTGCGTCAAAATCCCTGTCAACAGAGGGAAGATAAGTATCAAAAGCCTCTGCCTGTAATTTCTTAGCATACTGCTCATTAAAAAAATATTTGCCATCCTTGATGACGTAATTTAATATAAAAAAGCGATATGCCTCTTTCAGGAAACGGATTTCATCAGCCGTTAAAGGATTGACTTTGTGGTATTCCTGTAAAAAAAGAATAAACCTGTCCTCCATCAGCGTGTTGATGCCATAACTAAATACCGTGCGGTCGCCGATATCCGATACCACCCGGCTAAAGAAATAGAAATCCAGCACACGGTAGCTCATTCTGAACCAGTCATAGTCCCATCTCGAATATAATTCCAACTCTTTGGTAACCGAGAAATTTCCAATGTTCCAATCGATAAATACCGGTATAATCTCAAAAGATTTCATATTATATTTAGAACGGTTCCTTAAAAACAGTTCGCAATGATATTTCAGAAGTTCGGCTTTTAACGCGGAGCCAAATTGCTTTTCACTTTTCTCCAGATGCTTCTGGAGCGCATAAATATCGGTGCGCAATGTCTTTGATGACTTAGGAAGCACATTTTTAACTCTTGAACATGCCTTATGGAATTTACCGATCTGCTGCCCCAGTTTAATAATATGATGCTCATCCAAACGCCGTGGCATCAGCTCGGCTATGCGGGTTGGATTATAAAACACAACCCAGGCATCTTCTTTACCCTGCCTATGCCGGTAAATATAAACCCGGTTATTTTTTAATAAAGATTTTGATAATACATTTTCAAAAGGATACAACAGGTTATTACACAAGCTATGTATAATGCGGTGATCTTCCTTAAAGTACTCGTATTTGCCAAAATGTGATAGTTTGGCAATGATGATATCATCATCATCAAATGTTATTTTGAACACATGGTTTGTTGAAACCATCGCGCTGATATCTTCGATATCGCGGATCGTTTTTGAAGCATCGTATCCTTCCCAGGCCTTTTTTAGTATAAATGAGTAGTCCATTTGATTAATTTAACCGCAGAGGGCGCAAAGATAGGTCAGCAAGATTCACAGTGTGCCATTTATTACTCTTTTTATCAATACTAAATAATCTCAAAATACCTCTTCAACTCCCAATCCGTAACGCTTTTGGCAAATTGCCGGCATTCCCATAGCCGGGTTTGGGCATAATGTTCAACGAAGTCTTCTCCAAATAGCTCTTTTGCAATTTTTGAATCTTTCATCAGGGTTGCCGCATCAAAAAGATTGGAAGAAATATTTCCATTCTTATTGTCGAGATAAGCATTGCCGGCAGTAGCAGGAAGGTTTAGCGGTAATTTATTTTTAATTCCATACAAGCCGGAGGCAAGTGCAGCGGACATTGCAAGGTATGGATTGGTATCTGAACCAGGTATACGGGTTTCGAGCCGGGTATACGCGGGCGATGAATTTACTACACGGAAAGCAGTGGTTCTGTTTTCAACAGCCCAGGTCCTAGTTGTTGGCGCCCATGCACCCTCGACCAATCGTTTATAACTGTTAATAGTAGGGGCGTACATCGGTAATATATGAGGCAAACAGTGTAGCTGCCCGGCAAGGTAATGCTTATGCAATTCGCTCATTTTGTTTGCATCATTGGTATCATAAAATAAGTTTTCAGACTTTTCCTTATTCCACAAACTTTGGTGCACATGTCCCCCGCAACCCGGCAGGTGTTCATTCCACTTAGCCATAAAGGTTGACATCATACCATGTTTATAGGCGATTTCCTTTACAGCTGTTTTTAATAATACAGCCCTGTCAGCGGCCTCTAAAACATGATCGTGCATTATTGCAGCCTCATACACGCCCGGACCGGTTTCTGTATGTAAACCTTCCAATGGTATGTTAAACTGCATTAACAGATTAAAAAGATCATAATAAAATTCGCTGTTTTCTGATGTGCGCAATATTGAATAACCAAACATACCGGGGGTTAAAGTCTCTAATTTGGTAAAACTCTTTTCCTGTAAGCTCTGTGGTGTTTCCCGGAAGTTGAACCACTCAAATTCCTGGGCAAACTCAGGATGAAAACCCACCGCTTCACACTGCTTTGCTATTCTTTTGAGCAAACTTCTTGGACATACGGGCAGGTCTTTACCATCGGCTTTGCTGAAATCGGCTAAAAAAAACGGAATGTTATCCTGCCACGGAACGGTGCGGAAAGTTGACAGGTCAATACGACAAGGCTGATCCGGATAACCGGTGTGCCAGCCGGTAAGTTTTATGTTTTCATTGCACACATCGCCGCTATCCCAGCCAAAAACAACATCGCAAAAGCCATAGCCGGTTTCCAGTCCGTCGGTAAACTTTTTATGGTGGATCACTTTCCCTCTTAAAACTCCATCAATATCTGCAAATGCAAATTTTATCTTATCAATGCCTTTTTCCTTTAAATAGGATATGATCTGTTGTTTATTCATGATAACCGGTATGAAAAAAATCAGGGCAAGTTAGGGATAATATCGATTATTAGTAATGGTAATTGTGGCTGAAATTATTTGAACGGTTATATTGCCGGGATTATGAATGACCTGATTTTTATATATGGGACGTTGCTTGACAAAGACAATGAATATTGCTTTTACTTAAAAAAAAGCAAGCTTTACTCTGCCGGTAAAATTAAAGGAAAACTTTACGATATTGGTCAATACCCGGGAGCCATATTATCTGAGCA
>JAQBOV010000095.1 GCA_028287895.1 Mucilaginibacter sp. | reverse complement strand
GTAGCCTTTGCACGCATGCCCGACCCGACATACTCGCACTAGGAGGAGTTAAAACAAACGCTTGCAGCAGCTTCAAAAGCCCTTGCGGGAGCGGGGGCTGGAAGTTATAGAAGCTTTTACTCTTTGGCATTAATTTGACCTAATAGTTTATCTAAGGTTGTTTTATCAGAATTCCTAAAAAAATATATATAAGATGATTTACCTTTAGATTCAAAGGACAATTTGATTAGCTTTCTTTCTTTTTTAACTGAAAAATTATACATAAATTTCACATTTACAATATCAACAATTGAAATAGATTGAGATTTATCCCCGAAATAACTTTTTAATATCAGGCTGTTTCCACTGTAATATACTTTCTTATTATGAAACCATACAATCCATCGATTTATTGTAAAAATAACTAACACAGCATAGGATACATTTACAACACTATCGGGAAAATTATTTTTCCAGAAAAAACTTATGAATGCTGCAATGAGTAACGGACCTACGATTAAACCTATTGTATTTTTATAATATAGGACATCAGACGATAATTCTTTCATGTTGTTATTATTACCATTTAAAACCAATTTTTGCAGTGCCTTCAATTCCTAGAAAATAAAGGTTCACACCACTGGTCATATCAAGACCTATAAAGTTTGAATTTCCAGTCCTTTCATAACCGAAAGCACCAATTCCAAATATGCCGCTATTTTGACCGCTGTTGGCATCATGTGTGGCTCCGATACCTATTGGGATACCCTCCACCGGAACTACTAATTGCCCGCCGTAAATTTTAGTACCATCATCTTTATATGCATTAATTCCGCCTTTATCAGTACCTGTTGTCAATGTAGCTAGGTTGTGCTTACCTAAATCAATTTCTGATCCAGCAAATCGTCCCGACGTGAAACCTATCGCACCTTGTGTTAATCGTCCAGATACCTCTGTATAAAAATGGTTACCCATCCAATTCAAAGCATCCGATATCGAGCTACTTCCCCCCTGATTGGCACCTACAAATCTTTGGCTATCGCCCCACCAAATTGGGAGATTTCCCGATCTAAATGCATTAATTTTGACTTCAGGCAATTCAATGCTATTTCTGAATTCTGAAACAGTCGAAATGACAGCAGATACATCTTTCATAATATTGGTCAGTGGGCCATCAGTTTTTACATTCCCAGTGTAGTGAGCCAAAATGGAGGCCCAGAAACTTGAATAATCCGCCGTTCCACTTCCAAAAAAGAAACCACCTGAGTTACCTGTGCCGTCAACAAATCCCCGATAAGCATTCATATAGGCTTGTTCTCCTGTAATGAGTTCTGACATAGCTTGGGCAGTCCAATTACTTCCACCTCCAAATCCGTACGGATCTGGTTTATTTCCCAGCGGATCATTAAACATAATTGGATTATTGCCGGCATACTGATAGCCGGTCACGCTTTCCGTACTTTCAGCCTCGGGGTCAGCGCCTATCCATCTGCCCAATGCCGCATCATAGTTGCGAAAAAAGGTTTGCTGATAATCGGGCATGTTGCCGTAATCGTTCTGCCATTCACTGCCACCGTTGTATAAATTTTTATTGGGGTTGCCGGGCGTGGCCACCGTGCTGCCGGGCATGATCATCCCGAAGGCATAGTAGCTGTTCTCCTGCCTTACTTTTGCCGTGCCGCCTGTACCGGTATTGTCAAAGGCTATCCTTACGTTACCCTGCTGGTCGGTAATGTCATACTCCTGGCTCAGCGTACCCGTGTTGTTCAGTACCCGCCCTTCCGGCATGGCAAAATAGGCCAGTGCGGGCGTTCCGGTTCCTGCTGTGGTATATACAAAACCGTCAAGATAATCTGTTGTGGTTATCAGCGTAAGCACGCTTCTCACTGTATCATATTGGCGCTTTCGGATCAGGGTGCCGCCGGCGTCATAGGTGTAATCTAAATACTTGTTTGCCGAAGAGGTAAACGATATCTTATCGGTTCGGTTAAGCACGTTGTAGGCAATCGTTGAAATGCCTTTATATGGCTCATTGGTCAGGTTGCCGTTACCGTCGTAGTTATAAGTTCCCGTGCCGCCGGTAAATCCCTGGCTGCTGCCGCTTGCGTCGGCAACAGATTTCAACTGGTTCGGATTATTAGTATCATAGGTGTAGGTCAGGTTATCAATAGCCGCATGAGTACCCGATCCCTGGGTGCTGCTGTTTCGGTACATGGTCAGCAGGTTCCCATTCTGGTCATAGGTGATCCTGTCCTCATCCCAGCCATGGGTAGTGGTAAAGCTACCGGTACCGGCGGTCGCCCTTTCGGCATAAATGGCGGCAGTATCCCTGTTCAAGGCATCGTAACTATATTTATAGGCCCGCTCGAAACTGCTGACGCTGCTTCCGTCCTTGCTAATCCATTTAACAGCGGAGAGCTTGCCGCTATAACAGGCGGTATTACCCAGGCTGGCATCCACCTTGTCATACAGCATTTGCATACCGAACAGGTCGTTGCCATCACTGTTGGTTACCCCTCCGTCGTTACTTAGTTTACTGTTATTGATACTGAGCAATTGCCCGCGTATATTATACCGGTAATCCAATGTCTGAAGGGCTAACGAGGCTATGCTTGCCTGATAGTTAGCTCCTGTCGGTATAAGAAATGGACTGCCATCGGCTCCCGGCGACATGGTGATGCTATTGCTTGCCGTTATTGTTGTTGTTGAGGTAGCGGTTACCGAATTAGCAGGCCCCAGTGCAATGTTTGCAGGAATAGATGTATTATTTGATGGCTGCAGGTTCTTTTTTACCAGCTGCCCTAGTTCGTTATACTGATACGTTGCCACCGGCAGGGTGGCGCCGCTGGTGTTATACTGCTGATTTACCGCAGTGAGGCGGTACATGTGGTCATAAGTAAAAAGGGTGAGCACGGTGGTAGTGGTGCTTGCAGTAGTTTTTTTGGATACTTTGCTGATCTGCGGCACACCTGAAAAATCGGGTACGTTAGTTTTGTAATCAGTAACCGTGCCGGCATTGGTATAATAGAGCTGGTTATTGCTCTGGCTTTGTATAAGATTGCCCCGCTTATCATAAAAGACAGCCGTGGTAAGCCATACATTGCTTAATCCGGACCCGACCGTTGTTTTGCTGGTGATGGTCGGCATGTTTTTTATCTGGGCGGTGGTGGCTCCCATCTCCCCTGCTAATGATTGCAAGGAATAAACAAAATCAGGCGTGCCATCAAAATTCATATCGTAATCATCATAGTAGCTATAGGCCAGCGGTGTAATTGTACCTGTAGCTAATGTAGGAAAAATGTTGCAGGTATAATAGCCATTATTGGTAAGCGTGGCCGTGCGGCTTTCGTACCAGCTGGCGTAGCTCAGCGTACTGACATAAGCCTGCATATTAACACGGCCTAACCGGCCAGAGTTGCTATCGGTGTAAATACCCTGGCTGATGGCTCTTCCTTTCGCATCGTATCTGATATAGTTCCACTGATTATTGACGAGCATATTGGCATCCTGCAGCAGTACCGGGCGGTTCAATGGATCATAGACGATACTAACTTTACCTTTGGCCGGTACCGTCTTTTCTATCAGCCTTCCGCGGGTATCATACACAAAATGAAAAACCAGGTTACTCACCGGGACAGCGGTCAGGCTATAGCTGACGCCGGGCAGTTTGGCAATTGCCAGCGGCGGAACGATGTAACTGATCATCCCGGCACTATTATAAATATAATAGGTGTCCAGGTTGCCGCCCGGTAGTATCTGCCTTTTTAAAATGGTTTGTCCGGCTACATCGGCAAAGCTCAGCGTTTCGGTATTGTCCTCGTCTTTTCCGTCCGTTACCGACAGCATGTTATCACCATAATAAGTGCCGGCAGTAAAGGTGCCATCCGGCTTCCACACCAGGATATTTCCATCGCTGGTGGTACTGTTATACCGGTAGCTTACCATTTTACCCATATCAACATTACCCGGCATAATCGTCTGCAACAGCCTTTGCAGGGGGCTGTTATCAAATAGCTGACTGCTGTAAGGGCTGAGATCAGTAGCGATCAGGTGCTGGCTGGATTGATTGTAAAAGCTTGCCTGGGCAGTGGGCAAGGCATTCAAGCGGTAACTGCCCATAGTGTCGGTGCTCAGCCCCACATAGGGAAGGTAGCTTTTAGTTTGCCGGCCCAGATTATCATAGGCTATGGGCTGAATGATATCGTTATACAGCGGACTGCCCTGTAGGGCAACCGTTTGCAGCGGCCTTGAAAGGCCATCATAATACACCCGGGTGGTTTGCCTGCCCGAAACACCCAAGGCATATAGCTGGGCGTCTGTAGTGATCCCTGCCTGCTTGATCACATCCTGCTGCACAAAACCGGGAGACTGGGCCATTGCTGGTTGGTTGTAAAATAGCGCCAGTGACGCTGCCAGCACGGTAAAATATCTATTAAGGTTCATGGTTATCATCTTGGTGTAAAGGTTAGGTAGGCTGATCAAAAGAAAGGGCAGGTCCCATTGTTATAAACTGAAAAGTTCAGCGTATGATTGGCGATGACTGTCCAGGTAAACGTAAAATTTGATCCGGTGTAACCCAAACAGTACCCGTTGGCCCCATCGGCAAATACGATATTGGTATACCCCTTACCGAAAGTTGGATCATATTTACTTCCGAAAGGAACAATGGTAACAGTATATGTACCC
This sequence comes from Mucilaginibacter sp., assembly GCA_028287895.1. GTDB lineage: Bacteria > Bacteroidota > Bacteroidia > Sphingobacteriales > Sphingobacteriaceae > Mucilaginibacter. The sequence goes on along the minus strand of JAQBOV010000095.1, from coordinate 58,791 downwards.
GGAATAACGGTCGCCGTTCCTTGTTGTATCTGGTTGGCGGTATAAGAATAAGAATGCGGACCGCTGAAATTGACACTGGTTATACCGGCAGTGGCCGCATAGTTATTGTAAGAAAGGGTAGCTACGGCTTGCAGAATGGTTATAGTAATAGGTGCTGCTGACTTAGAACCAAAATAGGGCGAACTGACCGTGAGTTTTACGGTATACGTATTTGCAGTTGCGTAAGTATGAGCCGGGGCGATAGAAGTTGTCGTCACTATTCCCGTTCCATCACCGAAGTCCCAGGTATAGGTTAGCCCATCACTGACAAAGGGATCAATGTAACTGGCTGAAAATGCTATTGCAGTCGTTGTCGTAAGCGGAGGATCGGTACTAGTGAGTACTCGAGGTGAATAATTAATAACCGGTGCTGTAAAATCTTTGACATTATTCGGGGTCAGGTATGTCTTTTTAAGTACGATATTTTTATCCTGGTCATATTGGTATAAAAGTCTTCCCCACCGATCACTTTTATAATAGGAGGACACGCCGTTGGTATTAGTCGATGCAATCTTAGCATAAGAAACCGGATCATAGGTGGCAGTGGCCGCACTGGCTACGTCGGGATAAAACAAAATGTCATCTATGGATATGTTCTGGCTGGAGTTAAAGCTGAATGTAAAACTTGAAGGCAGGGTATCCACAGGGATTGATACTTCATAGTATTTCCAACCTGCGGATAAGGTGACTGGGGAAACGCTTGTTCCGGGTAAGGAAAGGCTTAAAGTGCCGCCGCCGGCCACGGCATTGACCCAAATTGAAAATATATATTTTTTTGCTGCGGCATTCTTGGTAAGCGTACTTGATGTAACAGTCTGTGTCGAAGCTAATCCGGCAGCGTTACCCGCGTGACTACCGATCGGCATATACGAACCGCTTCCCGTTATCGTGAAGGTACCCGCTGGTGAGATGATCTGGGAATCAAAATCACTATAGGCAACTTCAGAACAGGCCGCATTTGTGAAAACAGCTACGGGTTGGTTGGAATTGTGGTCGATGATAGTTGTCTGAATATTTTTGCTGCTATCATCTGCTGTTAGTAAATATCCGTTAATATCATAGGTATCAAAGTTGGCAGCTCCAAAGTATTTAGGATCGTAGGTAGAAGTTTGGGTTGACCCGTTTACGTTATAAGGTGTAAAGGATACGCCGTCCGGCCTAACCATTTTAAACTGCTGTGAGGGTAAATAGAACGTGGTGCTGCCAGGCGTTACTGCTTTGAAGAGATTTAAGGAGGCCCCGGTGGTTACGGTTGTGCCATTCCTGGTCACCTGCTGATAAGTTTCGACCGGTGCATTGATGTTTTGCTGCTGCAAATAATACAGCGCATTCACGTTGGCATTTGATCCTGCCGCTGCGCTTGTGTAATCTTTAACATAGCTGTAATGGGTGGCGAGTATACTATTATCGCTGTTGGTTATTTGCTGCTGGGTAAGCAGTTTATGATTGGCGCTGTCATAGTTATAATTAACAGTGTTAGTTCTGGCCATGCTTAGCGTTGGTGAATCGAACACCTTGGTGGTTACTGAAAACGTCAGTTCACTGGTATTATAATATATAGCATATTTGCTGTAAGCTTTGGTCGAATAGCTCACGGTGTTGTTATCATCAATTTTAAAAGCGCTTATAAATGACGGAGTAAAAGAACGCTTATAGGTATAGCTGGTTTCGCTTACCTCTCTTGGCGTAGGGTCATCATTGTAATTGGTCACCTTTTGTAGTAAGCCCCTTTCAAAATCATAATTCGGATTTGGAGCAAAGGGGTACGAATAAATATCATTTTTAACGGCCTGTGTCACGCAGTTTAGCCGTGCGGAATAGTCTATCGTTGGACTCCAGTCTGACGTCGTACAGCTGCTGCAGGCAGGCAGTGCACTGGCGTCCCAGTTGGCAGCCGGAATATAAAATTGGTATTGCGTCTTTCCTTTCCCTGTTTGATAAACCGACGAATAGACATACATGATGGTATGATCCTCATCGGAAAGATCATTAGCGGAAAGCGCAGTAGAGGTAGCAGCCAAAGATTGGGAAGTGATGCCCCCGCTATAAGGTATTGTGAACGCAAAGACCGGAAGGGAGATCGGTTTGCCGCTACTGATAAAGCTGCTTGAGGGAATGGTATAGCTATAATTCCGTACCATATTGTTGGTGGATGTCTTGCTGACCGAATCGATGATCTTCTTGACCCTGATCCCCCCTCCCTGGACAACCGTGTTAGAGGGAACATCCAGGTAATCATTGGATTCATAAATGATCGTTGTGATCCCACCCTGTGCATTGGTGATCTTGTTTAACGATCCGGTAGCGACTACGGCCGGATCAGCAGAACGGTCGCTATGGATTAAGGTGTAGGGATAGGAACTTCCGGGAGAAGCAAGCGCGTCTATGGCATAACGCTGAAGCGCCCCGTTAGACGGATTGACATAGACGGAGGGGTTCAGCGTTCCGCTGCTGCCGGGGTGAGCGGAATAATAACCCCAGTAATCTACCTTAGTCGTAGCAGAATCCGGCAAGGTAGTGTGGGCGCCGCCAGAAGGTATGTCGGTATTGCCGATGTAGCCAAACGAATAGTTGACGGGAGTATTGAGTCCTGCTCCTACCTCTGTGAAATTTACAAGAAAATAACGCATATATCCGGTCGGATCATAAACAAAGGGGGAGTATTTTAACTGAAACTCATGTCCCATACCTGATATATCGGTCAAAACTGTTTGACCGGTAGTTCCCTGGCCGAACAGGGTGTCACAACTAAATGTAAGGCATGTTGTTGCCCCCTTTGCATTTTGTTTATTTATCGAGCTCAGGATCAAAGGATGGGTGGTTTGAGAAACTCTGTACTGCAGCGATTGAGTATTTGAGCCACTCAGGAAAAGTGATACGGAATCTGTACCGCTTCTGGAGGACGAGCTATGGTAATTAAAAGTTACGGCGTTACCAGCTGGATCAGTAATGCTGGTCAGATACCAATTATCAAAATAAGAAATTGTATTTCGGTATTGAGCATATCGTGTTGTAAAATAGTTGGTATTCGTGCCTGGCAGTGTTCTTTGATCAACCGCTCGGACAAAGGAAAAAACATATTTAACCGCTTTGTCATTGGTGATGGTAAAAGAAGTAATTAAACTGGCAGAAAGGGATGTTCCTCCAGCTGTCGTATAACTGATCACCAAATCCTGGTAGGCAATCGGTCTAAACCGGGAAGTTGTCCGGTCGTAAACCAGTTGGCAATTTAGACCAGGGGCACTTACATAAAATATATCCGGCTCCGTGTCCTGATTAGTAGCCGATAAATAATTATTGATATAGGTAAGATCCGAATTTTCCGTTGCACAGGTTCCATTGTTCGCAACTATAAAATTGGTAATAGCGGTCGGACTGGAGGAGTTCATCCATCCGTTCGCAGTCTTAGAGGTAGCATCAAAAGTACAGTCATCAGGTAGTCCCCTGAGCAAACGGCTGACTTGTCCGCCTGCGATTACATTCCAACCCATACCACCATTTCCTTCGACGTCTTTTGGCTTTACGCCTGCCGAATAGGCAAGCGTTACTGGAACCGAAATCTGCCCGCTCTGAATGTTATAAATTGGGATATTTACGCTCCCGGCACCGGTAAGCGGATTAACAGATACTTGCGCAAAGGTGTTATTGATTATAAAAGCGCATAATAAAAACAGGAGAACATGCTTTTTATTCATGGGAAAATTTGTTTATATCTTATTAAAAAAGAAAGACCACTTTACAGATCAAAACTCAGTCTGTACTGTTGATGCTGTTTGAAGTTTTCATGGCCGGTAATCGCGTTTCGAAGGTTGAACAATGTTTTTGTGCAGGTAAATGATTAAAATAATCAATCTTTTTGTTGACATGCGGTAAGGTTTAAAATGTTATTTTCCAGAATTACTTAAGCTGTTAAGCTTTTTTTCCATTTCATTTAAGCGCTCCATGAGTTTGTTGTTTATACGCTCCTGCGCTTTTTGTTTCACGTCTTTCTCAATCAAATAAAGCGTCAACTCTTCCACTTTCTTGGTTAGCAGTTTATTCATTTCACCCAGGTTAAGGCCATCTTTGGCAACTTCCTGTTCAGACGGCATATCCGGCAAATGATGGTTTTGATCGATATAGGCTTTTACTTCTGTTAGAGTTGGGAGCTGGTAATCTTTTTTGAAGACATAATCGGGCCAGTTAGTAACGTCAATGGTAACTTGCTGGGCATGCACATTACCCTGAACAGCAAATTTATAACCGTTGGCATTTGAGGTACCAATACTTACGTTGCCACTATTATCAATGCGCATTTGTTCTGTGAAAGAGTCATTAGGTAGTTGATACTTTCCAAAACTTATATGATTTGTGCCGGATGAAACTCCAAAGATTCTAAACTCAGAACCGGCTTGTCCAAAACCGCTTGCACCGGTTCCATCATCATAAACGAATAGCTTTTTATTACTAATCGATGAACCAAGAGATAAGTATCCGTTTGGGCTTGTTGTACCAATACCAACATTACCTGCAAAGTATCCCTGTCCATCTGCCCGGACACTAAAATTTGTTACCCCATTAGTCACCCCATCATAAAAATAATTTACAGCCCCGTTTGAATTGTCTGTCCATGCCCTGAATATTCCAGATGGATAACTATATGTACTGCCTAACTGATGGCCCTGAAAAAAAGTTTGCCCGGCACTTGTTTGAGTTACCACTTTGCCAGTATTTAAGACGCCATTTGCATCTTCTGTTAAGGTTGTTTGACTAAAAGAATGTAAATTAAGAGCCAATATGGCTATAAGTGTAAGACGGTAAGTCTTTTTCATATAATTGATTCGTTAATTATTTTTTTTGGTTTCTAAATGTTCCAATCTGTCTTCCAATTGTTTTAGCTTTTCATTTTGAAAGCGCCTTTCTTCCTGTTGGGAATCAGTCAAATCTTTAATTTGCTTATCTTTTTCAATTAAATAAAGTGTCAACTCTTCCACTTTCTTGGTCAGGAGCCTGTTCATCTCACCGACATTAAGGCCATCTTTTATTACCTCCTGTTCGGATGGCATTTCCGGCAAATGCCGGTGTTGATCGATATAGGTTCTTACTTCCTGGAGAGTGGGGAGCTGGTAATCCTTTTTGAAAACGTCATCAGGCCAGGTGTTCAAATCGACATTGACCTGCTGGGCGTGAATATTGCCTTTTACTGCAAGTTTGTAACCATTGGGGTTGAATGTACCAATGCCTATATTTCCGCTTGCATCTGTAAGCATCACCGGAACAATGTTCAATGTGAGTGGTATACCACCCGAAGGGGCAGAGGTCGAACTGGTAATAGGTATATACTGATTAACCGGCGTAGTAGAACTTCCGAGCATAACAGACTTGATGCCAAGTGCGCACCAGTAATTGGTGACCACATAAAAATCAGTATTATTGTTTGAACTATTTGTAAAGGCTTGTAAGGTAAAAAGATTGTCATTGGACGAACCCATTCTGACCTGGTTAACCACCAGACTACTCCTATTAGCAATATAATAAGTAGTTATTCCTAATCCGGTAGAGCCCCATCCGCCGCCAAATATATCAACCTGAATTTTTTGAAGGTTGCTAGCATCAGAACTCAGGAAATTTAAGGTACCGACATAAATATACTGAGGGGTCGTGTTTGTATTTATCTGGGTGTAATATTGTGCCTTTACAAAAAGAGGGAGTAGGATTAAAATTAATAATAAAGACTTTTTCATTTTATTTGATTTTTAAGATTGATCATTAATTGTTTGCAGCCGCTTTCATTTTAAGGATGAGTTCTAATTCCTTTTCAAGCTTGTTGATTCTCATCTCTTGACTATTTACTTTAGCTTCGTCTTCTTTGACTTGTTTATCCTTCTCAATCAAATAAAGGGTCAATTCCTCCACCTTCTTGGTCAGTAGTTTATTCATCTCGCCCAAATTGAGGCCGTCTGTTTTTATCTCCTGTTCTGACGGCATTTCCGGTAAATGCTGATGCTGATCGATATAGGTCTTTATGTCTTGCAGTGTAGGAAGCTGATAGTCTTTTTTGAGAACATAATCAGGCCAGTTAGCAGCAATTTTTACTGTTACAGCTGTTGCAATAACACTTCCACCTACGGCCAATTTATAAGGTGATGCTGCAAGCTGCCAATTGGCATTATCTGTTGTACCTATCCCTACATTTCCATTTAAAGTAATGGACATCAAAACATTCTCAATGGATGACCCGGCAGATCTCGAAAGCCATACAAATAAAGGAGAAGCACTCCTACTGTCGATTCTCATGGCCCCACCAACGTAATTTATATTCTTGTTACTTTCTCTAAAATTAAGGCTCAAGTTTATCAACGGGTTGTAAGTTCCTGTAACTTCCGAAATAACGCCCATTGGTATTAATGAGTTGGAAAATTGAAGATTACCGTTTATATCCAAAGAAGCTTGAGGTGTTGTAGTTCCAATTCCAACATTCCCTGAATTACTGTTATAGATAGTTGTTCCACTGGTTGTCCATTGTGCCATAGAAAACTGATATGCAGACAGAATTGTGAAGAGTGTTAAGCAAATTTTTTTCATGATATGAGATCTCGAAACGTCTTTAATTGTGACCTTGAAGGTTAGTTTTTTCAAAATGACCTATTTAGCGTATTTGGATAATGCACATAAAAAAAACTGCAGAATACGCTTTTTAATCAAGGCGAAAATCGATTTCGTGCCCAATGCGGGCTTAATTTCGCTTTTAAAAATAACCGATTAGCGCTGAGCAGAAATCGAGGGTAGTTCATAATTTGTGATTAGGTAAGGTTATTCAACGGGTAAAAATTTGTAATAATATAGGTTAGGTTTCAATTTTATACCTGATACTTGCACAGTATTTCAATTAATTTGCGCGTCTTCAGCCGAAAAAAAAACATAAAAGGTTAAACCGATAATGTTAGGTTAGAGGTTAAAACCTCGAAATTTAAATTTCAGGTAATAAATTATCGAAGAGAAAGTATTCATAGTGTGATAAGGTTAAGGTTATTTCTATTTATTTAAGTGAAGATAATTTTTGTTCTGTTTAAATAAAACTAAAATTTAAAAAATATTTATTAACATTTTAAAATATAGCTTTTAAGCACAAAATTAAAGTTATCCATGCGATCAATACTTCCTCTCCCGATTTACGTTAATACCTAATCCGAAACCCGACTTTTTATCAAGTATACAACAGTTATAAATCAGCCTGATATACGTTAGCGTTCTGATGCAGCTGATTTTGCAGCCAAGGTCCGCTTTTAATTTTAGTATCCCGGTGTCGAAAGTGGCGGGGAATCCTTCGAAAACGTTACAATGTAAAGCCCGCCCGCAGCAAACGCCCTGATGCTACTGCCAATCAGAAGGTTACATTCCACGAATAAAACCACAAACGAATAACAGCCCTGCTATTAACATTTTTTAACTTGAAAGTGGACCTATAAGATGCAATATCGACCGCCTTTACACGTCTTAAATGCGACAATGATGATGCGGTGATTCGATTAAAATCAGCAATTAATAATGAATTATGCTTAAAATAATTTACGCAATTATTAAATGATTTACCATGAAATACAAAATTCTTTTGGCTGGCACCGCGCAGTTAATAAAGATCACCGCTGATTACTATAAAAGCTGGAAAGTTTGGAAAGTTGAATTTACTGATGGAAAAATAGCGGTCCTGTTTAAGTTCGGGAACGAATGGATGCAAAGACACGAGGACTTTCTGGATGCCTCCGCTTTGACGGCCATCGGACAATGTATAGATGAGATCGTTTTTCAAAAAAAACAATATCGCATTGCAGAATGATGGCCGTAACAATTGAGCAAAGATGAAATGATTAATTAGGGTGGGACCAAAAGACGCGGATTTGAAAAGCGGCGCTTTGGTAACCTTGCCAGACTGTCTTCTTTTGCTTTGATTGTTTCCGGGAATAGGGAGTCTTGGCTTTTAGCTACGAGAGGCTGGTTATTAAGCTGATAAATGACAGGTCTAAAAAAGAACGGTTGTTGGACTTTTGCCTGGCCTGTTATTCGACAAATTTGGGGACGTTAATTGCCTTTATTGAGCCTCTTATAATCAAATTGGCTGGAATAGTTATTTTATCAGTTTGTAAATGATTTTTCTTCTTTCCGAGCATTGCCAATAATAAATCGGTCGCCGTTCTTCCAATTTCCAACACGGGTTGCTGAATGGAACTGATACCCGGCGGCAATAACCTGAATATTTCCAGATCATCAAAACAAATAACAGCGATATCCTTGGGAATGCTTAAGCCTAACTCCTGTATGCTTTCAATACCAATAATACCCAGGTAGTTCGTGGAGAAGAAAACGGCATCCATATCCCGGTTACTGCCAAATAAATCTTTGACGGCTTGTACCGCTTTTCCTTTATCCATCTGATACGGTAATTTAAGGACTAATTTATCGTCAGCCTTTAAATTAAACTTTTTCAAGGACTCAAAATACCCGCGTAACCGTTCCTTTATCTGGATCAGGTCAATATCAACCGTTACAAATCCAATTTTACGATGGCCTGCCTCAATTAAACAGGACATTCCCTGCATGACGCTATTTAAATTATCAACCAGCACATGCGGTATATCCAGTTCTGGATAATATCCGTCAATTAACACCACCGGTTTATGATTGGCTTTCAGATTTAGAATTTCATCCTGCAGACCAGGTACCGGCATAATGATATAGCCGTCAACTAATTGATGTGAGAGCATCGAAATCAGTTCTCTGGCTTTTTCAAGGTTGTTCTCGCTGCTGCAATAAATGATCCTGAATCCGAATTTTTCTGCTTCAACCTCTATTATTTTTGCCAGGGCGCCAAAAAAAGGGCCGCCGATATCATCTACAATTACGCCCAATACATTGGAATGACCGGTTCTCAGGCTAATGGCAATGCGATTTGGCTCATACCCGTTATCTTTTACCGCCTGGAGTATCTTCTGTCTTACGGCCTCGCTGATCCGTCCTTTTCCATTTAGCACCAAAGAAACAGTTGTAGGCGAAGCACCGGTAATATTTGCTATTTCTTTAAGTGATATCGGTTTCATTTACCCCCCAAACTTATAAATATAAAAAGATACTTCAATGGAATTTTTTTTGGTGACCTGGTAAAAAGGATCATAATGCCTGCGATCACCGGACCTGTATATGATAAGTTATCAGCCTGAGCAAATTCATTTAGTATCCCCACGATGGAGGAGCATCACCGGAGCTGCTACCCCATTTCTTATTGGGTGTTGCTGCCATGGTAAACTCCAGGGTGCTGCCCCGGATAATATCATTCTGAGTGATATAAGTCTTATGGTAAGCTTTTCCGTTTAATTTAACAGACTGTATGTAACAGTTGGTTTTTGAAGCATTGTTAACAATTACGCTAAAGGTTTTCCCGTTCCCAAGGTCAATGGTGGCTTTTGATAATACAGGTGCGCCCAATGCATATACCCCGTTAGCCGGGTTAACCGGATAAAAGCCCATGGCGCTCAGTATGTACCAGGATGACATCTGACCACAATCTTCATTACCTGCATAGCCGGATGAAGAATTATTGTAAAGCTCATTGAGTATTTTTGAAACATAGTATTGTGTCTTCCAGGGTTGTCCTGAAAAATCATATAAATAGGCAATGTGGTGACTTGGCTCATTTCCGTGTGCGTATTGCCCTATAAATCCGGAAGCATTTCCATTTACCTCCCCAGGTAAATCTTTTAAAGTAAAAAACTGATCCAGTTTATTGTTGAATAACTTATTGCCGCCGGCTAAATTGATTAACCCTCCGACATTTTGCGGAACATACCAAAAGTATTGCCAGGCATTGGCTTCTGTATAGGGATTGCCGCCATTACCGCCGTATTTCAGCGGGTTGAATGGCGCCAGCCATTTCCCGTCAGATCTTTTTGCCTGGAAGAAACCGGTAGCGGGATTGTACAGGTTTTTGTAAAATTCAGACCGTTTAATAAAACGGTTATAGTCATCCATTTTACCAAGCTTTCTGGCCAGCTGGGCCACGCACCAATCGTCATAAGCCATTTCTAAAGTAATAGAAACTGACTGCGACTGAATATCCTCAGGTATATATCCGTATTTTTCCCACTCGGTGAAAGGTGACGCCTGATGATCGGTAACCGATGAGCCTTTAACGGCCTGGTAGGCTTTTTCGACATCAAAACCTTTTATTCCTTTTAAAGCGGCGTCAACGATCACCGGTATGGCATGATTGCCGATCATACAGTAATTTTCCTCACCCCATAGCTGCCAGATAGGTAAATAACCATAGTTTTCATACTGCCGCACCATACTGTTGATGATACCTGCAGTAAGCTTTGGCTGTATCAGCGTATAGAGCGGGTTGGCCGCACGATAAGTATCCCATAAGGACAATGTTGAATAGTGGGTTTTATCCGGGTGGGCATTGCGGATGGTGAAATCACTGGACATATAATCACCGTTTACATCAGCCATGTTATTGGGTTGTGTAAAGGCATGGTACATGCCGGTATAAAATATTTGCTTCTGCTCATTGGTTCCCTCAATCTTAATCTTTGCAAGCTCATGCTCCCATTTATCTTCTGCTTGCTGCCTCACTTTTTCAAAATCCCAGCCAGGGAGTTCCGTCTGCATATTAAGCCCCGCATTACGGACGCTTACAGCCGAAAGGCCAACTTTCACCAATATTTGCTCTGCATTGCTGGTATTGAAATTTAATACAGCCTTTACAGCGCTGCCATTAATTACGGCCAGATTATTAATCCTCTTTCTGCCTTCCACCAGAATGTCACTGGAAAACGGCTTTGAGAATTCGGCCCGGAAATACACTTTGCGCAGATTTGCCCACCCGGTTAAAATACGATATCCTTCTATCGTTTTGTTATCAATAACACGTATCTGGGCGTCAAGCACTTTGCAAACCCAATAAGTACGTTTTTTATCTAAAGTATGATTCAGATCAATAATGATATGCGCCTGGCTGCTTTGCGGAAAAGTGTAACGCTGCAAACCCACATGTTCGGTTGCGGTTAATTCGGCATTGATGCGATAATCTTTTAACATTACCCGGTAGTAACCCGGTTTTGCCGACTCCTGGTCATGGCTAAAAGATGAACGGTAACCGCTGCCTGTTGCATCTGCTTTTCCGGGTTCTGTTCTGATTTCGCCGGTAGTCGGCATCATTAAGACATCAAACAGATCAGCAACACCGGTACCGCTTAAATGAGTATGGCTAAAACCAACTATCGTTTGATCATTATAATCATACCCTGAACCGGGATCATCCGGATTATCACGCGTATCGGGGCTTAACTGAACAAAGCCAAAAGGCGTTGTGGCACCCGGAAAGTTACTTCCTGATAAGCTATTTTTATCGGCCGCACCTGTGCCTATAAAAGGATTAACATATTTGGTATATCTATTTTGGGATTTTGATGATAAGGCGATTAACAGAAAGATAGCTGTGCTAAATTTGAATAGTGGATTAGCGTTCATTATGTTTATTTAAATTGTGTTACAATGTGTATGGTAGTGCGGTGTACCGTATTTATTTCAGGCAGGGGTTTTTGCTATTTAACAGGAGTGTGGCTGATCGCCGATAAAACAACGTTTGCCAGGTTTTCTGTGCGGATATTTTTGCCGATAATTTTTCCTGTAGGGGAAACAAAAAAATTAAACGGTATACTATCGACTTTTAAAGTATTAACAGCTGCACCATTCCACATATTTTCGTCTATCAGCTCGGTCCAGTTGTAATTTTCTTTTTCAATTATGTTTTTCCAGGCATCTTTTTGATCGTCAATTGCCACACTCACCATTTGAATTTCGCCCGGTGGCAATCTTTGATTTAGTTTTTTCATGGCTCCGTTAAACAAATAACATTCCGAACAGTAGGTTGCCCAAAAGTTTATAATGAAATACTTACCTTTCAACGATGCGGTGGAAAAATATTTCCCATCCTTATCGGTTAAGGTTACCCAAGGCACGGTATCACCTGTCTTATATTGATTTTCATATAGGCTTAAGAACTTATCTACCTGCTTTTTCAGCACCTGCAGGGGCCTGTAGCCAGGAAAACGCGAAGAACCATTTTGTATGAATTTTTTTAACCTGGCGTGGTCATTACCAAAATCAATACTATTGTACAGAACCATAAACATCACCGGATCGCTCACCGTATCAGCAAAGGCAAGCGGCCGCTGGTTAAGCTCAGCAAGCTTACTGTTAAAAGTATCCGTTATTCTTTTAATAGACTCATCGGACAAATTAACCTTCTTCTTTTTATCCCCAATCTCCTGCAGAATTTTTAACTGATCTGATATCCGCAGTTGTCGTGACTGGAAATCAGCAAGTTGCTGTGTAGCGGCCGTGCCTTTAACTGAGTATTTACCAGTAAACCAATCGGCATTAATGGTAATTTCTTTAACATCATTTATAAACAGGATACGCATATTACTATTAGAAATGCGCAATCTGTACAGCCGTTCTTCGTTTACCGGCACGTTAAAAATGATAGGATGATGATTATCCGTTACCGTTGCTGAATCAATAAGGATTTGCTTTTCATCATTGAAAGCTATTTTTTCGAGAAAAACTTTTTCGTTTAAACCGGCCTTAAGATTTAATATAACTTTTGTGCCGGTGCTATATTTTGTACAGCTATAACACAGCAATAAATTAATCAAAATCAGAAAGGACTTGTTTTTCATATCGATATTAATAAGGAGTCACCCATTTTGCAGGTAACTCCTTATCGTTTTAATAAATTTTTAATTAATTCTCACCCATTTTTCATATACCTGTCGGGTAAAGCCGTTAGGGCCGGTTCCGTTATAACCATAATGCATATAAAACGTTTGTGTAGCTGTATCATAGGTATTATTATAGCTGGCTGAAGTCCATGGTGCCGTACCCGGACTATTAGGGGCCGAGGTCGAATAATCTGTTCCGGCAGGATTATCAGCTGTCATAAAACCAGATGCCGGAGCAGCAGGCGTTGAGCCTACAGGCACCCAGTTTGTTAAGGCAGATCCGGCTACATCAAACTGGAAGTAATAGTTACTGCCATATAAATCGGCCAGGCCGGCACTGCAGGTATTTATTCCAACGGTTGAAATATGTTTGGTATCCTTCAAAGCGCGCGGAGCACTCGGGTGGAAGAAATATCCTGTAGTGGTATAATCTGCATCATAGGCATTTTTAATCCCAACCAGTAAATTAAGTGTTCCAAAATTACCGCTGATGGTAGCCCCTGATGCATCAACAATTTTCAGTGGCAATGCGTATTTAACCGTAGGGTCAATTAAAGTAGTATTAAACTGGATATGGTATTGTACTTTCCGCTGCCCTTTAGGAATAGTTATCTTATTTGATAAACTATAGTCAGCCGATGGAAGCGGCAAATAACCTGTACCGTCAGCCGTACTATAACCGTTAACCTTATTATATTTATTCAAAACAGCAGTATCGACAGCTAAAGTAACCACCAGATCGGTAGGGTTTGCATTCGGAGCTGCATAGTTGACATAAATATAATAGTCAGAAGGTGCGGTTTGGATCGCAAAACTGGCGCTCATTGAATTTCCGCCGCCATTGCCTGCCAAACTTGCTACCGGTAATTCCACTATCGGAGTATCTTTGGTAAAATCCGGTTGCGGGTAGCTGTCCTTGCAGGAGGCCAATACCACCGTGAGTAGTAATGGTATAATGCATTTAAAAATGTCATTCTTTTTCATCTTCATTTATTTAAAGTTTTGGATTATTTAACGTCCCAGAATACCCGCGAGTTAAATTGACTTATTATGCCTTCGGCTCCTACGTTATCCGGATTGTAGTTATATTCACTTTGCGGATAGGGCATTCTTACCGGTATTTTAAGGGTAGTAGCCGCCGGGTTATTCGAGATCGGAATATCTGCAGGAAGACCGAGTCTTCTGTAATCGCACCAGGCCTCAATATCATTAAAACCATTTAATGAAGCCCATTTCTGTTTAATTATCAAAATAAGCTTGTTATCAGTTTTAGCAGCACTGTCTTCTGCGGTTATTCCAAAACCGCTATTAACCGGGTCATCCCAGTTGGCAACAGGTTGTGAGCTTAGATAAGTTGCAGCATCGCCGGCAGTTAAATCCATGGCAATGAATGATTGTGTTACAGCGGCCTGATAAAGCGCCCTGGCGTCACCCGTTGTCAAACCGCGCTGAGCAGCCTCGGCCTGCAGAAACAAACTTTCAAAATCAGTAATTAATGGCTGTGGTTTACTTGCATCAGTCGGAAAGCTTACCAGGCCTGGCCCTATAGCCGATATTTGATCCGGTTTTTCAGCCTCGGTAGCAGTTGGCCCGAAAGGATGCCCTACGTAAGTTGTTCCTTTACCTTCATTAATAGTGGTGTAAAATCTTCCCAGGCGCGGGTCGTTGTTATTCTGATAAAAATCCAATGAGTATTTTGCTGCCAGATACTCAAGATGGCCAAATTGCATTGTTACAGCGGCAGCAGCCGTATAGCCAAATACCGAGTAGAACGGGTTTTGCTTTCCATCGCTGTTTAAGTAACCTGGCTGTACATTTGCGGTTTCTCCTGCAAGAATGTAACCTAATCCGTTGGCATCGATTTTAGCTATTTCAGCCTTAATATAGGCTGTCCTGCCAGGTATTTCGCTTTGGCGAAGCAATAGCCGCAATTTAATGGTATTTGCAAGTTTTCCCCATTTAACCAGATCCCCTGCATACATAATATCATAAGCTACATCGCTGGAAGCCACCTTATTAACATTGTCTTTAAAAATAGTCGCAGCTGAGTCCAGTTGCTTAGCTAAATCTTCATAAATAGCTATATCCTTGTCATATTTAGGCCGGATAAATTTGGTGGATTGAAGCGCCTGTGTGTATGGTACGTCACCATAAAAATCCACCAGGTACTGAAAGTTAAACGCTTTCATTGTTTTGGCATACCCTACAAAATAAGGCTTGCCAAGCAATTTACCCTGCTGCTCCAAATAGTAATAATCTTCCAGGTTATTAAATAAATTGGCCCAGGTGTTTGTTGCACCGCCATAATTTGAGGTGATATTATAGCTGCGCTCTTCTAAAAAACCTGAATAGGCACCGCTAAAATTCCAATAGCCGATCCATGGAGAAGCAAACCGGTAAAATTCATAAGAACCGGTAGTGTTTTTGGCCGTGCCGTTCAGGGCATTGGTTAATACCAATCCAGGATAAGCATTTGTGGAACTATTTGGATTATTATTTATATCGAAATAAGCCTTCTTGCAAGCTCCCAATGTGAAAGCAAGGGCAATAAGTGCTATCGTTGTTAATCTTTTCATCTTTCTCTTTTTTAAATTAAAATCCGACGCTTGCAGTAAAACCGTAGATCCTGGTTGGCGGAGTTTGATTGAGGTTGTTATAACCCTGAGGATTGTCTGTACCAACATTTATCTCCGGATCTGTATAAATATTTGACTTAGGTCTGAACATGAACAGGTTTCGGCCAACTAAAGCAACGGTCACCTTTTTTATAACCTTACTTCCCTGTAAATATTTAGCCGGAACCTCGTAGGCTAATGACAGTTCCCTGATCTTTAAATAATCAGCACTGACCACGTAATTTGACATCACGTTATCACGTATACCATCCGCCCAAAAGCCGCCGCCGCCGGTATTGGTGGTGATATCGGTATTTTTCACATATACGCCGGGTGAGGTTTGTATAACAGAATTTGGATATACAAAACGTTCTCTTCCGCCTTCGGCAGAAGTGTAACTTATACCTGAGAAATCCAGCGTGCTTGCAAATCCGTTGTATACAACCGCTCCGCCCCGAAACTCAGCAGTTCCTGCCAAGGTGAAATTTTTGAATGAGAAACTGGTATTAACACCCAAAATGTGTTTAGGATTTGTTTGTCCGAAATCAACCAAGGTATTGTTTACAGTCGGCAAACCTGTTACACTGTTTACAACGACATGTCCCTGCGGATCTCTCACATAATCGGATCCAACCAGCTGCGGGTATGATTTGCCAACTACGATATAGTTACTGCTGCCGATACTGAGCGAATTCAGGCCCTGGTAAAGGGATATGGCTTTGTTTTCGTTGTAGGCATAATTAACACCAATATTCCAGGTAAAACCGTTACGTAAAGAAAGCACAGGTGAGGCATTAATAGCAATTTCAATTCCGCGGGTTCTTCCGCTTCCTGTATTAATTACAGCATTGGTAAATCCTGTTGCGTTAGATATGTTTATCCCTGTTGTGATTTCCTGGTTAGTCGTTAATTCAGAGTATACGGAGGTCTCTAAAGTTATCCGGTTGTGTAAAAATCCTAAATCAAGACCTATTTCCTTCGAAACGGTCATCTCTGGTTTTAAGTTAGGATCATAAACAGCGTCTCCCACGGTAAATCCTGCATTACTTCCATATGGGAACCCCGATCCGGTTGCAAAGGTGGATTGCAGTGCATAGGCGCCTACCTGTACCGTATATACTTTTGATATACCCGCTCTTATTTTACCTGAGGAAAGGAAATCTTTGTTTTTCAGGGCAGCAATTGCATCGGTGAAAACAAACGAAGCATCTATAGAAGGATAAAAGAAACTGCGGTTACTTGCTGCCAGTCTTGAATCTTCATCCCTCCTGCCGGTAGCATGTAAAAAGAGATAATCCTTATAGCCTAAAGTTAAATCTCCAAATACACCAACCTGGCGATCATGAGAAATATTTTCATAAGCGTTTGGAACACCCGACACGTTACTTACATTGTACAAATCAGGAATAACCAAGGTGCTTGCCCCTACCCCGATGTTCTGCTGCGAGCGGTCTATTACTTGGGCGCCGGCTATAAATTTCAGGCGGAAATCTGAAGTTAATTTCTTATCAAACGTAGCCAGGAAGTCTCCGTTGATACGGCTGTTGAACTGATCATAGTCACTTTCAGAAGCCTGTGTATTATTTGCGGCAATTGATTTTCCGCTGGCTTTGGCAAAATCAGAATAATTGAATGCTGATTGCGTGTATTTACCAACGATGGTAGACGTAGTAAGGCCCCCCCTTACAAGGAGATTGATCCAGTTGTTAACTTTGTAGTTGAGGGATAAATTACCGAGCAGGGCATCTTTACGCTCTTTTTGGCGATCCTGCTGAAGTGCCTGGTAAGGACTTGTGTAATAGTCGTTGTAGAAATTATTAGGGTCACCATATTTGGAGGTGAGGTCACTGTACTGGGTCAAGGGAATTTCAGATGGGGTATTGATAACCATATTATAAACCTGCGCGTACGATTTATCGTAATTCCGCTGACTATAATCCAAAGAATAATTGGCCGTTAAATTCTTAAAAGTCCGGCTGCCGTTAACCCGCATGGAGGTCCTGTTGGCCAGGTCCCCGGGTGTGGTTCCTTTGCTTGACAGATGCTGTGCATTGATAAATACGGAACCTTTTTCATCTCCGGATGTGTAGGTAACATCGTTTTGTTCATCCAGACCGGTGTCAAAAAACTTCTTCTTTTCATTTGCCCGGTCCACATAGGTTACCATTTGAGTGGTACCGTCAGGCAAAGGACGCCCGAGTGGCCTTAAACTGCCATCATACCTGTCGCCGAAATTCTGATTTTCATAAGGCGTATACTGAGGGAATCCGAAGGCGTCCTGGTTAGTTCCGCCACCAAACTGGTTTTGCAGTTTTGGGAAATAGGATAATTGATTAAGCATGGTGGTATTGGTATAGGTTAATGTCCCTACATCACCGGTTTTTCCCTTTTTGGTCGTTACTATGATTACACCATTTGACGCTTCAGAACCATACAAAGCTGCTGCATTGGCACCCTTTAACACCGTAACACTCTCAACATCGTTAGGGTTAAGCGAATTAAGATAGCCTAATGCCACTGTAACTCCGTCAACAACCAGAAGCGCCTGATTATTACCTACGAAAGACCGGTTTCCGCGTAATACCACACGTATCTGATCGCCGGCATCAATTTGGTTGTTTGCCTGGTTGATCTGCAGACCGGCAATCTTACCCGAAAGTCCGGCTCCCAGATTGGTAGCCTTACCCTGAGTCAACTCTCTGCCGGAAACCGATTGAGTGGCATACCCTAACTCTTTAGCTTTACGTTTAATACCTAAAGCCGTTGTTACGGTAACCTCGGTTAACTGCCTGGTGTCGGACACTAAGGCAATAATTAAACTTTCGTTTGCTGACGCAATGGTATCCTTACGTACATAGCCGATAAATTTGAAAGAGAGCGCACTGCTTTTATCCGGAACCGTTATTGTAAAAACTCCGTTTGCATTGGTGCTTACACCGGTTTGTGTACCCTTAATAACGACGCTCACCCCCGGCAGAGGCAGGCCATCGTCTTTCCCGATTACCTTACCGGTAACTTTTATACTTTGAGCATGAGCGTCTACTGCGCCGAATACCAAAAGCCCTAGAAAAATCTGTAAAAATTTATTCATTGTGTTAATTAGTTTTTAGTTTGTTAATTGCTACTTAAATATTTGATTATTAATTTTTTATCATTCCGTCTCCTTTCTGTTTAATTTGTTAAATCAGATAAATCGATTTATCAACGACACATTACTTTGTAAATCGATTTATCAATAAAGATCGATTTTTTGATAAATCGATTCACCAACTTACCACTTCTTTACCAAGAAGGCTTTTAACTACTTATAAGCATTACTTAAGTCTATTGAGGGGTAGCAGTCACCGACTTTAAGCAATAAATAAGAACGCAGGGGTATAAATAAATATCAAATTCACTTAAAAAACATGAATTATATTTCAAATGTAAATAAGTTAATCGTTTTATCAAGTTTTTTTAGCAAAAAATATGCACTTTTATTAAAAAAGTAGAAAAACGCACACATTCTATCCCACGTGAGGCATTTTTTTCTTAAAAGATGGGAATTTAACCGAAAATATTAAAATTATTGATTCCCCAGGCCAATGATGCCGGATAAGTGCGCCTTTAAGGTCAAATGCGCCTTTAATATTGCAGAATTAAGGCTAATGGAGTCAGGTATCACGCTTTCGCTTGGTGTAAATTCTTTTTGTGGGTACTCCGATATTCTTACACCGGAATTTGCGCGGGAAAATTTGTTTCCTGCAACATGCCAACCAGTATTTCGATCTTGACAGGTTTAGGGATATAATTGTCCATTCCAGCCCTGATGCATTCTTCGCGGTCTTCCACCATTGCATTAGCGGTCATGGCAATGATCACCGGCTGCCTTGTATAATTGTCCCTGATATAACGGGTACACTCCAATCCGTCCATTTCAGGCATTTGCACATCCATCAGGATAAGGTCGTAAAATTCCCTGTCCAGCATGTGGATAGCTTCCCTTCCGGTATTGGCCAGCGAAGCCTGGTAACCAAGTTTTTCCAGTATCTTTAAGATCATCTTTTGGTTGATCAGGTTATCCTCCGCTACCAGGATATGCAATGGCTTAGACAAGGCAAATTCCTTACTCAGCTTCTGATGAGACTCCTGTGGCTCCTGCTCCTGGCTCTGGTGCTGAAACTGGTTAAGAATAACCCTTTCCAGGTATAATGGTTTAACAGGCTTGGTCAGCATAGCAGCAAATAGACCGGGATGTTTTTTCTGGCTTTCATCACCCATGGAGCTTAATAAAATCACCGGAAGCTGCGGCCTTCTGTGTTTGATCAGCCTGCAGAACGCTATCCCGTCCATACCCGGCATTTGCATATCGGTTACTACCAGCTCAATGCCTTCATTGGTCTCCAGCAGGTACAAAGCCTCAGAGCCTTCCGTAGCTGATATAATTATCATCTGGCAATGTTTCAGTTGTAATTGCAAAATGCGCAGGTTGGTGAGGTTATCATCCACGATCAGTATCTTTTTGCCTTTAAGTATCTCTCTGCCGGGAATGGGGGCAGTTTGCTTTGGGTGATCACTGATACGGCAATTGACAGTGAAGGTAAAAGTCGTGCCTTTTCCCTGACGGCTTTTAACGGCAATACGACCACCCATAAGGGTGACCAGCCGCTTGCAAATGGCAAGTCCAAGACCTGAGCCGCCATATTTTCGTGTAGTGGAAGAATCCACTTGTGAAAACGCATCAAATAACTGCGGCAGTTTGTCTTCGGGAATGCCAATGCCCGTATCCCTTATTTCAAAATTGATCGCAATCCCTTTGTTATTTAAAACCCTGGCCATCGTTACGCTCAAAAATATTTCACCGCGATGGGTGAATTTCATTGCGTTGCCCAATAAATTGATCAATACCTGCCGCAGGCGCATGCCGTCTCCGTATAACCCCACAGGAAGGTCAGGCTCCATGTAATATATCAGATCAACCCCTATTTCAGCTGCTTTTCCGGAAAAAAGATCCATTACTTCCTCCACACATTTGCGCAAATCGAAGTCATGTGTATCCAATTCCATTTTGCCCGATTCTATTTTTGAAAAGTCGAGAATATCATTAATCACGTTCAGTAATGCTTCCCCGCTATGCAGAATGGTCTGTGAATATTCCCGTTGCTCAGCGTTAAGTTCAGTTTCATTTAAAAGCGTGGCCATACCAAGGACACCATTCATCGGCGTGCGTATTTCATGGCTCATGGTAGCCAGGAAAACACTTTTAGCCTGATTGGCTTTTTCTGCTTCCTGGCGCGATTTGCGCTCATCAATGGTCATTTGTTCCAAAAGCTCAGTGCGCTCCTGCACCAGTTTTTCAAGTACGAGTTGCTGCAGTTTGATCGCACGCATCCGATATTTGAAAATACAATAGATCGCTCCTGCAAAAAAGCCGGCTGCCAGGATTTTGAACCACCATGTAAGCCACAGGGGAGGAACAATAATAATTTGCAGTTTATTTTTAACCGGCGACCACAAGCCCGCATTGTTGCGGCACTTCACCATAAATGAATACCGACCCGGCGGAAGGTTGGTATAGGATGCCGTGTTCCTGCTGCCCACATAGATCCATTCGGTGTCAAAACCTTCCAGCTTATAGGCATATTCCTTTTTATTCGCCGATCCAAAATCCAGCGAGACAAATTCCAGGGAAACCATGGATTGCTTGTAGGATAAAGTGATAGACCTGGTGTCGGCAATATCCTGCTTGAGCGGTGAGGGGTCCCGGCTGTTCTTGGCGATAGCCAGAGCCTTATTGTCTACCTGGATACCGGTGATCAGTACCGGCGATAGAGCGGCGGGCTTTAATATCTGCTCAGGATAAAAGGCATTAAACCCGTTGATCCCTCCGAAATATAATTCCCCGTTACTTGTCGCCAGGGCTGAATGCGGTTTAAACTCATCCCCTTGTAATCCGTCCTCAGTTGTGTAATTGCTAAACCTGCCGGTAAGCGGGTCCAACCGGCAAAGGCCATTGTTGGTACTGATCCAAAGCTTCCCCTGACCGTCCTGTTTTACGGCATAGGTAATATCACTTGACAGCCCGTCCTTTTTGGTAAATACCGTAAAATGTTTAGTTGCAGGGTCAAAATAATTCAGGCCCGAAAGGGTGCACAGCCACAAGTGACCTTTGCCGTCTTCAAATATATCCGTTATGCTGTTATTGCTGATGCTGTTCTTTTTTTCATCATGCTTAAAATGAGTAAAGTTATTGCTTTTACGATCCATAAGCTCCAGGCCAGCATCAGATGTGCCTATCCACAGGCGCCCTTTTTTGTCTTCATGTAAAGCATAAATGTAGTTGCTGCTGATGCTTTCAGGGTTTTTTAAATCGGCGGTATAGTACTTTATGGTATTTGTTCTTTTATCATAACAATCCAATCCTGCCCCGAACACAGCGATCCATATTTTTTTATCACGGGTTTGTATCAGGTTATATACATTATTGCTGCCCAATTTATGCGAGCCGGCGGCATCTCTGTTAAAGTAGCTGCAGCGGCCGTTTTCAGGATTGATGACCGTGATGCCATTACCCCAGGTACCTGCCCATATATTGCCCTGGTCGTCCTGGTCTAACACCAGCACGTAATTGCCCGAAAGGCCTTTCCCGCTGCCTGACTTCTGTTTATAGGACCGAAAGGTGCCCTCCTCTGGATCAAATTTATTCAGGCCGCCCCCGTCTGTTCCTGCCCAGATATTTTTATCCTTGTCTTCAAATAATGAAAGTACAAAGTTGTTCGACAAACTATTGGGCAAAGAATTATGCCGGTATGAAGTAAAGCTTGAAGTTGACTTTTTAAACAGGTTAACACCACCGCTAAAAGCCCCCAGCCACATATTGCCCGACCTGTCCCTGCAGATCCCATAAATAGAATTCCCGTTGATGCTGTTTCCATCAACTTCATCATGCAGGTAATTATAGAATTTTTTGCGTTTAACATCCCATACCGAAAGCCCCCCATTCTCGGTACCGATCCACAGGTTGCCGTCCTTATCTTTTATCAAACTGTAGATCGTATTGCTCGAGATGGTATTATCCGAATCCTGTTTATGTGTAAAACGCTTAAAAGTCTTGTCCTGTTCGTTGAACAGATACAGCCCGTCTTCCTGGGTACCGATCCATAACTCATGTTTGCTGTTTTCGGTTATGCTGAGCGCATTCTGTCCCGAGGGCCTATGAGTTTTGGGGTCCAGGAAAGGGAACGCACAGAAGGTGTTGCTTTTGCGATCATAAAGACTTAAACCGCCGCTTGCTGTTCCTATCCATAACTCGCCCTGCGAGTCCTTATAAACGGTGCGTACATTATTATCATTGACAGTGCCGCTGGTGTTATCAGAATGAGCGTGATGGGTAAATATTTTTCTTTTCAGGTCCAGGCGATCCAGGCCGCCATTTTGAGTGGCTATCCACAGCGAACCATCATTATCCAGTGCCAGCCGGTTAATTATGTTGTCGGCCAGGCTATTGATATGATGATCATCATGCATGTATCGGGTAAGAATGCCCGTTTTTCGTTCGTAGCAGTTTAAGCCGTTTGCCGTAGCAACCCAGATATTACCTCCGGTATCTTCTACCAGGTCGGTGATCATATTATTGCTTAAACTGTTTTCATCCTGTGGTGCATAACGATAAGTGATGAATTTGTAACCATCATACCTGTTCAGACCGTTACGGCTGCCAATCCACATAAAACCACGGCTATCCTGGATAATGCAGTTGACGTTAACTTGAGATAATCCTTCCTTGGTTCCAAAATGCTCAAAGTTGAGGCTCAGTTTCTGGGCAGAACAAAAAAGTGGCAGCAGTGAGCCTAAAAGGATAGTTAAACTCACTATCCAAATCCTGGCTATCGGGGGTATCTTAATCATTCAACAACAAATCAAATCAGATTATAATTGGCACAGAGCGCAGCTATTGTATCATTAAGTAATTTATACGAAAAAAAACCTCAAAGGTTGTTATGGTCTTATCGTTTAACGAAAGTCTGAAATGTAAAACCGGGCCGTCAATTATACCGGCAAACATCCCTTGCGCATTTCAGTTTGTACTAATACTAATATGTTAGCCAAATGAAAGCAGTAGTGATCACCCATCCCGGCGGCCCGGAAGTTTTGCAATTGATGGAAAGGCCCAGGCCCTCCTTTGCAGCAAATGAAGTATTGGTAAAAGTAGCGGCAGCAGGCATCAGCAGGCCTGATATATTTCAGCGCAAAGGCAATTATCCTCCTCCGGCAGGCGCACCCGAGGATATTCCGGGGTTGGAAATCGCCGGAACGGTTGTCGAGACGGGAGCCGATGTCATCCGCTGGCAGACCGGCGACAAAGTTTGTGCGCTGGTATACGGCGGTGGTTATGCCACCTATTGCAGCGTTCCCGAAGGGCAGTGCCTGCCCGTGCCCGATAGCTTTACATTTATTGAAGCAGCTTCCCTGCCCGAAACCTTTTTTACCGTATGGACCAATGTATTTGACCAGGGTAAACTACAACCGGGCGAAAGCCTGCTGGTGCACGGCGGATCAAGTGGTATTGGGGTTGCTGCCATACAAATGGCCACTGCATTGGGCAGCACGGTATATGCAACTGCCGGATCAGACGAGAAATGCAAATTCTGTGAAGAATTGGGCGCTGCAAAGGCCATCAATTATAATACCGAAGATTTCACCGCAACGATAGCCCGGCTAACCAATAACCGGGGCGTTGATGTGATACTGGACATGGTCGGCGGTAATTATACGCCCTGCAACCTCCAGTCGCTGGCCGACGAAGGACGGTTAGTGATGATCAACGCCATCAAGGGAAAGGACGTACAGGTTGATCTTTCCCTGGTAATGCGCAAAAGACTGATCATTACCGGCTCGATGCTTCGCTCAAGGGAAATTGCCTTTAAAAGTGCAATCGCCCGAAACCTCGAAAAACGTATCTGGCCCTTGCTGGCATCAAAGAAGATAAAGCCCGTCGTTTATTCGGTTTTCACCGCGCTGCATGCGGCAAACGCGCATCAGCTGATGGAACGCAATGACCATATAGGGAAGCTCGTGCTGCGTTTTGATTCCTGAGTTTTGTGTTTTATGTTCTTAATGAACGGACCATAGCCAATAGTTTTCCGGTTATTTACCATGGACTATTCACCACCGGCTATGGTCTGATCCTCACCGGCTAAAAATATTTGAAACTACTATTTAAATATTTACCGAAAAATCTTAGCTTTGCGGCTCTAAAACAAAAGCATTTTATAGGGTACCATTTCATTTACAAATTCTTTTAAATTACCAGGTTATATATGCCAAACATTGGAAAAATATCACAGATCATCGGTCCGGTTGTTGACGTAAGCTTCGCTGATGACGGTCATCTTCCTAAAATTTATGACGCGTTAGAGATCACCAAAGACAACGGCCAGAAAATCATTCTCGAAGTTCAGCAGCACTTAGGCGAAGATCGTGTACGTGCAGTAGCAATGGACTCTACAGATGGTCTGCTGCGCGGAATGCCGGTTGTGGATCTTGAATCAGCCATTAAAATGCCAATTGGCGAAGACATCAAAGGCCGCGTATTTAATGTGGTAGGCGATCCGATTGATGGTCTGGGTGCCATTGATAAAACCAACGGAAAATCTATTCATAACAGTCCTCCACGCTTTGAGGACCTGTCAACAGAAAGTGAAATATTATTTACCGGCATCAAGGTGATCGATTTATTAGAGCCTTATGCAAAAGGCGGGAAGATCGGCCTGTTTGGTGGTGCGGGTGTAGGTAAAACCGTATTGATCCAGGAGCTGATCAACAATATCGCCAAAGCTTATGCCGGTTTATCGGTATTTGCCGGTGTAGGTGAGCGTACCCGTGAAGGTAATGACCTGCTTCGCGAAATGATCGAATCAGGCATTATTAAATATGGTGATAATTTCGTTCACGCGATGGAAGAGGGCAAATGGGACCTTACCAAAGTAAACAAAGAAGAGCTTAAAGAGTCAAAAGCAACCTTCGTGTTCGGTCAGATGAACGAACCTCCGGGTGCACGTGCACGTGTGGCTTTGTCAGGACTAACCATTGCCGAGTATTTCCGCGATGGTGACGCTGAAGGCAAAGGACGCGATATATTATTCTTTATCGATAACATTTTCCGCTTTACGCAGGCGGGTTCCGAAGTGTCGGCCCTGTTAGGCCGTATGCCCTCAGCGGTAGGTTACCAGCCAACACTGGCTACCGAGATGGGTACCATGCAGGAACGTATCACCTCAACCAAACGCGGTTCAATCACCTCTGTACAGGCGGTGTATGTACCTGCGGATGACTTGACCGACCCTGCGCCGGCTACTACCTTCGCCCACTTGGATGCTACAACTGTATTGTCACGTAAAATTGCCGAGCTGGGTATCTATCCTGCGGTTGACCCTCTGGATTCAACCTCACGTATCCTTAGTCCGCAAATTTTGGGCGACGAACACTATAATACTGCACAACGCGTAAAAGAAATTCTGCAACGCTACAAAGAGCTGCAGGATATCATCGCGATCCTGGGTATGGACGAGCTTTCTGAAGAAGATAAGCTGGTTGTATCACGCGCACGCCGTGTTCAGCGTTTCCTTTCACAGCCCTTCCACGTTGCCGAGCAGTTCACCGGGTTAAAAGGTGTATTGGTTGACATCAAGGAAACGATCAAAGGTTTCAACATGATCATGGACGGCGAGGTAGATGAATACCCCGAAGCAGCATTCAACCTGGTAGGGAACATTGAAGAAGCTATTGAAAAAGGCAAGAAACTGTTAGCTGAAGCTAATAGCTAAGAACCAGGATGCAAGAACCAAGAGCCAGGACCGTTTAAAAGCGATGTTGGCTCCTGGTTGCTGACTCTTGGCGCTAAAATATCAAACATAAAAAGCAATGCAATTAGAGATCCTAACTCCCGATAAAAAAGTATTCGAAGGCGAGGTTAACTCCGTAAGTCTGCCGGGTACGATGGGCTCATTTGAGGTATTGAACCACCATGCCCCGCTTATCTCCACCCTCGAAGACGGTAAACTAACCGTACGCGGCGGCGGTAAAGAAGAAGTGTACCTGATACAAGGCGGCGTGGTTGAAGTATTGAACAACAAAGTGATGGTACTGGCCGAAGGCATTACGCCCCGCCAGTAACCAAAATACCACATTTAAAAAAGAACGTTCGGGCGAGTAATCACCGGGCGTTTTTTTGTGGAGGCTTTTATTTTATTAAAATCCACAATAGCGATTCAATAATTATGAGTTTAGCTTTGGTTATTCGATCAACTGAGTTTAAGGATATGTGTATTTTTAATAAGATAATCGATTTTTTTTCGATTATCTTATTAATTTTTTACACTTGAATATGGATATAAATCAAACCATAGCCAAGTATTCGAACCAACCCATCACCCACCAGCTTTTGAAGTCGTGGTTAAAGGGCTATAAAAGACCTAATGACAAGATAAATGCGTTGAAATCAGAAGGTATTTTAGAATCGATAAAAAAAGGTTTTTATATAGCCGGCCCTAAAGCACGTTCGGGAAGACCTGAAAATGCTTTGCTGGCTAATCACCTCCTTGGTCCCAGCTATGTATCAATAGACACAGCCCTGTCGTATTACGGTTTGATACCTGAACGTGTTTATACGATCACCTCAATGACCACCAAAGCATCGCGGGAGTTTAGTACGCCTATAGGCTTATTTACCTATGTGCATTTACCTTTACCATATTATTCTTTTGGCCTTAACATGGTTGAGCTCTCTAATGAGCAATTCGCAATTATCGCAACCCCTGAAAAAGCTTTATGTGATAAGATCATAAGTACATCAGGATTGATCTTAAGAAGCGCTAGCTATGCCAGAAATTACCTGGTGAATGATTTGAGAATGGAGGAAGACGCATTAAAAGAATTTAATACTAAAATGATGAATGGATGGTTATCTGATGCTCCCAAAAGGGGAAGCTTACAAATGATTATTAAAATGATCAATAGCTTATGATAAAAGCATGGCTGGAAACCAGTCTGCCACGAGTGCTTAACATGGTTTCGCATCTGTGATGCCGGTTTAAAAGCGATGCAATCGCCATACCAATTTAAGCGCTCATTGTAAATGAGCGCAAGTTTAAAAGCCTACATTTTCAAAACTGTGTTCTTATTATCAATAATTTTTCTTGACAATAGAATAAGTAATATTCCGAAGTAACTGAAAAAAACTCCCAGTAACAGGCCATCGAACGTTCCTATGACACGCCGGGACCCCATATATGCGCATTGTCGGATAGAAAAAAGCCAAATAACAAAAGAGAGCATTGGACAGGGTTTTTTAAAGATAATAATTTCAAATATAACTTACAACCATCCGCCCCAACCTGGCGCGAGTATGCAGGGGTGTGGCAAATTTCATTTTGAATATTTATCTTCTATTTCCTTATTTTCCCTTAATCGTTTATATACGTATTGACAGGCATCATTCTCTGTGGCAAATACTTTTACTGAATGTTTTTCACCTCTCTCCTTGTAGTACACTTCATATTCAATAGTATGTATTCCTTTTTTTATGACTAAAGCAAGTTTGTCATCATCATTGGTTGAGCCATAAAGCCCATGCAGGTAATACCTGTTGTCGGGTATGCCTAACCCTTTAAGTTTAATATACAATTCGTTTACTGTCATGTGCTGTATCCTTTTAAATGTGTATGTGCGCTTCGCTCCTGCGAATTTAGTACAGTGTAACTCGTAGTTACCTAAGTTAAGCTTTCAGCTTAACACCCCATTACTGCGTTGCTCCATCGTTCAGTAAGATGGTTGCCTTGCTGCCAAAATTGAAAATGTTCACTATTAGCGTTACGATGTTTATTTTGTCTGAACTATGACTTTTAAGATTTTAGGATGATAAAATTAAAATAATAATATAGTCAAACAAAAATCCTATAATCTTTTAATCCTATGAATCCTGGTCAGACAAAAACAGACCGCCAGGTTAGGCGTCGACGCTTAACTTAAACCATATTCCAGCGTCGACGCGGGAATCGGCGATTAGCTCCGCCCATTTTAAGGACGGGATGATTGAACACCCTGGCCGACAAGAAAACTAAATAAAACTTCTCAATGATATACAATTTGTTACAGCGATGTGTAACTTTGATTACAAATAAAAACCTTTTCCGCATTGCATATTTGTTATATCAAAACAACCGGCAGTGACAATTCAGGATGAGAAAAAACAAGGGAGCTTGCAGCCTGGGGATCACCAGTTGCCGATGCCGGTATGTGTCTGTTTACAATTAATCAAATCATTTTTTAACCGCTAAAAAATTTAAATGTTATGAGTATCAGATTAGGAGACATCGCCCCGGATTTTCAGGCAGAAACTACCCAGGGCACCATCAATTTTCACGAATGGATAGGCAACGGATGGGCAATTCTTTTTTCGCACCCAAAAGATTTCACGCCGGTTTGCACTACCGAGCTGGGCTACATGGCCAGGCTTGCACCTGAGTTTGCGCAGCGCAACTGCAAAGTGATCGGTTTAAGTGTGGATCCGGTAGGGAGTCATGCCGAATGGGCAAAAGATATTGAAGAAACGCAGGGATACGCCGTGAACTTTCCCATGATAGGCGACCCCAGCCTGGCTATCGCCAAATTGTATGATATGCTGCCTGCCGAAGAGCAAGGCACATCGGAAGGCAGAACAGCTGCTACCAACCAGACCGTACGCTCGGTATTTATCATAGGCCCCGACAAAAGGATTAAACTGATGCTGACCTACCCCATGACAACCGGCCGCAATTTTGACGAGATATTGCGCGTACTGGATTCGATGCAGTTGACCGCCGAGCATAAAGTGGCCACACCTGTTAACTGGAAGAACGGCGAGGACGTGATCATTGTTCCGGCAGTATCCAATGAAGAGGCGATGAAGCAATATCCCGAAGGCTTTAAAATCATTAAACCGTACCTGCGCATTGTGCCTCAGCCGGGCGACCATAAGATAATAATGAACTAAAATAATCGCTGAACTTCGGGCAGCAGCACAAGTAAAGGCAGCAAGTCAAGATTCGGTAAATAAGCAATAAAGGGAGGGCTGTTTAACCCAACCCTTTATTGTTTATATTAGCTATTTGCCCGATGCAGCTAATTCAAGCGCTACAATTTTATAGGCTGTTTTATTATCGCTGTCTTTAACTTGCTGGTAATATATCCCATCTTCAGATACAAAAAAAGTATCCCCATTGAGGTCGATTTTTCTGCAGTCAGCTGGCAGTTTAGTAACCATATTACCTACTTTTGGCACAACCGTCTTAGCGCCGGTGGTATCTGTACTTAACTTGCCGTCTTTACCTTCAATTTGATACTGTACAGAGCCGTCATCCTGCGTAACAGGTAAGTAATAAACGCCATTCAACTCATAATACTGCTGTCCATTGATCTGAGTGGATTTGGCATTTGCCGGCAGCGTTTTTATTGCGGCGCCTAAAGGAGGCTCGACCACGGTATATTGGTCGTTATCATATTGGTAGTAAAACCCATCACTGAAGTAAAACTGACTGTCATCCCAGTCAAAGGGATAATAGCCGGCGGACAAATATCCAAAAGTAAGGCCCAGCATAGGATAGTATAAACTACCGTAATAGCCATTATTGTAAAAATAATGACCATGCCTGCCCCAAACATAGTGACCGTACCGCCCGCCATGTCCATAAACACCAGGCCCATTGCCGCGGATTCCGACTGAGTGAGGTTGCACGCCCCTAATCCCTGAACCGGGACGGATGTTTACCGATACCCGGGCTGATGAATGAGTGCCACCGCCAAAATGAGCGCTACTGGCGAAATGAGCGCCACCGCCGAAATGACCGCCACCGGCGAAATGGCCACCTCCGCCGAAATGAGCGCCTCCGCCGAAATGACCGCCTCCTCCACCTCCATGTTGTGCATTAGCGGGTAAGGCCAGAAACAAACACAATACTGCGGTTAAGCCGGTAAGTGTTAAATATTTTGATATTGTTTTCATTGTATTAAATTTTTTAAATAATGATAAATGCATCCGGCTCAGCTGTAAGCCAGGTAAATACTTAGTCAGAAAACCAGGATGCTGTTTTTAGAAATTTGATTAATAAACACATTGAAGTGCATCATCAAATTCGTAGGGTACGGAAGGTTTGGTAATAGGGCCTGTGCGGATAAAGAAGGATACTTAACGGAGCTCTTGATTCCCTTAATAAAACAGGTATCGCAGCTTCACTAAAAATTAATAAAAAAACAAGTGCTGCAATTTTAATTAAAATGTTGAATGTCTTAAGCTTATTTTCAACAGCGGTCTTAAAAGCAAGATGCGTTTGTATAATGCGATTGTTAGCATTGTTATTCTTGTGAACATAAGTGACATTGGATGCAGTGGAGGCTTCTGCCGAATAGGAATTATAGTTCGGAAGAAATGAGATATAAGTTGAAGCCATAAAAAAGTATAGCATTACAACAGTCAGTGTAAGGCATTTTTTTATGCTATGTATTTTATCCCTTTTGATATTTCAAATATTTTAACAACGCAAAATTAGAATGTATTATTCAGACTATCTCATAAAATATCCGTTACAATATTCTTATAATGACTATTTTACAATAATTTGATATTGCCGAAGGGGGGTTCCATCGTTTATTCTTTATAACAACCAGTGCAGAAAACAGGTGAAATGGTTCTCGATAATGGTCCTGCTTGCGGCAGTTGGGATAGCAGCTCAGAGTTTAGCAAATTAATACCACAAGCTAGCTGCGCTAAACTTACGACAACAGATAGGTAAGCCATTGAAACACCTGTTTTAAACGATAAATTGCGCCAGCGAATTGTTCATTTTAATAAGCGTTTTAATACCCGCTTTAATATCCTCATCCGTAATGTCTTCTGCCAGGCATCGATAGCAATCCATAGCCAGGGGTGAAAGCCGGTTTTGCAGATCCAGCGCCCTGGCCGTTAAGCATATGCGTTTATTACGCCGGTCAGCTTCGTCCTCCTTGCGGATAACCAGGCCGGCTTTTACCATATTATCGATCAGGTAGGTCATACTTGATTTATCTTTAAAAAGCAGGTCGGCAAGCTCCTGCTGATTCAAGCCGTCCTGGTTGCACAAAAGCTTCATGATTTCCAGTACTTCAAAACTGATGCTGATGCCGGCTTCTTTTAACTTCACCTGGAACATTCTGCGCAGCTTATACCGCAGTTCAAAAATAGACTGGCAGAATTCGACGACAAGCCCGGAGTTTTGATCAGATTTCATATTCAAATTAATTAAATTTAATGTGCAGCATCGGCCAGGCTGATTTTGGCCTTCGACCTTTTAACAAACAAGAGCACGAACGGCACGAAAATGACAAAGACGATACCCACCAGCATAAAAACATCCATATAAGACAACAACGTGGCTTGCATGGTAGCCCCGTTATCCATCATTTGATAGGCCGTATTGCGGGACGTTAAACTGTCAAGACCATGTGTTCGCATACCCCTGGCCAGTTGTGCAACCCGGTTTTGCACATTGATATCATTTACGTTAAGGTGACTCACCATAGCCACCCGGTGAATACTCGTTTCCCTGGACAAAAAGGTGGAGATAAGCGCCACTCCAAATGAGCCGCCCAACTGCCGCATCATGCCTGTAAAGGCGGCACCCTCCCCTATTTCCCTTCCTTTGAGGGTAGACAGAGACATGGTACTTACCGGCACAGACAACAAGCCCATTCCCAGTCCCCTGACGATGAGCGGCCAAAAGAAATCAGCGGCACTGGTATCGGGGACAATTATTTTATAGCATAGCATGCAAAAAATATAAAATATAAACATCCCGGCCGCAATTAAATATTTTTGCTGAACGCCCTTCTGTATCAGCGTGGCTACCACGGGCATCATCACTGCTACAAATAATGTACTGGGAAGCTGAAGCAGCCCGGCTTGCTGTGCCGTCCAGCCCAGCAGCGACTGGGTGAACAGCGGGATGACGAAGGTGGAGCCGAAAGTGCCGAAACCCATAACAAAAGACAATATAACCCCCATCCGAAGATTGCCGTTTTTAAGGACACGTAAATTTACCACCGGGAATTTTGCATCCAGCTGGCGCCATATAAACAGGTACAATCCTAAAAATGCGGTAATGCATAAGGTAATGATCAGGCTGCTGTTGAACCAATCATCCTCCTGTCCTTTTTCCAGAACATATTGTAAAGACGAAATACCGACGGCGAGTAGAAAAATACCCAGCCAGTCTATCTCTTTGGGAGATCTTTTTTGCTCATATTTCGGGCTTCGTACATAAGCCAGTGTAAGCAGCGTTGCAATAACCCCGACAGGAATATTAATAAAGAATATAAATGGCCATGAATAGTTATCTACAATAAAGCCACCCAGCGGCGGTCCGAGGGTGGGGCCCACAATAACGCCTAAAACATAGATGGCCTGGGCCATAGCCCGCTTTTCAGGCGGCCAGCTTTCGGTTATTATGGTTTGGGAAGTGACCAGCAGGGCACCACCGCCCATTCCCTGCAAAAATCTGAAGATGATCAGCTGGGTTATGGAATGTGCATTGCCGCATAAAAACGAGCAAACAGTAAAAATGATAATGGAAGCTGCGAAATAATTCCTGCGGCCAAATTGCTGGGAGAGCCAGCTGGTCAGCGGTATAACGATCACATTAGCTAAGGAATAGGAGGTGATCACCCAGCTGATCTCGTTCAGGGTTGCACCCATGCTCCCGCGCATATTGTTCAGGGCAACGTTCACGATCGTCGTATCGATGATTTCCAGCAAAGCGCAAAATACCGCAGTGACCGTAATAATGACTAAACGCGGCCCGTATTCAACTAAAGATTCGTTTTGCGACATAAAGAATTGATTAGAGCGGCAAAGTTAAAATTCAAACAGTTTAAATTCAAACTAATTTTTGAATTAATGGAACGGCGAATTCGCCGGCATATATTTATTGAAAAATTAAAATAAACCAATATTTACAGCGTTGAATTTAAAAGCACTGCTTTTTATCTTAATCCTTTCTTGTTAAAGGTTCTTCTTGTTACTGCGATCATGGTACTTTGAATTTCAATAATTCAGTTACATATTAAATAAAATTAATCATGGAAAGAGTAATCGTTCAATTCAACATTCCCGGCATGACTGCCGAGGTGTACGATCAGGTCTGGGCAGACCTGCGCCAGGCAGGCCAATCAAGCCCACAGGGACTTCACCACCATGTAGGTGCACAGCAAGGCAATAATTGGCTGGTGGTTGATGTTTGGGAATCGGCAGAAGCATTCAACAAATTTGGCGAAACCTTAATGCCAATTTTGAAGAAGAATGGCGTTGCCGTTGATCAGGCTAAGCCGACGATATTGCCCTTGCATTATGAATATGAAGGTGCAGCGGTAGCGCATTAAAAGGGGGTGACAACCCCAATTGCAGGGGGAGCCGCCCCCTCATCTAACATCTGAAGACTTTCGGGCTCTCTGGATGTTTTTTTATGTTTTAAACCACCTTTTATACGCTGCCCGCAAGGGGGACTTTTCTAGTCCCTTGCAGCAATGATGCTACCTGAATAAATTCGAAACTGAACATTCGAAATTCAAAATTTCTTCATCCCTCAGCCCCATTTTACGCCGAAAATCGACCCTTTACTATGCGTGCATAGCACCTATACCGAATACCGTTTTTAACTTTGGTATAAAGCAATAACAATATAATTCCGAATTTATGCATCTTTGCAGAACTAATATAATAATTCATTGCATAAAAACGAATTAAATTCTAAATGAAAATATTTTTCGTTGGCTATTGTGATTTCTTCGGTATCTCTCTAACTTGGTTAAAGTTGATTAAGTTGGATTAAGTTGACTGACGTGATTAGGTTTTACTAAGGTAAAATAAACACCTCAATCAACCACTTAACCGAGGTCAACAAAACCAGAATAATCTAATAATAATGAGCACTTCTACCACCCAACAGGAAACCGAATTAAACAAATACAGCAAACACCTCACCAGTGATCCTACTCAACCCGCCGCGCAGGCCATGCTTTACGGCATCGGACTGACGGACGAGGATATGAAAAAGGCGCAGGTGGGCGTGGCCAGTATGGGTTATGATGGCAATACCTGCAATATGCACCTGAACGATTTGGCCAAACTGGTAAAGGAAGGTATTTGGCAAGAGAGCCTGGTGGGACTGATATTTAACACTATTGGCGTGAGCGATGGCATGAGCATGGGTACCCAGGGGATGCGCTACTCGCTGGTAAGCCGCGACGTGATAGCCGACTCGATTGAGGCAGTTTGCGGTGCGCAGTATTATGACGGACTGATCACCCTGCCGGGATGTGATAAAAATATGCCCGGTTCGGTAATGGCCATGGGCCGGCTGAACAGGCCGTCTATAATGGTTTATGGCGGCACCATCAAACCCGGTCATTATAAAGGGGAGGATTTAAATATAGTCTCGGCATTTGAGGCCCTGGGCCAGAAGATAGCGGGCAATATAACCCCGGAAGATTTTATGGGCGTGGTAAAAAATGCCTGCCCGAGTGCCGGGGCTTGCGGCGGTATTTATACAGCTAATACCATGGCTGCGGCTATCGAAGCTTTGGGAATGAGTTTGCCCTATTCGTCAAGCAACCCGGCCCTGAGCGAGGAAAAGAAACAGGAATGCCGCGATGCAGGCAAAGCCATTAAGCTTTTGCTTGAGCGCGACATTAAACCGTCCGACATAATGACCCGCGCGGCATTTGAAAATGCGATCGTTACCATCATGGTTTTAGGCGGATCAACCAACGCGGTGCTGCACCTGATAGCAATGGCAAAAAGTGTGGACGTGAAGCTGACTCAGGATGATTTCCAGACGATCAGCAACCGCATACCGGTATTGGCTGATATGAAGCCAAGCGGCAAGTATATGATGGAGGACCTGCACCATATAGGCGGCGTACCTGCGGTGATGAAATATCTGTTAAAGCTGGGCTGGATCGACGGCAGCTGCCTGACAGTAACCGGCAAAACCATTGCCGAGAACTTGCAGAACATCGCTGAGCTGAATTTTGATACGCAAAAAATTATTCTGCCGGCTACCCAACCTATTAAGGCAACCGGTCACTTACAGATATTATATGGCAACCTGGCGACGGGCGGCTCAGTAGCCAAGATCAGCGGAAAAGAGGGTGAGCGTTTTGTAGGCCCCGCCCGGGTATTTGATGGTGAGTTTGAACTGATACACGGCATTGAAAGCGGAAGGGTCAAAGCGGGTGACGTGGTGGTGATCCGCAACATCGGTCCCAAAGGCGCTCCCGGCATGCCCGAGATGCTTAAACCAACCTCGGCCATTTTTGGTGCCGGACTGGGCGCTTCGGTAGCTCTGATTACTGATGGCAGATTTTCAGGTGGTACGCACGGCTTCGTCGTCGGTCACATCACGCCAGAGGCATATGACGGCGGCACAATAGCCCTAGTAAAAGATGATGACGTGATAGAAATAGACGCGGTCAGCAGAACGATGAACCTTAAAATATCGGACCAGGAGCTGGCCTACCGCAAAGCGGAATGGACACAACCGGCATTAAAAGCAACCAAAGGACTGTTGTATAAATATGCAAAAACGGTGAGCTCAGCCGCTGAAGGCTGTGTGACCGATGAGATGAGTTAAATTAATGGTTTGAACCGGAATTTTTCACTTATTATTTATTTTTAATGGGTGCCCGGGAAGGTTAAGGCCGTTTATAGAATTAAGGAATTAACAGAATTTAAATTCGAAATCGAACATTCGAGATTCGAAATAAAAATAACGATATGGAAGTTGCACAACAGGAAACGCTAACTACAGCTGCACAAAAACAGGCGGTAGAAGTATCAGGATCGGTAGCTTTACTAGAGGCGCTGATTGTGGAGGGTGTTGAGACAATATTTGGCTATCCGGGTGGCGCTATCATGCCCATCTATGATGCATTGTATGATTATAAGGGCAAACTGGAGCATATTTTGGTCCGCCATGAGCAGGGCGGCATTCACGCGGCACAGGGCTATGCACGTTCCTCGGGCAAGGTGGGCGTAGTATTCGCTACGAGCGGTCCCGGTGCAACTAACCTGGTTACCGGCTTAGCCGATGCCCAGATCGACAGTACGCCTTTGGTATGTATTACCGGGCAGGTCTTCGCCCATTTACTGGGTACCGATGCCTTCCAGGAAACGGATGTGATCAATATTACCACCCCCGTTACCAAATGGAATTACCAGGTAACTGATGCTAACGAATTGCCTGAGGTGATCGCCAAAGCATTTTACATTGCCAAAAGCGGCAGGCCGGGTCCTGTTTTGATCGACATTACCAAGAACGCACAGATACAGAAATTTCAGTTTAAGGGGTATTCTCCCTGTAACCATATCCGCAGCTACAGGCCGAAGCCCATTGTGCGTCAGCAGTATATTAAACAAGCTGCCGATCTGATCAACCAGGCAAAAAAACCGTTCATCTTATTTGGACAAGGTGTATTATTAGGCAGCGCCGAACAGGAGTTTAAAGCATTCGTGGAGAAAAGCGGCATTCCTGCTGCATGGACCATCTTGGGCGCAGGCGCTATTGCTACCGATCACCCGCTTAACGTGGGTATGCTGGGTATGCACGGCAACTACGGACCAAATGTACTGACCAACGAGTGTGATGTACTAATCGCTATCGGTATGCGTTTTGACGACCGTGTAACAGGCAGACTGGACAAATATGCCAGACAAGCCAAGGTTGTTCATTTGGATATCGACCCGGCTGAGATTGATAAGAATGTAAAAAGCACCGTTCCCGTTTGGGGCGACTGCAAGGAAACTTTGCCTTTGCTTACCCAATTGATTGAGGGAAAAACGCATACCGACTGGGTTAAAAAATTCAATGATTACACCCGCCAGGAAGTTGAGCAGGTTATAAATGCTGAACTGAACCCAACCTCCGGCGAAATGACCATGGGCGAAGTGATCAAGCAGTTAAACGAGATCACCAAAGGCGAGGCAGTTATTGTCACGGATGTGGGTCAGCACCAGATGGTGGCCTGCCGTTATGCCAGATTCAACCATACACGCAGCAATGTAACCAGCGGTGGTTTGGGTACGATGGGCTTCGCACTGCCTGCCGCTATCGGCGCAAAGTATGGCGCGCCGCACAAAACGATAGTAGCTATTATTGGCGATGGCGGCTTCCAGATGACCTTGCAGGAAATGGGGACCATTATGCAAAGCGATATCGATATCAAGATCATTATCCTCAACAACCGTTTCCTGGGCATGGTTCGCCAGTGGCAGGAACTGTTTAACGAGCGACGTTATTCTTTCGTGGATATGACAAGTCCTGATTTTGTAAAACTGGCTGCTGCTTATAGCATTGATGGAAAATCGATCAGCGACAGGAAAGACCTTCCAGGCACCTTGCAGGAAATGCTGAACCATAAAGGCGCATATCTTTTGGAAGTCATGGTAACCAAAGAAAACAACGTATTCCCGATGGTACCGCAGGGATGTAGTGTAAGTGAGATCAGGTTAAAATAAACCCCCTGACCCCCAAAAGGGGGAATTAAAAAAAGACGACATGAGTAATCTTAATAATAAAGAAAATAAAAAAGTCCTCCCTGCCGGGGAGGACTCAGGCGGGCCTGTTAAACAAGAATTTAACATAACGGTTTATACCGAAAACCAGATAGGCCTGCTTAACCGCATCGCTATCATATTCACACGCCGCAAGATCAATATCGACAGTTTGAATACTTCGCCCTCAGAGGTGGAGAGCATTCATCGCTTTAATATTGTGATCACCGAATGGGAAGATGTGGTGCGTAAACTTTGCCGCCAGATCGAAAAACAGGTAGAGGTTTTAAAGGTATATTATCATACTAACGAAGATGTGATATGGCAGGAAATGGCACTCTATAAAGTATCAACCGATGTGATTGCCGAAAAGGTAAGTGTTGAGCGTCTATTGCGCGAGAACGGCGCAAGGGTGGTGACCCTCCGCAAGGATTATACCGTGTTTGAAACAACAGGTCACCGCGAAGAAACCGATAACCTGATCAGCATATTACAGCCGTACGGACTGATTGAATTTGTGCGCAGTGCAAGGGTAGCCATCATCAAAGACAGTGAAGGCTTCAACGCCAAACTGCGCGAATTTGAAAGGCTTGAACCGGGCGAAGATGTGGTAGAAAACGAATTTTTGAACAAGGGTGATAAGGTGTTCACCATGTGAGACCCCACCCAACCCTCCCCGGCAGGGAGGGCTTTTAACAGGCGTCATTGATTAAAAAGATTATTAAAGTCTCCTCTCGGGGGAGATTTACATGGGGCTAAATGATAGAAGAAGTAACCACGGAATACCCATCAGCTTACGATAGCATTAAAAAAGCTACGCAGGCTTGTGGTTTTTTGCAGATGTCAGAGATATCGACCTGCACGCTGCTGAAAACACTGGCGGCTTCAAAACCGGGATCCAGGTTCCTGGAACTGGGGACCGGCACTGGTTTGGCGACTGCATGGATATTGGACGGCATGGACAAGGATTCTACTTTAATGTCACTGGATAATGAAGAATCGTTATTGCACATTGCCAAGGAAAATTTGGGGGTGGATAAGCGTTTGACCCTGATCTGTGCTGATGGCAATGAGTGGATAAAAAAGAATTCCAGGCTTAAGTTCAGTTTTATTTTTGCTGATACCTGGCCGGGTAAATACATGCTGTTAAATGAGGCATTGGAGATGCTTGAAAAGGGCGGCATTTATATAATTGATGATATGCTGCCTCAGCCAAACTGGCCCGAAGGCCATGCTGATAAGGTAGCAGGTCTATTGCAGGCCCTGGATGATCGCCAGGATCTGGCAGTAACCAAAATGGGCTGGGCATCGGGCGTAGTAATCGTAGTAAAAAAATAAACCAAAGTAACTTCACCGGTGTACGGTGTAATCAGGTAGAATAAATGGAACAGTCATTAAAATATTTACGGCGCTCTAGAGAACTTTTTGTCAAGCTGCTGGATGAATTAAGCATCGAACAAATCAACGAAAAGCCGCCAGGCTTCAATAATAATATTGCCTGGAATTTCGGGCATATATTAGTAAGTACACCTGCCTTGTGTTACCTGCGTTCGGGTATCGATCCCGGTATACAAGTCCCTTATTTAGC
Source organism: Mucilaginibacter sp. (assembly GCA_028287895.1). GTDB lineage: Bacteria > Bacteroidota > Bacteroidia > Sphingobacteriales > Sphingobacteriaceae > Mucilaginibacter. The sequence continues at coordinate 19,191 of JAQBOV010000095.1, read as the reverse complement.
CAAATATCAAAAAGGCTCGAAACCGGAAGCTTTCGTTTCTGCCCAAGAGATCGAGGAACTGAAAAAGATAGCTGTTTCATCTATTGACAATTTTGAAAAGGATTTTAGAAACAATGTTTTCAAAACAATTCCTGATCCATATCCAACTGCGACCTATGGTTATGTAATGGATTCAATTGAGGAAATACTTACCTGCTGTGTAGCTCATGAGTCGCTGCACTACGGGTATGCAGCTGCAATAAAAAGGGCGTTGAACTAATAACAATCTTTTAAATAGCTGATTGAAAAATCGGTGTGATCAATAAGAATAAATTAAAACCAATTACCGGTGTAATTAAACAAACATCGGTGAAATCATAAACAACAAAACAATGGCAAAACTAAATTTCGGCGGCAGTGAAGAAAATGTAGTAACCCGCGAAGAGTTTCCTTTATCAAAGGCTCAGGAAGTATTGAAAAATGAAACCATAGCAGTAATTGGCTACGGTGTGCAGGGTCCCGGCCAGGCGCTAAATCAAAAAGACAATGGCATCAACGTAATTGTTGGTCAGCGTAAAAACTCAAAAACCTGGGATAAAGCTGTCAACGATGGCTTTGTACCGGGCGAAACACTTTTTGAGATCGAGGAAGCACTTGAAAAAGGAACGATCATCTGCTACCTGCTCAGCGATGCAGCACAGATAGAATTGTGGCCAACCGTTAAAAAACACCTGACCAAAGGTAAGGCGTTGTATTTTTCGCATGGTTTCGGTATCACTTTCAAGGAGCAAACCGGCATCATTCCTCCGGCTGATGTGGATGTGTTCCTGGTTGCGCCTAAAGGTTCAGGCACCTCGTTGCGCAGGATGTTTTTACAGGGTCGCGGCTTAAATTCAAGCTACGCTATTTTCCAGGATGCAACAGGCAAAGCAAAAGAAAGAGTTATCGCCCTTGGTATTGCCGTAGGCAGCGGTTATTTGTTCGAGACAGATTTCAGAAAAGAAGTATTCAGCGACCTTACCGGCGAGCGCGGTACACTGATGGGTTGCATCCAGGGTGTATTTGCAGCACAGTATGATGTACTGCGCAGCAAGGGCCATTCGCCTTCAGAAGCATTTAACGAAACAGTTGAAGAACTGACCCAATCATTAATGCCATTAGTTGCTGAAAATGGTATGGACTGGATGTATGCCAATTGCTCAACTACTGCACAGCGCGGTGCCTTGGACTGGTGGAAGAAATTCCGCGATGCTACAAAACCGGTATTTGAAGAATTGTATAACAGCGTTGCCACCGGTAAAGAATCACAACGTTCTATTGATTCAAACAGTCAGCCTGATTACCGCGAAAAACTGAATATCGAACTAAAAGAATTACGCGATAGCGAAATGTGGCAGGCAGGCAAAACTGTACGCAGCCTAAGGCCTGAGAACCAGGTGGTAGAAGCGTAACGGGAGCCGGAAAGGCGAAAGCCAATAAATTGTCATTGCGGGCGATAGCATGGCAATCGCATATTATACAAGTCTGCCCTGTATAGTTGGCGATTACTTCACTGCTCGCAATGACATAAATACATGCTAAACAATGATACTTGAAGTAGCCATATTAGATGTGATCCCGGGTTTGGAAGATGACTTTTTAAAAGCATTTTCCAAAGCAAAACAGATCATATCTAAAATGGACGGTTATATCTCACATCAGCTAAAAAATGTATTGAAAATCCGAATCAATTCATCTTGCTGGTACAGTGGGAAAAGCTGACCGACCATACCGAAGGCTTCAGGCAATCACAAGAATACCAGCAGCGGAAAAGCTTATTGCATCATTCTTATGATCCTTTTCCAACTGTTGAACATTATGAATAAAGGTTAAAGGCAAAAAGTAAAGGTGAAAGGTTATTTCTCCTAAGGGCAATTAACCGATGAGCAATGACAAAAATAAATGGGAATAAAAAAACACATATTAGTAATACCCGGTGACGGCATAGGCCCTGAGGTTACGACCTGGGGTAAAGCGGTACTGGAGCAGATCGGCCGTGATTTTGGTCACGAGTTTACCTTTGATGAAGCGATTATGGGTCACGTAGCTATTGAAGCTACCGGTAACCCGCTGCCTGATGAAACACTGGCAAAAGCGAAAGCCAGCGACGCTATTCTTTTCGGCGCGGTTGGTCATGCCAAGTATGATAACGACCCTTCGGCTAAAGTAAGGCCCGAGCAGGGCTTGTTAAAGATCCGCAAGGAACTGGGCCTGTATGCCAACCTGCGCCCCATCATGCTGTTTGATGAGCTGCTGAACGCATCCAGTCTGAAACCGGAGATATTAAAGGGTACTGATATCCTGTTCTTCCGCGAGCTGACGGGTGACGTGTATTTCGGCGAGAAGAAACGCACAACGGATTTCGCATCCGACCTGATGAACTATAACCGTTATGAGGTGGAACGTATCGCCCGAAAAGCTTACGAAGCAGCCAGGCTGCGCGGCAAAAGATTATGCTCTGTAGATAAAGCAAACGTGCTGGAAACATCACGCCTTTGGCGCGAGGTAGTCCAGGAAATTGCTAAAGAATATCCTGATGTGGAAACCGAGCATATGTTTATCGATAACGCTGCCATGCAATTGGTGAAAAACCCCAAAAAGTTTGACGTCGTGGTAACGGCCAACCTGTTTGGCGATATCCTTACGGATGAAGCATCACAAATTGCAGGCTCGATGGGCATGCTGGCATCGGCATCCATAGGTGACGGCACCGGCTTTTTTGAGCCGATACACGGTTCGGCGCATGATATCGCCGGGCAGGACAAAGCCAATCCATTGGCCTCTATCCTATCCGTTGCCTTGTTGCTGGAGATCAGTTTCGGATTAAAAGAAGAAGCAAAACGCATTACATCAGCCATAGATAAAGCCCTGAAGGCAGGTTACCGCACAGGGGATATCGCAGATAGCAATACAGATAAAAGCAAAATACTGGGCACTAAGGCCATGGGAAGTAAAATTGTTGAAATGTTGTAAAGTTGGAAGGCTATTGTCCTAATGACCATGGACTAATGACCAAATAAAATGAAGTGGAACGCTGAACTATATGATGACAAACACGCCTTTGTATTTCAATACGGAGAGAGCGTGCTTGATTTACTGGATGTAAAACCCGGTGAACGTATACTTGATTTGGGTTGCGGTACAGGTCACCTGACCAGGAATATCCAAGAGTCGGGTGCTGAAGTGATTGGCATTGATGCATCGCCGGAAATGATCGCGCAAGCAAAAGAGAAAAATCCGGATGTAAACTTCAGCGTAGCTAATGGCACTGATTTTCATTTTGAGGAACCTTTTGACGCTGTTTTTTCAAACGCCACCCTGCACTGGATACATGGGCAGGATAGTTTGATACAATGCGTTTCGGACAGCCTTAAACCCGGCGGCAGGTTTGTTGCAGAGTTCGGCGGGAAAGGCAATATGGAGAAGCTGATAGCCGCAACCGGGCAGGTGTTAAGGCAGCATGGCTATGCCCGCCTGGCTCAGAGCCAACCATGGTATTTTCCATCGTTAGGCGAATACACCAGTAAACTGGAATCACATGGTTTCAGGGTGACCTTTGCGGTGCATTTTGACCGTAAAACCCCGCTGCAGGATGGCGACAAGGGTGTTGCCAAATGGATAGCCATGTTTGGCTCGCAGTATTTGGAAGGTATCCCTGAGGGTGAAAAACAAGAGATACTCGAAAAAATAACCAACCTGCTGGAACCCGATTACAATGAAGGCGGCCAGTGGTATGCTGATTACAAGAGATTGCGATTTGTCGCAGTGAAAGAGTAATGAGTTCTGAGTAAGGAGTTAACTATTCAGAACGGAACTCAAACTTAAAAAACAATTAATACAGAAAAACAATGAGTGGTGAGTTAATACTCAGAACTCAAAATACATAACTTAAAACTAAGAAAATGTTACACGATCCCAACCGCGTTTATGTTTTTGATACCACGCTTCGCGACGGCGAGCAGGTACCGGGCTGCCAGTTGACCACGCCCGAAAAGATTGAGATAGCCCGTGAACTGGAAGCATTGGGTGTCGACATTATAGAAGCCGGTTTCCCGATATCAAGTCCGGGCGATTTCCAGAGCGTAGTAGAAATAACAAAGGCGGTAAAGCACCCTACCGTTTGCGCACTTACACGCTGCAATAAAGGCGATATTGATTCGGCCATTGAAGCGCTGAAATATGCTAAACATCCGCGTATACATACCGGCATTGGCTCGTCGGATATGCACATCAAGCATAAGTTCAACAGTACCCGCCAGGAGATTCTGGAGCGTGCCGTTGAATCGGTAAAATACGCCAAACGAGCTGTTGAGGATATCGAATTTTTCGCCGAAGATGCCGGAAGGGCAGATATTGAATACCTGGCGCAAATGGTGGAAGCGGTCATCGCGGCAGGTGCTACCGTGGTCAATATTCCTGACACCAACGGCTACTGCCTGCCTGACCAATATGGAAGCAAGATCCGTTTCCTGAAAGAAAATGTAAAGAATATCGACAAGGCCATTATCGCCGTACATTGTCATAACGACCTCGGCCTTGCTACAGCAAATTCAATTGCCGGCCTGCAAAACGGCGCACGCCAGATTGAAGGCACCATCAACGGCATCGGCGAACGCGCCGGGAACACCTCGATAGAAGAGGTGGTGATGATCCTGAAAACCCACCAGAACCTGGGCCTGCATACCAATATCAATACCAGGAATTTTTATGAACTGAGCCGCATGGTAAGCACGCAAATGCGTATGCCGGTGCAGCCAAACAAGGCTATAGTTGGCAGCAATGCCTTTGCACACAGCTCAGGCATACACCAGGATGGCTTTTTAAAGATGCGCGAGAATTACGAGATCATCAAACCAGAAGACGTAGGCTTTCCGAGCGCGACCATTGTACTTACCGCCCGCAGCGGCCGCCATGCGCTTAAATTCCACCTGGAAAGACTGGGTTATAAGATCGATAAAGAAGAACTTGCCGAAACTTACCAGCGCTTTTTGACACTCGCCGACAGCAAACTGGATATCAGCGATGAGGACCTGCATAGCCTTGCGGTGACCCGTTTGGTTAAAGAGTAATAATAATATGGCCGGTGCAATTCACTGTGTCTGCTTACCCGGCTTTTTGCCTGACCCTACCACCCTCTCTACTACGTAAAGAGGGTTTATTTGTATTTAATTTTTACTCCCCCCCGTTCCGAATGAGACAGGGGTTGGGGCTGAGTCGGCACGGTATAGGACATGGAACGTTAACTACCTAATTGTCCTTAAATGACACCAGCCGACAGGAGGGCTTTAATTTGATTCATAATAAACAGCTTAAACAACAACTATGACACCCGAAACAAAACATCTGCTTGATTTTGATTCGGCATACACGCGGTTAAACGGCATTGTAAAACACACGCCTTTAGAATATAACCGGCGCCTGTCCGAGCGGTATGGCTGCGAAATATTTCTGAAGCGCGAGGACCTGCAGGTGGTACGTTCCTACAAACTGCGTGGCGCCTATAATATGATCAGTCAGTTAACTGCCGATCAGCTCAGTCGCGGTGTGGTGTGCGCCAGTGCGGGCAACCATGCCCAGGGTGTGGCATTTTCGTGCAAAAAGCTGGGTGCTGGTGGTGTTATATTTATGCCGCAGATCACTCCAAAACAAAAAGTGTCGCAAACAGAAATGTTTGGCGATGGCAATGTGAAGATCGTCCTCGTCGGCGACACCTTTGACGACTGCCTGAAAGAAGCTTTGGAATATACCCAAGCCAACGGAATGACCTTTGTTCCCCCTTTTGATAATTACCAGATCATTGCCGGGCAGGGAACTGTCGGTGTTGAGATACTGGAAGACCTGCCCGATGTAGAAGCCGTGATCATGCCGGTTGGCGGTGGTGGTCTGGCCGCCGGTGCAGGTACTTATTTAAAACAGCATAAACCGGGTATACTCATTGCCGGCGTCGAGCCAGAGGGCGCACCATCTATGCATCATGCCCTTGATCATGGCGGCCCGGTAACGCTTTCCGCTATTAACCGCTTTGTTGACGGTGCAGCCGTAAAACGTGTGGGTGAACTCACTTACCCTATTTGCCGCGGGGTATTGGACGATATGCTGCTGGTTCCCGAAGGCAAGGTTTGCACCACCATACTAAAACTTTATAACGAAGATGCCATTGTGGTCGAACCCGCCGGCGCGCTATCCGTAGCGGTATTAGACCTTTATAAACACAAGCTGAAAGGCAAAAAAGTAGTGTGCATTATCAGCGGCGGCAATAATGATATCGACCGGATGCAGGAGATCAAGGAGAAATCCCTGCTGTATGAAGGATTAAAACATTACTTCATTGTGCGCTTCCCGCAGCGTCCCGGCGCCTTAAAGCTGTTTGTAAACAATGTGCTCGGCCCGGATGATGATATTACCCGCTTTGAGTTCATCAAAAAAACCGAGAAAGAGAACGGCCCCGCCCTGGTAGGCATCGAACTCAAATCAGCCGACGACTATCCTGCCCTGCTTGGGCGCATGGAAGAATATCGCTTCGAAGTGATCGAACTGAACAGGGACCAGACTTTGTTTGAGTATCTGGTGTAGATATACCGGGCTATATACCCGTGTTTATTGTCAATTGATTTCAGTGGCTCACGCTGATCGTATCAAATAAAACGCCGTTATACTGGTAAATTTTCCATCAACTACCAAATTTTGGTATCACAACGCAAAATTTTGGCACAGGTGGCTAAAATTTTTCGTCGAATAGGAATTTTGTCACATTTTTACATAATTTTGTGACATGAATTCTATTCATAAGGAAATAGCAGATCAGATAAATGCCTTTCAGCCAGGCGCTATCGTGTTCCCTACAGATTTTCGGGGCATAGGCACGGACGATGCGGTTCGGCAGGCATTATCAAGGTTAACCAAAGAAGGTAAGCTCGAAAGGCTGGCTCATGGCATTTATTTCCTACCTAAGCTACATCCAACCTTTGGCAAACTACAGCCTTCTATGGAAGAAGTGGCAGAAGCAGTGGCGGCAAATGAACATATGCGTATCAAACCGGCAGGCGCTTATGCTTTAAATAAATTGGGGTTATCTACACAAGTACCGGCGCGACTGGTTTATATTACAGACGGACAGGCCAGGCAGATCAAGATCGGTAAAGGCGGTGTCAAGTTCAAACCGGTCAGCCCAAAAAAATTCGGTATGAAAGGTCCGATCAGCAGTTTACTGATCCAAGGGTTGGAAGAAATGAATACCAGCCAGGTTACCCCTGATATGAAAGACCGTATTAAAACGCTGTTGCACCAAGAAACACCGGACCACCTAAATCATGACCTCAAACTTGCACCGGCGCGTATCAATGATTTTATTGTTAAACTATTAAAATATCCCTTGAATGGTAGAATGGCTTAGCTTATCAGACGAAGACCGCCTGATCTCCATCCAACAAGCCGCTGGTAAAAGCGGGATGTCTACTAAAATTATTGAAAAGGACTGGTGGGTAACACTCGTCCTGAAAGCCGTATTCCAAAGCGAATTTGCACGGCACCTGTCGTTCAAGGGCGGTACTTCGTTAAGTAAAGGCTGGGGCCTCATCGAACGGTTTTCAGAAGATATCGACCTGGCTATCGAAAGAAGTTTTTTAGGGTTTGGGGAAGACCTGAGTAAAAACGCCGTTAAGAAATTAAAGCGCGTGGCTTGTGACTTCACTTCAACAGTATTGAAAGCCGCACTGGAAAAAGAATTAGCCAATTTAGGTGTACCTAATGGTAACGTAACGGTTATGGCAGATCGGGTAAATCCTATTATTCCCGATACTGACCCGCAAACCCTACGGATAGCCTATCGTTCTCTGCTTGATCCCGTCCCATATATCGCAGACAGCGTAAAACTGGAGGTAAGTGCCCGTTCATTGAACGAACCTGCGGTAGAACGCCCTATATTATCTTTATTAGGCCAATACATGCCGGACTTCCCCTGGTCAGGCAAGCCTTTCCCTGTCGCTACGGTTGAACCCAAACGAACGTTTTTAGAGAAAGTATTTTTGCTGCACGAAGAGTTCCTGCGACCCATTGATCGCATTGTTTATGAACGCATGTCCAGGCACCTGTATGACCTGGAACGGATGACGGATACCGAACACGCCGAAGCAGCTTTAGCGGATCGTGCTTATTACGATGCTATCGTGGAGCACCGCAGGCATCTTATCTTTAAAGCGGGTGTGGACTATGATACCCACCAACCGGCCACGCTGAATTTCATACCGCCGAAAGGAATTTTAAAAGCTTTTGAAGCTGATTATACACTGATGCGTGAACAGATGATCTATGATGAGCACAGTAAAGATTTTGCCGATATTATCGCACGTCTAAACAATTTACTTGAGCGGATTAGGCCGCAATCATAGCAGGAAAGCGACTAAGCTGTCAATTAGCACTAACATATTAATAACATTAATGCTAATTGACACTAAAGAAATAACAACGGTCATTAAATGCCCTCCGGAGCCGTTTAAATTTTAAGTTTGCTTTTACCGGGTGGTATTGTAAATGCCTGCCGGTATAATTATTAATCATCAATAATATTTACTATGGAATACAGACAGTTGGGCGCATCAGGATTGAATGTTCCTGAATAACCGGTCCACTGCTTTAAGCGGTTCGTGTGGCGAATGTTTGATTGGCGCAATATGGTCAAGTAATACAAACGGGCCAACTGAGTGGGTATACCTGTTGGGCATTATTCGGTAAATAATAGGCCCAAAAACCGCTCTGGTTGCTTTTTAAATATTTATAAATAGTGAAACAAATTACATTGTTTCATAAATAATGACACGTTTGGTGTACTATCTATCGGACTTTATCTCCGCGGTTATAAACGAGCGCAAGTTTCATTAAACAAGTAAAACAAAGTGTTAATATTACACCTTTATGATCCGTTAGAGGCCTTCCGGAGCCGTTTAAATTCTAATTTTGCTTTTACAGGGTGGTATTGTAAATACCTGCCGATATAATTATTAATCATCAATAATATTTACTATGGAATACAGACAGTTGGGCGCATCGGGATTGAATGTGCCTGCATTGAGTTTCGGCACGGCTACTTTTGGAGGCGGCGGCGAATTTTTTAAAGCCTGGGGTACTACTCAGTTAGATGAGGCTACGCGGATGGTGAACCTGTGCTTGGATGCCGGGGTTACTTTGTTTGACACGGCCGATGTTTATTCGAGAGGTTTATCGGAAGAGATATTGGGCAAAGCCTTAACCGGCCTGCGGGATAAGGTTTTGATATCTACCAAAACAACTTTTAAAATGGGCGATGGCGCCAACGATTACGGTTCATCACGTCAGCATTTGATCAGTTCCTGCGAGGGCAGTTTGCGCCGGTTGAATACAGATCATATCGATATTTACCACATGCACGGTTTTGACGGCAATACCCCTGTAGAGGAAACGCTGCGGGCGCTGGATGATCTGGTCAGCAGCGGAAAGGTGCGGTATATCGCCTGTTCTAACTTTTCGGGCTGGCATTTGATGAAATCGCTCTCGGTATCTGAAAGATATGGCTGGGCAAGGTATGTAGGGCACCAGGCCTATTATTCGCTGCTTAACCGGGAATTTGAGTGGGAATTGATGCCATTGGGGATCAATCAAAATGTAAGCACTATAGTTTGGAGCCCTTTGTCGTCCGGCTTGCTGAGCGGTAAGTACAGGCGAAACCAGCCAAAGCCGGAAGATTCAAGAATCCAGCAGGGCGGCGGCCACGGACCGGACACAAATTTTGAATTGCTGTATACGATTATCGATGCCCTTGATGAGGTAGCCGTAGAAACCGGTAAATCTGTAGCACAGGTTGCTATCAACTGGGTGCTGCAACGTCCTACAGTAGCCAACATTGTCATTGGCGCCAGGAACGAAGAGCAATTAAAGCAAAATCTGGATGCCGTAGGATGGAACCTGACCACCGCTCAGATAAAGAAACTGGATGCGGCAAGTGAAGTGCCACCGATATATCCTTACTGGCACCAGCGGCAGGATACAAGGTTGAACCCCTTGCCGAAGTTTTATTAAAATTCACACTCATAAGCGTCGGTGACGCTCTATGAGAAATGACCCGCACCCGCCAGGCGCCAGCATGGTATACCGTGCGGAAAGAAAGGCGTGGAACTTTGCTCAGCCGGCCCTACCACGTAGAGATTACTTCGTCCCCAGCAAGGACGCCCAGAGCGAAAATTTGTGAAATCCGGGTAATCAATTATCAGTGGTTTCAGACAAAGGAGCTGCCCCGGTCCGGGACAGCTCCTTGTCTTTCAAAAAATCCGTATCCATACCTTAAATCGTCGCGTAATAGACACCGCCCTGCGGCACAACAGTCGTACTCATAAAAACCGAGTATGGGAGATAAAAAAATCCTTTTAAACCCCAGGCTATACCCCATGAGTTTTCAACAAGAAATGCTTTCCTGGTATCGTCATACCCGATAATAGGAACCGCATGGCCGCCGAGCAGCCGTACGCCTTGTATAAGAGCGCCGCTGCTGGTTAACGGATTATAGGTATAGCTTGTCGTATTTAAGCGTTCAAAATATTGGTAGGTTGCCGTATTGTCATAAACATTAAATCCCATCATTACGGGTACATTATTCCTCAATAAATTCTTAACTGCGGCAGTATCTCCCGAATTGACCAAACCATAACTGCTTATTTTATAATTTAGGGCATTCGAAATGGCGGCGGCTGATGGAGGGGTTTTGTAAGCCGTTGACTTGTTGCTGCTCGGATATACATACAACGCTTCCGTGCTCTCTCCATATTGCTGCAAAGCCTGATCAATGTTGATCATATAAGCGCCGTTATCTGCGCTTATTCTTTGGTGCAAGATATTTACCCTTTCCTCATAGTAAAGAAATGCCGGACTCAACACCGGGGGAAATGATCCGTTTTTATAATTATAAAGAATTTCATATGCCTCAGTTCCGCAAAAGCCCGTGCATGAACCTATCTGGCCCTGGTCCCTCACCGCTGGCGTTGCCAGCGTATAAACGGGCGTTCCGGAGCTTATACTAAGGTTACCAAACTTCTTTTGGAAGAGCTGCGGCGAATATTTGGGTGCCATTTCGTACATCTCCGGCGGAGCCTGCAAAACCCCATACACATGCTGACCGTCGCCGGCGGCATTGGTTGCTTGCTCCTGTACCGGATTAATTTGGTTTGACTTGGAACAACTGTAAAGCATAAACATTACAATTGTTGCTGACAAGATGGATGTTAATCGTAAAGGTTTCTTCATTTTTCAGGGATTTATACTTGGTTAAATGACAATTATAATGCCATCATATACAGCCAATTAAATCAATGATAAGAAAAATAATTATTAATTCATTATTATAAGATTAAATACGGGCAAATAGTGCAGGCTGCGGGATCATCTTGTGCTAAATAAATTCTCCACCTGACCAATTACATTGCGACTTCCGCAATGATCAATACTCCAAAAACCGGCCAATTCTCAGGTTCGCCTTATTACCTTCAATGTATCTACCCGGGTGGCCGTTGAGTATGCGCAGGGTGACGCCATTATTTTCGAGCAGCAGTTCTTCATAAAAGCCCTTGAACAGTGCTTGCTTTACCATCCAGCGCTTGCGCCTCCACCAGCCTGCTTTGGCCTCTATCCACTCGGGATACAGCATCACCAATTCCTTATTTGCCTTTATCCCGCATCGGCGGGCTTCATCGGCAGTGAGTACATTACAGTTGTTGAGCAATTGTGCAGTGTATAGGTACTGCGGATCGTTGTATATTTTTTTAGGATGGCCTTCCTCAATGATCTGGCCATCCTTTAATACCAGCAGCGTATCGGCCATGGATAATACTTCTCCCGGATCGTGCGATACCATTACTACCGTAAGGCCGGTGTCCTTAACGATCTGCCTGATATCATCCTGCAAACCGTTACGAAAGGAGGTATCCACCTGGTTAAAGGGCTCGTCAAGCAGCAGCACTTCGGGCTGAGTAACCAATGCCCTGGCTATGGCTACACGCTGCTTTTCGCCCCCGCTCAGATCGGCCACACGATGATCGGCTAAATGCAGCATGTTCAGTTGCTTTAATACCAGTTCAGTCTTTTCATTTTTGGCCTGCACATTCGTATTTGGCAGCAGCACGGATACATTATCCCATACTTTGGCAAACAGGTTAAGGTCATCTTCTGCCTGGGTAACCATTTTCATGGCGTTGTGGCCTGGGATCAGCTTTTCTTCGGGCCCCCAAATACGCTCGCCTTTAAACTGAATCTCACCGCTATCAGGCGATTGCAAGCCAAAAAGCAGGCTGAGCAATGTGCTTTTACCACTGCCGCTTGCACCTATAATGGCGGTAATTTCTCCGGGCTGGATAGCAATGGAAGTGTTTTTTATGCCTCCGCCGCCCGCGAATGTTTTGCTTACTGATAGTGCCTGTAAAAAAAGATTAGCCATCAGGTCAAAGATAACACGATTTTAGGATTTAAAGACCAGCAGCATAGCTGCATCCTGCTGGTCTTTAAATTCTAAGATCCTGTCCTCAAAACCCAAACGTAAACCCAAACGAGAGGTTCTTTAAGCCCTTTTGATCAGGACTGTTCTCAAACATATCGTTGGTGTAATATTTGGCAAATATGCCCCAGCCGCCGTAGCCTGCGCGTACAAAACCACCGTAACGTACCTTGGTAAAGTGGTAATCATCATCTATCTTCTGCTTGCCGTTTTCCTTGCTGATCTGTTTAACACGCCCGCCCAGCAGCAAACCGGCATCCGGTCCTATGACAAAGTGCATGCGGTTGCCCCGGGCATCTTCTTTCGAGCGAAAGTCAAACGACAGCGGTATACGCAGATAACTGGAGGAGAAGCGGTTTTTGCTGTATTGGATATTATCATAGCGCGGAGTTAATACGGGCTGATTGGGCAGGATGGTAACGTTTTGGCGCAAACGGATCAGCGTCCAGTCGAACCCGCCGGAAAGATAGATCTTAAATCCATCGCTGAACCTTACTCCCATCTGGAAAACATCGAAGCCTACGTTGCTTGTTTTCCACGAGCGGTAATTCAAAAATTGGTTTTTTGATGATAGCGTAAAGCTGCCATTATCTATCAGTGTTGCCAGACCAAGATCAAACCGTGAAAAGGTAAGCCCGATCGATGCCTTTGGATAACTTGAACGATTACCCGAATCTCTTTTACTTTTATAATCATCCCCAAAGCCCATTTGAATATCGTGTCCTGGTTTGGTATGAAATTTTGTGGTATCTTTTGTGACCCTTGCAGAATCAGTTGCAGCATCCTGCGCAAACGCACCGCCTGCAGCCGCACATATCATGGCGGTAATTAGTAAACGTTTCATATTCGTTATGTATTTAGATTGAATGATTAATTGTCCTTTTTAATTCTGATCGCCCCGATGTGTACACCCGTAATCGTGGTCTGATCATCATCGGTATCCGTAAATTCGATCACCTTATCCCTGCGTTTATCCACCTTTGCTACCACCAGGTTCACCAGGTCGCCGAAGTTGCGGATGCCGTGCCTTTTTACAACCGGTTTATTTTGTTTAACAGCAGGCGTTTGCTCCGAAGCCAAAACAGGCTGCAATTGAAAAGCGGGCGTCTCGTTTATTTGGGTCCGTTTTACTTCGGCAGGCATTTCAACCACAGGCACGGCAATTTTATCTGCCTTTTGCGATACCGCTGCTAATACAGGCTGCTGCTCCGGCTTAACAGGCTCGCTTTGTGCCGTTGGCCCCGGGGTATCCGTTATACTTTGAGCGGCGGGTATCGCTATTTTTTTCCCAGGCTGATGAATCCCGGCTATGTATGTAGCGGCTGCCTGCGCCCTTGCCACCGGTATATCTTTTAGTCTGCGTACATTTACAGGCGCATTATTTTCAGGTTTTCTGGCTGATGGCTTTACCCTGGTAAGTGCCGCATCATTCTTACCATGACGTCCCGGCTTAACAATTTCCTTTCCAGGGATAAACAATATTCCGGCTGCGATCAATATGATTACGCTGGCAGCCACACTCAATATCGTAAAAATGCGCTTTTTGCGCGCTTTCCCGTCGAGTTCAACATCAATATTCTGCCACACCTGTGCAGAAGGTTCCGCCTCGAAATTTTCCAGTTTTTGCCGTAACCGGTCATCAAATTCGTCATCCCGCATGTTCATATCTTTTTCCATTTGACTGTGCAATTTGTTCTTTTAATATGGTCCGGGCCCTGGAAAGCTGCGACTTGGAGGCGCCTTCCGATATACCCATCATTTCACCAATTTCTTTGTGCGAGTAGCCTTCAATAGCATAAAGGTTAAACACCATCCGGTATCCCGGTGAAAGTTTTTGTATCAACATCATCAGGTCCTTTGCATCCAAATTTGCTATCGCCGCAGGGTTTACGGATTGCTCCGCGCCTTCGCCGTCCGTATCAACCGCCTGAAGTATTTTATGGTGCTTGCGGTAATACTCTATTGAACAATGGACCATGATCCGCCTTACCCATCCTTCAAAAGAGCCGTCACCGCGGTAATCCGCCATCTTCCGGAAAACCCTTATAAATCCATTCTGCAGCATATCCTCAGCTTCCATCCTGTCGGTAGCATATCGCATGCAAACGCCCAGCATTTTTGAAGCAAACTGCTTGTACAGCAATTCCTGGGCTTTCCGTTCGCCGGCTTTGCATCTTTTTATCAGCTCTTCTATTGTGTACCTGTCCTCCAAAAGCATCATTTAAAGGTAAGATGAAAACCACGGGCAAATGGTTGCATGAATAATAAATTATTTTTCGTTATTTGCTGGTAAGCTGTCTTATATCCGGATGAGAAAACTGAGCCTGGCCTTTATTTTTATTTTATCAGTAGTCTTTAACGCTTTGGCACAGCGTAAAAGCGAAGAGGCGTATACCCTTCTAAAACCCGACCGTGTTTTTGACGGGCAGCAAATGCATAACGGATGGTGGGTATTGATAAAAGCGAATCATATTGAAGCCGCCGGTGATGCCGCCGGCATTAAAGCGCCTTCATCTTCAAAAATCATCGAACTCAAAGGAATGACCCTGATGCCCGGATTGATAGAAGGGCACTCCCATTTATTTCTTCACCCTTACAATGAAACGAGCTGGAAGGACCAGGTGCTGACCGAAAGCCGGGCCGAACGTACTGCCCGTGCAGTAGTGCATGCACGCGAAACCTTAATGGCCGGTTTTACATCAGAGCGCGACCTGGGCACCGAAGGCGCAGGTTATGACGATGTAGGTTTAAAAACTGCCATTAACAAAGGTATTATCCCCGGTCCGCGAATGATGGTGGCAACCCGGGCCATTGTGGCCACAGGCAGCTATGGGCCAAAAAGCGAAGTAGCAGAAATTGATATCCCCAAAGGCGGCGAACAAGCAGATGGGGTGGAAGGAATAACCCGTGCGGTACGCTCGCAAATAGGGCACGGTGCTGATGTAATAAAAATATACGTAGACTATCGCTGGGGGCTGGATGGAGCATCCGAACCAACCTTTACCCAGGAGGAACTGAAAACCGCCGTAGAGGTTGCCCGTAGCAGCGGCAGAATAATAGCCGTTCACTCCGGAACGAGCGAAGGCATGCGCAGGGCCATAGTTGCAGGGGTAACAACAATTGAACATGGCGATGGCGGTACACCCGAACTATTTAAAATGATGAAGGAAAAAGGCATTGCCCTTTGCCCCACCCTGTCAGCAACTGAAGCCGTTTCATCCTATTATTTGGGGTGGAAAAAGGGTATTGATACCGGAAACAAGCTTATTAACCACAAAAAATACATTTTTAACGAAGCCATGAAAGCAGGGGTAACCATCTGCATGGGTGGCGATGTGGGCGTTTTCGCTCATGGTGATAATGCACGCGAAATGATACTGATGACTGAATATGGCATGAAACCTCTTGATATTTTAAAATCGGCTACTTCGGTAAATGCGGCAGTTTTCAGGTTGAAAGGTGTGGGCAATATTAAACCTGGCTACCTGGCCGACCTGGTAGCAGTACAAGGCAACCCCGCCCAGGATATTAAGGTAGTCAAACAGATAAAACTGGTGATCAAGGACGGCGTTATTTACAGGCAGGAATAAATAAATTCTTTAGATTAGTCCATCCAATAGTACAAACCATTAAATTAATTGTAAGCCATAATAAAGGCCTTTTTTACTTTTAAACTTGTAATTATATTTCTGACAGTTGCTCTCGGCACCCTGAATATGAAGCGCAAAGTGTAGCCATTGAAAGTAAAGATAACCGACGATAATTTGATTGCAAAGGTGGAAGCTTAGCGGAATTAAGGCTGAAAGCATCATAGCCGGAAAAAGCATTGCAGTTATTTTTTGCTTGAGGTCAGAAAAAAAAGCGGTTATACGAAAAAGCCGTACCAAGGACGAGGCTTTCAAATAATCACTTTCTCGTCCGGTAAGACTTATAGATCTTCACTCCCGACATAACAACGACTGAAAAGACCACGATCCCAACGCTGCCATATACCCAGCTGATGCCGGTTTTTACCACCGCCAGAAAAACAATAGCAAATAAAAGTATGGTAGCAACTTCATTCCAGATGCGCAGCTGGGTAGATGTCCAGGTGAACAGGCCGCTGCGCATTTGTTTGATCTTATTCTGGCAGATAAAGTGGTAGATCAGCAAGCCGGCAACGAAACAAAGTTTGATGTGCAGCCAGGGTTGCCTTAACCAGGCCGGAATCAAATATAACATGGCAATACCCGCAGCAACGGCCAGAAACATGGACGGGACGGTAATTACGTTCCAAAGCCTGCGCTCCATGATCCCGAATTGATCAGACAATATTTTACGCTCAGGTTCCGGCTTGTCCTGCGCCTCGGTATGGTAAATAAACAAACGTACAATATAAAACAGCCCCGCAAACCAGCAGACTACAAAAATGATATGTACGGCTAAAATATATTGATACACCAATTTTCTCCAGTTTATTCGAATTACACCGATCAGAGGTCTTAGTAAAATTTCCCCCGATTCGCAGAGTTCGCGTTACTTATATTCTTTTATGATATCCACCGCATATTTCACATTATCAAACGGGATGTCCGGCATTATGCCGTGACCGAGGTTAAATATAAATCCGTTCTCTCCTTTCATGCGGTCAAACAGGCGGTATATTCTTTCTTTTATTACTTTTTTATCAGCATACAAAATATGCGGATCAAGGTTGCCTTGTACCGCCATGCCCTGCGGCAAACGCTTTTTGATATCCAGCAGATCGGCATTCCAGTCGATGGAGATCACATCAGGCGTAGCCTCGGCCATTAAGGGCGCAAAAACCGAACTGCCTTTGCAGAAAGAGATCACAGGGATATCCTTGCGGTTCAATTTGCTGATGATATCTGCAATATACCGGTGTGAGAATTCTTTATAATCATCCCATGACAGCGCCTGTGCCCAGCTATCAAATATTTGCACGGCGTTTACGCCTGCTGCAATCTGCATATTGAGGTAATCTACCGTTACTTTGGCAATTTTTGATAATAGCGCGTGAGCTAATTCCGGTTGATTATGGATCAGCAGCTTAGTCAGTTTAAAATCCTTTGACGAACCGCCCTCAACCAAATAACTCATTACCGTAAAAGGTGCTCCTGCAAAACCAATAAGGGGTATTTTGCCATTCAGACGCTGTTGAATTACCTTAATGGCATCGCCAACATACTGCAATTTGCCCGCTACCTCAGTTTCCAATGCATCAACGTCAGCGCGGTTGCGAACAGGATTTGCAAACCTGGGTCCGGTGCCCTGCGTGAAACTCAACTCGCCGCCCATAGCCTCGGCAGTAACCAGGATATCCGAAAATAAGATGGCAGCATCTATACCCAGCAGATCAACAGGCAGCATGGTTACATCAGCTGCTATCTCGGGTGTTTTGCACATTTCCAGGAAAGAATATTTGTCTTTAATATCCCAATACTCCTTCATAAAACGCCCTGCCTGGCGCATCATCCATACCGGCGGCCGTTCTGTTTTTTCCGAAAATGCGGCTTTAATTAGTAGTGAATCTCTCATATATCAATTGTAGGCGCGACGCATCACGCCTCTACACGGGCTTGTTAATGTTTCTTTATTTCCTGCTTTAACCGGTCTATCACTGCCAGCATCTTGGCTGTTATTTTTTCTTTATCCTTCAAGGCAAGCTGTAAATAAGCCTCTGCCTTATCATATTTACCCAGCCGGATGCTGATATTGGCCACATGTACCAGCGCCGCCACGTGATCGTTCAACGTGCGCAGCGGGTATTGCGCCGCCAGTTCGTAGTGCGCTTCGGCCGCATTAAATTCGTGCTTCCAGAGGCATATGGCGCCCATCATGTACTCATAAAAACCCCGGCGCTTTTTATTCAGCCACTCCGGTTTCCTGATCTGCTTGAGCAGTTCTTCGGTTTTTTCGTAATCTTTAAGGTGATAATACTTTGCCGCCAGCACCAGGGTGCCTTGTTTGAAATATTCAAAAACGATCACGATGATCATTAATGCGCAAAACGCCGTCAACTGGTAAACATGCTGGTAAGCAAATAATACCAGCATGATTGCAAACACGCTCAACACAAATATCCGCGCCCGGTTACTGAACATTAATTAGTGCTGGTTATCGGTAAACTTATAACCTACACCACGAATGGAATGAAAATAAACCGGGTTTTTGGGATCAGGTTCAAAATATTTACGGAACGTGAGGATAAAGTTATCAATGGTGCGTGTTGATGGATATACATCATAATTCCACACCGTTTCCAGTATCTGCTCGCGCGATACCGCATCATTCCTGCGCTCGATCAGCAGCTTGAGCAACATGGTTTCCTTTTTAGTTAATGGAGTGACTGAATCATCGCCGTTTACCAGTTCAAATGAATTAAAATGAATGGTCTTATCACCGATCTTATAGCTGTTAAACTCTTTCAGTTCCTCACCTTTAAGGCCTCTTTTCACCAGGTTATTTACCCTTAAAATTAATTCTTCCAGGTTAAACGGCTTGGTCAGGTAATCATCAGCGCCCTTTTTCAGGCCGGAAATTTTATCCTCATTGGTATTTTTAGCAGTGAGGAACATAATGGGCACTTCTGAATTTTCAAGTCTGATGGTTTCGGCAACTACAAAGCCATCAATTTCGGGCATCATAACATCCAGTATTAC
>JAQBOV010000087.1 GCA_028287895.1 Mucilaginibacter sp. | reverse complement strand
ACTGAGCATAAGCCCATTTTTCATTACCAGCATTTTGATATCAGTTTAGATCAGCAAACACTGATAACCGACATCGCTGAAACGATCATCCCAAAAACCAGTACGCCAGGTGCTACCGACTTAAACTTATATGCCTTTATCATAAAGATGCTCGATGATTGTACTGCAAAGAAAGACCAGCAGGCATTTTTAAAGGGTATGGGAGAATTTAATGATGCACCCAAAAAATTATTTAACAAGAGTTTTTCGGGTTGCAGCAAAAAAGAGAAAGAGGATGCCCTGAGGTCCTTTGAAAAGAAGGATAATGGCTATTCAAAGGATATGCTTGCATTTTATCATACCGTAAAAGGACTCACTGTTTTTGGATATACCGAATCTAAATATTTTATGACCAAACAGGTAGTGTATGAATTGGTTCCGGGAAGATATAAGGCTTACTACCCGGTTAAAAACTTGAAGGCAGGTACAAAAAATGGCTAATTTGAATATCGACAGCGCTAAAGAGCGCACTTTTGATGCTATTGTGATCGGTTCGGGAATGAGCGGGGGCTGGGCGGCAAAAGAACTGACCGGCAGAGGTTTAAAAACCCTGATGCTGGAGCGTGGCCGTGATGTAAAACATTTAAAAGATTACCCTACAACCAATTTATATCCCTGGGAATTCGAGCACCGTGGCGAAGTTCCCATGAATATACAGGAGGCTAACCCCGTAGTAAACCGCTGTTATGCCTTTAAGGAAGATGCAATGCACTTTTTTGTAAAGGACAATGAGCATCCGTATGTGCAGGAAAAACCTTTCGACTGGATACGCGGCTACCAGGTAGGGGGCAAATCACTGTTATGGGCAAGGCAAACCCAGCGCTGGAGCGATTTTGATTTTGAAGGCCCGGCACGTGATGGTTTTGCAGTGGACTGGCCTATCCGTTATAAGGATATTGCGCCATGGTATAGCTATGTGGAGAAATTTGCAGGCATATCGGGCAACAGGGATGGACTTGCTGAATTACCAGATGGCGAATTTTTACCGGCTTTCCCTTTAAATGCTGTCGAAGATTATTTTAGTAAGCATGTTAAAGAAAACTATAAAAACCGCCATGTGATCAGTGCGCGTTGTGCGCATCTTTCAAAACCCAATCCTATACATTTAGAGCAGGGCCGTGCGCAATGCCAGGAACGTACGCTTTGCCAGCGCGGATGTCCCTTTGGTGGTTATTTTAGCGCCAATTCATCTACCATCCCCTGGGCGCTAAAGTCTGGTAACTTAACTTTAAGACCTTTTTCCGTTGTACAATCTATTATTTATGATGAGCACAAAGGCAAGGCAACAGGTGTACGGGTTATTGATACCAATACCAAAGAAGCCATTGATTACTACGCACGAATCATTTTTGTAAATGCTGCCGCATTAAATACCAATTTGATACTATTAAACTCCACTTCTCATCGTTTTCCAAATGGACTGGGCAATGATAGCGGTGTGTTGGGTAAATATGTTGCTTTTCACAATTATTCGGCACATATCGGCGCTGAATACGATGGATTCCAGGAATGGATGACAGATGGACGCAACCCTGCCGGGGGCGGATATATCCCGCGTTTCAGGAATGTGTATAAGCAGGAAACAAATTTCCTTCGCGGATACGCTGCAGGCTTTGGTGCTTACCGCGGTTTCAAACATAGCTGGGATGGTGCAGGAGAAAGTTTTAAAGAAGGTTTGGCCGATAAAGAATTAGGTCCATGGCGGGTTGGTTCACATATGATGGGCGAGACTATCCCCAAAGAAAGCAATTATGTGGCTCTTGATCATGACAAAAAAGATCCATGGGGTATTCCTCAGCTAAAAATATCCGTCGATTATGATGATAACGACCAAAAGATGAAAAAGGATTACCTGGAGCAGCTTACCGAAATGTTTACCACGGCCGGATTTAAAAATATCAGGGCGGAAAGTAATCACCAGGCGCCGGGACTGGACATCCACGAAATGGGTGGTGCACGAATGGGTAATGATCCTAAAACATCGGTACTCAATAAATGGAACCAGGTGCATGCGTGTAAGAATGTATTGGTAACCGACGGTGCAAGCATGACCTCCACTTCATGCCAGAATCCTTCGCTTACTTATATGGCCTTCACCGCCCGCGCGGCAGATTACGCAATTACTGAAATGAAAAAAGGGAATATTTAGTTTACGGCAGGCTTCACTAGCTTGCACTAACACGCAATATTTAAAAGTTCTCTCCTTTGGAGAGGATTTAAGCAGGGCAAATAAGCGTTTTGCCCTGAAAATGTTTATACAAAATGAATATAAATTGGCTTTTGAAACACTGTAAGGACGTTATTGTGTTAAAAAAACACAATGATATTTGTTCGGCAATTTTTTGTTCATACATTAGTCGAACTAACCAATTTAACCAATAAAAGAACTATGTCTACAAACACATATGACGCGATCGTCATTGGCTCAGGGATATCGGGTGGCTGGGCTGCAAAGGAACTAACCGAAAAAGGATTGAAGACAATAATGCTTGAGCGTGGCCGTAACATTGAGCATGTAAAGGATTATGTGAACGCCACGAAAGCCCCCTGGGAGTTCCCGCACAGGGGCGGCCGCACCACCCAGATGGTGAAGGATTACCCGGTTTTAAAAAGGGACTATCCATTAAACGAAACGAATTTGGATTACTGGGTTGATGATAAAGAAAGCCCGTATGTGGAAGTAAAACGATTTGACTGGTTCAGGGGTTACCATGTGGGCGGACGCTCGCTGATGTGGGGCCGCCAAAGCTATCGCTGGGCAGATGTTGACTTTGAGGCAAATGCCAAAGATGGTATCGGTGTGGATTGGCCTATACGTTATAAAGACCTGGCGCCATGGTACAGCCATGTGGAACAATTTGCGGGGATATCCGGAAACAGGGATGGTTTAGCCATTTTACCCGACGGCGATTTTATGCCGGCCATGGAAATGAACTGCGTGGAGAAAGATGTGGCAGCAAGGATGAATAATTATTATAAGGATTCAAGGCACATGATTATTGGCCGTACGGCTAATATTACCAAACCATTGCCTGGAAGGACCAACTGCCAGTACCGCAACAAATGCTGGTTAGGTTGTCCCTTTGGTGCTTACTTCAGTACCCAATCATCAACATTACCGGCGGCTGTGGCAACAGGTAATCTGACGGTGAGACCATGGTCGATCGTAACTAAAATACTATACGATAAGAACACCAAAAAAGCCCGGGGAGTAGAAGTATTAGATGCTCAAAACAATCAAACCTATGAATATTATGCAAAAATCGTTTTTGTTAACGCATCAACATTAAATTCAGCCTGGGTATTGATGAATTCGGCGACAGATATCTGGCCTGACGGTTTAGGCAGCAGCAGCGGCGAACTGGGTCATAACCTGATGGACCACCATTTGGGTGTGGGTGCAAGCGGTGTAGTTGAAGGTTATGACGACAAATATTATTTCGGACGCAGGGCTAATGGTATTTATGTTCCCCGATATAGAAACCTGAACGGTGAAAAACGCGATTACATCCGTGGTTTTGGTTACCAGGGCGGGGCTGGCCGTGAAGAATGGGGCAGAAGCATTCCTGAGATGAATATAGGCGGGGCATTTAAAGATGCATTATCAGAACCGGGTGAATGGACAATGGGTATCGGCGGATTTGGTGAAACACTGCCATACCACGAAAACCGGGCCTATTTGGATAAAAACAAGAAAGACAAATGGGGCTTACCGGTATTGGCTATTGATGCAACGGTGAAGGATAATGAGCGGAAGATGCGTATTGATATGGCAAATGACGCAAAGGAGATGCTCGAAAAGGCGGGAGTAAAGAAAGTGCATACCTATGTAAGCGAACCGGTGCTTGGCCGCGGTATTCACGAAATGGGAACAGCACGTATGGGCCGTGATCCAAAAACCTCCGTATTAAACGAATGGAACCAGGTTTGGGATGCTAAAAACGTATTTGTTACCGACGGAGCGGCTATGGCATCAACGGCCTGTCAAAATCCGTCTTTAACTTATATGGCATTAACGGCCCGCGCCGCTAACCATGCAGTAGAAGAACTTAAAAAAGGGAATATATAGCGATTCGTTAATCGGTGATCAGTTGATTTGACCGGGTGATTGTTGCGTGTTAAATCAGTAAAATCATTTTCAAATCAATCAGCGGTTCGGACAGAAAATAAATAATTCACTAAATCAATAATTCAATAATTGTAAACTCATACGCCAATGACTGAAAAACCTAAAGATACACCTCAAAATCCCACCAGGAGGGATTTCATCAAGAACAGTTCACTTGCAGCTGCAAGTTTTATGATCGTTCCACGCTTTGTTTTGGGTGGCAAGGGGTTCACTGCCCCAAGTGATATGCTGACGGTTGCCGGTGTAGGGGCCGGGGGCAAAGGGCAGAGTGATATTGCTAATTTTGCTAAAAGCGGCAAAGCAAATATTGCTTATCTGTGTGATGTTGATGATCGCCAGGCTGCAACTACTGTCAAAAATTTTCCTAAAGCTAAATATTATAAAGACTGGCGGGAATTGTTTGATAAAGAACACAAACATATTGATGCGGTTTCGGTATCAACCCCCGATCATAACCATGCTATTATTGCCTATTCGGCCATGCAATTGGGTAAGGGTGTGTATGTTCAAAAACCTTTAACCCATGATATTTGGGAAGCACGTCTTTTAACAGAAGCGGCCAAAAAATATAAAGTGGTTACGCAAATGGGTAACCAGGGTGCATCCAACGATGGAACCCGTCAACTGGCTGAATGGTATGATGCAGATATTATCGGCGATGTACATACCGTATATTGCTGGACAAACCGCCCGGTATGGCCACAGGGTATTCCATGGCCTTCGGCTAAAGCTGAAATTCCAAAAGAACTGAACTGGGATGTATGGCTGGGTACAGCACCCTTTAAAGATTATGTGGATAATGTAGTTCCGTTTAACTGGCGTGGATGGTGGGATTATGGTACCGGCGCATTAGGCGATATGGGCTGTCACCTGGTTGAGGCTCCCTTCAGGGTGCTTGGGTTGCAGTACGCAAAAGATGTCCAGGCCAGTGTGGGTACCGTATACGTTGGCGAATTTAAACAGGGGCATTTTCCTGACAGCTGTCCGCCATCGAGCCATATCACCCTAACTTTCCCAAAAACTGATAAAACCAAGGGTGAGATAACATTACACTGGATGGATGGTGGAATACAACCTGAAAGGCCGGAAGAATTAGGCCCTAACGAACGTTTTGGCGATGATGGCAACGGTACTTTATTTATCGGCACTAAAGGAAAAATGATTGCCAGCACTTATTCTGATAATCCTTTGCTGTTACCTACATCACGTACGAAAGAAGTAAATGTGCCAAAGAAATTTGATCGTATACCAGGTGGTGCCAACGGGCATTATGCACAATGGGTAGAGGGTTGTATTGCCGGTTATGGTAAAACAGAGCTGAGTTCATCATTTGAAAAGGCCGGTCCGCTGACGGAAGCTTTGCTGATGGCTAACTTAGCCGTTAGGGGACATGATCTGCAAGGTGGCCACATTAAGCTGCAGTGGGATAACGCCAATATGAAGGTCACCAACTTTGATGCGGTTAATCAATATGTAAAACGTAAATACCGAGAAGGATTTGTTTTAAAAGGATAGTTAAAATGCAAATGGAAGGTGTACGGTAATTTTTTAATTTTATTAGTACCTTAGTTCGAAAAACCAATTATAATAAACAGTAATTCATTAATTCAATAAATATTAAGAAGATGAATAGAAGAGATGCCATAGGAAGAGTGGCCCTGATCATGGGCGGCACCCTTATAGGTGCAGAGTTTCTTGTTTCAGGCTGCAAACCAAAAGCTGCGAAAGTAGCCGATCTGTTTGATAAAGATCATGTCGCTTTCTTAAACGAAATAGGCGAAACCATTCTGCCTGCCACAAGCACCCCCGGCGCTAAAGCTGCTGATGTAGGCAACTTTATGGCAGTAATGGTAAGGGATTGCTATGAGCCTGCCGATCAGGATATATTTTTGAAAGGCCTGTCGAAAATTGACGATGCCAGCGACAAAAAGTTCAGCAAGAAATTTATGGAACTGGATGGCAACCAGCGCACCGCTTTACTGACCGGCCTGGATAAAGAGCAGAAAGAGTATTCAAAAACTAAAAAGCCCAAAGATCCTAACCATTACTTCAGGATGATAAAAGAGCTTACATTATTAGGCTACTTCACGTCAGAAGTTGGGTGTACCAAAGCGTTACGCTATGTTCCGGTACCCGGGAGATTTGACGGTTGCATCCCCTACAAAAAAGGCGACAGGGCCTGGGCGCTGTCTTAGTGGCCCCACCCAACTCTCCCCGGTAGGGAGAGCTTTAACTTATTTCTAATTTTTAATAAAAATTTCAAAGTCTCCCCTACCGGGGGAGATTTACAGGAGGCTGCATTTTATGAGCAAGAGAAAATTGCGCATGGGCATGGTTGGCGGTGGCAAGGATGCCTTTATTGGTGCCATACACCGCATTGCCGCTAATATGGATGGATTAATTGAATTGGTTTGCGGGGCGCTCAGCATTCATCCGGACGTAGCTAAAGAAAGCGGTAAAATGCTTTTTTTACCCGAAGACAGAACTTATACCAGTTACGAGCAAATGATCGCTGCAGAGGCTCAACTTCCTGCTGACAAGCGCATGGACTTCGTAACCATAGTAACCCCAAATTTCGCCCATTTCGGCCCTGCCATGCTTGCATTGGATAACGGCTTTAATGTGGTGATTGAGAAACCCGTAACTTTTACTTTGGACGAAGCAAAACAACTCAGGAAAAAGGTGGCTGAAACGGGGTTGATGCTGTTATTGACACATACCTACTCGGGCTATCCCATGGTGAAGGAAGCCAAACAGATTGTGAAAAGCGGTGCCCTGGGTAAGATCAGGAAGATATATGTAGAATATCACCAGGGATGGCTTAGTCGCCTATCCGAGCGTGAGGGTAATGCGCAAGCCGCCTGGCGGACTGATCCTAAACGGTCAGGTAAAAGCGGTTGCATGGGCGATATCGGTACGCATGCCGCGCATTTGGCTGAATATATTTCAGGTTTAAAGATAACACAAATGTGTGCCTCGCTAAACACGGTGGTTGAAGGCCGTATGCTGGACGATGATGGTGCCATATTATTGCGCTTTGAAGATAATGCTAGCGGGGTACTATCTGCATCGCAGGTAGCGGCAGGTGAAGAAAATGCATTAAAGATACGTGTGTATGGCCAGAATGGCGGATTGGAATGGGCCCAGCAGGAACCGAATACTTTAACCATCAGATGGATCGATAAACCTGCGCAAACGCTTCGTTCGGGCTCAAATTATACTGACAGGGAATCATCTTACGCTACGCATAACTGCCGTACGCCTGGAGGCCATCCTGAAGGATACCTTGAGGCGTTCGGTAATCTTTACCGCAACTTCGCATTAACCTTAAGCGCCAAATTGAATAATGAGGAGCCTGATAAGGAGTGGTTGGACTTCCCGGGCATTGAGGATGGTATAA
Source organism: Mucilaginibacter sp. (assembly GCA_028287895.1). Classification (GTDB taxonomy): domain Bacteria; phylum Bacteroidota; class Bacteroidia; order Sphingobacteriales; family Sphingobacteriaceae; genus Mucilaginibacter. Next base: position 11,375 of record JAQBOV010000087.1, on the reverse strand, counting down.
GGGGTATGGCATTCATAGATAATGTGGTTGCCTCGAGCCAATCAGATAAAAAGTGGACGGAGTACGTTATTAATTAAGTATTTATGAAAACCATAAAAGGGCCGGCAATTTTTTTAGCGCAGTTTATAGGTGATCAGGAGCCATTTAATAACCTGACATCGATCTGCAAATGGGCAAAAAATCTCGGCTATAAAGGTGTTCAGCTACCCACCAATGATCTCCGTTTTATCGACTTGCAAAAGGCTGCCGAAAGTAAAACATATGCAGATGAGATAAAAGGGCAGGTTAATGCTTGCGGATTAGAAATCACGGAGCTTTCTACACATTTACAAGGCCAGCTTGTGGCCGTAAATCCTGCATACGATACGTTGTTTGATGCTTTTGCACCGGCTCAGTATAAAAACAACCCTTCGGCCAGGCAGCAATGGGCTGCCCAGCAGGTTAAATATGCTGCAAAAGCATCACAAAACCTGGGGTTGACCGCCAGCGTAACTTTTAGCGGCGCCTTACTTTGGCCGATGATGTATCCATGGCCGCAACGCCCAGCCGGTTTGGTAGAAACCGGTTTTACAGAATTAGCCAAACGCTGGGAGCCAATACTGAATGTTTATCAGGATTGCGGCATTGACCTTTGCTATGAAATTCATCCCGGTGAGGACCTGCATGATGGGATCACTTACGAAATGTTTTTGGATAAAGTGAATCAGCATTCGCGGGCTTGCCTGTTATATGATCCGTCGCATTTTGTTTTGCAGTGTCTGGATTACCTGGAATATATTGATAATTACCACGAACGTATAAAGATGTTCCATGTGAAGGATGCGGAATTTAACCCAACAGGTAAACAGGGCGTTTATGGCGGTTACCAGAACTGGATTGACCGCGCCGGACGTTTCCGCTCACTGGGCGACGGGCAAGTTGACTTCAAAAGCATTTTTAGTAAATTAACCCAATATGATTATACCGGTTGGGCGGTATTGGAATGGGAATGTGCATTAAAGAATTCTCAAGACGGTGCAAGAGAAGGCGCCGAATTTATTAATAACCATATTATAAGAGTAACGGAAAAAGCCTTTGATGATTTTGCAGCCTCGGGATCAGATGATGCATTTAATCACAGGTTGTTGGGATTAAAATAAGAATAATGCGCTTATACTAACCATAAACCAATTAAACCTAAAAAAATAGCACATGCAAACTTTTAACCGTACACAACTCTTTCGGGCAAGTTGCCTGTCTTTGTTAGTGACTTCATTATCTTTTGGTATCCGCGCAGGTATCCTTAATAAATTAGGTACCGATTTCCAATTGGATAAAACACAATTGGCTTCCATTACAGCAACTGCTTTCTATGGATTTCCTATCGCAGTAGTTATCGGAGGCTTTATAGTGGACATTATTGGTATGAAACGCTTGTTGGTAATGGCGTTTTTATTTCACCTGGCAGGTATTCTACTTACTGTTTTTGCGCAGGGATTCTGGACGCTCTACATCTCAACTTTATTGATAGGGCTTGCCAACGGTACGGTAGAAGCGGCATGTAATCCGCTGGTAACCGCTTTATATCCTGAAACTAAAACAACCAAATTAAATCACTTTCATTTATGGTTTCCGGGTGGCATAGTGATAGGTACCTTGCTTGTGCTCTTATTAAACAAAATTGGCTTAGGCTGGCAGCTGCAGGTTGGGTTGATGCTGGTGCCAACGCTTATTTATGGTTACCTGTTTTCTAAATTGGATTTTCCGGTTACTGAGCGTGTGTCATCAGGTGTTTCAACATCTGGAATGTACAAAGCCCTATTAAATCCGTTATTCATTTTTATGCTCATTTGCATGTTTGGTACCGCCATAACAGAATTGTTTACCGGGCAATGGATAGACGTATTGCTAAAGAATGTAACCGACAATGCCATCCTGATATTAACCCTGGACACCGGTGTGATGGTTGTAGGGCGTGCATTTGCCAAGCCCGTATTGAAACTTTTTCCGCCGCAGGTGTTATTATTGATATCAACCATCTTAGCTGCCTTAGGTATCTATTTACTGGGCACCGTGACAGGGCCGGCAATTTATGGTGCTGCAATAATATTTGGCATGGGCGTTTGCTACTTCTGGCCGACCATGTTAGGTTTTGTTAATGAAAATTTACCTAAAACAGGAGCTATTGGTTTAAATCTGATGGGTGGTGCCGGTATGTTCGCAGTATCGTTATACACCATAGTTATGGGCAGGCATTACGATACTATTGTTAAGGCGGCTAATGGTGATAATGCTACGGCAGGGCCGAAGATTTTGCAGGCAACACTCATCATACCTTTAGTATTGATAGTGGCTTTTGGGGGATTGGTTTTATACATGCGTACAAAAAATAAAACAAAACCTTTACAGCAGGTAGCTGTATAAATTACTGCCGGATTGTTTAAATTGCAGGCCAAACAAATAAATTAATCAAAACAAATTACATTTCTTTTTTATCATGAAAAAAGCATTCATAGTCCTCGGCCTAAGCTTAGTTATCGCCGCCTGCGGAGGTAAAAAATCAGGTAGCGAATCGCAAGCAGATAGTACAAACGCAGCCAACAAAACCGCGGTTGCAACTAACTCTGACGCAGCGCAGGATACCGCAGCAAGCCATATTGGTACCGATAAAGCCGGTGGAACGCCATCAGCACCCGGCGCACAACTGATCGCTAAATCAGATTGCCAAACCTGCCATAAAGAACAGGAAAAACTGGTAGGGCCTGCTTTTGTTGATGTGGCCAAAAAATACAGCTCATCACCCGCGGCGGTCGACACCCTGGCCAATAAGATCATCAAAGGCGGCAGCGGCAACTGGGGCACTGTGCCAATGGCTCCCCACGCAGCAATATCCATGGATGACGCCCGTACGATGGTTAAGTATATCTTATCCTTAAAAAAATAAGGGTTGTTAAAATATTCACTAAGCACACAAACCATGACGACAGGTATCAGGATCAAATTATCAACAATGATGTTCCTTGAATTCTTTATTTGGGGAGCATGGTTTGTGACAATGGGTACTTATTTAACCAAAACGTTAAGTGCCACAGGCACACAAAACGGAGGAGCCTATGCAACTCAGGCCTGGGGCGCTATCGTAGCACCATTTATTGTAGGTCTGATTGCGGACCGCTACTTTTCTGCTCAAAAAATATTAGGTTTTCTGCATTTGGTAGGCGCAGGATTACTGTGGTATGAAACTACCGTAGGTGACTTTAATAGTTTTTATCCCGGCATACTGGCTTATATGATTATCTATATGCCAACTCTTGCGCTGGTTAATTCGGTCGCGTTTAAACAAATGACAAATCCAAGCAAGGAATTTCCATGGGTAAGGGTTTTCGGGACATTAGGATGGATAGTGGCCGGAGTAATCATAGGATGGTTAGGATGGGAGCAAAGCGGGACATTGGTATTAACCTTTAAAATGGCTGCTATTGCATCCCTTATATTGGGCGTATTAAGTTTTACCCTGCCTCATACCCCACCGGTGAAAAAGGGACAAAAGACTTCATTGGGCGACATCATCGGACTGGATTCGATAGGCCTGTTAAAGAACAAGTCATATCTTGTTTTCTTCCTGGCTTCGGTTGCAATTTGTATACCCCTGGCGTTTTACTACAATTTTACCAATCCATTCTTAAACGAGGTTGGAATGAAAAGAGCAGCCGGTGTACAAACGTTAGGACAGGTTTCGGAATTCGCATTTATGGTTGCCATGCCATTCTTTTTTGTAAGGCTTGGTGTGAAAAAGATGCTTGCAATGGGCATGTTGGCCTGGGCCTTGCGTTATGTATTTTTTGCTTACGGCGATGCAGGAAATAACTATTGGATGCTCATAGCAGGAATAGTGATACATGGTGTCTGTTATGATTTCTTTTTTGTAACCGGCCAGATTTATACTGATACTTTGGCCGGTGAGCGTTTTAAAAGTGCTGCGCAGGGATTTATCACTTTGGCAACTTATGGAGTTGGTATGCTGATAGGTTTTTATATTTCAGGCCCTATAGTTGATCATTGGCAAACATCGCCAACTTCGCACAACTGGCAAACAATATGGCTGATACCCGGAGGTATTGCTGCTGTGGTGCTGATAGTATTCATGCTATTTTTTACTGATAAAAACCGCACTGAATTAAAGCCGGGTTTGGATATCGAGGAGCCCTCAGCTAATGTGGAGTTATAAATGATTTGAAGAGGTACCGACTTGAAGATTGTTGAATTCTTATTTTTAATCATTTTCAAACCAGCGCATTTTTAAATTTTCAAATAAATTAAACCATGGGCAATCAACAAAACCGCCGGTCAGCCATTAAAAATATGCTTGCAGGTACAGCGGCAGTAACCGTATCAGGAATGTTATCATCGTTCACAATACCCCAAGACAATGCGAAAGGTTTCGCACCGCTTAAAGGTAATATCAATCATTCAGTAAGCCCATGGTGCTACAACCAGTTGACCCTTGATCAGCTTTGCGTGGTCGCAAAGGAAATAGGAATCAAGGGTGTCGACCTTTGCGGCCCTAAAGACTGGCCCACATTACAAAAACATGGTTTGTACTCTCCAATGTGCAACGGCGCAGAGATTAACCTGACCGATGGGTTTGGCGATACTCAGTTTCATGCTACCCTGATCAAAAATTATACTGAAATGATCCCACTGGTAGCTAAAAATGGTTATACCAACCTCATCTGCTTTAGTGGCAGCCGCAGAGCAAAAGATGACGAAACCGGCTGGAAAAATTGCGAAGAAGGCCTGAAGAAATTATTGGCACTTGCCGAAAAACACAAGGTCGTGTTGTGTATGGAATTGCTCAATAGCAAGATAGATCATAAGGACTACCAATGCAACCGCTCATCATGGGGCGCTGAGCTGGCCAGGCGTATTGGCTCAGAGAACTTTAAATTATTATATGATATCTATCACATGCAAATTGATGAGGGAGATATTATACGTAATATAACAGATCACCATCAATATATTGCCCACTACCATACGGGCGGCATACCGGGCCGCCATGAGATTGACGACACGCAGGAGCTATATTATCCTGCAGTAATGAAAGCGATAGTCGCAACAGGCTTTAAGGGTCACGTTGGGCAGGAATTTGTGCCCCGCCGACCGGATAAAATAGCTTCATTACGCCAGGCTATCCAGATATGTGACGTTTAAACCTATTTAATCAAATCTATCTAATATAAACCAATATAATTGACCATGACAACAAGAAGGATATTTTTAGCCCAGGCAGGACTGGCAACAGCGGGTGTGCTACTCGCTCCCGGCCTGCTTAAAGCAGCAACCGGGCATAAGCCGGGTTTGCAGCTATATTCATTGCGCGATCAATTGCCCAAAGATGTAAAAGGGGTTATCGCTAAAGTTGCAAGAGCAGGTTACAAAGAAGTGGAAACCTTTGGCTACGATGCACAAACAGGTTACTGGGGCTTGCATTCAAAGGATTTTAGTAAACTGCTGAAGGATAATGGATTGACTACTCCAAGCGGTCATTACGGCATCGACTCCTTTTTCGGAAAGGGTGATACGGACGATCTGAAAAGATATATTGAGGTAGCCAATACAATAGGTCAAAGCTATGTAGTTATTCCCTCATTAAACGGAGAGTTTATCAAGACTGTTGACGAGTGTAAGGCGGTAGCCGAAAAAATGAATAAAGCTGCTGATATATGCAAAGCATCCGCTCTAAAGCTGGGTTATCATAATCACAATTTTGAATGGAAGCCTTTGGAGGGAGGTGCGACTTTTTATGATACGATATTAAAGCAGACCGATCCCAAACTGGTGCACATGGAAATGGACATTTTCTGGGTGGTACGTGCCGGGCAGGACCCGGTAAAGATATTTGCGCAGCATCCCGGACGTTTTGCCTTGGTTCATGTTAAGGACAGAGATAAAAAGAACCCTGATATTAATACCGAAATAGGAAAAGGCAGCATTGATTTCAAAACAATAATTCCTAAGGCAAAAGCGGCTGGTGTTACGCACTTTATTATGGAGCAGGAAAATTATACCGATATCGATCCGTATGTAAGTATTGCAGAAAGTGCATCCTATATGAAAAATGTATTGCACGTATAGTTTAAAACCAATTTAACCAAATTATATTAAGATGAAATCAGTATTTATATTAACAGCCTTAATGGCAGGGACTTTTTTTATGGCTGGTGCCCAGGACAAAGCAAAACCCGAAGATACCGAAACATGGGAGCCTGTTCCTAAAGTAGTTACTCCGGGCAATACCTTCAGGGATGCACCATCAGATGCTATTGTTTTATTTAACGGTAAAAATTTGGATGAGTGGGTGCAGAATAGTGATGGTTCCCCTGCAAAATGGGATGTTAAAGATGATATTTTAACAGTGAATAAGCAATACGGCAATATTGAAACCAAACGCAAGTTTACCAACTATCAGTTGCACCTGGAGTGGCGTGTGCCTGCCAACATAAGCGGCACAGGTCAGGCCAGGGGTAATAGCGGCGTGTTTTTAGCCTCCATCGGAAAAGGTGATGCAGGTTATGAATTGCAGGTATTGGATTCTTACAACAACAAAACCTATGTTAACGGAATGGCAGGCAGTTTGTACAAACAGGCTATTCCATTGGCAAATCCGGGCAGGAAACCCGGCGAATGGCAAACCTACGATGTGATTTGGAATGCACCTGTTTATAATGCAGACGGTACGCTGAAATCACCGGCACATGCTACTGTGTTTTTTAACGGCGTGTTGGTTGAAAATAATTTTGAATTGAAAGGACCAACGCAGTATATCGGTAAACCGGAGTATAATAAACCGCATGGTGCGGCACCTGTAAAGTTACAGGCCCACGGTGATAAAAGCGAACCTTTAAGTTTCCGCAACATCTGGATAAGGGAGTTGTAATTTATAGTATAAAAAAATTAAATCAAAAGAGGCTTTTTCCGAAGGGGAATGCCTCTTCTCTTTTGGTATTTGTTTTATTAACCCAAATCAACTTATTATACCTCTGCTATGTTTATGAAGAAGTTCTTTTTAGCGCCTTTTGTTTTTTTATTGTCTTGTTCAGTTTATGGCCAGATGCAAAAAGCGCCGGCTTATCCCCTGATAACACATAATACCTATTTTAGTATCTGGTCATTTGCTGATACTTTAAACTCTTCCACAACCCGGCATTGGACCGGTAAAAACCAATCGCTGCTTGGCTTTATTAACGTTGACGGCGATACTTACCGGTTTATGGGGAAAGAAGAAAAGGTATATAAAACCATTTTACCCGCTGCGGACGAAGCGCCTTATCAATGCAGATATACGGAAACAAAGCCTGCTGACGGCTGGGTTTGGCAACAGTTTAATGATGACAGCTGGCATACCGGCCAGGCTCCCTTCTCAGATCAAAAAGCAAACGCTAAAACATCGTGGACGAGTAAGAACATTTGGATGCGAAGGACTTTTGCCCTTGATCATATTAATATCGATAGGCTTTTGCTGAAACTCCATCATGATGATAATGTGGAGGTGTACCTAAATGGTGAAATGGTTTATACCAAAGAAGGCTGGACAAGTGATTTTGAACTGATACAGCTGAGCGATGCGATTAGAAATAAGCTAAAAAAGGAAGGGAATATACTGGCAATTCATTGTGCAAACACGGCAGGCGGAGCATACCTGGATGCAGGTTTGGTTGAGCTGGTAAAGCAAAAGGCAGGCAATACGATAAGACCAGCAGTGCAAACACAGGTTGTCATGAACGCTACGCAAACCGTTTACCAGTTCAGATGCGGAAAAGCTGATCTGCTGGTATCATTTACATCGCCGCTGCTGCTTAACGATATGGATATTTTTACAAGGCCGGTATCTTATATTTCCTATAAAGTACGTTCAAATGACAACAAACATCATCATGTAAAAGTATATTTTGGTGCCTCATCTGATATTGCAGTAAATAAACCATCTCAGGAAGTAGCGGCAGAATTATATACGGCAGGCAAGTTATCAATTTTAAAAGCCGGTACTACTGATCAGCCTATACTAAAAGAAAAAGGAGATGACCTGCGTATTGATTGGGGCTATATGTATGTGGCAGTACCAAAATCGGCAAATGCACAGCAATATATCACACAAGGCAAGGAAATTGACAATCCCTTTTTTGCCGGTGCCCGTAAAACGGGCTCTATTCCGGTTACTGATACGATAAAAGGGCGGCAGTTGTCTTTAAATACCATCATACCTTTCGGGAATGTGGGGAAATCATACCAAGAACGATTTGTAGAAATAGGTTATGATGAGTTGTTCCCTGTAGCGTTTTTTGGCACACCGCTGAAACCCTGGTGGAAAGCCGATGGTACCAGGACCATGGAGAATGAACTGAATAGTGCGGCGTCTGAATATAGTTCTGTGATCAGCAAATGCGAACAATTTAACAGCTCGGTCTACCAGGATGCATTGAAAGCCGGGGGCGACCGTTATGCCAAATTATGTGTTTTGGCTTATCGTCAAAGTATAGCCGCCCATGTATTGGTTAAAAGCCCGACTGGTGAGATCCTGTTTTTATCAAAGGAAAATTTCAGCAACGGATCTATCAATACGGTGGACGTAACTTATCCGTCGGCACCCTTATACCTGGCCTATGGACCGAAATTTTTGGAGGGCATGCTGAACGGGATATTTATTTATAGTGAAAGCGGTAAGTTTAAAAAGGATTTTCCTGCGCATGACCTGGGCACTTATCCAATCGCCAACGGCCAAACCTACGATGAAGATATGCCGGTTGAAGAATCAGGCAATATGATCATTCTGACGGAAGCAATTGTAAAAGCAGAGCAGAATCCTGCTTTTGCGCGTAAGCATTGGCAAACACTGACTACTTGGGCCAATTATTTGGTAAAAGCAGGATTGGATCCGGCTGATCAATTATGCACCGATGATTTTGCAGGGCATCTTGCCCATAACACTAACCTTTCAATCAAGGCTATTGTGGGTGTTGCCTGCTACGCAAGGTTAGCGGAACAATTAGATGAAAAATCAGTTGCTGTAAAATACCGGAACATAGCCGTTGATATGGCTAATAAATGGGTCAGCATGGCTGATGCCGGTAACCATTATTCTCTTGTATTCGGCAGTAAGGATACCTGGAGTCAAAAATATAACCTGGTTTGGGATAAAGTGCTTGGTTTGAATTTGTTCCCGCAGCAGGTTTATAACAAAGAGGTTACGTATTATCTGACCAAACAAAATAAATTCGGATTACCTTTGGATAGCAGGAAAACTTATACCAAGTCAGACTGGATAATGTGGACTGCAGCTTTAGCCAATAATACAACAAGCTTTAAGGCTTTGACAGATCCGGTCTACAAATATGCTACTCAAACCCCTTCGAGAGTGCCTTTAAGTGATTGGCACGAAACCACTAATGGAAAAATGGTCGGTTTTCAAGCCCGGAGTGTGGTAGGGGGATATTTTATGAAAGTACTTGAGAATAAATGGTTAAAATAAATTACATAAAAAATCCTATGAAAAGTAAAACCCATCTTTTAAAGATCGTATCATTGATCGTTTTATTAAGTGTGACTGCAATAGCAAAAGCGTTTGAGTCACCAAGATATTACTACCAGTTAAAGATATATCATCTGAAAACCAAAGCGCAGGAAGACAAACTTGACCATTACCTTAAAGATGCCTATTTACCGGCACTCCACCGGGAAAATATTTCACGTGTAGGCGTGTTCAGGTCAATGGATCAGGACACCACTGAAAAACGCGTATATGTTTTAATTCCGTACAACAGTTGGGATAAACTGGAAAATACGGATACAAAATTGCTGAATGATAAACAATATGTAGCTGATGGTAAAGAATATATTGATGCTGCCTACAACGATGCGCTTTATACAAGAGTAGAGATCATCGTTTTAAAGGCTTTTCCAAAATGGCCGTCACCGACTGTGCCTCAGCTTAGCGCAAATAAACCAGACCGGGTATATGAATTGCGCAGCTATGAAAGTCCTACAGAAAAATTAAACGTCAACAAAGTAAAAATGTTTAATGATGGGGGCGAAACGGTACTGTTTAACCGCCTCAAGTTTAATGCTGTATTTTATGCCGAAGTATTATCAGGAAGCCATATGCCTAACCTGATGTATATGACTACCTTTAATAGCAAGGAGGATAGAGAAAAACATTGGGATGCTTTTTCTAATGATCCGGAATGGAAAACGCTAGTGGCAAAACCGGAATACGCACATAATGTATCTAAAGCAGATATAATATTTCTTCACCCGAGTGAATATTCCGACTTTTAAGGAATAATCCTTTGTCCGGGTCAATAAATGAGGCTTGAAAAACGAGAATATGATGCTGTAATTGTTGGTTCGGGGCCTAATGGACTCGCTGCAGCTATATTATTGCAGCAAAACGGGATTTCGGTGTTGTTGATCGAGGGGAAGGATACGATAGGCGGAGGAATGCGGTCGGCAGAACTTACCTTGCCGGGTTTTACACATGATATTTGTTCGGCGATCCATCCATTAGCTGCGGCCTCGCCATTTTTTGAGACGCTTCCGCTTGCAGCACATGGACTGGAATATATTTATCCCCAAACAGCAGCTGCACACCCTTTTGAGCGCGATAATGCTGCGATATTAAGATCTACAGTAGATCAAACGGCAGCTTTATTTGGCGCCGATGAGCAGGCTTACAAGAATTTGATGAGGCCGGTCGTAAATGACTGGCCTTTTATTGCTTCCGATGTGATGGGGCCGTTTTGTTTTCCCAAACACCCCTTGGCAATGGCCAGGTTCGGCTTGGCTGCACTGAGACCGGCTGCTTCTGTAGCCGGAGGGTTTAAAAAAGAACAGGCAAAAGGTTTTTTTGCCGGCATGGCGGCACATTCCATGCTGCCGCTCACCAATTTAACAACGGCCGCTGTAGCCCTGGTATTATTAGCTGCAGGTCATTTAAAAGGCTGGCCCATACCCAGAGGGGGCTCTCAGCAAATAGCCAATGCCCTGGCCTCGTATTTTACTTCGCTGGGCGGTAAGATAGAAACCAATACTTATATCAAATCATTGGATCAGCTTCCGTCGTCACATTCGATACTATTTGATATTACACCTAAACAGCTTTTGCAAATTTCCGGACATCGTTTCTCGAACATCTATAAGTGGCAGTTGCACCGTTACCGGTATGGCATGGGTGTTTTTAAAATCGATTGGGCATTGGACGGACAGATACCTTTTACGTCAGAAGAATGCAGGCAGGCAGGCACGGTGCATATTGGTAATACGTTTTCTGAAATTGCAGCTGCCGAACTGCTAACATGGGATGGAGCCCATCCCGAAAAACCCTTTGTTTTGTTGGCACA
>JAQBOV010000048.1 GCA_028287895.1 Mucilaginibacter sp. | reverse complement strand
AAATTGATTCGCCCTTACCGTCAGCGTCGTGAGCCCCTTCAATTTGGAATGCGGCCGTTGAAACACCCCATTTAAAGTCACGACCGAAAAGCGATTTATTAAGATAGTCCATAGAAAATGATCCATACCTGAAATAACCTGTTATCAACCGGGCTTAACAAGCCGTCAACAACAAGCAATAATATGAATCCCAAATTGTACAATTTAATTGGATAAAAGAAAAGTTAAACCGATAAAAGAGTTTAATGAATAAACGATGACCTCATGCTCTTTAAGATCATCCATTCACGAAAGCTTCTGATAAACTTGGAAATGAATTTCATAACAATTAATTTTTCTTATAGTAAAAGTAATTATACCATGTGATGTTATAGTAATGATTATATTATATTATTGTTAAAATTTATTCCTAAAAGTTTAAAGCGAAAAATTGCTTTGAATGAATTAAAATTAGGTGCATGATTTGTTTAGTTATTTATTTTTGACACATGAAAGCTTACTTCATCGAATTATTTAATTACGATCGATATGCCAATCAGCTCATTGCAGAAACTATCGTAAAAGCCGACAATCCTGACAAACCCTCACAATTAATGGCTCATTTACTTGCCGCGCAGCAAACATGGCTTAACAGGTGCAAAGGCGCACCGCCCGTGGGCGCTGCATTATGGCCCGATTGGCAAACCGATATATTTGAACAACTGATCGATGATAATCACAGGGCATGGATAAATTTTTTGGATTATTCAGATCCTGATGATTTTAATAAAATAATAAGCTACAAAAACTCAACAGGCGATAGTTTTGAAAATAAGTTAAGTGATGTTTTGGCTCATGTAATTAATCATGGCACTCACCATCGTGCACAGGCCGGCCAGTACCTAAAATTGGCCGGCGTCGATTTACCAAATACAGATTATATTTTTTATATCAGAAATAAATAAAATTGCATTCATTCTGAAATTATTTAATTCAAAAATTCCGCTTCAGACAACTTCCCGACTTTAATATTAATTTTGACCCGGTAATTAACCTCACACATGAAAAAAATATTATTAGCAGCTTTTATCAGTTTAGCATTAAGCGCTTGCTCGAATTCAAAGAAACAGGAGAAAGACCTTTTAGATCATATATTACAGGTACACGACAAGGTAATGGGTAAGGATGAGGCACTGATGAAAAACAAAATGCAGTTGGACAGTTTGTTAAAACTGCCGGCAACAGATACAGCCGAAAAAGTAAACATGAAGGCATTGGATACCAAACTGGTGGCTGCCGGAGAAGCTATGGAAACATGGATGCATAAATTTGAGCCTGATCTTACCGGTAAATCACACGATGAAATAATAAGATATTATAATGACCAGAAAAAGGGCATCATTTCTGTAGACTCACAAATGAACGTGGCTATCACTGAATCCAATAAATACCTTTCAAACAGATCAAAAAAATGAAAAATTTAACATGGGTCGGGCTTATAGCCATCATTTTCGGGACTGCTTGCAAATTCAATACGGGCGATAAAACAGTTTTACCCATTTATGGCAACCGCCGGCCTGTTACCAAAATGGTTAATGACAAGCCTGTAACGGATACGCTTTACCAAACCATATCTAAATTTAAAACCATAAATCAGTATGGCGACAGTATCAGCAATAAAAGCCTGGATGGAGATATTTATATAGCCGACTTTTTTTTTACCACCTGCCCTTCCATTTGTCCTGTAATGCACCGCAATATGCTCAATGTATATAATGCATTTAAAAGTCGAGGCGATATCAGGATTATATCCTACACTATTGACCCGAAACACGACAGCGTGCCTGTTTTGAAAAAATATGCAGATAAGTTGGGGGTATCAGGTAATACGTGGTGGTTTTTACAGGGCAAAAAAGACGATATCTATAAACTATCGGAAAGCTATTTGGTGCGCAAGCCCCAGGAAGATGCCAAGCAGCAATTTATACATGACGGTTCATTTATTTTGGTTGACAAGCAAAAACGCATCCGGGGCGCCTACGATGGTACCGATCCTAAACAGGTAGAGCAAATGATAGCAGATATTAAAACACTGCAAAATGAGCCTGATCAAATCATTGCTCAATGAAATTAAAGATAACAGGGGCAATTTCGGCTGTCATTATTTTATTCATAGCATCGTGTCAAAGCGAAGAAAGTATTGAATTCAGGCGTTATTATTCATCCGGTGCTTTGGTATACCAAACCCATTGCCAGAATTGCCACGGCATCAATGGCGAGGGCCTGTCAGCGCTCATCCCTCCGCTTACTGATTCGATCTACCTGAAAAATAATAAAACTGCTCTGGCATGCTATATAAAACTCGGCTTAAACAGACCAATCACTATTAAAGGCAGAACATTTGACGATGCCATGCCTGCTGCGGAACTTTCACCCGTTGAAATCGCCAGGGTATTAACTTACATTGGCAATTCCTTTGGCAACAAGCTCAATACGATTAACGAGCAAGCAGTGCAGGCTGATTTGGCAAAGTGTGAATAACTTATCGTTCATGATTGAATTTTGCGATATAACCAGGAACTATGAGCTGTCAATCATCAGCTCAAAATGCCTATCTTTGTGCAGCAAAACGTTCTATCGCTTCCGTTCAAAACAGAAGAGGAAAGTCCGGGCAACACAGAGCATCCTGCTTCCTAACGGGAAGGCGCCGTTCAGCCGGCGACAGAAAGTGCCACAGAAAATAAACCGCCCCGATCTTGATCGGGGTAAGGGTGAAAATGTGAGGTACGAGCTCACGGCTTTTCCGGGCGACCGGGATCGCGGTAAACCTCAGGAGTTGAAAGGCCAAATAGGTCCTGAATCGAAGCTGCTCGCTTCTGCATGCCGATTCGTCGGTATCATCAGGATGGGTAGGTTGCTTGAACCTGTCAGCAATGGCAGGGCCAGATCAATGATAGAAGTAATCCCGATTTATCGGGACTAAACAGAACCCGGCTTATAGCTTTGCTGCTGGAATATAACCCCTCTCCTTGTAAAACAGGAAGGGGTTATTTTTTTTAAAAAAAATCAAAAGTGTTTATTTTTCTATACAAATCTTATAACTTCGCACCTTAACATTAGAATTATCTTACTGAAAAATATGGCTAAGATTTTAATTATTGATGATGAGCGGGCAATTCGCAGCACTCTGAGAGAGATACTGGAATATGAGGATTACCTGGTTGAAGATGTGGATAACGGAATTGACGGCCTTGGACTAATAGAAAAAAATGATTATGACCTGGTCTTGTGTGATATCAAGATGAACAGGATGGACGGCATGGAAGTTCTTTCGGAAGGGCTTGTTATTAAACCGGACCTGCCATTTATCATGATATCGGGTCACGGAACAGTTGAAACGGCGGTTGAGGCCAGTAAGAAGGGTGCTTTTGATTTTATTTCAAAACCGCCTGATCTGAACCGGCTGCTAATTACGGTACGTAATGCACTTGACCGCGGAAGCCTGGTTACCGAAACAAGAGTATTAAAGCGTAAAGTCTCAAAGGTTCGTCCTATTTTAGGGAACTCCCAGCCTATTATAAAAATCAAGGAAACTATCGAACGTGTTGCACCTACCGACGCCCGCGTCCTGATAACCGGCGCCAATGGTAGCGGCAAGGAACTGGTAGCACGCTGGCTGCACGAAAAATCACATCGCTCCCATGCACCTTTAATCGAGGTGAACTGCGCGGCTATACCATCTGAATTAATAGAAAGTGAATTGTTTGGCCACGAGAAAGGTTCATTCACATCGGCGGTAAAACAGCGTATAGGTAAATTTGAATCGGCAAGCGGTGGCACCCTTTTTTTGGATGAGATCGGCGATATGAGCCAATCGGCACAATCAAAAGTACTACGGGCCTTGCAGGAAAGTAAGATCACCCGTGTCGGCGGTGAAAGAGAAATTGAGGTGGATGTCCGTGTAGTAGCTGCAACCAATAAAGATCTGTTGAAAGAAATCGAATTGGGTAACTTCCGGATGGACCTTTATCATCGCCTGAGTGTTATTTTGATCCACGTGCCGCCGCTTTCCGAGCGTAAGGATGATATCGCGCTGCTCACTCAAAACTTCCTTGAGGAGGTATGCAATGATTATGGTATGCCCTCTAAAAAAATATCTGACGAGGCAATTGAGGCGCTTAAAGCCCTGCCATGGACAGGTAATATCCGCGAGTTGAGAAATATGATTGAACGTCTGATCATTTTAAGTGATAAGGTAATTACCGACAGTGACGTAAAGGCCTTCGCCAACCCTTCGGTAGCCGAATTTTCTGTAAATGGTACCGCGCCTGCACCCCAGACAGATTATGATCAATTTACCAATTTCCAGGAATACAAGGACTTTGCCGAGCGCGAATACATCAAATTTAAATTAGAAAAGAATAACTGGAACGTATCAAAAACAGCCGATGATATCGACATCCAGCGCAGTCACTTATATAGTAAGATAGAAAAATTCGGATTGAAACGGGGGGAATAGTCCCAGTGCTTACCAACAGTAGAGTTATAAGTGTTCAGGTTTTTGCGCGACATCCTGAACACTTATTGAACACCTGATTATCAACTTTTTACATTTTGCCAACTATTGACAAAACGCGGTCGGGCGGGGTTGTTGATTCATACTGCCCAGGCGCTAGGCTCGTACGTATGGGTACGTTTTATTGTATTTTTTTGTGAACCAATAAGTACTGTATCTCCTTGTCAACAAGTGGCCTGCTATATACTCTAACTTCATCAATAGTCCCATTAAAAAACCAAATTGGGAAACTAGCCGAGGTTGTTCCAATACGGAAGTTGTCCAAAAGCCCTCCGGTGGAAAATGATGTCTTAGAAGAGCCTACTAAATTTCCATTAAGGAATAAATCCAATTTAGAGTCGTTAAAGTTTATGACCAAATCCGACCATGTATTTGTTTTTATCACATTTGGCTTACTGGTAACATAGGCACTGTGCCCTGTAAATAAATAAGCTGTCACAAAGGCCCAACCCAATGAAACGCTATTATCCGGGTAAATACTTAATGCCAAAGAATTTGGTCCGGCATGTGCATCGCCACTCTGTATCAAAGTTTGTAAGCTTCCTATTGTATCAGTTTTAAATCTAACATACATACTAAATTGACTTATGCCCTTAATAACCGGGACAAACGTAGTATCAGGCGGCACACCATTAAGAAGCGGATTTTTAAGCATATAAATAAAATCTGACAGTCCGTTAAATCGGTATGCAGAGTTAGCGTTACCGTTCTTATCAGTAGTTAAGGTTGGCAGACCGAGCAGATCAATTCCACCACTGTAAAAATCTCTCAAAGTGCCGTTAATTCCGTACCCGCTTGCGTCGTTCGGATTTCCTAAAAAGGGGTAGTAACCGACTAACCCTTTATCAATTGTTTTTTTAGCATCGGATGAGGAAAGGTTGTCCGTTGAATTTAAAGCGACATTCAGACTGCTTGGCTTGAAACCTGGTGCCTGGGTAATATTTTTCTGACATGCGCTTAATGCAATGAGTAGAGCAATGAACATGGTGTAATAAACTTTCTTTTTCATTTTTTAAAGCTTAGGTAAAATAATATGGTCGATTAAATGGTTTGCGATGTTTCGGCAAGATTCCAAAAGGAACACGCGTAAAAGTAAGTTATATTAACGTTAAGATTAACAGTGTTTTAACGGTAATTGAATAGGTGTTTTAACGGCTGTCTCTCCCCCGCTTGTGCAAGGACTTTATTTATTTTAAGTCTGCCGCCACGCTACCGTAAAGACTTTGTCGGAGGCTGCCGCAAGGTACCGTCATCTAAAATTTCTTCCCTTATGAAAAACCTCCCTTGAATCAGGAACAGGCGAAGTCTTTTCGTCCGCACGGGATAGTGTGACTACCGGCAGATCCTCGTTTTCAGCCACAGTTAGCCCGCGCAATAAACTGGATAGATTAAAACAGCGTCCGACAATGACGTGGATCACCTCCCCTTCTATTTGCAGCCTGCCTTCAACCATCAATAAACGGGCCTGTAAAATTTCCTTGCGGTATTTTTCAAATACCTTTTCCCATACCACCAGGTTAGAAAATCCGCTTTCGTCTTCAATAGTAATGAACAAAATACCTTTTGCCGTACCGGGCCGCTGCCTTACGGTGATCAGGCCGGCAACCTTAACCGGATCACCATTTTTAAGCTTTGCCAGTTCGCCGGTTGCTGTTACATGCAGCAGCTTTAGCTTTTCCCTAACAAAACTGACCGGGTGCGCTTTTAAGGATAAGCCGGTGGAAGCATAATCCTGTACCACATGCTCCGCCTGTGTCATAAACGGCAAGGTGATCTGCACCTCCTTTGCGCTTTCGGATGGCTGACCGGCAAAAAGGGCAATAGGCTTGTCGCTGAGTGCAGGTACTTCCCATAAAGCCTCACGCCTGTCCAGCTGCAAAGACCGGAATGCATCCGCATCGGTCAGTTTTTCAATGGCCGCCTGCGGCACACCGGCATCACTTAACTGGTTGATGCTGGTATAGCCTGTTCCCCTTGCAGCTATCAGGGTTTGCATATCCACTTCGCTGAGTCCCTTTACCTGCCTGAACCCTAACCGCACTGCACAATACTTATCCGCCTTTTCTTCCAGTGTATTGTCCCGCAGCGAATGGTTTACATCCACCGGCCGCATCACCACACCATGCTTTTGTGCATCGATCACGATCTGCGCCGGCTGATAAAATCCCATCGGCTGGCTATTCAGTAGGGCTGCCGCAAAAACATCAGGATAATAGCATTTGAGCCAGGATGATACATAAACCAGCAATGCAAAACTGGCTGCATGACTTTCGGGGAATCCATAACTGCCAAACCCTTCCAGCTGCTTAAAAATCCGTTTGGCAAATTCTTCTGTATAGCCTTTGGCCACCATGCCGTCGACTAACTTTTTTCTATGCTGGCTCACTAATCCCTTTGCTTTAAATGTGGCCATGCTGCGTCGCAACTGGTCCGCTTCGGCCGGGGTAAAACCTGCCGCTACAATAGCGATCTCCATCGCCTGCTCCTGGAAAAGCGGCACGCCTAATGTTCTTCCCAGTATTTCTTCTAACTCTTTTGAGGGATATTCGACAGGATCTATCTTATCACGCCGGCGCAGGTAAGGGTGTACCATGTCTCCCTGTATTGGCCCGGGACGGACAATGGCAACCTCGATCACCAGGTCATAAAAACATCTGGGTTTCAGTCGCGGCAGCATAGACATCTGCGCACGGCTCTCGATCTGGAAAACGCCAACCGTATCGGCATGGCAGATCATTTCATACACAGCTGCATCATCCTGCGGAATGTTTGCCAGCGTCAGATCGAGATCATAATGTTGTTTTGCGAGCTCGAAACCTTTGCGGATACAGGTTAGCATACCCAACCCGAGTACATCCACTTTTAAAATACTCAAAGCTTCCAGATCATCCTTGTTCCATTCCAGTTGGGTACGATTTTCCATGCGGGCATTCATTACCGGGCAGATATCGGAAAGCTTGCCCTGTGTGATCACAAACCCGCCCGTATGCTGACCTAATTGGCGCGGAAAGCCCATGAGCTGCTCCGTTAGTTCAAGTACTTTGCGCAGATGCGGATCGTCGGGATTCAGTCCCTGTTCTATAATGCGCTGCCGGTCAAAACCTTCTTCCGAAAAGTCCCAGATAGCGCCGGAAAGCCGTTTGATCGTATCTTCAGACAGGCCCATTGCTTTACCCACATCACGAATGGCACCTTTATGCCGCTCCTGGGTAACGGTAGCGACGATGGCAGCCCGGTCGCGGCCATAATCGTCATAAATAAATTGAATGATCTCTTCACGCCGTTCATGCTCGAAATCCACGTCAATATCCGGCCATTCATCCCGGGCATCTGACATAAACCGGGAAAAGAGCAGCCGGGATTTCATTGGATCAACTGCCGTTATCGCCAGGCAATAACAAACTGTTGAATTGGCAGCCGAGCCGCGGCCCTGATGCAGAATACCCAGTTCCTCCGCCTTTTGAGTATATTTATGAACCCTCAAAAAATAAGGAGCAAGCTTTTTACGCTCGATAAACGCCAGCTCAAAATCGAGCCCGGTTTTGATCTTTTCAGGAATGTCTTCACCAAATCTTTTGCGTGCGCCCTCCCAGGTAAATTGCGTTAATCGTTCCTGTGATGTAAGCCCGTCAGAACTGATCTCTTCCGGTTCGATATATTTTAAAGTATCAAGGGAGAACACACAAGCCTCAGCGATTTCCCGTGTAAGCCGGATCGCTTCAGGGTACTGCCGGAACAGACGCTGCATCTCCCCGGTTGTCTTCAGGTGTCTCTCGGCATTTGGATGCAATAAGAAACCGGCATTATGAATCGTGCACTTTTGGCGGATACAAGTGAGTACATCCTGTAATTCCCTCCGTTCCGCTGAGGGATAATGCACGTCGTTAGTCGCCACCATTGGCACCCCTAAGGCTGACAAGCGGTAAAGCCGTTTAGCATCATCGCCGGTATAAGAACGGCTGGCAGCCAGGTAAAGATCAGCGCCTAAGGCTTCGCGATATACTGCCAGATCAGTTTTAAATGCTTCGTCGAAATCAAAGCGCTTATTCAATGAAGCCGGTGGCACCACCATAAATTTGATGCCCCTGGCATGGTCAAAAACATCCTGCTTGCCGAGATGGCAATCACCTTTTTCTGTTCGGAGGTTACCGGTAGTCAGCAAAGCGCAGAGCCGTCCCCAGGCGTCCTGATCAGTGGGGTAAGCCAGCAGGCTTGGGCCATCCAGCAGGTCAAGCCGGCAGGCGGGTATGATACTGATGCCTCTTGCTTTAGCGGCCAGGTGGGCGCGCACTACGCCTGCCACACTGTTCCGGTCTGTGATAGCAATTTTTGTCTGGCCATAATCGGCAGCCTGCTCCACCAGTTCTTCCGGGTGCGCACCGCCACGCAGAAAGCTGAAATTGGTTGTTACCTGTAACTCCGTATAGCTCATAACCCATCACGCAAAAAATCCATGAATAAACCATTGACCTGAATGATCACCCGAATAATGCCCTGACCGGAACAGCCAGTAACGGCTACCGTGCTGATCTTCCACGTAATAATAGTCGCGATGCTCCCCGGTTTCTAACCACCACTCGCGCTCAATCCGTTCCGGGCCGTCCGCCTTTTTAACCTGGTGAACCTTATTTTTATAAATAAACAGCATTGGCGGATAATCAGGGATTAGTGCGGTCACTTCGATCGGCTCAGGCCTGGGTAATAATAGTGAGGGCCTCGGCCGGTCCGTTCGCCAGGCGGTCGCCCGTTTTTCCTGTAGCGAGCGTGACAACCTGATTGACCGCTCCGGCCAGTAATGTTCCTGGGGAAGATAACGGTGGATGCTGCCCCCACCGATCTTATTAGCCAGCCTGTCCAGCAGCTCTGCCAAGCATCCGTCAGCAAGGCCGCAGCCTTCAGGTGACCATAGCGCCTCCTGTACCGGGTCAACGTCTTCCACTTTTGGTGCCTCCAAAACAAATAGTTCAATGCCCAGCGCTGGCTCGATTGAAGCTATTTTCAACTCGAACAACTTAAACAAATGGCCAATATGATACGAAGCGCGGTTGGTGCCGATACTTACCTCAACAAGTTGACCATCCACCCGGTAGCATTTTAAAACAGCAATTCGTAAGCCCTTGCCCTGGCCCTGCAGCCGTTTGCAAAGGTTTTCCAATAACCTCTTTATCGCAATTTCAATACCCGTCACCGTTCGGATCGGCTCTAAGCAGGGTAAGCGTTCGTGATAAGGTTCAACGGCCTGCAATAATTGAAGGGGCTCCTCCTCGTTACCCAAAGCCTGGTCCAGCCGCAGCAGGAAACCTTGTCCGAAACGCCGGCGCAGCACCGAACGGGCCATGCCAATAAAACTTTTGATCGTATAAAAGCCGAGCTTTTGCAGCCGTTCCAAAATAAGCGGTTCCAAACGAAGTGCCACAGGCGGCAGGGACAGCAAAGCATCCGTTTGTCCGCCTGGTTCAATGATCGGCTTTAATCGTCCAAAGCGGGCAACTGCCCAGGCCGTACCAATGGTATCAGCCATAGCGCCCCGGGCATCATAGCCTTTGCTCCTTAATATCTTAATGATTGCACCTAAATAAGCCTGCTCACCACCCCATAAATGGGCGCAACCGGAAACGTCCAGTATTAAACCGTCAGGCATACCCACTGCGATCAATGGTGTATAACGGATGCACCACTCACCCAATGCTTTCAGTAATTTGGCTGCCTGGCCGGGAATGTCGTCAACAACTTCCAGTGACGGAACAATAGCTTTGGCATCAGCTGCTGCCATACCGGTTGTTATACCCTGAACTTCAGCCAAAACATTAGCCGCCGTGATCACTATTCGCCCCCGAACCGGTGCGGCAAAAACAAAAGGCATCTCCCGCAGTTCCGGCCGCCGGAGCGTCAGCCAATCCGTCGTCAAATGGCGAAACCATATGGAAACAAATCGTTTTTTCATAATCAGCCGGCTTTTCGTTCCTGTAATTCATTTACATCAATTTTCTCCTCAATAGCGACAAAACGACCGTCCGTCCATTCAAGTTTCCAGCTGCCCGGATTGCCGTTACGCACCTTGAGCAGCTCGACCTGCCAGCGTGGAAAGCCTACCCCGGGCAAATCACCCTCCGGCTCACTTGGCAAGGGTGTGATCTGCCAGCGGGCCACACAAGTTGTTGTGCCCACCTTACGCGGATCGTTACGCAATAGAAAACCGGTCACCCTGCTGTTTTCTACTGCCAGCTGCAAGCGGCGCGATTGCGCAAAGCTGATCTCCCGCAATTCGGCGATAACAGCAGCCAGCCCCTCACACTTCAAGGCTTCCTCCATTGCCCAAAGCACATCTTTTTCCCGCTGCAGATCGACAAAGATCATCCGGTCGGGTTCCACACCAAAAGCCATTAAGGATGGCGGGAAAAGTTTCCTCGATAGCCCGATCCACAAACACGCACCGCCTTGCTGCATCAGCGAAGCCAGCAGTCCGGCCATAAAACCACCTGTTGCCGCCGCCTGTTCCAGTGTCGGGCAAACCATTTCATGGATGGTACCTGTAGGGAAAACACCATTCGGAAAAGCAGCTTCAACCGGGCCCAAACCAAAAGCACCGGCATTACCTGCCTGGGGTGGTTTAAATCCCTCCCATAGCAAAATATCCTTTCGGAGCCGGTTGATAATATCTTTTTTAGTATCGGGCATAAGCGTTGATTCAATATACAAAATTGCTAATATTTTTAGTATTTTATATAAATAATTACAAAATATTTTTCACTTTTGTTTTATCATGACGAAGAATATTGAGTTGATCAAAGAGGCTAAGGCCTGGGTGAAGCGTAAAAGCGGCCCGGACGAAATCGTGCGGGTAGTGCCGGATATGGAAAATAAAAATAAAGTACTGAGCTACCGTTTATATACTGCCTTTGACGAAAACCCGGACTATTTGGGCAGGATATTATTCGATGCCCAAAATTACTGGATATATGATGGCGAAACACTGTCCATTGCTGAACAGGAACAATTGGCAAAATTCATCATCAACTATGTAGAAACACTTTAAAGAGTGGAAGGATTGCAAAAGTGCTTACACCACAGCGGTTATCTCTTGCAAAACCTTATTAAAGGTAGCCGGTAAACAGGAAGCTATTTATATTTCGGCATTCCTTTTTACCATTATTCACCCCAGCTTTATTTCATTGTTTTGGCCGGTCCCTTTCGCTTTATTCTTTGCTTACACACGCGTCAGGGAAAATACGATACGCTATGGCGTATTTTTTCATTTTGGTTTTAACCTTAACGGCGTGCCTGATGGAATTGCTATAGATTTATGCCAAAATATCGCCCAAAAACGCTATTTTTGCGCTTCAAATGGAGCAAATTCGTAATTTTTGTATTATAGCGCATATCGACCACGGCAAAAGCACACTTGCCGACAGGTTACTGGAATACACCAATACCATTACCCAGCGTGAATCGCAGGCACAATTGCTTGATGATATGGATCTGGAACGTGAGCGCGGCATCACCATCAAGAGCCACGCCATACAAATGGATTATGAGCTTGATGGACGAAAATATATTCTGAACCTGATCGATACCCCCGGCCACGTAGATTTCTCTTACGAAGTTTCGCGATCTATAGCAGCCTGTGAAGGTGCTTTATTAATTGTCGATGCAGCCCAGGGCATACAGGCGCAAACCATATCCAACCTTTACCTGGCACTGGAAAACGACCTGGAAATTATTCCGGTATTAAATAAGATGGACCTGCCGGGTGCCATGCCTGAGGAGGTAAAAGACCAGATTGTTGAACTGATCGGTTGCAAGCGTGAAGATATTTTGGCAGCATCCGGTAAAACGGGAATGGGCGTTCATGATATTTTACGTGCCATTGTTGAAAGGGTTCCGCATCCTGTAGGCGATCCTGCAGCTCCATTACAGGCGCTGATATTCGACTCTGTATTTAACTCGTTCAGGGGGATTGTTGCTTACTTTAAAGTAGTGAACGGAGAGATCAGAAAGGGTGATAAAGTAAAATTCTTCGCTACCGAAAAGCAATATAATGCCGATGAGGTAGGTACGCTAAAATTAAAGCAGTCGCCGCGTGATGTGATAAGAACGGGCGATGTTGGTTATATTATTTCGGGCATAAAAGAAGCACGCGAAGTCAAAGTAGGTGACACGATAACAAGAGTTGACCGCCCGTGTGAAAGCGGTATCCAGGGTTTTGAGGAAGTAAAGCCAATGGTGTTTGCCGGGATTTACCCGGTAGATACCGAGGACTACGAAGAACTGCGCGAATCCATGGCCAAATTGCAGCTGAACGACGCTTCCCTGGTTTTTGAACCGGAATCATCGGCAGCCTTAGGCTTTGGTTTCCGTTGCGGTTTCCTCGGTATGCTGCACATGGAGATCATCCAGGAGCGTTTGGAGCGGGAGTTTGATATGACGGTAATCACCACGGTTCCCAACGTATCTTACAAAGCATTTACTACACGGGGGGAAGAATTACAGGTTAACAACCCTTCAGACCTCCCCGACCCCAGTAAAATTGATTTCGTGGAAGAGCCTTATATCAAGGCAACCATGATCACAAAATCAGAGTTTGTAGGGCCGGTAATGTCGCTTTGTATACAAAAACGGGGTACTATTATTAATCAGTCTTATCTTACTTCAGACCGTGTGGAGCTGATATTTGAGATGCCAATGGGCGAGATCGTTTTTGATTTTTATGATAAGCTGAAAACGATATCAAAAGGCTACGCTTCGTTTGATTATCACCAGATCGGTTATCGCCAGTCTGACCTGGTACGTTTGGATATCCGTTTAAATGCCGAACCTGTGGATGCTTTATCCTCATTGATCTACAGGGGGAATGCCTATGATTTCGGTAAAAAGATCTGTGAAAAATTAAAAGAACTATTGCCGCGCCAGCAATTCGAAATTGTTATACAGGCATCTATCGGCGCCAAGATCATCGCCCGCGAAACTGTAAAAGCATTACGCAAGGATGTTACCGCTAAATGTTACGGCGGCGATATATCCCGTAAACGCAAGCTGTTAGAGAAACAGAAAAAAGGCAAAAAACGTATGCGTCAGGTAGGCAATGTGGAGATCCCGCAATCGGCGTTTATGGCAGTTTTGAAACTGGATTAAATTAATCAGCAACAAGAGTCAGGCGTCAACAACAAAGACAAAATTTCATCTTGATTCCTGATTCGTAACTCTTGAATCTATACTATGAATTTACTCGACGGAAAATACGTATCAGAAAAACTCAAAGGCGAAATAGCCGAACAAGCAGCTGAAATTTTAGAACGTACCGGCCGCAAACCGCATTTGGTGGCGGTATTGGTTGGTCATGATGGTGGCAGCGAAACCTACGTAGCCAGCAAAATGAAAAATTGCCAAAGGGTTGGATTTAAATCAAGCTTAGTTCGCTATGAAGATGATGTAACCGAAGAGGAACTGCTTAATAAAGTTGCTGAACTAAACGCCGATGCCGACATTGACGGTATTATTGTTCAGTTGCCACTACCCAAACATATCGATCCGGAAAAAGTAACCGAGAAAATAGATTACCGCAAAGACGTGGATGGCTTCCATCCTATCAATTTGGGCCGTATGCAGCGTAACCTGCCCTCTTTTATTCCGGCTACACCGTATGGTATTACACTGATGCTTAATGAATATAATATTGCTACGTCCGGTAAACATTGCGTGGTCGTTGGTCGCAGCAATATCGTTGGTTCACCAATGAGTATTTTGATGGCACGTAATACGCAGCCGGGTAACTGTACGGTAACTATTTGTCACAGCCGTACCCCGGATATTAAAAACTTCACTTTACAAGCCGACATATTAATTGTAGCCATAGGTAAAAAGAATTTTATAACTGCCGATATGGTTAAGGACGGGGTTGTAGTAATTGACGTGGGCATGAACCGCGAAACATCGGCACTTACCAAATCAGGCTATAAATTGTATGGAGATGTTGATTTTGAAAATGTGGCACCAAAATCATCCTGGATCACCCCCGTTCCCGGTGGTGTTGGCCTGATGACCATTATCGGTTTACTTAAAAACACTTTAGCTTCGGCAAACAAAGAGGTTTATCCGTGATTTTAGCAGAGTGAGTGAGTTTGTAACTTAATACCACTCCATCTCAGAATCAACGCAAATACTCCTGCGGAATAAGATGATTTTCATTTTCATCGAACCAGGCCATCGAAAGGATGCGCCAGTTACTTTCTATTTGTACAAACTGGATAAAATTGATCCCTCTCGGTAGTTTTTTTAATTCATGATCGGCAAAATTATATTCATATACGCTTATACGATGAGCTACTTTGCCAAATATCCCGGTTTTTGAATTTATTTCACGCTCCCTAAACTGCTCGATAGCGCCGTCCGCGACCTGTGATTCCATCGCCTCAATAAACGATTCAGCGGTAAAAGTTATAGGCGTATTAAAACTATTATTGATCAAAATACCGCTTCCATAAAACAATATTTTGACCGGGGTAAAATCCGGTGGTTTAGAACGCACAAAGCTGATCGCCTTATAAAAATCCTCGGTCAGGTAATCAATATCGATGGTGCTCATTACTTAAATGCTTGCTTAACCTTTTCCCAAAACGAACTGATACCGACGTATATGGAGCTATCTCTTATTTCAACCGGATAGCGATCGATGTAGTCATTTTGTCCTTCACTCCCTTTCCCTGTTTCCAGGCTGAATGAATAACGGTGAACAGGGCAAATAAGTTTTCCTTCTTTACACCAGCCTGCGGTGAGATCGCCGCCGGCATGAGGGCACTTTGCTGAAAGGGAATATATCTTGTTCTCAAAACCCACTAAACATAAGGTTTTACCGCCCGCTTTTATTTTTTTTATAAAAGGTTTCCCGGTAGGCTGAATGTCAGGTATTTTATACCACTTCATGGATGCTTAAAAGTCGATCTTCAAATTCATTACCGATGGATTTTTTATGATTTCATCCATATTGGTTTGAAGTGTCACCCTTTTTCTATCAGCGGATAGTATAGCTTTCGGATTGCTTATTTTTTTAACCGGTTTGGCAAAGTTCAGTATTACCTTATAAGGCATTTCTATCAGCATAGCTTTCGCCATGGCAAAGGTAGATTGCGTTTTTTTTAAAAAAGCATTAAACTTCGCCTTGTCTAAAATACGATAAAATTTATGGGGTGTTACTTCATAGGCGTAGTAATCCTGCCCGCTGATCAATTGTCTGGCATCAAAGTTTTTACTGTTATTATTATTTGTTACCGCTTTCAAGTCGCTGTGTGATTCGATCTTTGAAATATTTTGCAAATAATATTGCAGATCAGCTGCGTTCTTGGCCTGGTGGTCAATACTTATCTTCATCAGGCTTTTTTGAAGATTCATTTTTACCGATAAATTGCTGCTTTTTGCCAGGTTAACCTCATCGGGGGACATTTTTTGCTGGGTACTATCAGGCAGGGCACTATAAAAATTAAGGCTTGTATCCTTTACTATTGCAAACTGGGGAGTGGCCTTTACCGAGTCAGTCATCAGGTTCATCAGTACTGATACTGCCTTACTCATATCAAAGCTATAAGCAACTTTGCATGAGCCGTCGGGCTTAAAATCATAATGCTCCTCCACATCCACACACGATGTAAAACAAGCTAACATTAAAAATACGACAGGAAGGTAAAGTTTTCGCATCCCTCAAATTTTAAGTAATACTATAAAAAATTAGTGGCATTATAAAAACAAAACACAAATAATAGGTTGAAAAAGAATCGGTTGAATTACTTTTTTGCCTTTGCATTTATCTTTTTAAGGTAAGGATTGCGTCCTTTCAGTCTTTCCGCTTTATCCTTTCGGCTTAAAAAGGTAAATTTGCAACCTAATTATGGCACACCAGGTTCCGGAAGATGGCACATTACTTCCTTTGATGGAAGAATTTTATACGATACAGGGCGAGGGATTTCATACCGGCAAAGCCGCTTATTTTATTCGCTTAGGCGGATGCGATGTGGGCTGCCATTGGTGCGATGTGAAGGAAAGCTGGGACGCCGAGCTGCATCCGCTCACCGCTGTCGACCAAATCGTGGAGAATGCTTTAAAACACCCTTCAAGGGCGGTTGTAGTTACAGGTGGCGAACCATTGCTGTATAACCTGGATTATTTAACCGCGCAGCTTCAGCAAAAAGGCATTAAAACATTTATTGAAACATCTGGCGCTTACCCTCTTTCCGGTAAATGGGACTGGATATGCCTCTCTCCCAAGAAATTCAAATCCCCTTCTCCGGGAGTGGCGGCTTATGCTGATGAACTTAAAGTGATCGTGTTTAACAAATCGGACTTTTCCTGGGCTGAGCAGCATGCCAAAGCAGTGTCTGCGGCCTGTAAATTATACCTGCAACCCGAGTGGTCAAAATCAAAAGAGATGACCCCGCTCATCGTGGATTATGTGATGAACAACCCTCAATGGGAAATCTCATTGCAAACACACAAATATTTGAATATTCCTTAAAAAACGTAACTTAGGCTACCAATTTTCGTACTACCTAAGATGAAATTTTTTTTCTTTCCAGTATTGTTTTTATTCCTGTCTGTTTCATTATTTGCCCAGGAAAGGCAATATTCAACTACGAATAAAGAAGCTATAAAATATTTCGCCCTCGCCAATCAAAGTCTTGATGACCATCTTTATGATGATGCTGCAGAACAGTTACTAAAAGCCATTGATGAAGATAAAAAATTTATTGAGGCACATGCCCAACTCGCCGATCTTTACAGACGCGAATGGAAATATAAACAGGCTGTTGAACAATACCGGGAGGTAATTACCCTTAATCCGGATTTTAATGAATTTATTTATTTCAAATTAGCTGATTGCGAGATCCATCTGGCTCAATATACTCAAGCGGATCAGCATCTGGAAAAATATTTAACCTCCAACGATCCTCAGGCACAAAACAGAGTATCGGCACAAAAATTACTGAAAGATTGTAAATTCAGTTTAAATGCCCTACAACATCCTGTTCCGTTTAAACCGGTAAATCTTGGCCCGGAGATAAATACGGCAGATGACGAATATTTCCCGGCGATTACCGCAGATGAAAACATATTGATCTTTACCCGTAAGATCAACAACAACGAAGATTTTTATCAAAGTGTTAAAATGGATGGAAAATGGCAAACGGCTACTTATTTAAGTGACAGAATCAATTCGGTTTTTAACGAAGGCGCCTTGTCCTTATCCCAGGACGGGAAAGTTATATTTTTCACAGGATGTAACCGGCCCGACGGATTAGGACGCTGTGATATATATATCACGCAAAAAAAAGGTAATAACTGGAGTAAACCCTATGATGTTAGCCCGCCGGTAAATACCGCAGGATGGGAATCACAGCCTTCGATCAGTTCTGATGGGCGGACACTCTATTTTGTAAGTAACCGCAAAGGCGGTTATGGAGGTTACGATATCTGGAAATCGACTTTAACCGAAAAAGGCTGGTCTGAACCGGAGAACCTTGGCCCTGATATTAATACGGCGTATGATGAACAGTCGCCATTTATTCATCCGGATGATAGTACGCTTTATTTCTGTTCAAACGGCTGGCCAGGAATGGGTGGTAAGGATTTGTTTATCAGCCGGCTGGATAAAGACGGCAAATGGCAAAAGCCTGAAAACCTGGGCTACCCTATCAACTCAAGCGGTGACGAGAACGGGCTGACATTGACGGCTAACGGAACCAATGCATTCTTTTCGTCCAATAATTTAAATGGCGCCGGAGGATTTGATATTTATACATTTGAGCTTCCCAAAAGTGTAAGGCCGCATAAAGTAACCTATGTAAAAGGCACAGTTAATGACGCTGTCACCGGGCAACCGCTTGAGTCAGCAGTTGAAATAATCGACCTGGAAAAGAACACACCTGTTTACCAGGATTACAGTTCGGCGGATCATGGTGATTTTTTAGCTACCCTGACAACGGGCAGAAACTATGGCCTTAATATTTCAAAAGATGGATACCTGTTTTATTCCGCTAATTTTTCGCTTATTGGGCGCGAAGACAAAAATCCATTTAATATTGCAGTCTTACTGCAGCCTATTGCCGTTGGTAACAAAGTGATACTGAAAAATATATTTTTCGATACCAACAAGTCAGATATTAAAGATGAGTCAAAACCTGAGCTCCAAAAGCTGATAGATTTTTTAAGTTTAAATCCGACTGTTCACATTGAAATATCAGGCCATACTGATAATGTGGGTAGCGACCAGTTTAACCAAACCCTATCCGAAAATAGGGCGAAAGCTGTTTACCAATATTTACTTACCACTGGAATTAATGCAGACAGATTGGTATATAAAGGTTATGGTGAAACACAGCCAATAGCATCAAATGATACTGATGATGACCGCAGCAGAAACCGGCGGACAGAGTTTAAGATTATGGCTAAATAAGGAATGAGCGCTATATCTTTTCAGTTTGGTTGTTGTGATCAATCTTTTAAAAAATAAAAGAGGCTGCTCATAAATCATGAACAGCCTCTTTTCCTTAAATTACACGGGCACCTCCGCTAGCATACCTTTTCGTACAGACGATTCTCACAGAGAGCCAATTTGATTGATGATACCGCCTCGCCGATAATTATTTTGACACAAAGCATGGTGTGCCTATACTTAATTACCCAGTTCCGACATGAATTTTATCCGCATCAGTTGCACTTCTTCGCGGGTATATTCATCAGCTCCCAACTCTACCAGGGCATCGTCTATTGAGTCAATTTCGGCAGATCTGAAATAATCATATACTTCTTCCTGCTTATCCTCGTCTATCACTTCATCAATAAAATAGTTGAGGTTGAGTTTGGTACCGGAATTGACAATAGATTCCACCTCGCGCAAAATTTCCTCATAGGTCAGCCCTTTTGATGCGGCTATATCCTCCAGGCTCAAATGGCGGTCGATATTTTGTATGATATAAACCTTAAGCGCTGATTTATTGGGGGCGCTTTTGATCACCATATCGATCGGACGGTCTATTTCATTGTCTT
>JAQBOV010000024.1 GCA_028287895.1 Mucilaginibacter sp. | reverse complement strand
TAATTTCAATTTAATAAAAAAAGCCATCCGACAATTGGCGTAGGCTTTTGTAGCGGGGAGCAGGATCGAACTGCCGACCTTAGGGTTATGAATCCTACGCTCTAACCATCTGAGCTACCCCGCCGTTAATATTTCGCTCTTTTTTATTTACTTTTCTTTCTACAGCTTATTTTAAAAACCGCCTTTATATGCTTTAAACCTTGATACGTGTCATATGCAGCAGAACGGGTATCAAATAAACGCGCCGCAGAGTAAAAAGAGTTTGCAAATATAGCAGAAATTCGTTTTCTTTAGAAAAAATGTTAACATTTACGGTGTTGTATGCCGGTTAATATAAACCCCTATGTCTGAAAAGAAGAAATTTAACATTGAGTACGAAATAAAATCGTCGCCCAGAATACTATATGGTTTTCTGAGCGAGGCTAACGGATTGACACAGTGGTTTGCAGATGATGTGACTGTAAGAGACCAGGTTTATACTTTTACATGGGATGACGAACAGCAAAAGGCAAAACTAATCGCCATGAAAGAAAATAAGCTGGTCAGGTTTAAGTGGGTGGAGGATGACCCCCAATGTTTTTTTGAAATGGAGATATTACAAGACGAGCTTACCAACGATGTTGCCCTGAGTATCACCGATTTTGCTGTAGAAGATGCCATAAGCGAACGCAAACTGATCTGGGACAACCAGATTGAGTACCTCATAAGCGTATTAGGGGCGTAAGGGAATATAATTTTCCCTAATTTTGTAATGTGAAGAAAATTCATCTTTTATTACTCAGATCTTTTGTAAGGCCTTTCATAGTCACCTTCCTGATTGTAATGTTTGTGTTGCTGATGCTGTTTTTATTTAAATACATCGACGACCTGATCGGAAAAGGATTTGAATGGTATACCATACTGCAGTTAATGCTATATGCCTCGGCTACCAATGTGGCTATGGCCTTACCCCTGTCTGTTTTGCTGTCCTCAATAATGACCTATGGCAGTCTTGGAGAAAACTATGAATTAGTGGCCATAAAGTCCGCCGGGGTATCGCTGCGCCGCGCCATGTATCCTATGATCGTCGTTGTAACCATACTAAGTATATCGGCATTCATCTTTTCGGATAATATGCTTCCTGTTGCCAATAGAAAGTATTATTCCTTATTATACGACGTAAGGCAGCAAAAGTCAGCCAACTTATTGCCCGAAGGCGTATTTAGCAGTAGCTTTCCGAATTATTCTATACGGGTAAATAAAAAAGACCCCGATGGGCAAACATTGCATGATGTGATGATCTATACTAAAAACGAAGCCGAAAATAATGTCAATGTTTTAATTGCCAAAGAGGGCCGGATGTATCGCACTATGGATAACCAGTTCCTGGTATTGAAATTAAAGGATGGCGTTAAATATGAAGAGCAGCCAGGCGAAAAGACTTTCGAGCAACGGCAAAGGTTTACCCGTTTCCGTTTTAAAGAAACCGAGCAAAAGTTTGATCTTTCTTTCATGAAATTGAAACGGACGGATGAAAATTTATTCAGATCTGCCGTTCAGATGATGGACCTGAAACAGCTGAAGTACTTTGGTGATTCCACAAAGCGGCAGACAGACAGCGCCCTTTTGATCAACTATAGGCTTATTACACCTTATATTAAATATTTTGGCATACCCAAAAAAGCCGCCGCCAATATTAAGTACGCACCTTTTAAAAAAAACAATGTATTGGATGGCTTAAGCACGCAGCAGCAGGTTTCAGCTTTGACGAATGCATCTAATGAGATACGTACCGTACAGGATATTATAAAAAACCGTGCCGATATGTACAAAGAGGCTTCCAAGAGTGTACGTAACTTTGCTTTAGAGTATCAAAAGAAATTTGAATTGTCAGCAGCCTGTATTGTGTTATTTTTGATTGGGGCGCCCTTAGGTG
Source organism: Mucilaginibacter sp. (assembly GCA_028287895.1). GTDB lineage: Bacteria > Bacteroidota > Bacteroidia > Sphingobacteriales > Sphingobacteriaceae > Mucilaginibacter. Next base: position 22,589 of record JAQBOV010000024.1, on the reverse strand, counting down.
CAATCATTCGTAAGGGCGGGCTGGGAATGCCGGTAGTGGTATCGGTCATATTCTTTCTGATATATTATATCACATGGACCATCGGCGAAAAATCTGCAAAGGGCGGTAGCCTCTCGCCTGTGATCGGTGAATGGATATCTATAATCGTATTAACACCAATTGGTATTTTTCTGTCCTATAAAGCAGCAAATGATTCCGTACTATTTGACATGGAAGCTTACAAGCGCTTCTTTAATAAATTATTAAGGCGTAAGGATGAATAACATATTGGCATGTTGAAAGATTGTAACGTTGAGCTTGGTTGAAATTTACAGCTTTTTTTAACCTTCCGACCTTACAATAAAAGCGCAGGCAACTTTTACAAATATCCGACCGTATTGCGTATGTTATCAATTAACTTTGTAAATACACGCATATTGGCTTTTATCAGCCTTTTTATAATTAAGCCATACCAACCCTACTGACACCAAACACATGCTCAATACCATACAGCAAGCAATAGAAGCCATCAAAGCCGGTAAAACCATTATAGTAGTTGATGATGAAGACCGCGAGAACGAAGGCGATTTTTTAACTGCAGCGCATAATGCCAGCCCCGAAACCATAAATTTTATGATACGTCACGGCAGGGGCCTGGTTTGCGCACCTATCACTGCGCAGCGTGCAAAAGAGCTGGAGCTTGAACTAATGGTGAGCAATAATACCACTTCGCACGAAACAAACTTTACAGTTTCGATTGATCTGCTCCAAGGGTGTACTACAGGTATCTCTGCCTCTGACCGTTCAAAAACTGTCCTTTCGCTGATAGATCCGTCTACTATGCCCTCTGATTTGGGCCGGCCCGGGCATATCTTCCCTTTGATAGCCAAAGATGGCGGTGTATTGCGCCGTGCGGGGCATACCGAAGCAGCGATTGATCTGGCTGTTTTATCGGGGTTTGAACCTGCCGGAGTAATTTGTGAAATCATGAAAGAAGATGGCGATATGGCCCGCCTGCCCGATCTTAAGTTAATGGCAAAAGAGTTTGGCCTCATCATTGTATCTATAAAAGATCTGATAGAATACAGGTTAACTGCCGAAACACTGGTCCATAAAGAAATAGCGGTTAAAATGCCAACCGAATGGGGCGATTTCGACATGATAGCGTATACGCAGCTGGATACCGGCGATCATCACCTGGCTTTGGTCAAAGGCAGCTGGGAGCCTGATGAGCCTGTTTTGGTTCGGGTTCACAGTTCATGTATGACAGGTGATATTTTTGGCTCATGCCGCTGTGATTGCGGCCCGCAGCTGCATAAAGCAATGGAAATGATCAGTAATGAAGGCAAGGGGGTAATTGTGTATATGAACCAGGAAGGAAGAGGAATTGGCCTGATCAACAAGCTGAAAGCTTATCATCTGCAGGAAAACGGACTGGATACCGTTGAAGCAAATATAAAATTAGGCTTTAAAGCCGATCAGCGTGATTACGGCATTGGTGCACAAATATTACGCAGCCTCGGCGTATCAAAAATGCGGCTGATGTCCAATAATCCTAAGAAAAGAGCCGGGCTGATAGGATACGGGCTTGAGGTGGTGGAAAATATACCGATCGAAATTAAACCTAATCCACATAATGAGGCCTATCTTAAAACCAAGAGAGATAAAATGGATCACGCCATCTTGCGCGATCATTGATCATTATCATCCGGATTTTTGTTGATACTGCCTGAACCGCCGCCAGACCCGCCTGATGTACGTGGCGCAGTGGCGGGTATCGGAAGTGGGTTGATGGGTTGTTTCTTCTTGCCCCTGCCGAACATATTCCTTAAAAACTCTCCAAACGTATCAAAATCCCTTTGATAAACAAGGCCAAGGCCATTTACATACTGGGCTGTCAGTTGCTGGTCGATCGTGTTTAAAACGGTTCCATTTAACAAGCGGTACGAGTAGCGTGCAGTGAGGTTGCCATTTTTTGTAATTAAGTACTGCGCACTGAAATCCTTTGAAAGGTTACTAAAGTTCGAATTAAATAAACTTGTATTATTATAAAACAAGTCGCTGCTGCTCCCTACAGTGGAATATAAGCTGCCGCTAAGCACAAACCTTTCATTAAACAGCCTCAACGAAGCACTGGCATCATTAAACGAGCGTATGTTAAGGTCAAGGCTTTTAATGGTATTTGACTGTGATATTAAAGTATTCAGTTTATTAAATGCAAATTCACTTACCGCTTCGCTGGCCGTGTTCAGCGTTTGTGCGCCCAGCGCGCCATTGCCGTTTCCGGGATTAAACCTTCTTGTCACTATAATGCTTAGCGCCTGCTGTGTGCGGTTATTATAATCATTCAAATAGGTCCCAAGGTTGTCTTTTATGGAAGGATCTGTAGGGAAATTAAAATCAAAATCAATGGTAGGCTGTAACAACGATTTGGTTAAAAGCAGGTTTGCCTGTACCAGCACCTGTTCCGAAGGTAATGCGATACCGGCGGCAGCATAGAGATCTTTAATATCAGTGCGCACTTCATAAATGGCTTTCATATTAATTTCTGCATTATTAGGGTTACCGGTCCATCGAATGGTCCCTCCCTGCGTTACCTGGAAGTTTTTGCTGATCACATCCTTGGCAATAAATTCAAACTTACCCGATGAGATCAAAAAATCGCCATACATATTAAAATCGCCCAGGCTGCTGATATTTAATTTTAAATTATTCGCAACCCCGCTTCCCTCCAGCTTACCATAATCTGTGGTGATCTTTACGACAGTCTTTTCGTCTACGCTCAGGTCAAAATTTAACGTAATACCATTAAACGCTCTGACTTTACCAGCTGCTTTGGCAGTATCCTTATGACTTATAAACTTTATAAAATCATAATCTTCAGCTACTGACGAAGTATTTACAGGGATATTAAATACCGTCCCGGCCTCGGTTTTGGCTTTGATGTCGATATTCATATTATCGATAGGTCCGCTAAAGCTGAAACGCCCTGTTCCGTAGGCTGTACCATAATAAATACGATTGTCCCTGAATGTAGTATTCAGCGCCATAAAATTTTTGGCATTTACCACTACCTCAATATCCGGGTTCGAAAGGTCGTTCAGGTCAACTTTTCCTGTGGCTGTGGCTTCACCCCCGCGAATATCTTTCAGTACCATATTATCCACGTTGACCACACTGTTAGCGACACTTAATTTGTGGTTTACCGTATAGGCAGTTTTTAAATAATTAACCGTTACGCCGGTATTGGCTAAAGTAATATCACCATTGAATTGAGGGTTTAATAGGGTACCTGATAATTTCAGATTGGATGAAATAGCACCCTTAAGGTTTGATACCAGGTCTTTCACAAAAGGTGTCAATACAATGGCCTCGGTCTGATTCATCTTTACGTCAAAATCAAGCTTATCATCCGCGTCTTTCCCTATTAAGTAAGCGCCGGAAATATTCATGGTTTCCAGACCGCGGTTAATGATGTTCATTTTAACATTCGCCTGGGTGCGGTTACTATCAAGCGATGAGGCTATTTTCACATTGCCGATCAATGTTTTATTCATCATAAATGAATCGATAGCCAGATGCGAGTCAAATACCGGCGAATGGGTAACTGCGCTTAATAAAACATCCCCATTCATCGTTCCTTTTAGCATTACATCAGCCGATTTGGTCAGCTGGTCCAAGGTAGACATGCTGAACTTTTCAAACTCAACTTTTAACTGATCAGCAGGATTACCCGAAATAAATCCGTTGATCTTTACCTTTTGAGCGCCATTTGAAAGCTCAAAACCTAATACCTGGGCTTTACTGCCGAGCAGCCTTATTCTTACCTGCTCAGGTATGCGCCAATGCTGGTGTTCAAGTATTACATCTGATGGCAGAATTTTTAGCCTGGCGGTAGTGTCGCCTGCAAACTGCACCAAACCATATAGATCGAGCTGGTTTGCTGCGTCTTTATCGGCCAGCTTTATATTAAAATTTAAGCTGTCCTTTCTCAGGAAATTGGCGATATTGATGTTCTTGATAAATAAACTATCGGTAAAATTAATACGGCTTAAGGAAATGTTCAACTGCAGGTCCTGGTCAGTCGTATTTTCATCTATAATAAAATCGTGGAAAACGGTTTTATCGTACTGTATTGTTTTAATTAACCCGGTAAGTGTTGCCGTTTTATTTTCTGAGTTGAATTGCCCGATAAATGTGCCCTGGTCGGGTACTTTTAAACTGGGCATATACATCGCTAAAAGAGGGTCGAGATTCTTTAGTTTTAAATCGAATGAAAATTGTTGAGGATGGGGTGCAACGGTCCCGGCCTTTAATGAAGGAATGTATTTTTTGATAATGGTTTTAAAGTAGGATGGCAATGTAGCCAGCTCGTAGTTACCTTTCAAACTCCCGTCGGCTATGTCCGACTTCAGGCTGATCTCTCTTACATGCCCTACCCCGCTGGCTGATAAATAAACAGAATCGACAACATAATTATTCCTGGGGTCCACAATCCTTATAGGCGAAACTAAAATTTGCCCTTCGGTATTGTTAAGGGTGTTACCTGAAAAGTTTGCAGTTAGCTGTGCGCTTAACGTAATCGTATCCTTTAGTAACTTAAGCATGCGCAGGTTGGCATCGGTAATGTTTGCTTTAAAACCATATACGGGCAGCTTAGGGTTCAGGTCAATGCTTCCGCCGGCATCCAGTTTAACATTGCTGTCATCAATTGTTATTTTGACATTCGCCACTTTTTTAATAAAAGTGCCATTTAATGCAACGTTGCTATAGTTATAACCCTTAAAGCTGATGTTCTTGATTCGGGCATCTAATTTTTCAGCAAGGTTTTTTACTTCATCCCCGCTGCCGGTTACATTGGCAGTTAAGGTGGCGCGGCCCAGGTCGCTTTGGTCTAATAAGTTGCCCAGGTCAAAATTATAAGTAGCTATTTTACCGCTATAGCTTGGTTTACCAGCCTTGTTTATTTTTAGGTTGAGGTCTGAGTCGAACCTCCCCAGTTTGGTCTTAAATGTACCGTAGGCTACAAAGTCGTTTTGCAAACCGGTGAACCTTCCTGTGAAATTAACATCCCCAAATTTTGCTATTACGCCCGGAACTTTTGCATTCGGCTTGCCGCTAAAATTGCTGTACAAATAATCAAGATCCTTTTTGTTGGTGGCTATCTGCTCAAAGTTTAGTTCGAGGAAGGTGTTATTCCAATAGGGTAAGCCCCTCAACCTAAAATCTCCCTTAACATAGGTTGCCTGCCCGCCGGTAACCAGCAGATTTTTTGCTCTCAGGTTGTTTACATACCCTTTAATGTGTCCGTCAAGTCCAAGATCGAACTTCACCCCCTGCAGTCCATCAGCAAAATAAGCGATATCGCTTGAGGCGATCTGCGATGTTTTAAAATCGCCGTCCATGTAAACACGGTCGTCAATATGGTCATTAAGATCAGCGAATGACTTAAATTTCATTTTGAAATAATTTTTCAGATCTGAATGGTCCGTTTGCACATGCATATTTTGGACCAGTATCTGGTTGGTGTCCACTGTGGCATTGCCGCTGAGGTTTTTCAGATAGAAGCCACTCTTGTCGCGTAGGGTAAGCTTACCGATCTTCCCTTTAAACAGGTGACGACTGATATCTATATCTGTTACTGCCGTGCTGAAATTTTTAACATCGATGTCATCAAAGTTCACTTGCTTGATCAGCGTATCGACTAAAAAGTTTCTATAACGGAAGTGGAGGTTATTGACCACTATTTTCTCAAAGATAAGGGTCCAGGGTTTGCCTTTGGTTTTGATGGTATCGGGTGAACTGAAAAAGTCAGTCAGGAATTTAAGGTTGCTCGTACTATCTTTCAGTCTTTTTAAATATACCGATCCGTTGTCAAGCTGAACCAGACTAAGATCCAACCGGCGGCCCTGTATGCTGCCGAAAAGTGAAAAGCCACTGATGCCAACAGTAAGCTTTGGCGTACTCAGTAAAGTGTCCCTCTGTTTGTCTAATGCATAAAAATCTTCCAGCACCACTGAGGAAAACGGTTTTATATAAAGGCTCTTAATATCAATCTTGGTTTTCAGCTTTTCCGATAAATAGGCGGCAGCTTTTTTGGCAGCCCAGGTTTGTACAGGTTTATATTGAAACAGTAGCAGTATTATGCTCAGCATCAGTAAAATAACCAGCACAATCCCTAACGCTATTTTGAGTAGTTTTTTAATAACTTTGTATTTTTAATTGGATGCGCAAAAGTATAAATTCAGAAACTTAAAAACTGTTTTAGTTTTTGCACATATTAACTTTAATTTTTTGACTTTTTTCAAAGGCTAAGGTTTACCCGGCCATTAGTTTTTGATTTTATTTTGTAAAGTGGCTGTAATACTTGGAATTGAATCATCCTGCGATGAAACCTCTGCTTCTATATGCGCCGATGGTGTTATATTAAGCAACGTCATTGCCAATCAAACTATACATGAAGCTTACGGCGGCGTGGTACCTGAATTAGCTTCGCGTGTACATCAGCAAAATATTGTTCCGGCAGTGCAGCAATCACTACTTAACGCAAAAGTAAGCAAAAATGATGTTGATGCCGTGGCTTTTACACGCGGCCCCGGCCTTTTAGGATCATTATTGGTAGGGGTATCATTCGCCAAAGCGTTTGCGCTGGCCAGAAATCTGCCGCTGATCGACATCAACCATATGCAGGCTCATGTTTTAGCACATTTTATTGATGATCCCAAGCCTGCTTTTCCGTTCCTGTGCCTGACAGTTTCCGGTGGCCATACGCAGATTGTGCTGGTAAAGGACTACTTCGATATGGAAGTGATCGGGCAAACCACCGATGATGCCGCGGGCGAGGCGCTGGACAAGACCAGCAAAATATTAGGCCTGCCCTATCCCGGCGGACCGCTGATAGATAAATACGCCCGTTTAGGCAACGCTGATGCCTACCGTTTTCCGGAACCGCAGATACCCGGCCTTGACTTCAGCTTTAGCGGGCTCAAAACAGCTATCCTGTATTTTATAAGGAATAATGTTAAGCTGAACCCGGATTTTGTTCAGGATAACCTGGCCGATATTTGCGCCTCGGTCGAAAAACGGGTGGTCACTATTTTACTCAACAAGCTTAAAAAGGCCGCACAGCAATATCATATTAAAGACATAGCCCTTGCGGGCGGTGTATCGGCCAATACCGGTTTGAGGCAGGGTTTAAAACAAATGGGCGATGATATGGGATGGAACACCTTTATTCCCAAATTTGAATACTGCACCGATAATGCCGCTATGATCGCCATAGCAGGGCATTATAAATACCTCAAGGGCGAGTTTGCCCGGCAGGATATCGCACCATTGGCACGAATGCCGTTTTAATTGTTGAAATATCGAATTACTGAATTATTGATTTATTTCAAGCGTTTAGCAGTTTGATGATTTAATACTTTATAGTTTGACAATTCAATAAATCAATAACTCAGTAATTAACAAATGAATATTCCTTCACTCATCTTCTGGTCCGTTTTTGTATTGCCGCTGGTGGCATTTTTGATATGGCTTATGCGCCAGGATAAACGCAAGGGCGTAACGGGGCTTATCATTTTGGCCATCATAGTTATTGCCGGCATCGTGTGGATGTATATAAAAACAGGCGGCAAATAATTCTCTCTGTTATTACTTATTTCTTTTTTTCACATTGGTCGTCGACAAATGGTCATCGGTTGGCAACGAGCCGGCTTTTGCAGTTTGCAAAATCCGTATTTGTTCTTCCCGGTCCCTTAGCTGAGCGTGTAATGTGGCTATTTCCTTCTTATCAGCATATGAAATAAAAGTCGTTATCAATATTCCTAAACCAATTATCAGGTTTACGCCTACCAGTAATAAAGTGTTACGGTATAAATTGGTTTGTACTTCTAAAATATCAGTTTGGCGATGGGCATTGGCTATCATTGCATCATTACTGGCCTGTACCAATTTATTGGTCTCCAATATGTATTGGCTAATGGCAGCCGTGGCGTTATTCTCTTTTTCCATTTTTCAATAATTTATGTCGCAGATTTTTAAGGATACCTTAATAAGGACTATCAAATCATTTTAGTTAAAGTTGATGTATTTGGTTTATTTGATTTATGACTGTGCCATCAAATTTGATGATCTTATTTTTTATTTCAGGTAATTTTTGTTCTAAATCCTGCCCCGGATATAATTTATCCGGGAGGGCCCAAAAGATTTTTTTACGCCGAGATTGCTGGGCGTCAGTGATTTCAACAACTTAACAAGGTTTTTGTTGCAATGCATTTAGGATAATGGGCTGCCATAAAGTTAGAACATTTTCCTTAAACCAATATTTTTCACGGCAAAAAAGAAATCACAAAGGCTTCGACCTGTTTGCTAAAGCCATTTAAAAAAAATACATAAATTTTTCGCCGGCCTTAAATAAGTGGTAACATAAACTAAAAATAAAATGGCCTACGTAAAAAAAGCCTGCCCGGGACGGGAAGGCTTCATTATATTGCATCAATTAAAATTGACGTATTCCAAATAATCTTTATTCGGCTTCTACCGGTAATTTTTCTCCCGTCACTGTTTCCTTTATTTTCACTTCCAGTTCTTCCATCAGTTCGGGATTATCCAGCAGCAGTTGTTTAACTGCGTCACGACCCTGTCCAAGTCGCGAATCGCCATAGCTGAACCATGACCCGGCTTTTTTAATGATATTATGTTCTACACCCAGGTCAATAATTTCGCCGGCTTTCGAAATACCCTCGCCAAACATGATGTCAAACTCAGCTATGCGGAATGGCGGGGCTACCTTGTTCTTCACAATTTTAACTTTCACCCTGTTGCCTGATACTTCGTCAGAATCTTTAATTTGCGATATGCGGCGAATATCCAATCGTACCGAAGCATAAAACTTGAGGGCATTACCGCCGGTTGTAGTTTCGGGATTACCAAACATCACACCTATTTTATCGCGCAATTGGTTAATAAATATACAGCAGCATCCTGTTTTGCTGATGGTACCGGTTAACTTACGCAAAGCCTGCGACATCAATCGCGCCTGCAAACCCATTTTGCTGTCACCCATCTCGCCTTCAATTTCACCTTTTGGTACCAGGGCGGCCACGGAATCGATCACCAAGATATCAATAGCGCCTGAGCGGATCAGGTTATCGGCAATTTCAAGCGCCTGCTCACCGTTATCCGGCTGGGATATCAGCAGGTTCTCTACATCAACGCCCAATTTTTTTGCATAAAAACGGTCAAAAGCATGCTCAGCATCAATAAATGCAGCAATACCACCATTTTTTTGCGACTCAGCAATAGCGTGTATGGCCAGGGTGGTTTTACCTGATGATTCGGGACCGTATATCTCTACCACACGTCCTTTTGGCAATCCGCCCACACCAAGGGCAATATCCAGACCCAGGGAACCTGTTGATATTACATCAATAGGCTCTATAGCCGTATCTCCCAGCTTCATGATGGTGCCTTTTCCGTATGATTTTTCAAGCTTATCTAAAGTAAGCTGTAAAGCTTTTAATTTTTCTGCGCTGCTCATTCTTTAAAATTTCGAATAACAAATGTATGTTTTTTTATTTACAAATACTAATTTTTTTAGTAATTAATTGATCGAGTTGGGTGGATTGATTGGCGAGTGGTTTTTGCGGAGTAAAGGCAACTTAGCCTGCCTCCGGCAGGCGGCCCAAGCAATCAAATAATCTAACTCCATCAAACTTAGTCAACTCAGAAATACCAATCAAATATCTTTATCCACACTGCGCTTGTTCAGTTCTTTACTGATGGCATTCAGTTGTTTTTTCTTCTTCTGGTCCTTCGCTTTCTTTGCCTTCAGGGCTTCGGCTTTTAAAAGGGCGGCCTCAGTATTGTTGCGTTCGTAATATTTACAAAACCAGCTGATGGGGCATATTTCGCATTTGGGGCTGCGGGCAAGGCAAATATACCGGCCATGCAATATCAGCCAGTGATGGGCAATTCCGAGCGTTGGTTTGGGAAGATATCCGGTGAGTTGTTTTTCAACGGCAAGGGGCGTACGGGCATTGGTGGTTAAACCGATGCGGCCAGCCACCCTGAAAACGTGGGTATCAACCGCTATTGCCGGCAGATCATAGATCACAGAAGCGATTACGTTGGCGGTTTTGCGACCTACGCCCGGCAGTTTTTGCAAGTCATTAATATCCGAAGGCACCTCGCTGTTAAATTGCTCAACCAGCATTTGGGCCATACCTACCAGGTGCTTTGCTTTATTATTGGGATAACTTACACTACGGATATAAGTAAAAACCTCGTCAGGCGTTGATGCCGCAAGTTCTTCGGGTGTGGTAAATTTTTCGAACACGGCAGGGCTTACCTGGTTGATGCGCTTATCGGTACATTGTGCTGAAAGGATAACCGCTATTAATAATTGAAAAGGGGTACCGTAATGCAGTTCGGTAACCGGATTGGGTTGATGCTTTGAAAAATAATCTACAAAATGGCGATAGCGTTCAGCCTTAAGCATGAGCAAAGATAATAAGTCTTGAGTTCTAAGTCCGGAGTCTTAAGTGGGGAAATTAAAAAAGTCCAGATCAGCAAGCTTTTGACTCCCGGCTCCGGACTTAGGTTTTCGACTTAAAACTTAACTAACGCAGGCTTTTTGAATAATTCAAAATTTGGTGCACCGTTTTTAAACCTGGATTTTTTGTTAATAGCTTCAGTTCGTTACGCAGAGAATGATAGAATATCAAATCATCAGCCTCTAAGTTTTCTGTGGTGGCATCTGCTTTTTTCATAGCTGCCTGATTAGAAGTTTCATTAATAGTAGTAGTAGTAGAAGTTTCGTCCATACGCTTTTCTCAAATTAATAGTGTTTGTAATTGGTTTACGAATAAATAACGGAAGTATAAAGATAATATTTTACTGAAGATGAAATTTTGATGAAATTTTTTATTGACTTAAAAATGTGTAAATAAACAAACTAAAGGGGCTTTTTGACTATATTAACGCAGGATGTATTGGAAATGTTGTGTAAGGCTCGGGAAAGTTGAAAAGGTTGTAAATATTAAAAGGGTTGTAAAGGCTGTAGAAGTTAAATTCTACAGCCTTTACAACCCTTTTGCAAGGGCTTCCGCAACCCTCAGTTCTTTAAGCTTAATTCTTTGCTTTGCATCATTTTGCGCAGGTTATTCAATGCATAGCGCATGCGGCCCAAAGCGGTATTGATGCTTACATCGGTTATGTCAGCTATTTCTTTAAAACTCATATCGCCGAAATGGCGCATTATCAATACTTCTTTCTGCTCGGAAGGTAAAAGGTGAATTAATGTTTTAAGGTCTTTGTGGGTTTGTTCACGTACCAGGCGGTCTTCGGTACTTTCGTCATAATTGCCCAAAACTTCAAAAATATCAAAATCATCCCCATTGCTCACCATAGGTGCGCGCTTTTCGCGTCTGAAATGATCGATTACCAAATTATGGGCTATGCGGGTTACCCAGGGTAAAAACTTACCCTCTTCGTTGTATTTACCGGCACGTAATGTGTTGATCACTTTTATGAAAGCATCCTGAAATATATCTTCGGCAAGATATTCATCTTTTACAAGTAAATATATAGAGGTATAAATTTTGGCCTGGTAACGGCGTAAAAGTTCTACCAGCCCTGCTTCCTCGCCCGAGACATAAAGATGGATTAGATCCTGATCACTCTGCAATTGAAAATCCATAGAGTACTACTTTAAACTAAAATTTAATCGTTAAATTAATTAAGTAGAATTTTGCTCTATAGGGTCTCTCCTCGTTGTGTTAAGATATTGTTACTCCAAATAAAACAAATTCTTGTCTAAAAAACAAATATAATTTTTAACCGAGGCTTAAATTATTGTACGTTAGGTTCAACTTTAACATTATTTAACAGTCAGACGCTGTCATTATTTGTGGTTAGACCATGCCATTGAGCTAAGGTTTAATGGCGTTTCATTATTTAAAACTATTACATTCAATCTATCTAATCATTTGGAAAGCGCTAAATATTTTAGGATTTTTGCATTTTGAAGCAAGTCCATAGTTAATGGCAAATAGACCATAGCCATTTTCGGATACCATGGTCTGGGACGATCAACTATTGACATAAGATTTACCAATGAGCAGCGAAGCAGAAAAAGATCCTCAACATCACATTATTATTAAAGGTGCAAGGGTACACAATCTTAAAAATATGGATGTGGCAATACCCAAAAACAAGCTGGTGGTTATCACCGGCATGTCAGGATCGGGCAAATCATCACTTGCATTTGATACCCTGTATGCCGAAGGCCAGCGCCGTTATGTGGAGAGTCTTTCCAGCTATGCGCGTCAGTTTCTCGGGCGGATGAATAAGCCGGATGTTGATTATATAAAAGGCATAGCCCCTGCCATTGCCATTGAACAAAAGGTAATTACTTCAAACCCGCGTTCAACCGTGGGCACATCAACAGAGATATACGACTACCTCAAATTGCTGTTTTCGCGTATAGGCAAAACCATTTCGCCGGTATCCGGGCAGGCAGTAAAAAAGGATACCGTAACCGATGTGGTTAACTTTATTATTGCACTGCCTGATGAAACCCAGGTTACCCTGTTATGTCCCCTTTACCCGCACAATAACCGCAGCCTGAAAGAAGAACTGGCCGTATTGCTGCAAAAGGGTTTTGTCAGGGTGGAGTACCAGGGCAAATTGTCCCGGATAGAAGATCTGTTGGAGGATGAATCCGTTGATAGCGGCTCGATGGAAATTAAGCTGAAAGCTGAAAGCAAAAAGGCAAGCAATACGGATAACACAGCACTCACTAATCACTACTCAGAAGTTAAAATAGTAATAGACCGTATCACCAAAAATGAAACGGACGAAACCATAAGCCGCCTGGGAGACTCTATACAAACCGCATTTTTTGAAGGTAAGGGCGATTGTTATGTGCGTTACCGCGGGCCGGACGCGGAAACGGAGACCGAACGGTTCTTTTGTGATCGCTTTGAGCTGGACGGGATCAGCTTTGAGGAGCCGACCCCCAATTTTTTCAGCTTTAATAATCCTTACGGCGCATGTAAACGCTGTGAAGGTTATGGCAAAATTATCGGCATTGACGGAGATTTGGTTATCCCTGATAAAGGCAAGACCATTTATGAAGGTGCCATAGCCCCTTGGCGCGGAGAAAAAATGCGCGAGTGGAATGAAGAGCTCGTTAAAAATGCATTGAAGTTTGATTTTCCTATCCATCGCCAATATAACCAGTTAACTGAAGTGCAGCAAAGACTTTTGTGGACAGGTAACCAATACTTCCGCGGGCTGGATGCCTTTTTTAAGGAATTGGAAGAACAAACCTATAAGATACAATACCGGGTGATGCTATCGCGCTACCGCGGCAAAACTACTTGTCCGGAATGTAAGGGCAGCCGCCTGAGGCAAGACGCATCTTATATTAAGATAGCCGGCAAATCCATTACCGATGTGGTATTGATGCCGCTGGATAAGGCCTTCGCATTTTTCTCAGATATCGAACTGAATGAATTGGACAAAAAGGTAGGTAAAAGATTGCTGATGGAGATCACCAACCGACTCATGTTTTTAAACAATGTGGGTTTAAGTTATCTGACGTTAAACCGATTATCCAATACTTTATCAGGTGGCGAGTCGCAGCGCATCAATTTAGCCACCTCATTGGGGAGTAGCCTGGTAGGTTCAATTTATGTATTGGACGAACCAAGTATTGGCTTACATCCCCGCGATACACAAAGGCTGATCGGTGTATTACAGTCATTGCGTGATGTGGGCAATACTGTGCTGGTGGTGGAGCACGAAGAAGAAATCATGCAGGCTGCCGACCATATTATTGATATCGGTCCCGAAGCGGGCACACATGGCGGCGAGTTAATTTTTTCCGGCACCTATGATCAGATCATTAAAGATGACAACAGCCTTACCGGTCGTTACCTGGCGCGCAAGGAACAAATAGCTATACCCCTAAGCCGCCGCAAGTGGAACGACTATATCGGGATACGTGGCGGGCGGGAGAATAACCTGAAACATGTAAATGCCAAATTTCCATTGGGTGTGCTTACCGTCGTTACCGGTGTTTCCGGATCGGGGAAAACAAGTTTGGTAAAACGCATACTGGCCCCTGCATTGCAAAAAGCCTTGGGCAACTATACCGGCGAGCAAACCGGCACTTATGACGGCATTGAAGGCGATTACCAAAAAGTGGAACAGGTGGAGCTGGTAGACCAGAACCCAATAGGACGTTCATCGCGGTCAAACCCGGTTACTTATGTAAAAGCCTGGGACGAGATACGCAACCTGTATGCAAATCTGCCGGTCGCAAAAGCAGCGGGATTAAAACCATCGGCTTTTTCATTTAACGTAGAGGGCGGCCGTTGCGATGTTTGCCAGGGCGAAGGCGAGGTAAAGATAGAAATGCAGTTTATGGCTGATATCTTCCTTACCTGCGAGACCTGTGGCGGCAAACGTTTTAAGCAGCACATTTTGGATGTTACCTACCAGGATAAAAGCGTAGCCGACGTATTAACCATGACCATTGATGAAGCATTGGAATTTTTCAAAAAAGAGCACAAAATCATTCAAAAGATAAAACCGCTGGTTGATGTGGGTTTGGGATATGTGCAGTTAGGGCAATCATCCAATACCTTATCCGGTGGCGAGGCGCAACGCATCAAACTGGCATCTTTCCTGGTAAAGGGTAATAATGCCAATAAAACACTGTTCATTTTTGATGAACCAACCACCGGACTTCACTTTGCCGATATTAAAAAACTGCTCAAATCGTTTGATGCCTTGCTCGATCAGGGTAATACCATCATCGTGATAGAACACAATATGGACGTGATCAAATGTGCCGACTGGGTAATTGACATCGGTCCCGAAGGCGGCGATAATGGCGGTAAAGTAATATTTGAAGGTGTTCCCGAAGACCTGATCAAGCAAGAGCAATCACATACCGGCGAATTTTTGAAGGAACGGTTTCTGCCACCGGGTGTTCAAAGGGAAAAGCATTTTGACTGGATAATGTAATGATAGCCAAATCTTAAGCCTTTACAGAAAGCAATAAAAACGGATAATATAAGTAGCATGATGCAACGTTTTTTTTGACACTTCTGTTTTTGAAAATTTACGTTTAGAATATTCAACGCCGGAGCTGCGTTCTTTTTTATCTTACGCTTCCATCTGCGCAACTCGGTATTGCACCTTAGGCGCAAAAAAATCCAATTATTTTCTACCCGCATTTGCTCCTAACGGAGCCGCTTTTGCTTTCAGGCAACTTTTCCGTCAACCTCATCCTTTTGTTCCCCACTCGGCCGATACCTCGTCTGCGGCAAGTTTTGGGTCATATTTTCAGTAATATATTTTAATAAATTTTCGCGGATATAGCAGCGCAGATCAAAAGACCGGGAAGAGTTTCGGGCGCTTACAAGAGCACGTAATTCAACAGTATGTTCTTTAACGTCAGTAACCTGCAATATGCCGACTCTTTTATCCCATAGTTTAGTAGTGCTCAGCAGCCGGTTCAACTCTGTGCGCAGCTCCTCTACCGGGAAAGTATAATCCACGTAAAGAAATACGGTACCCAATAATTCGGAGGTGCTGCGGGTCCAGTTCTGGAAAGGCTTTTCTATGAAATAGGTAATGGGCAGAATAAGCCGGCGCTGATCCCAAATGCTGAGGACCACATAAGTGAGGGTAATATCTTCAACACGCCCCCATTCACCTTCAACTACCAGCACATCATCAATCCGGATAGGCTGTGTAAAAGCGATCTGTAACCCGGCCAGAAAATTACTCAGTGATTTTTGCGCGGCAAAGCCGATAATAATACTGCCAATCCCTACGCCGGTTAGCAATCCGGCCCCGATTTTGCGTACGTTATTGAAACTAAGCAAAATGATAGATAAACTTACCAGGACAATGATCATAATGACCACTTTCCTGATAAATATTAATTGTGTCCTTACTTTACGCCCCTTCAGGTTGTCTTCTATGGTCAGATCATATTGATGATAGACATGATCCTCAAATATTTTGAAAGTATTGATCAGCAAATAAGCAAAGGCTATGATGATTAATATATTGATAATACGGTCAAGCGGGGTAAGAAAGGTTTTGCCGATGTCCAGCAATGGCAACATGAAATTTAGCATGAGCAGCGGAACAAAAAAATTCAAAGGCCTTCCCACGTGTGTGATAATGGATTTGAACAGCGAATAATCAGTGTGGTTCTTATAAAAATGCAGGATTCCGGTAATAATAAGCTTCAGTATAAAACCAAGCAGCAGCGAGCATATCACTACACCGAGGTTCCAGGCCCATGGCTGGAATTGTTGCGACCATGCTTGCAATTGATTGTCCATAGGCGGATTAAGCAGTATATTCGTTTACTGAACATGGTTAGGATAAATTTGTTTAGTACTGCCATCCTGTTTGGATGATATTTGACTTATAATCGATTTAACACACCAAAGCTTTCCTCTAAAAAATAAAAGGCAGTATACTCACTGAGTTTCAATTTTTTCATGCTGGAACTCAAGAATGTCACCGGGCTGACAATCGAGTACCTGACATATAGCATCTAACGTACTGAAGCGTATGGCTTTGGCTTTACCTTGTTTTAATATGGACAAGTTGGACAAAGTAAGACCTACACGTTCAGACAGTGTATTGAGCGACATTTTGCGCTTAGCCATCATCACGTCAAGATTTATAATTATGGCCATTGATTAAATAGTTAATTGTTTATCCTCTTCCAATGACAATCCTGTTTTAAAAATCCCTTCTACCACAAGCAGGACAACACCCACTAAAAGACAGGTTGAATTGAAATCATAGGTTAGATCAAGGTGTTTAAACTGGAAATTTGATATCAAAATCTGATTTACTGCTATAATGAATAACCATTGAACCAATGAATAACCTATCAATATCAAAGCAATTTTTTTAATCCGTGACACATTTGACCTTTGGAACGGCTGATCCCGCTTAAAACTTTGAAGAATCTTCTTAAACTGATAGGTGATTGTAACTATTACAGCAAAGAGTAAGCCATATCCGATTAATAGCATGCCGATATTATGCCAGTTGGCACCTATGTGTACAGACAACGTTCCATCGGTGGCATTAAGGATACCTACGGAGCCATTCTTCTCAAGAGGACGTATTTGGCCTATTGTTGTAGCCGAATAGCTAATTGGGACTTGCAAGGCGAACCCTTTTCGAATATATGCAGCCATACCTCCCCTTACCATGCATAAACCCCCTGCAATCCATTCCAGCCACCATAGTAAATTAACAGCAGCAGCCAACAAACTGTTTATTCGATTACCTTTTTTCAATATATGGTCTGCGATGTCAATAGTGGGTTTGATAGGTGGTTTTTAAAAGATATTTTATTGCCTATATTCACTAATTATTTTTTGAAACCCTACCTGTGATACCATGAAAAAAATCAGCCTTGCCTTAGTTATACTTTGTTTCTTATTTATCACCCATTCATCCCTTGCATATGGTATCAATACCAAAGATACCCGGATGCTGATGCAGCCTGCCATCAGTGCCGATCATATCGCTTTTATCTATGCGGAAGATCTTTGGGTGGCTAACCCTGATGGGTCGCAGCCGCGCAGGCTTACCGTTGACGAGGGCATTGAATCGAACCCCGTATTTTCACCGGATGGGAAGCTGATCGCTTTTAGTGCCCAGTACGACGGAAATACAGATGTGTATGTTATCCCGGTTGAAGGCGGTGTTCCTAAAAGGTTAACCTGGCACCCTGCAGCTGACGCAGTACGTGGCTTTACTCCCGACGGCAGATCGGTGCTCTTTGCATCGCAAAGGGTAACATTTACTAACAGATATGCGCAATTATTTACCGTTCCAGTTACGGGCGGCCCTGCTACCCAACTGGAGATACCGAATGCCTATTATGCAGATTACTCAACTGATGGTACACAGATTGCCTACACCCCCATTCCGGACGCTTTTAAACAATGGAAGCATTACCGCGGCGGGCAGACCACCAATATCTGGCTGTTTTCATTTGCTGACAAATCCATCATAAAAATCCCAAAACCCGAAGGCGGCTGTAATGATACCCAGCCCATGTGGATTGGAAATATCATCTATTTCAGGAGCGACAGGAATGGCGAATTCAATCTGTTTTCCTATGATACGGCGACCAAAGCGATCAAACAATTAACCGATTTTAAAGATTTTCCCGTACTGAACATTTCATCAGGTAACGGGAAGATCATCTTCGAACAGGCCGGGTACCTGCATATCTATGATCCGGCCGTATCCGCTCAAAAAAAATTAACCATCGGCATAGCGGCTGATCTGCTTGAATTAAGGCCCCGTTTTGCCAAAGGCGCCAAATATATCCGCAGCGCTGATATTTCGCCATCCGGTGCGCGTGTGGTATTCGATTTCAGGGGCGATATTGTAACTTTCCCCTCCGAGAAAGGCGATTACCGTAACCTGACCAATACTACCGCGGCACATGAGAAATTCCCGGCATGGTCAACTGACGGTAAATCGATTGCCTATTTCTCCGATGCCTCAGGCGAATATCAACTGGATATTCAGTCGCAGGATGGAAAAGGGGAAGTCAAATCATTTAAATTGACAGGAACCGGGTTTTACGCTAATCCCAAATGGTCCCCGGATAGCAAAAAAATTGCTTACGTGGATAACGGCCGAAACCTGTATGTACTGGACGTGGCTTCAGGCAACATCAAAAAAATTGATGCCGACGAACTTTATGTACCCGGCCCGTTCAGGGATATCTTCAGTAACTGGTCGGCCGATTCCCGGTGGATAGCTTATACCAAAGTAACCGGCACCCAGTTTAAAAAAGTGCTGCTTTATTCGATCGATGAACAAAAATCTTACGCCGTTACCGATGGTTTAAGCGATGCCTCCGAACCGCAGTTTTCCCACGATGGCAAATATTTATATTTCTTTGCTTCTACCGATGCTGGTCCGGTAATCAACTGGTTCGATCAGTCCAATGAGGATTCAAGAAAAACCAGCGCTATTTACGTGGTTACGCTGCAAAAAGAAACCCTTTCGCCGCTTGCTAAAGAAAGTGATGAAGAGAAGGTGAAAGAAGAAGACAAAGCAGCAGTGAAGGAAAAAGGAAAAACGCCTAAAAAGCCTGAAGCTGACGCTTCCCTGAAGATCGATTGGGAGGGCATTCAAAACCGAATTATTGATATCCCTGTAAAACCAGGCAATTACGCGCAGCTTAGCGCCGGTAACGACGATAATATTTTTTATATTGAAAATACCGACCATGGCCCGGGAAAATTACATAAATACAATTTTAAAAAGCGTGCCGATGCCCAGGTAATGGAGATGGATGGATATGCTCTTTCTGCCGATGGTAAAAAAATGCTGTTTGGAAAAGGCGACTATTGGGGAATAACCAACGCCGGCGAAAAGCCCGAGCCTGGCAAAGGAGCACTGGATGTTAACGCCATTGAGGTAAAAGCAGATCCTTCTGCAGAATGGACAAATATACTTGACGAGGTCTGGAGAGTTCAGCGGGACTATTTTTATGATCCGGGTTTGCATGGAGCTGACTGGCCTGCTATTAAAAAGAAATATGCTGTTTTTCTTCCCGATCTGACCTGCCGTGATGATCTGAACCTGTTAATTCAATGGATGGGCAGCGAGCTTTCCATTGGGCATCACTTTATTACCGATGCGGGTGACAGGCCATTCCAGGCTAAAACAATAAAGGGGGGTTTGTTAGGTGCCGATTATACTTCGGCGGGTAGCCGTTATCGGTTTAAAAAGATATACGGAGGATTAAACTGGAACCCCAATTTGAGATCGCCGTTAACTGAACCGGGGGTAAATGTTAAAGTGGGCGATTACCTGCTTGCTGTAAACGGCAGGGATGTATTGGCTGCTGAAGAATTATATCAATATTTTGAAAATACAGCCGGTAAGCTTATCGAATTAACCATTGGCCCAAATCCCGATTACAAGGGCTCAAGAACAGTAAAAGTGGTGCCTGTTGATGATGAATACGAATTAAGGAACCGCGATTGGGTGGAAGGTAATTTGAAAAAGGTGACAGAGGCCACTAAAGGGCAGGTTGCTTACGTGTATGTGCCCAACACCGCCGGAGCAGGGCATGATTATTTTAAACGTTATTTCTACCCGCAGGCCAACCGCAAGGCGATCATTATTGACGAACGATTCAATAGTGGCGGCCAACTGGCAGATTACTATATCAATCTATTACAAAATCCTTACCAGGCATATTGGCATATGCGTTATGGGAAAGACCTCAAATCTCCAAGCGCGTCTATACAGGGGCCAAAGGTAATGCTCATTAATGAAAGCGCGGGTTCGGGTGGTGATATGCTTCCCTGGATGTTCAGGAAATTTAATGTGGGCACCATTGTGGGCACACGTACCTGGGGCGGATTGGTAGGTATATTAGGCTTCCCTGAATTTATTGATGGCGGTAGCGTAACTGCCCCCAATTTAGGCATCTGGACTAAGGATGGATTTATAGTCGAAAATGTTGGTGTAGCGCCGGATATTGAAGTAGAGCAATTACCCTCCGAAGTGATTAAGGGCAACGATCCGCAGCTGCAAAAAGCCATAGAGATCGCATTAAAGGAATTGGAAAAAAATCCGCAGGTTGAACCAACCCGCCCACCATATCCTGTTAAGGTAAAAAATTAGAATTGTTAGCCCTTACGAAGTTTAACCCGGAGATATTTTGTCTTTAAGGGTCTGGTTGAGGCTTCGCCGTAATTACTTCGTAGGGGTTCTTTACGATTTACTGCCGGTGCTCCTTTAGTTTTCAATGTATATCCGAGCTATCGTCGGATCGTCAAAAATCATTTTGTTTGCAGTTCAGTATCAATGCACAATTTCACCACTAAAATATTTGCGATTAAATTTGAATAGTTGGCTGCTTTTTTAGGTAACTTAGATTACACCTAAAAAGTAATGCTATGCATGTTTTAGTAAACCATTCAATCTCCAGTCCCGAGGGGTTTTGGAGTTTAGTAAAGGCCAATCCGGCTCTGCCCGAAGGCTTTACTGTTCAAAGTCTAATGGCCGGCACCGATCCCTCAGAGGCGGCCTGCCTTTGGAATGCGCCGGATGCTGAATCATTAAAAGCGATGATGGATGGAATGTTTAGCGGGCTCTGCACCAACAGTTATATGGCAATTAACGAGGAAATTTCTTTTGGCTTGCCAGAAACAATTTCAGCACCAAAAGATATGGAGGACTCACACATCTAAGCAAACACATCGAAAGTTCAGACTTACGGAAGCTTCAAAACAACGTAAGTCTGAATTGCTTGATGCACAAAATGCCTCCCTCTTAAAATGCCTCCCTCTTATAAATCCTCTGTGCTTGTCGTAAGGCATCAAATAGCAACTTGCTAAAAGTGCGGGGGGGGCAATAGCCAAGGTCTTGGGTCCGTCAAAAGCAAAGCCTGCCGGACTATAAACAAGGGCGCAATAAAACTCCAAAAAAACGGCCGATTCGCAATAAAATTCTTTAATATAGAATTACGTAAAATTATATTTCGAATATAATTATTTTTCGTAATTTTATTCCGACAAGTGCCGCAATTGCAAATTCAGGAGAATGATTAACCCGGAGGCATGTTATCCTACCAGGTTTCTTTGATCGGCCTGCAGGATTTGACTGCAATAAACCGCCTGGCAATTTCACACGCTCGTTACTAAAAACTTAATGGGTATGAAAAAGATTTTAATATGCACAGCTTTATTGGGCTGCATGACTTCAGGATGTAAGAAAATTGAAAGAATATATTATTCCGGTATATTCAAGCTGGATAAACAAGTAGTCAGCGGCGGCGGGAAAGATACAGCACTTGCAAAAGAGCAGATGAAAATTTATACGGATCATAATTACATGTATGCAGGGATGGCACCGGATTCGTCTGTTGCAGTTGGCGTGGGCTCTTATGAACTCGATTCGGGCAACAGGATTGTTGAGCATAATATATTTAACAACCGGGCGCTTGATTCAGCCCAGATATTTGTGGTGCTGATTAACAAAACGGATAATGGCCGTACAGAGGTCATACCTGATTTTGCCGCGAATAAAAATGTAAAATATAAAATGACCGAGGGGTATGTTAAACTCCCGGTAATGGGTGCCTCCAATCTGGATGGGGTATGGAATATGGATGAAGCTTTTCGGGTCAAGGGGAAGGATACTTTAAAGCAACAACAAACCCAGTTCAAGGTATTCTGGCGCGGACATTTTATGTTCATTCATCACTACCCTATTGGTGCCTTGGGTGCGGAATATAAAAATGGATTTGGTTACGGCACTTTTAGCTTAAAGAATGATACGCTTAACGAGGAAGATAAGATGTCCAGCCATGCTATACTGCTTAATCGCAAATTTGTAATAAAGATCATCTTTAATGGCAAGGATAAATACTCCCAGATAACCCGGGATCCAAAAACAAAAGAACAAACAACAGAGATTTATAGGCGACTGCCCTAGAAAATTTCCGGCATATTTAAATTAAAGGTTGACAGGCCGGCCCATCGATCATAAATGCCTGACATTATACCGGCAAT
>JAQBOV010000001.1 GCA_028287895.1 Mucilaginibacter sp. | reverse complement strand
AATGCGAGTATTGCAAAAAAGGCATGTATTCGCATTGTGAAAAAGGGGGCTGGATCCTAGGTTATAGGATCGACGGCACCCAGGCTGAATATGTCAGGATTCCTTATGCTGATAACAGTCTTTATCCTATCCCCGCCGGATCTGATGAAGAAGCGCTGGTAATGCTAAGCGATATTTTACCCACCGGTTTTGAATGCGGCGTTTTAAACGGGCAGGTAAAGCCGGGCGACACCATTGCCATTGTAGGCGCCGGCCCGGTTGGAATGGCAGCTCTATTAACCGCGCAGTTTTATACACCGGCAGAAATTTTCGTCATTGACCAGGATGATAACCGCCTGGCTGTGGCTAAAACATTCGGGGCAACCCATACCATTAACAGCGCCAACGAAAACGCGGTTGAAAAAGTAATGAGCCTAACCGGAGGAAAAGGTGTTGATACTGCTATTGAAGCGGTTGGTGTACCGCCAACATTTGAATTATGTGAAGAGATTATTTCAGCCGGTGGCCATATCGCCAACATCGGTGTGCATGGGAAAAGTGTAAGCCTGCACCTGGAAAAATTATGGGATCGCAACATCTCGATTACCACCAGGCTGGTAGATACCGTTACTACGCCCATGCTGTTAAAAACAGTCCAGTCCAAAAAGATCCAGCCGAATAAGCTGATCACCCACCGCTTTAAGCTTGACCAGATGCTTGAGGCCTATGACACTTTTGAGCATGCCGCCCAGGAAAAGGCGCTGAAAGTACTGATAGAAAATTAATTCATTTAAACACAAATAACAACCATGAAAAACAACATCAGACAAATCCTGATACTGACAATGTGCGGCATCTTAGGATTTAGCAGCCTCGCCCGGGCACAAACAACTTATAAAATAAACGATTCTATGGATCTGGATATGAAATTGTCCGGAACATCCACCCTGCACAAATGGGTGATGAATGCACGGACCTTCAACGGAGAGGCGCAATTTGGATTTAAAGCGGATCATCAGTTGATCTCACTTAAGGGTTTAACCTTTTCATTGGCGGTACTTGATCTGAAAAGCGGGGAAAAGGGATTAGACAAGAATGCTTATAAAGCATTAAAGAATAATGAATATAAAGACATCACTTATAAACTGATATCTGCTGCGATTTTTCCTGAAAAGAATAACAAGTATCTGATCAGGGCACGTGGGAATCTCACCATTGCAGGAGTTACCAAAGAGGTGAGCATGGATGTTCACTGCATTGTAAATGACGAAGCGACTATTACCTGCACCGGGTCGGAAAAACTGAACATGACCGACTACCAGGTTAAGCCACCATCTTTTATGCTGGGCGCTATGAAAACCGGCGATGCCATCACGCTCGATTTTATTCTGGTGTATAAAAAGCAAATCGGGGCCTAAAAATTACTAAATCATCAACTATCATGAAAATTAAATATATAATAATCGCTTTAACAGCACTGTTGCCCCTTGGCGTGAAAGCGCAGGAACTACAATATTTCAGGCCGAATGACCAGCGAGGATTACATGTCTTTGAAACCACCAAAGCCGATACTACACAATTTGGAGGGCTAAGAGTACGGGTAGGCGGAAACTTCGAATTGAGTTTCCAGACTTTAAGAGACCATAACACAGCCATATCACAAACTAAAACTGGGTTCACAGGCAACGTGAACAGCCTGATTCCGCTTATCGATGGCTTTAATCTACCTATGGCTAACCTGAATGTTGACGTGCAACTGGCGGATGGTATACGGTTGAACCTGACCTCGTATCTCGCAGCACGTCATCACGAAGATACCTGGGTAAAAGGCGGATACATCCAGTTTGATAAATTGACTTTCCTACACAGCGATTTTGTTGACCAGCTAATGAAAAGCTTTACGATCAAGATCGGGCAGAATGATGTGGATTATGGCGATCAGCATTTCAGGAGGTCTGATGGTGGTAATACCATTTACAATCCCTTCGTTGAAAATTACATCATGGACGAATTCGCTACTGAAACCGGCGCTGAAGTCTATTATCACCACAAATCAGGATGGTTCGCTATGGGGGGTATCAGCAATGGAGAATTGAATGAAACCGTGGTTGCGCCTTCAAAAATTGACTCGGCTACAGGCCAGGTGAACAAGTATCCCCCGGCTTTCCATGGCAAATTGGGTTTTGATAAGCAGTTGAATAAAGATACAAGGATCAGGCTTTCCGGTTCTTTCTACACTGTGAGCAGCGCTAACAGCAGCACTTTGTTTGGTGGTGACCGCACAGGCTCACACTATTACTATGTGATGGAAAATCAAAATGTGGCCAATGGTACCACTTTAAATAATGCGGTAGATTATAGCGCATTTTCCGGCAGGTTCAATCCAGGATTCAGCGAAGAGGTGCATAGTTTTATGGGTAACCTGTTTTTGAAATATAAGGGGCTTGAATTCTTCGGGACGATTGAAAGTGCTAAAGGCAGGTCAATTACCGAAACCGAAAACCGCAAGGCCATGCAATATGCAGGTGAGCTGGTATACAGGTTTCCTGAAAATACCCAAGATTTCTGGATAGGTGGACGCTATAATACCGTCACCGCCGGTATTCAGGGTGTACCCAATGATGTGACCGTTAACCGTATGGTTGGTTCAGCAGGCTGGTTTATGACGAAAAACATTATGATGAAAGTGGAATATGTGAATCAGGAATATAAAAACTACCCCAGCACCAACATCCTGAATGGCGGTAGATTTAACGGGATCATGCTGGAAGCAGCTATTGGATTCTAATCATGAAAATCCTCCTGATAATTGGTTTGATACTGATGAGCCTTGCTGCCAATGCGCAAAGTAAATGGCTCATCAGTGAAACCAGCAGCCTGAGTGTAAAAGGCAGCACCAATGTCAATAAATTCACCTGTGATATTCCGAATTGCGACCAGGATACTTTAACTATATGGAAGAGTGCTCAAGGAATCAGAATGTCGGGCAGCATCAACCCGGCTGTGTTGAGTTTCGATTGCCATAAAGCGATGATGACCCGTGATCTGCGCAAAACCCTGAAGGCTAAAAAATATCCCAAGCTTCATATCCGCTTTT
The DNA here is from genome assembly GCA_028287895.1 of Mucilaginibacter sp. Taxonomy (GTDB): domain Bacteria; phylum Bacteroidota; class Bacteroidia; order Sphingobacteriales; family Sphingobacteriaceae; genus Mucilaginibacter. Next base: position 5,013 of record JAQBOV010000001.1, on the reverse strand, counting down.
TATCATTAAACCAATTGCCTGAACTTTCAGGTAAGCCAGCCACTATTAACGGACAGGTGGAAATTGAAATAGCAGGTATTAAAAAGCGTTATGAAATAGATTACAGAATATCAGTAGATAATGATAAAATGATCCATTTGCTCGGATCAAGAGATCTGAACTTCTCGGATTTTGAACTCACACCTCCAAGGAAGTTGGCCGGCATGATCAAAGCCAAAGATCAGCTAATAGTGGAGTTTAACCTTAATATGAAAACTATATGAAAGCATCATTTATCATGTTTAAGCTATCAATTTTTCTTATTATCCTGACTCCTTTCCAGCTTCAGGCTCAAAATTCGATAACACTAGCTATTAAAAAAAGCAGCAAGCTTATCTTACCCCCGGTCTGTCGAAAGGTTTTATAAGCACAATGGCTATGAACTAGTATGGATAGCGCCGGATACAGGGAAAACACATGCCTCCCAGACTATGCTCATGCTGGACTGCGTGAAGCTGTACGGGCTCAATCACCATGATTATCACCCTAAGCAACTGATATATGATCAACTGCATAAGCTGGTTGAAAAGGTGGGTACAAAAGCAGAAAAGGCCCGTTATGATATCTTGTTAACAGACGCTATGATCCGGCTGGTGAACGACTTCACTATGGCAAACTGAACCCTGTTTATACCACCGCAAAGATTGATAAGGCAGTTGAATTCAAAGCTGAACAGGAGCCGCAGCGAGCCGTCGAAAGCACAGCATTTTTAAGGGCCATTGACAGATCTCAGCCGACATCAAAAACATATCTTGATCTGCAGGACCACCTGCGCCTGGTAATGCCCTTCGGGAAGCTGAGGGGCGTTATTATTTTAATTTTTTACCTCTTCCGGTCTTTCTTAAATAAGATAATTGATTGCACTAAGGCCTATTTGAACACTTTTGGGCAAAGTGTTTAATAATGTAAGCACAACATAAATTATACCAGTATTGATCATTTTTAATTAAAAATGACATTTTTATTTTAAGGGTAATTAATTGTACGTTTCTTAGATATTTTCCAGATAGCAAGTAAAATATTATAGGTGATGGACCCGATGGGTTATAAAAGTCAGCTATAAGCCGTTCCGGCAGCTATAAAATAGAATTTTATGGTATGGGGCTTGTTCAATTCTTAATATTCAAGAATACAGGTTCATTATTCACCATTTAAAATTTCAAAAAATGAAAGCACTTGTTTATTACGGAGCGAGGGATGTCAGGGTCTCAGAAATGCCGGATCCCAAAATTGAACAACCCACAGACGTATTAGTGAAGATCACCACAACTAATATATGTGGCTCGGATTTACATATGTATGAAGGACGCACTGACATGGAACAGGGCCGGATATTCGGTCATGAAAACCTGGGAGAGGTGATTGAAGTAGGTAAGGCGGTTGTCGGTATTAAAGTTGGCGATATGGTATGCATGCCCTTTAACATCGGCTGCGGGCATTGCAAAAATTGTGAGGCGGGATTAACGGGTTTTTGCCTGACAATGAATCCTGGTTTTGCAGGCGCTGCCTATGGCTTTGCAGGTATGGGCCCATATAATGGGGGACAGGCGGAATACCTACGGGTACCCAACGGCGACTTTAATTGTCTTAAATTACCCGAAGATGCTCAAGAAAAGGAAAACGACTATGTAATGTTATCAGATATTTTCCCTACAGGATATCATGCCACGCAACTGGCAGGAGTAAAGTCCGGTGATAATGTGGTGATTTATGGTGCCGGCCCGGTTGGCCTGATGGCTACTTTGTCAGCGCAAATTAAAGGGGCGAACAAAACTATGGTGGTTGATAACCATCCTGACCGTTTGAAGCTGGCCGAAGAACTGGGTGCCATTCCGATTGATTTCTCAAAAGGTCCGGCTGTCGACCAGGTGCTTGAACAAACCAATGGGCTCGGCGCAGACCGTGGATGTGAATGTGTTGGTTATCAATGTTGCGACAGACAAGGGCATGAGCACAATAATGTCACGATGAATGAGCTGGTTAAAACAGTAAAGGCAACAGGATCTATTGGGGTGGTGGGCGTATTTATTGCACAGGACCCAAAAGCTGAAGATTCTTTGCAAAAAACAGGACACATGGATTTTGACTTTGGCAATTTCTGGATGAAGGGTCAAAGTATGGCCACCGGTCAGGCGAATGTCAAAGCCTATAACCGCCAGCTTTGCGACCTGATCTCCTCCGGCAAGGCCAAGCCGTCGGCTATAATTTCGCATGAACTTTCACTGGAAGAAGCACCGGATGCCTACAAACACTTTGATGCGCGCGACAACGGCTGGACAAAGGTGATTCTGAAACCGGGGAAACAAGGAAGTCAAAAGAAACATGTACAGGAGCGTGAGGCGGTGACAGCCTGATTATTATCATCAAAAAGGCGAAGCCGTTTATGGCTTAGCCTTTTTGCACAATTATTTATTGATAAGCTACCTCATTCCAACGCAGCTCATTGCGGAACTGGTCAAGCCGGGTCTGTTTTCCAATGCGCAAAAATTCCAAACCGGCAATATCCGCAAAATCCTGTAAATGCTCCGCAGTAAGATTTTGGCTGTAAGCAGTGTGGTGTGCGCCACCGGCATATATCCATGCAGCGCATCCTGTTTTCATATCCGGATATGGCTTCCAAAGTACGCGGGCAACCGGCAGGGCCGGCAGATCGTTTTGCGGCTCAACAGCTTCAACTTCATTGATGAGCAACCTGAAACGGTTGCCCATATCGATGATCGAAGCGTTCAATGCCTGGCCGCTGGCCACATTAAACACCAAACGGACAGGATCAGCTTTACCGCCTATACCTAATGGGTGAACTTGAAGCGTTGCTTTGCCTTTGGCCAATGAAATATCAACTTCAAGCATGTGCGAACCTAAAACCAGGCTATTGTTTGGATCAAAATGATACGTGTAATCTTCCATAAAGGCATTACCGCCTTTAAGTCCGCTTCCCATCACTTTAAAGGCTCGTACCAATGCTGCTGTTTTCCAGTCGCCCTCAGCGGCAAAACCATAGCCTTCTGCCATTAAACGCTGAGCGGCAATGCCCGGGAGTTGTACCATCCCGTGCAGATCTTCAAATGTGTCTGTAAAGCCTTTAAAGTTGCCTTTTTCTAAAAAAGTACGTAGCCCAATCTCAATTTTCGCGGCTTCATATACCGATGAATGTTTTTCTCCCCCTTTACGTAAGGATTCATCCATGGTATAAGTGGCTTCATATTCAGTAAGCAGGGCATCAATAGATAAGTCATCTACTTCATTGATTATGGCAACCAGGTCGCCAACTCCATAGGTGTTAACCGAGTAGCCAAATTTTAGTTCAGCCTCCACTTTATCACCTTCGGTAACGGCTACATAACGCATATTATCGCCAAAGCGGGCAAATTTTGCACCCTGCCAGTCATGCCAGGCTGCTGCTGCTCTTGTCCAGGCATCAATTTGTGCAAGTACTTGGCCATCTTGCCAATGGCCAACAACTACTTTACGGTTTTTGCGCATGCGCGAAACAATAAACCCGAATTCACGGTCGCCATGTGCACTTTGGTTTAAATTCATAAAGGCCATATCAATGGAACTCCATGGAATGTCCCTGTTAAATTGTGTATGCAGGTGAAGTAAGGGCTTTTGCAGGATATTTAACCCGCGTATCCACATTTTAGCGGGCGAAAAGGTATGCATCCAGGTAATAATACCTATGCAATTTTCAGCCGTGTTCGCCTGTTGCAGGGTTTCATGAATTTCTTCGGAACTTTTTACAACTGGTTTATAAACTACTCGTACCGGTATTTTATCGGAACGATCAATTCCGCTAGCGATTTGCTCAGCATGTTCAGCAACCAATTTCAGAGTTTCTTCCCCATACAAATGCTGGCTTCCGGTAATAAGCCATACTTCAAATTTTTTTAAGTCAATCATTATTTTGAGTTTATTTAGGTTATAATTCAGTTTGACGGTGTAAGCCGTAGCAAACCGCCCCATGTTTATTAATTGCTTTGGTATAATAGGTGTTGTAAATACCTATGTTTTGTTTTTTCCGCAGGTCCCTTACTTGAATATTTCCTTTAAGACCTAATGAAGAAAAATCAATGCTTACATCCTGGTCGTTGTCTTTGATATTAAAAAGGGCGAGATAGATATCCCCGCTGTTGGGTACACGCGAATACCAAGCCATACTTCCCTCATTTTATATAACACGATTACCGTATAAGCAGAAAATTAAGAGCAGATATCTAAATTTACTCCAATTAAACTAGCATCTATTCATAGTTGGATTATAATTAGTGTTTAAATAACACTTATTTTATCATAAAAAGAAATAATCCTAAAAAACATTTAAAATATTCCAAAAACCCATCGGTTAATATTAAAGATGCAGGGTATCAGGATTAGGAATAAAATTCATAAATGCCTGAAATTTAGCATAATAGTTCTGCATATTGAGCTGATAATAATATGCTCCACGTTTTGATCCTGCTTTATCCTTATCAGATAATTTTATTAGCAGGCCAGTTGCCAAAATCCGCTTACTAAAATTTCTTTTATCAATTGTGGTGCTAAAAACACTCTCGTAAAGTATTTGCAACTGTGGTAAAGTGAACCTGTTTGGTAAAAGTTCAAACAAAATAGGGTGCAAAGCTGCTTTATAACGGATACGCCTTTTTGCTGCTTCGACCATTTCCTGGTGGTCAAAAACAAGTTTGGGAGCACGTTTTAGAGCAAACCATTCCGCCTGATAATCATTGCTTAACTGGGTTTCGTACTTGTGTATATCTATTAAAGCGAAATAAGCCACCGAGGCAGTTCTTTCGATAGGATCACGGTTGGTATCACCAAATGTGTGCAACTGCTCCAGGTAAACACCTTCTAATCCAGTTAATTGTGTTAATATTCTATTGGCGGCCTGATCAATGCTTTCACTCGCTTGCACAAAGCCTCCCATTAAACTCCAATTGTCTTTTTCAGGTTGAAAGCCTCTTTTTATTAAAAGGA